>CAYWVB010000073.1:0-22699 GCA_964461595.1 uncultured Terrimonas sp. | reverse complement strand
GTATTCTGATACATAAGAGTTATCGCAGAATTTAATCTTTGAGTTCGATGTCGTGTTCCGTCAAATTCCAGAAATTCGGGGAACATCGAACTCACTATCATTCTTTTTTCTTCGTGCTCCAATTTTTATATATTCCCTTTGGTCAATTTCTTCACTTTCTCAAACGATCTTCCCGGTCACGTTGAGAATACCCTCTGTCTGCTTGTTCATCGGTTGACACCCTTATATACAAATCTGCTTTCCTCATTACAACCGCTGGACGCTTAAAGCCGCACAGCATTGATGGAACCGGTGGAAGATCAACATGGCAAAAGCGCCCTGATCATTACCTCCCAGGTCCCTTTCAGTAAATGGTATGAGATTATCGGGGAGCAAACTATCGCCGATGCCATTCTGGATAGGATCGTTCATCATGCAAACCGCCTGGAACTAAAAGGAGAATCGCTGCGCATGGTCAATTTGATCGGCGCACGCAATCAAGTACTGATTTTACTTTTCGGTAAAGTTACACCCTGGAAATACCGATTTCTCTACTGATTTCATCAACACTGAAATTTTCATTAAATAGATTAGTCTTTACAATACTTGCTAATTCGTTTAAGAATTATGTAAAATAAGTATCAATAAAAGTGAGATTTCGCATAGATAAACAGAAGTGATGTAAATAATATTGTATCAGAAAGTAGTATTAGTGTTTAATTCGAAATAATTGTTGCAACGATATTGCTTATGAAGATTCAAACAGGTTTTCTAATGGGCTGCTTTTACTAGTCAGCCTTTACAGATAATTGCATCAGTAGAAATTATATAGATGATATCTATGATGCTTTTAATTATTATACCAAACTAAATTTTAAAGCTCGTAAACAAAAAAGTTATGAATTCGCGACTCTGCTTTTCCCGTGTAACCGTTTCTGATCGTGGACTCACTGTCAGAACGATTGCCATTACATCTTTGATATTTTTTCTGTTTGTTTGCACTAGCCTTACTGCGCAAACTATTTTAATCTCTGGCAATGTTTCCGACGGCAAAGAACCGTTATCTGGCGTTTCAGTCAAGATAAAGGGATCTTCCTCCGGTACCATGACAAATGATAATGGTGATTTTAGTATTATGGCAGTACCTAATGCTGTTTTAGAGTTTACATACGTTAATTATATAGCTGAAAGTATTCCTGTTAACAATCGCAAATCAATTAACGTGACGATGAAACCAAGCAGCAATTCTCTTGGGGAGGTTGTGGTAATTGGTTACGGTTCTCAGAAAAAGGAAAATGTTACAGGGGCGGTAAGCAGCATAAAGGGGCAGGAACTTACGCTGGTTCCTACATCTAATCTTTCGAATGTTCTTGCAGGTCGTTTGGCGGGTGTTTTTGTAGCGCAGGGAACGGGGGTGCCCGGAGTATCTTCAAATGTACGTGTAAGATCGGATGCATCATGGAATTACAGTCCACCACTTTTTGTAATTGATGGGGTTATTAGAGATAAAATAAGCTTTGATGCCCTTAATGCTAACGACATAGAAGACATAACAGTATTGAAAGACGGCGCTACTTCTTCGATATATGGAGCCCGTTCGTCGAACGGTGTTATTATGGTAACTACAAAAAAGGTAAAGTAGGAAAGCCAACAATAACCTACAATGCAACCTACATGTTTGAGAAGCCAACTTCAAGGCCTGGGTTGCTTGAAGCCCGTCGCAGTGGAGAATTGAATAACATGTGGTCTAATGCAAACCTTGGCTATGCATGGTTTGGCGAAGATGAATTAAACGAACTGCAAAGAACAGGCGGGTACAATTATCTTGACTATGCTTATGTTACTCCGTCTTCTACTGATCACGCGCTAAATGTTTCAGGGGGTAATGAAAGGATTAAATATTTTATGAGTGGAAATTTTATGAATCAAAGTGGCTTTTTGGAAAAATTGAAGTTTAAGAGATATAATGTAAGGGCAAGTCTGGATGCTACGATTGTGGAAGGGCTTACGGCAAGCATGCAATTAAGCACTAACTATAATACGCGTCAGCAGCCGAATTTCGGAGGTGCCGATGATCTTTCGGCAATGTATGGAAAATTGAGCCAGTTTTTCTTTTATGTACCTCCTTATATTAATGGAAACCTTGTAAATCCCGGATGGATCGGTAATCCGATAGGTTTGTTTGACGAGTCCGGGTACAATCGTTCAGCAAGCAGGGGGCTGGATGCTTTAATGACATTGCAGTATAAAATTCCATTTATAAAAGGGCTTGCTTTAAGTGTTTCCTATAGCAGGAATAATACTATGGGGGAAGGAAAAGTATACCAGGTACAACCCACCTTATACAATTATAAACGAACAGGAAGCACACAAAAAATCTTCACTGATACATTGCTGAGCGTTGTAAAGGCGCCTTATCCTGGAGTGCCTACACTGGGTACCAGCAACTCCAATACCGGATCCTACCAGTTTAATACGCAGCTTTCTTATGGCAGGGCATTTGGACAGCATTTTCTGGATGTGATGTTTGTTTCTGAAACATCTGAACAAACGTTTAGCGCTAATAATTTAACACGCCAGTATTTTCCTATTATAACTACCGATCAATACTTTGCAACAAGCGGCAATAATGCAGATTCATGGGGTGGTGGCAGCGAATCAACTGTGGGGAGAAAATCATATGTAGGTAGATTGAATTATAATTACCAGCAGAAGTATTTATTGTCTGCTTCTTTGCGTGCTGATGGGTCTATTATTTTTGCGCCGGGTCATCGCTGGGGTTACTTTCCTGCTGTATCGGCAGGGTGGAAAATATCAGAAGAGGAGTTTTTCAGAAAACATTTAAGTAAAACATTCCGGCAATTTAAATTACGTGCTTCATTGGGATATACTGGAAATGATGGCGTAGCCGCCTGGCAATGGCAGGATAAGTTTGTGCCGGCAGGAAACGCATATTTCGGAAATGCTTTACAGCCAGTGATAGCTTACGGCGGTGTGGTAAATCCAAACCTCACCTGGGAGAAATCAAGCTCAACGAATTTTGGTTTTGACCTTGCTACAACCTTTAATCTGACCATGTCTTTGAACTACTGGAATCGAAATACATATGACATTCTCGGGTCAAGAATTGTGAGCATCCCAACAACCTTTGGTGGTGTTTTGCCTTCTGTTAATTATGGAAGGGTAAAATCAAGTGGATATGAACTTGAGCTGGGATATGAGAATACGGTTGGGGATTTTGCGTATTCTCTTCGTGGAAATTTTGGTTACGCATTTACAAAAGTAGTGCAGAGGGACGTTGCAAGTGGCGCTCTGGATGTAGATAATCCTAATGGCAAACCTTTGGGTTATGTAGCGGAACTGGTTTCTACAGGGGTAATTCGTACACAAAAGGAGCTGGATGATCTGCCAGAAAATTATACAATATTTGGTGCAAAACCAGTTTTGGGAACGCTCAACTATAGGGATATATCGGGCATTGATGGCGTTCCGGATGGGAAAATTGATCAATATGACAGACAGGTAATTTCCAGGTTCAGTCAGGGAACAGCCCCATACACCGCAGGTGCTCATCTGGGTGTAGCCTGGAAAGGTATCAATATCAGTGCTTTCTTTCAATCTACTTTTGGATATAAAAAACTGTATACCGACAATTGGGGCAGAGCTTTTCCCTTCGATGCATCGGTAACAACCATGTGGGGAGACATGTGGACTCCCGACAATCCTGAAGGTACTTTTCCTAAATTTCAGGGACCTGGTGAACCCAATAGTGCTATGAGTTCTTCATTCTGGTATTCAGATGGCGGCTATGTAAGATTAAGGGCTCTAACGGCGTCGTATAGCCTACCTACTGCATGGCTCAAAAAGATAAGTATGCAACGGATAACCATAAGTTTTACCGGAACTAATTTATTCTTTCTGTCGAAGTTTAAAGATTATGACCCGGAAATTGGAAACCTGGCGAGTTACCCCAATATGAAAACTTTCAACTTCGGGTTAAATATTACACTTTAGTTTATAATTCAATACTGAAAAGGATCATTTCTCGGGCAGGTATTTATTTGCCGCAAAACGGGTTCTAATCAATCATTATTCAAATATTCGTCATGATACAGAAATATTATATACTATTTTCTCTTATAGCAACGCTACTTACGGCAGGTTGTAAGAAAGTGCTTGATCAAAAAAATCTTACAGCCATCAACCCGGAAGATGTTTGGAACAATGTTGGACTGGCGTCGGCTTATGTTAATGGATTTCATAATGCTCTAATGCCCGGAATGCCTGTCGGTACAGGAAATGTTACCGACGAAGCAGTAGCAAATAATAATTTTAATGTATTTCTGTATGGTACAGCTACTATTGATTCATATAACAACTGGCCATATGCCACCATCAGAACCATTAATACATTATTAACCAGTATAGATCAGGGAACACTCACTTCTGCTGAAAAAGATCCGTTAAAAGGGCAGGCTTTTTTCTGGAGGGCCTGGGCTTATTTTTCGATGGTTAAAGGATATGGCGGGGTACCATTAGTGTTAACTGTACAGGAGCCCTCAATGAGCATGGACTCCCTTAAAGTAAAAAGAAACTCTACCTCAGAATGTTTTGTGCAAATTGTAAAAGATATTGACTCTGCCATCGCGAAACTTCCTTCATCATGGGCTAGTAATGATTATGGACGGATAGATAAATCTGCAGCAATGGCATTTAAGGCACGCGTATTATTATTTTATGCATCTCCCTTGTTTAATCCCTCAGGTTTAGCCTCTAGGTGGCAGGATGCATATAATGCTGCATTATCTGCAAAGCAGTATTGCGAAAGCCAGGGGAAAGGGTTGATGGATCATTTTGCAGATATATGGGACCAGCAACCTAATAAAGAAGGGATAATGGTGCGGCCATATGCTAATCCCGGCGCTACTTATTTTACCGGGGGACTTCGTCCGTATAAATATTCTAATGGTGCTGCTCAGGACGATGGTCCATCGTTAGAACTGGTAGATGCTTTTCCTATGATTGATGGTAGCAAATGGAACCCGGCAACAATGAATTATGATACATTGTTCAGGCATCGTGATGAAAGATTTTATGCTACTATTGGTTATAACGGTGCACCACCTTACCTGGCGGATATGTTTACGCTTAATGAAAATTTATGGACGTATATAAAACCTAATGGAGAAAGGATGGACGGAACCTGTTGCAATACTTTATCCAGTTTTTACAGAGTAAAGATGATGGATCGGAAAATTACACAGGCTACGGTTTCACTTACAAGTACGTACTGGCCTGAAATTCGTTTCGCGGAATTGCTCATGGCGTTTGGTGAAGCGGCTAATGAAATTGGTAATACATCTGAGGCATTGCAGGTTTTATTTGATTTGCGAAAAAGGGCAGGTATATTACCCGGTGTTGATAATAAATATGGTATAACAGCAACCACACAACAGGAAATAAGAAATGCTTACCTGGATGAAGCTTTTGTGGAATTTGCTTTTGAAGGCAAACGATGGGACCATCTCAGAAGGTTGCGCCAGTTTGATACAAGGTTTAATGAACTAAAACGCAGGCATGGTTTTCAGGTGTATCTTAAGGAGAATGTAGCCGCTCCTTCGGGAATGGATGACATCAATGATTACATATCCAACTTTAACCTTGTTAAGGTAACTACAGATGTTTTGGATTTTAATGTAAAACCCGAATATTATTTTTATGCTATTCCTAAAAGTCATATTGATGCCAACCCAAATTTAGCTCAAACTAATGGTTGGCCAGGAGGTACATTCGATCCTCTGGATTGAGCTACTTTACATAGTCGGGGTTATACAAATTGTATTCGAAACAAGGGAATTAGCACTAATAAAATTGATGATTAATATTTTTAGGTTAATGGATAACAGGTTGGTTAAAAATGGGCTGCTATTGCTTGGCGCTATATTTTGTATAACAATATGTGCAAATGGCCAGTTAAAAGTAATGGCACATTATAATATGGGTAAGACAGGAAATATTTCATTTGTACTAACACCGGATTCATTAAAGGATTTATCCGGCAAAGGGAATGATGTAAAAAGGAACGGGGCTCCCTTGTTTTTTGCCGATGCCCCGTCACACAACCGACTGAAAGGAGATGGTTCAATTCTTTTTAAAGAGACAGCCTCTTACGGGTTAGGAAATGGAAGAATAAAACCCATTAAGCATTTATTACTTGAATTAACCATAAGGGCTGGAACAGTTCAGAAAAATCAAGATGACGGGGAGATAAAAAATGTATTGAGTTATGGAGATAAAAGCTCGGGATATAGAATTGTAAGAAAGGGGGCTGAATTGAATTTGATAATAGACGGAGAAGTTACCCATTTTATTACTTCACTGTTACAAGAAACCTGGTTGTATTTAGCGTTGGTAAGCGAAGGGAATGATATGGTAGCCATATATGTAAACGGAAAAAAGCTAAAACGTGTAAAGGGTTCACGGAAGATGCTTCGAGAGTTTGTTATAGGTAGTGCATATGGTCTGAGGGCATTTGACGGACTTGTGTATGAGGTGAGGCTTAGTGAATTGACTGGCAAGTTGAATACTGAAAAGGATTTGTTATATAGAGAAGAAAGCAAAACTCCCGAGCCTTCTGGTCTTAACACCAATGTGGCAGATATACTGAATACAATAGCGAACAACAAAAACGTTGTTTCTGTTGTCAGGCTACCTGTATATACGAATGAAAAGGATTGGTTGATTAACAAAATTAATCACCCGGTAAAGGTTTATCTTGAAAAGACAGACGGTAATTCATCGGGGAAATTATTGGTAACAAACGGTTTAATTTCCAGGGAGTTTTTTATTGGAGATAACCTCGTTTGTGTTAGCTTAAAAAACCTTTACAATGATGCAGAATACCTTAGAGCTATAAAACCTGAGGCCAGGATCATGATAGATAGCAGTTGGTATAATGTAGGCGGAATGTATGGGCAGCCGGAGAAAGCATATCTTTTAAACAATTGGTATCAAACATTCAAAGGCGGCACTAATGATTTCCGTTTTTCAGGAGTAGAGATCAAGGCGCCGGAACAGCGATACCCATGGACACAAAAATACAATGCAGCAAAAGCCGATTGGCCCTCAAAAGGGTTGCACATTATTATGAATTATGAAGCTCCCTTTCGTACATATGATTTTTTGAGTAAAATACAAGTAGCCATTCATTATGAAATGTATGAGGGGATACCTGTCATGGCAAAATGGATTACGATAAAAAATACATCCGGAAAGGAAATAGTAATCAATAAGATAGAGTGTGAAGTTTTAGCAATCAATCCCGATCAAAAAGAGAGGATTTCAGTGGAGAGTGATTATTCATTCAATAATGTAAATGCTACGCCTGAAGCCAGCGGACCCACACTATATCCTGTAAATGATAATGAAAATCCTGCACGTTTTGGAAGCAGTACTACCAAATGGAAAGTAGACCCTGAGTATGATACCTGGGCCACGCAAAATGCATATGAAGATATACTGTTAGGAAATATTCATTTTTCTCTTTTGCTGAGCACACTATCTTTTGGGCCCGAAGCGGTGATTAAAAGCAAGAGTACATTTCAATCCTTTGTAAGTTTTGAATTGTTGCATGATACCGATGATAAAGAGCGTCAATCCCTGGCACATAGAAAGTTTTATAGAAAGCTGGCACCCCAGGTTACCGAGAGTTTATTGTGTGCAGGAATGACGAGTACCAGGGCTGACGATCTGAAGCGGTTAATAGATCAAATGGCGGAATTGGGTTTTGAACGTCTTGATGTAATGCCCTGGCCTGGAATCAGCCATGATAATCTTGATACTTCATATACCGCAATCTGGAAAACAGTTGCTGAACATGCAAGAAAGAACAATATAATTGTAGGCGGCTATGAACTGCAGGTAGCTTCCAGGGGTAGGGGAGCCGAATATGATTGTATTGATCCGGCTACTAATAAGCCCGGTAGTTTTTTTGGGCAAAGCGTTTGCATTGCAAGTAAATGGCAGGATATTTATTATCCCAAAATGTGGAAGTTCATTGAAACTACAGGCGTAATGTCTGTAAATGTGGATGGGCCATATCACGGTGATGCCTGTGCATCGCTCTTGCATCCTCACCATCGTAATTATTACGATTCTCAATGGGAGCAATGGAAATTCCAGGTAAAAACAATTCATGAGTTTCAGCGGCGCAACATGTATGTTCCAATGCCAGACTGGTATTTTCTTAATGGGTCTACAGCTACAGGTATGGACTACAGGGAGGCAAGCGCTAATCTGACGCCTCAGCAGCAATTTTTGTTAGGCCGTCAATACATTTATGATGGTACATGGTATAAAACACCTACTATGGGTTGGATGACCTTGCAATTGGTAGGTTTTTATTCGGGTGATCCCGCTATCGGTCTAGAGCCATTGGCGAAAAATATCGATCGATATGAAGCGGCTCTGTTTCAATACCTGGCAAGCGGTTGCCAATTCACCATACGGGGAAACCGTTTGTATGATACACCTGAAACAAAAGCAATGTTACAAAAATGGATCGGCTGGTTTAAAAAGCACAGGAAGATATTAACGTCTGACATTATTCACATAGCAAGACCAACCGGCAGAGGGCTGGACGCAATGCTACATGTAAATCCGGAACTTGATACAAAAGGGATGCTTATTGTTTTTAATCCTACAGATGATGACATTAAAAAGAAGCTAGTTATTCCGTTGTATTATACAGGGCTGAGGTCGGCTGCTCATATTAGCGAACAAGAAGGCGAATTCAAAATACATACACTCAACCAAAAAGGAGAAACTGAAGTTGAAGTTAATGTAAAAGCTGGCGGCTTTACGTGGTTGGTTATCAAATAAATTGTAGTTATTGAAAATCATGCATTGTAATAAAATAGTGTATTAGATGAAAAAATTATTGTTAGTATTTGGGTTGGTTATGGGTATAGGTTTTTCAGCTATTCAAGGGCAAACCGGTTCAGGTAAAACAAAAATTCAGGTGAACCCGTTATATGTGCAGGCACGTCTTGAAGGTATTGGTGCCTCGTGGCATTCAGAGAGCCTTGATAAAATTGATGAATCTCCGGAATATAAATGGGCATACCGGTATAAAAATTCCCGGGGGAGCGCATGGGGTGGAAACCCACCTGTAACTCATGAAGCAGGTTGGAAAAAAATGTGGGATTATGCCAGTTGGCTTGGCATGAGTTGGGTATCTGTTGAGTTGAGCGCAAGAATGTATGAACCTGAAAGAGGCATGTTTGATTGGGAGAATGAGGAAATGACTGCGTTGTATAAAATACTCGATTGGGCACAAAAAAATAATGTTACCGTTTTTCTGAGACAGATGTGGGCCAATGTAAAGTGGAATTCGTATCCTGGAGTGCAGCCATTAATGAGTGCTCCAAAATCTGTAAACGATTTTGCCAATGGCCTTGCCACTCTTGTAAATCACCTGTTAAGCGTAAAAAAATATACCTGTATTAAATGGCTTTGTATCAGCAATGAACCTCCTGCCTGGTGGAATAAAGGTGATGAAGAAGTTTCGATAACACCGGCATTAAAAGCAGTAAGAGCGGCTTTAGATCAAAGATCTATTTCGTTGCAGATATCAGCTCCGGATTGGACTGAGCTTCCACGGTTTGATGCCGGAAGAATTGATTTTAATGAATACATAGGTGCTTATGATATTCATATATATGGAGCGTTAGACAGCGCAAGACAGATTATACTTTCGGATTGGGTAAAGTGGGCTAATACCCATCAAAAGCCTCTCTTCCTTTCTGAGATGGGTAATATGGCACTTGGCTGGCAGGATGAAAATCCAGGGCCAAAATCATTTAACGCGGCTATATCAAATGCTGAAACCATTCTCAAAGGGCTAGAGGCAGGGGTTTCCGGATTTAGCCGTTGGAGTTATACAAACAGGGGCGATCTTGACGGGCAGTGGCAATTAATTCATACATGGGACAGGCAGAATAAAAAATACCTGCAAGATGTACAGATTGAACCGGCGGCTTTTTATGGATTTGGTATTATTACAAGGTTCTGCGCTAAAAACTCTGATGTTATTAAAACCACAAAAATGGGTAGTCCAAAAATTTTATCACAAAGCATCAAAAGTCCAACAGGTAAAATAACAACATATATTCTGAATTTATCAGATCAACCTGAAAATATTGAATATGAACTTATAGGAAAACCAGATATATCTTTATATCTCTATAGGGCAAACGAGGTAGAAGTAACAAGGCCGGAGTATAAAATGGAAGGACAGAAGATTGTATTACCAGAAAACGGTGTACTTAATATTCAAATTCCTGCCAGAACTATTTACACCTTATCTCAATACAAGCTCAGGCATAAAGACCCGGGAGTAAAAAGATAATATTATCAATATATGGCGATGCCTTTTTTTGATATAATTGTTTGTGATAATTAAATGCATACTGTTAGAAGAATTTGTCATAGCTTTTTGATCTTTATAAGAATAATCTTATCTTTTTGAGCAGAAAACTCTTATAAAATTAAAGTAAATGAAGTCTCAATTAATTAGACGGGTTGTGGATTGCAATAGCTCAATCTCATTTCAAAATTATTGTGACCATAATTTTTTGAAGGTTTGGCATTACCATGCTGAATTAGAGTTGAACCTGATTGTAGAAAGCACCGGTACAGCTTTTGTGGGAGACAGTGTTGAACGGTTTGAACCGGGGGACATCGTTCTGGTAGGAAAAAATGTTCCGCATCTTTGGCTAAATGATGAGTACTTTTTTGATAGTAATTCCACTCTGAAATCCAGGGCATATATCATCCACTTTTTCGATAATTTTTGTGGTGGTTTTTTTGATATTCCAGAAATGTCTGATATACGTGATGTGATGGAGAGAGCTAAACTTGGAATCAAATTTACTGGTAAGGGCAATAATCCTGTTATCAAAAAAATGACAGGCATGGTTAAAGGTACGCCATATGAAAGAATTATGCTCTTTATTGATGTTTTGAAGATGTTGTCTACACGGAAGGATTACAAAATACTTTGTAATTCTGGTTATATGGATTCTTTCGTAGGCATGCATAAAGACAGACTGCTTTCGGTATATGAATATATTATGACTAATTTTAAAGAAGAAATTTCACTGGAGGAAGCAGCCCGACTGGCATATATGAATTCTTCTTCTTTCAGCAGGTATTTTAAAAGTGTTCATAAAAAAAGTTTTACCAGGTTTGTAAATGAAGTGCGAATCGGACACTCATGCAAATTGTTAGTTAAAGATAAACATATAGCTTCAGCATGTTATGAATCAGGGTTTAATAATATTTCAAATTTTAACAGGCAATTTAAAGCCATAAAAAATATGACACCTTCTATATATGTAAAAAAAGTATCTATAGAATAGATACGTCTGCGGACCATTTTGTGGAACCTGTACATAAAATAATGTCTGTGCCTGCTTGAGTGTAACAGTCTGTTAAACATGCAATAGAAGGATGATCAAATGTCGCCACTAAATTTAATCAAATCCTTTAGAGAATCTCTTACTAGCTTCAATATCTACAAAAATGTACTTGATGAAATATATTCTGATGTTTCTGGTATTCCAATACTCTATGGTTTTTGCCCAAAAGCCTGCTAATAGTTCTTTTATAAAAAGAGCAGATATAGCATTCCTTGAGGAAATGACTAAGGATGTATTAAATGAATCGCGGATCTATCCCGGACAATTCATTTCAACTGAATTTGGATCAAATAATACACAAGGTACGCTAATAAGACCAGGAGGAAGAAATGCTTATCCTTCTTTCTGGATTCGTGACTATGCGATGGCACTTGAAACTGGATTGGTTTCAGAACAGGAACAACGCCATATGTTGACAATAACAGCACTAACACAATGTGATCAGGCCTGGATAACAAAGGGCGGTAGTCTCATTCCCGTAGGATCTGTTGCGGACCATATTCGAATTGACAATGGACTTCCTATTTATTTCCCAGGAACCTACAGTTATGAAGACCAGGGTGTTGAAGAGTGGGGTACTTTACCACCATATTGCGATCAGTTTTTTTTTATACATATGGCATATTATTACGCTAAGTATATAAGGGATCCTAAATTCTTATTAAAGCAAATAAATGGTATCAAATTAATTGACAGGCTTAAAATGTCTTTCAATGTACCGCCTTCCGATAAAAAGACGCATATCGTGTATGCTAACGATCTGTTTAGGGGCGTTGATTTCGGATTTAGAGATGCTGTTAAAATCACAGGTCAACTTAGCATAGCCTCAATATTAAAATTTCGGGCAGCTAATGAATTGGCAGAAATGTTCCTGATGCTGAATGATAGTGGGGAGGCTGAAAAGTATAAACAAATCGCCCTGACTATAAAGCAGGTTTTACCTGATCTATTTATAGACCATAGAGGAATGATACGAGCATCAACCGGCAAGAGTAATCAGGCAGATGTTTGGGCAACCGCGTTAGCTGTTTATTTTGGGATGTTAGAAGGTGAGTATTTAAAGAATGCTTGCCATATGCTGGCCAAGGCTTACATATCGGGTAATCTAAGCTATAAGGGCAATATCCGTCATATACTTTCTTCTGACGATTTTAGTGAACAATCGGCGTGGGAATTTACCGGGGTTGCTAAGGATGTATATCAAAATGGCGCTTATTGGGGTACCCCCACAGGGTGGGTTTGCTATGCTATTAGTAAGGTGGATGTAAAAGCAGCGGCTGATCTTGCAGCGGAATTTATAAATGATCTGAGGGAAAACGATTATAGAAAAGGATCTGATTTTGGTGCTCCATACGAATGCTTCAATAAATCGGGTTACCGACAAAACCCGATCTATCTTACTACGGTAGCGTGTCCCCTGATTGTATTTAAATCTATGGTGAAATAATAGTTGGTTATTATCAATTTCATGGGTTGAAAATTTACTCAAATGGGAAAGGTATTATTTTTTTGATCCCTGAATTGTGATACCAAGTCCTCCATCTATTCTAAAAGCCTGCCCTGTGATAAAAGAAGCTTTATCGCTTGCCAGGTATGCAACAAAGGAGGCAATTTCCCGAGCATCGGCTATTCTTTTTACAAGGTGCATGTTTTCACATTCTTTTAATACCGCTGAAGGATCAGGTGATTGACTTAAAAGGCCACGTAACAGAGGTGTGTCAACGCTGCCGGGACAAACGGCAACACATCGTATAGATGGTGCATAATCAATTGCAATACTCCTTGTTAATGCAACCTGGGCTGCTTTGGATGTGGCATACGCTGCTACCTGGTGTTGAGTTACAAAGGCCTGAACACTGGATATGTTTACAATCACCCCACTTCCTTTTTGTTGCATAGAGGGAATCATATATTTAGCACAAAGAAACCCTCCTCTTATGTTTATAGAAAAGGTTCTGTCCCATTCAGCAGCACTACAATCCGTAACGGTAGAAAAATATTGTATGGCTGCATTATTAACCAATACATCAATATTCCCAAAATGCAATTTTATTTTTTCTACCGCATTTATTACATCTTGCTCTACAGATACATCCGTTTTAATAAATAAAGAGCGCTCTCCTAAAGTATTTGAAAGTGCTATGCCTTCCTCTTCGTCCACATCTAGAATAACAACACGGGCATCCTCCTTGTGAAACAATTCACTACAGGATTTTCCGATTCCTTTGGCACCGCCGGTTACTACAACTACTTTATTCTCGAAACTCATTGCTTACTTTTTAAGTGTGATATTAATGGTAATCCTTTTGCTCCTATATTTATTTTGTTAATATGCCATCTCCCAAGGTTTGCAGTAAATAGTTGATCCATGTTTTCGCCTCCGAAAGCGATATTGGTTGGGTTTGACAATGTGTGAGTGCTTCCCAATCATCTACTAATAATATAGAAGTTCGGTCGGGAGAAATTTTGTAAATGGCATTGGGCGTATAACAGGAAACATATAAATTTCCTTCTGTATCGAAGGCGATACCATCCGGAACCGTTTGAGGTAAGGTGCAATAAACGTCCCGTTCTCCTGCAGTTCCGTCTTTATTAATTGATATTCTCTCAACACCGGGTAGCCATGAGCTTACTACATATAAATGAGTTTCGTTCATGCCTAATGCCATTCCATTTGCAAAACTAAAGGGGCCATTATGCCATATCTGGCCTTGTCCGTCAGGTGTAAATTTTAATACTTTGCCTTCAACTTTCCCAAATGCACCACTTTCAGATACATATAAATTCCCGTTGGAATCAAACACCGGGTAGTTGGGAATACGAAAGCTATGAGATGCGCCACCGCTGCTGAAGATGCTAAGCTGGTTTGTAGACAGGTCAAGTTTCCATACACATTTATGGCCCGAATCACATATTGCTAGCCAATTGCACCCCCTGTCAAAAGCGATGCCCAGAATAAATCCTCCTGTATTGGCTACTTCTTTTACCTCGCTACCGTCAGACGAAATCCGGTATACCTGCCCGGCCTCACCGCCTGCCCATACAGAACCATCTATATGAACAGCAATACACTCAGGATGATCGAGGCCAGTTGCAAATTGAGTGGTTCTTTTCAAATATGCGCTCATCGAAAAAAATTATGCCTTTGTACTTTTGTTGATTGCGAATATAATTTATTAAGAGGTCAGTACCATGGAGTGCCCGTCAAGGGGTGCCTCATGATTATGTTTCCAGCTTTTTTCTATTTCTTCAAGTGATTTTCCTTTTGTTTCCGGCAGGCTCTTCCAGATAAAAATCAACAGAATTAAGGCGTTGATCATGAATATCCAGTACGTGTATGCACCGCCGATAGCTTCCATCAGCATAGGGAAAAACTGCGTGATGGCTACTATGGATAGCCAAAGCAGAAGCACAGATACTGACATAGCAACTCCCCTGGTTTTAGTAGGAAATATTTCAGACATGAGTACCCATGGAATAGGGCCGAGTGAAGCACCAAAACAGGCAATAAATCCAAGTATAGATATCAGCAACCATGGACCTTTTGTCCAGTTGAAATAATATACCATGCCTATTGCCATTAAAAATATCATTATTCCCGATACGCCCCACAGTAATAGTTTTCGCCTTCCAATCTTGTCAATAAAGAAAACAGCAACAAAAGTAAAAAGTGTAATGATTAAACCTATAATTACTGTTTGCATAAAGGCAGACTCTGTTGCAAACCCAGCGCTTTTAAAAATTTCGGGGGCATAATATATGATGGAATTAATACCGGTAATTTGAGAAAAAATAGCGAGCATTATGCCTACGATCATTGGTTTTCTAAGTGCGGGTTTAAGAAGCTCACTGAATGTTCCCCGTTCTTCATTCAAGCTGCTTTTTATCTCCTGAAGTATCTCACCTCCTTTAATATTGCCATTTACTTTATTTAGAATATTTCCGGCAGACTCTTCCTTGCCGGCTTTCGCTAACCAACGTGGGCTTTCTGGTACCAGAAGCAGTAATAAAAGAAATATTACTGATGGAATAACTTCCGATCCGACCATGTAGCGCCAACCTGTATCAACATTCCAGGCTTCGTCGCCTATTCCGGCAATCAGGTAATTGATGAAATAAATTAAATTGATGCCTACTACTATAGCTATCTGGTACAAGGTTACAAGCGTGCCTCTGATTTTTGCAGGAGCAATTTCTGAAATATACAAAGGGGATAGTATGGAGGCTGCGCCCACACCTATACCGCCAATGAATCTTGCCAATACAAATTGTGTAAGATTTTCAGGTACAGCAGAAGCTACAGAAGACCCTGCAAAAAAGATGGCTGTTATGATTAAAATTTTTTTTCTCCCAAATTGATCGCTTAAATACCCCGCAAACAGTGCCCCTAGTACGCATCCCCATATAGCGCTTGATGCCGCCCATCCCGTCATAGCAGCGGATAATGAAAATTTAGTTTGAAGAAATCCAATAGCTCCTGCAATGACTGCGGTATCATATCCAAATAATAATCCTCCTACCGCTGCAACGATAGATACAAAATATACATACTTAATATTAGTCGTGTCAATTTCCTTTTTTTTTGTTGAGGAAGCAGTAATACTTTTTTTTATGGTCATAGCACGAATTTAGTTGCTTTTACAATCGTTATATTAATTTCAGCGCTGCTTGTTGTTACCATCCCGATGCCAAAACATCAGCTATGTGCATTGTTTTAATGTTAACCCCCTTTTTTTTGATATAACCATCCAAATGTAGCAGGCAGGAGTAATCAGTAGATATAATGTATTCTGCTCCTAATTCAACAGCATTAAGCACTTTTTGTTCTGCCATGCTAATAGAGATTGATTGAAATTTAACCGAAAATGTTCCCCCAAAGCCACAACAAACCTCACAATCTTCAGCGTCTTTTAATGTCAAGCCTTTCACCTTCGACAAGACTCTTCTTGGTGCTTCTTTTATGCCACATTCGCGTAATGCTCCGCAGGCATCGTGGTAAGTAGCTACTGCGTTTAAAGTAGCACCTATGTCATCAAAGTCAAGTACGTCTGTCAGAAATGCCGAAAATTCATACATTTTCGTTCCGTATTCTTCCTCTAAAAAACTGTTTGGAGGAAAAAGATGTTTGTAATGATTACGAATAAAGCCTATGCAGGACCCGCCTGGAGCTACCACATACCCATTCGTATTGATATTATTAATAAATTTTGAAGCTACCTGGCGACTTTCATCCCAACAACCGGCGTTATAGGCAGGTTGACCGCAACAGGTTTGCTTAGGGTTATAACTAACGCTGCAGCCTGCTTTTTCTAATACTTTTATCATGTTGAAAGCGGTGTGTGGAAAAACCTGATCAATAAAACAAGGTATAAAAAGTTGTACCTCCATGTATGTGATATTATATATTAGTGTTTTGCTTATTGTAGTATTCGCCGCCCAGCAGCAACAAATATATTTCCTTTGGCCCGTGCACACCGAGAACTAACTTTTTCTCAATGTCTGCAGTACGGCTGGGTCCCGATGCAAAAAAAATAGCTGAAGGCATTTTTTTTGGATGTTTTTTTTTGATCAACTGTATGGCATCGTTTATGTCATTCACAATCTGATCTACAGATGATATTACCACATGCACTGGAGAATATACAGGCAGTGTTCTTCCTGAGTCCTGCGCGGCGCTCAGTACTACTGTACCCGTTCTGGCCACCAGGCATTCACAATCGGTGATGCCTACATCCGCTTCTGCTGCTGTGTTCGTTTTCATTAAAGAAATACTTGAGGAGTCTATCTCTTTAACCAATAACTGAGTAGGGCAATACAGTTTTGTCCACCCTTTTGTTATTATTAGCTTTTCAAGATTTTCATTGAGCTCTTTTTTACTCTCACAAAAGATAAGTTGTCCGTCAAGCTTAGTAAACATTTTTATGAATAGATCTTTCAGGGCATGTTGATTGTTTTGAAATAATGAGAAAGTATTTGAAATATCAGGAAATGGTTTTTCTTCTTTTTGTTGCAATGCAGTTCTTATCCTTTGTAAAATATTTTTTTTTGCGCTATGCATATTTAATAATTGTTATTGCAAAAATGTTCACTAAACATTGTTGTGATTTGCACGGTCCTTATATAATTGATTAAAATTTTTTTTAGAGAAAGAGGGAAGGGCCCTTTTATTACCCCAGGATTTTTTGAATAGTCGTTTAATAAAAAAATTTTTAAATCCACCGCCGGGCCAATTCATTAGCATACGGTTCAGGCTGATTTTTTCCCATATTTTCCATCCTAATTTTTCTGCTATAGAAATGTTGCCTTCTTTTACCGAAGTACGACGGTTGTATAAAAGCAGGTTGTGCAGATTAATCTTTACAGGACAGATTTCGGTGCATGCGCCACATAACGAAGACGCAAAACTAAGGTGCTTGAATTGCCCTGTTGTATCTAAGTAGGGTGAAATAACGGATCCGATAGGGCCGCTATAAGTAGATTTATATGCATGCCCACCGATGTTTTTGTATACTGGGCAAACATTTAGGCATGCCCCACAACGAATGCAATAAAGGCTTTGCCGTGCTGTTACATCTGCAAGAATATTCGTACGGCGATTGTCTAGGAGTATCACATACATTTCATCTGGTCCATCAACTTCGTTTTTTTGTCGCGGACCTGTATAGATGCTGTTATATACAGTTATTTGCTGACCAGATCCGTGTGTGGAAAGCAAAGGCCAAAAAAGATTCAGATCATGCACAGATGGTATTACTTTTTCTATTCCTGTAATAGCTATGTGCGTTTTAGGATAACTAGCAGACAACCATGCATTGCCTTCATTCTCTGTTACAGAAACCCCTCCTATATCAGGTAGTATAAAATTTATCCCGGTAATTCCTATTTCAGCATCTTTGAACTTCTTTCTTAATGTATTTCTGGCAACCTGGGTCAATTCTTCCGGAGATAGATTGGGCTCGGTTTGCAGTTTTTCATGAAACAGCTTTGCTACATCCTCTTTGCTTTTGTGAACAGACGGTGAAACAATATGATAAGGAGGTTCGTTATCCAATTGTTGAATGTACTCTCCTAAATCAGTTTCCAGTACCTCTATTTGGTGTTTCGTGAGGAATTGATTCAAATGAATCTCCTCCGTAACCATAGATTTACTCTTTACAATAGTTCTGGCTTGTTTGCTTTTGCAAATTTTCAAAATTTCATCTAAAGCTTGTTGCGAATTTTCTGCCCATATAATTCTTCCTCCATTTTGTACAAAATTTGTTTCAAATTCAAGAAGATAAGTGTCCAGCTTCTCAATAGCATCCCATTTTATATTTTTTGCCAGCCTTTTAGCTCTTTCTAAATCTGAAAATTGTGTTTTACCTTTTTTATAAGCATCATCGGCTTGCTTTAATGAAAAATTCAATTTCCTTCTGTGGTCAAGGTCAAAAGCTTTTTTGTCACTTTCTGAAAGAAACTCTTTTTCCGAACGATTCATAATTGTTTTTCTTCTGCCGTTTAATAAACCTGATAGAGCAGGTAAATGTAGAAGTACTTCTATGTTAGGACAACCTGTTTTATTCCTATGTATAATACTTTTTTTGCAAATTAAGCGGGGTTGCCAGATTCCAGATCATTCTTGTATCCTCCAGGGTTAAATAAAGTATTAGAAATGGTCAAATTCTGCATAGGGTAGTCGTATAAGTGTAGGTAATATTGCTTTATGAGGAAGGTATCCTTTAGGATACTTACAATTACATCCTCAATAATACTTTAATGATGCACAGGTTATATTTGATAGCATTCTCGCTTGTTGGTTTTTTTTCGGGTAAGTCTCAGGATAGTCAACAACCTTTTCCAGGGCAGGGAAGGCACATACATTCTTTGAACGGAGAAGATTGGGAACTGGTTTCTGCTCGTTCGGGTGTAGGTGAAGCACAGGGGTTTTACAAAAATGGGTACCCTCAAAAAGACATAATATCTGCAAAAGTTCCTGGCGACATACATTGGGACCTGGAACGTGCAGGAAAACTGCCCGATTTATTTATAGCGATGAATGCAAAGAAAGCTTATGATCTTCCTTTGCAGGAATGGTGGTATCGCAAAAGTTTTGTTGTAGCAGATACCTGGAAGCATAAACAAATAAGGCTGCATTTTGCTGCTGTTGACTATGCTGCAAAAGTATGGATCAATGGGCAATATCTTGGACGACATGAAGGTCAGTTTACTCCTTTTGAGTTCGATGTAACAGATAATGTAAAAATCGGAGCGCCCAATGAGCTCATTATTTTAATTGAGCCGGCACCTGAAAATATTATAAAAAAGTTATTTGCTCCACGTACTCAAATAAACCGGCAATATGCAATGGATGAGGTATCCAATACTCTGAAATACTGGAAATGCCGTACAATGAGCGGGTGGGATTGGGGCACACCTCTCTGGACTATGGGAATTTGGCAAAATGTAACCCTTATAGCCAGTGATCAGCTTTTTCTTGACAGGTTACTTATACAAACAGAAACCCACAAACCTTATACTAAAGCAAAACTTCATACCACTGTTGATATTCATACAAAAAATCCAAAAGAGGTTACGCTTACTTATACTGTTCCTTCGCTTCGCCCTGGTTTTGCAAAACGATCTGTTTCAAAAATAATTAAAGCAGGTGATGGCAATCAAAGGATCACTTTCTCGCTTGACATTAAAAATCCGGCTCTCTGGTGGCCTAACGGCTATGGGGCACAAAATATTTATGAATTAACTGTTTCTGCTAATGATAAAAAAACAGGGAAATTATTAGATCGGATCTCCACTAAATTTGGGGTTCGTGATATAAAGATTGTTGCAAATCCCGATGCTGATAATTATAAAGAGATGACCTGGTACTCACATGCTGCACCGGTTGGCTCTGGTAAAAAGGATATTCCTAAAGATTCTTTGTCGGGCTATCTGGTTAGGATAAATGACATGCCTGTTTTTCTGCATGGTGGCAATTGGTTACCGCCGGATTTGTTGTATGGGCGTCCGGGTAAAAAAGAATATACTCACCTTATCCGGATGGCAGCATTAGCCAATTTCAATGCCTTTAGGGTGTGGGGTGGAGGTTTAATTGAAAAGCAGGAGTTTTATGATTTATGTGACCAATATGGAATACTGGTGTTCCAGGAAATGCCCCATGCCGGTGCACTGCCTTTAGAAACCCCGCAAATACTTGCAAATGCCGCTGCAGAGCAGCAACAGGTAATGCCGCTGTTAATTAATCATCCATCTGTATTTCGTTATGGGTTTGGGAATGAGTTATATATTACGCGGCAAACCAGTTTACAGGTAAAACAGTTTGAAGACATTTGTAAAGAACTTGATTCCTCACGTCATGTTATAGGCGCAGATCCGGTGTGCGAATATCAAAGGCATGGCCCTCACTGGTTCGACTTTAATAGTGAGTATAGTGTATATAATACAGGATACCCGTTAACTGTAGGACCTGATAACCCGGTGGAATGGACTGAATATGGTGCATCAGGAGCCTCGTCTGTAACAACGTTGAAGCGGATTATACCGAAAGAAAACCTATGGCCCATTTCATCAAAAGATTCTGTATGGCAATGGCATAACGGATTTGAGGCTTATACAACATCAGATTGGCTTAAACCGGAGATTTATCATCCTTTGTTTGGTAAACCTGCCAACCTGGAAAACGAGGTTAAAGTGAGCCAGTTTTCGCAGGCGGAAGGATTGCGTTATGCCAATCAATCACATCGTAGAGCAAAATGGCACCGGAGTGGCAGCTTTATGTGGACATTGAATGAGCCCTGGCCTAATGCAGCACACGGATCGATTGTTGAATATTATGGATTACCTAAACAGGCTTTATATTATACCCGTCATTCTTATGCTCAGGTAGACATCAGTACAATTTATAATTCCATGCTCCTTAATTCAGGAGATACGTTAAAACTGCCCGTCTTTGCTACCAGCGCCAGAAAGGTAAAAATTTCAGGAAAACTAAAAATAGTAATTATGGATCTGGATGGAAAAGTTCATTACAGGGATGATAAAAACCTTCAAATCGATCCCTTGTCTTCTTCGCAGGTAACCCAAATTAATTTTGCCACCAACAAAGAATGGAATAATAAAGTTTTATTGGTTCGATTTGATTTGCTTGGACAAAACGACAATACTATCGCTTCTGAAACTTATACTTTTTCTGTTGGAGGTGTAATCCGTGGTGGGAACCGGAAAGCCTATATGTATTCAATGCTGGAGGCGCCCGAAACTCAATTGCAATTTGATGTGAAGTACCATAATAAAACACAATGGGGGAGTGATGAAATGAATTGCTACAGGGCTAAGCTGAAAAACACTTCTGAAGTTCCCGCCTTATTTGTGCAGTTGAAATGTGACCGAAAACCTAATGAAGTTTATTTTAAAGACAACTACTTCATACTGTTACCTGGCGAAGAAAAAAAAGTTGATATCCTGGTAGTGCCCGGTATTGGCTTTGGTGATACCGCTCCCGGAGTTGGAGTAAGTGCGTGGAATCTTTACCGGTAGAAGACAGCCATAGCTATCATTTTTATTTACCAGTTAAATCGATATAAGTGAAAAAAGAGTGCATCAATAATAAAAAGAACAAAACTGCAATATACACCAGAGCATTAACATGTCTGATATTTTCAGTTATTACTGCTACTGCTTATAGCCAGGAAATTCCTTACGGTAACGGGGAATGGGATCATGAAACCCTGGGAAATCATCGCGCTGTTATTTATGTAGAACATCCTTCGGATGTTGTTAAAGCGGAGATTCCCTGGCGGAGATTAGATAATGTGGATGATAAGGGGTTGATACTAGTAGATGAATTAACTGGTGAAAGGGTGAAGAATATGTATTGCCTGCAAAAGGATAAAGACTCCTGCACCATATTATTCGAACCTGTTTCAGGGCAAAGCAGGTATTACCTGTATTACATGCCGGGCAAAATAGGCGGCTCTTCATGGTTCCCTGATGTAAAGTATGAAAAGCTTTCGGAGGATTATGACCCTGAGTGGAAAAAGAAAGCGGTTAGTAAAACTACAGTTCAAAAGGCCAAAACAATCTCGATACAGAGTCAAAACAGTTTTCATAGTTTTTATCCGATGGAAATTCCGGTAACCAAAACCGAGTTAACAACATTTTTGCAAAAAAACAGTAGCCAGGATTTTTTCTTATTCCCCGAAGATAGAAGCTTTCCTATTCACATGACAGAAACAATTCCCTAC
>CAYWVB010000072.1:0-25456 GCA_964461595.1 uncultured Terrimonas sp. | reverse complement strand
GCGATAGTATCGCGTAGGATATTTTCGTTGAATTCGCTGAATTTAATCCAGGCTACCTTATTATTAACGGTAGTACCAAATTTTTGTGCCACATTTAAGTTAATCGTAGTATCAAATTTTACTAAAGTATCTGATGTAATAATTCTTTTCAAACTATAAAAACCTTTCATAGTTTTTACTGTATCAGTAATAGTACTACCGGGTAACACTCTACTAATTTCTTTTAATGTTATTGATTTAGTGGTATCATAAGTAGTATCAACTATATACGGTTTTTCTCTGACACTTTCTGAAATTTTATCCAACACACTCCAGGAACTTTGTAGATTAATATTCATTTCACCCCACTCGCTTAATGAAGCCAAATGATTTATCAGGTTCGCGGGGTGCATGGAAGAATCGGGCTGGGAAAGCTCGCTGATAACTTTTGCTGAACGTATGGCTACCCGTATTTCAGGAAGCTTTTTTAATAAACGCTGGTATTTAGGCAGATCAATTAAAATATTAAGATTGACTATGAGATTATTAATGTCTTTGTAAAAAGCTTCCCGCAGTGTAGGCAAAAATTCTGAATAGCGGTATGAAGCTATTTTCCCCAAAAATTGTGCAGTGGATGGGAATAATGTTTTGGCTTCCACATTTTTTTCCAAAAAATCCTGCATATGCTGAAAGAATGCAATATTTAATTCTTCTTTGCCTCGCTTGATTAAGAATTGTGCAAGGCCGTCGGCGATGGAGGTTACATCAAGATTGCCGACTGAAGTAAGAATGCCTCTAAAAAAAGATCCTGTTTTATTATCGTTTACCTGACTCCTTGCAGCTCCTGAAAAAATGAAGAACGGGTTTTTATTCTTTCTTAGAATACTATCAATTTCGTGAATTGTATTCTTTTTTTTGGGTTGTATATAATCATCTAAAATAAGATACACGGAGTCTTCTGTAGATTTTAAATCTCCATCTTTGTTCGTATATTTTTTTAATTTCATAGCATCATGATAAGAATTTTGTGCAATCGTTTTAATGCCTGTCGAAACAAGGATTAAAAAGAATAACATGGGTAGGCTGTTGTTCATGTATAATTATTTTAAAGGATTTAATAAACAAATTTGTCCAGCAGAAAATTGGGAAATAGGTAGCGATAGATCTTCCAGAGATTTAAGAATTTCTTCCTTGTCATGCGTTCCAAAAGAAATTATAAGGGAAATAATTGCCGTAACAAAGGCTGTGGCCATGCTACTTCCTGATTCCTGAGAATAAACTTTTGCTTCATTGGAACAAGACCAATAAGAATAATTAGGTATTATATAATCTACTTTTTTATTAAATATTGTATCGCCCTTTAAAAAGGCTTCATCGCAACTTCCAACTGCGGTAATTCCTGGTTTACTGGCAGGACAAAAAATGTCCTCATTTTCCGTTAATCTTTCATTTTCGCCAGCAGCAGCAATAATGATAATTCCTTTATCTTTTGCCCTATTAATTTCATTTTCTATTATTCCAAATCTTTCTTCAGGTATATCCAGACTGAGATTAATGATGTCTGGGCTTAAATCAATAGCGTGTTTTAGGGCACTCTTTAAATCTGAAGCAGAAGTGCTTTTATCATCATCAACCCCTTTAATAAGTAACAATTCACTAAGAGGAGCCATGCCGGTTACCCCTTTAGTCGCCAAACCTCTTGCCCCGACTATACCAGCTACATGACTTCCATGGCCATTTATATCATTCAACTTGTCATTATTATCAATCGCATTAAAAATTGGTTTTATTTTCTCGCTCTGAAAAGCCGGATGTAACTTATTTATTCCAGT
Organism: uncultured Terrimonas sp.; assembly: GCA_964461595.1. Lineage (GTDB taxonomy): Bacteria > Bacteroidota > Bacteroidia > Chitinophagales > Chitinophagaceae > Agriterribacter. Next base: position 23,645 of record CAYWVB010000072.1, on the reverse strand, counting down.
ATCAATAATGGCTATTCTGACTTTATCACCTTTTGTAGCTTTAATACTGATTGGTATGTTGGTAAATGCTATTTTGCCATAGTTTATCAGACTGGTAAAAGGTGTTGGCAAACTATCCAACCCCTCTCCCCAAACCCAATGTTGATTTGCATCCTTATACCATACACCCAGTTTATTTGTCTTTTCATCTATGCTTTCAAATGGCGCATCTTTTTTTAGCTTACCAATAATGTTTTTCTTATTGGCAAACTCTTCTACTGCCTCGGTCCGAACGTTCAATAATGATGCTTTGACTTTAAACGATGCCATAACAACGGTATTAAAAAAGAGTGGGGTCTTTCATGATATTTAAATCCAGAGGACTGCCTGTTCCTATAATTCCATTCTCTTTATATTGCCATATACTCCAGTCGTTCCAGCCTATCGGGCTTGGTACATTATTCATATCAGGGTGCTCCGGATAACGTGAAATCCATAGTTTAACCTGTTGCCCGAGATCATGGTCGGGCTCTAAGCGACGGTCAAGAAATTCTTTACGGCTGTAAATCATGATCCCTTTCCGGGTGAACGGCGGCGCCATTGTGGCAATGAAAGTTTTTACCCAGTCTGTGTATTCCTTTGGCGAAAGTGGAGTGTTATCATCTTCCAGGTCGAGCACAAAGGGCAGGTCAGCCATTGGCAAGCCTTGCATCCTGCTCATAGCATCTTTGGCTTCATTTTGCGCATCACTTTCAATCGTACCGCCGCTTTTCATGTCTGCATGGCAAAAATGATAATATCCTATCCTGAAATTTTGCTGTAAAGCTTTTTGTGCATGTAGGGGCGCTTGCGTATCAGGCGTGCCTGCCCCATCAGAAACTTTAATAAATGCAAATTCACATCCTGCATCTTTAAGTGCCTGCCAGTCAAGATGGGTATTATGATGTGATATATCAATCCCGAACCTGAAGTTAGAAGGTAGGTTTATTGGCAGGTCTTTAAAATTTGAAATTATCCGGCCTGGTAATTTGAGGAGTCCGCCACCCCAGTAAAAGGAACCTGTGCCATCTTTGTACCATTCGCCCAATGCAGGGTTAATAATCCCAGCTACCTGTTCTCCTTCGAATTTAAACCCACGTTCAACAACTCCTATTACTGTGCTTTTATCGCTAAAGCTTGCCGGCACCTGGCTGCGCCTGTTTAACCTGTTAACTGATACTTGCAATAACATGACTAACCTACAGCCTCCTCAACTGGATTTGGATTATTATTTATTATTACTGGGCTTGTATTGGCAGCGTTTGCTGAAGTTGTGTTGCCGGCATCTGCGTTGTTGGCACTCCCGGAAGATGAAGGATCAATTTTGGTCCCTGTGCCGCGCAAACTGATAAGTTTGTTAAGCAGGTCAAACCAGAATGGTGCGCCCAGGCAAAGCGCCCAGGCGGTGAGAAGCCAGCCTATGAATGTTTCAAGTCCTCCGTTTTGATTAGGGGCATATACAAACCATCTGTCTCCAATAGACTTTTGTATATATTCACATCTTTGCACAATATAATTAACGCTGTCAGATCTATGGCTGAGTGAATTGTAGCTGCTCCTCAGCTTAAGAGAATCCGTCTGAAGGTGCTGAATATCTTTATTGAAAGCGCTTCTAACAAGATTAGACTTACCTTCTTTCTTTGTGGTTGCAATCCTATTTCTCTCACTTTTTAAGCTATCTTCTATCACCAACATATTATTATTTATCTCCGATAGTTTTGCCTGCATTTGTATCAATTCCGATTTCATCTTTGCAGAATCCCCGTACATTTTAAGTGTATCGCACCATGGCCTTCCCAATCCTAAAATGGTACCGGCTTCATTTGCATCTTTTGACAGCAACTGATAAGTTTCCTTATAAACAGAATCGGCAGAATGTAATGCCTGTGCCTGCAATGAGCTATTACTGTTTTTTTGTGAGTCAATACTTTTGATTATTTCGCCATACTGTTGCTGTTTACTGATTGCCATATTAACCAGCCCCTGCCTTGCATTATCGTTTGTAGCAAGCACGCGGTGAATGGCTATGGTGTCTACGTTAAAAAAAGCTGCGATTATAAAACCTAAAGCAAATAATACAGTTTTGTTATATCTTTTATACCAGCCCGAACACCTCTCCATTGTATCATCAAACCATTTTTCGAGACCGGCTTTGAATTTATCAAGGTCGGCGCCTGACTCCAGCCAAAGTGATTTCAGGAACAGGGCCGTGTCTGTATTTATTTTCACGGTATCCAGGGCATTAATGATTGTTCCCTGCCCCTGGTGCAGTATTGCCTTTACTGCAGGGTTGTTTTTGTCATGTTCTACATTTATAGGGATCTTAAAAATGGTTTCATTGTTTATTGAATTGGCGACCACCTGGGTATCGTTAATACCCGTATTGCCAAAACCTTTTAGCAAATCAATCATGACCTTGGAAAAATTTTGAGCAGACAGGTAAGCAGGTTTGCTGTACGTATTATCTTCTCCAAGATATTTTATTAAAGGATGTGCATAGAACCATGTAGCAATATCTTTTCCTTTAAGCAGGTTTGGCGTTCCAAAGAGCCTGACAGTAGAAACAATTCTATCCCAGATAGCAGGAGTGGAGGTGGTTTTACCATCTTCCAGCATTCGAAGAATTGCTTTTTCCAAAATTTTGGATCTAAAACAGAAATTTGTAGCTATTATTTCCTGCAGAATTGTAGCTAATAGACTATATAAGAGAAATATAAAAACCAGTCCGATAAAAACATCGAGCGCAACATTGTTGAACATACCATCAGGGTTTGTTTATAAAAAATGTTTTCAGACGTAATCGAGCAGGGCGGCCTTAAGTATGGCAGGTAAATATTTATAATTTACCGGGGATTAAATTTGGAGACTCAACATCCGACATGTCATAACGCTTTGGTGTAAAAGTCTCCGGTAATTGATATGGATCATTGTAATTCCTGCCTGTATCCGGCAGGGTTAATTCCTATGCCGTGATTCGTGTCTCATGAATAACTCACTATTCCACTACATTGTGAATGTGCTTTATAGAGGTTCGTGAGACACTAACCTGGGCGAAAGCTCCATAACATAGAATAAGGTTACCGAAATTTTCATTCAACAACGCTTTCATTTCTGGTACTACAGACGAAACAAAAGCTTAGTTATTGTGCGATGCATTTTTTGATAGTAAGGGAGGAGTCGAACCCCCACCTTCTCCCAAAAAGGGAGCTAGTCTACATTAACATACATACTATACAATTTCAATTTTGTCCCAATATTTTCGCTTTTTTATTTGCTTAATTTCTTTGTCTAAAGTATGTTCCCAACTTATCGCTTTTGCCAGCAAAATTTTATTATTACTCCGTTTAGCAAGGCTAATTGTCTTTTTGAACTTATCATTATAAATTTTTGTCTCTTTGTAGCATAGTAAAATTAGCAGGTCAAATAATCTTATGTAATGTTTTAAGAAATAAAATTTCTTTTCGCTACTTATTTCTAAATATATAATTTGAGAAGCCTCTTGTATTCTTTTTTGTTTGATTAAATCCAATGCTCGTAACTCAATAACACGACAGTCTGTAATTTTATTGATTGTCTTTTTTGTTTTAAATCTTGGCTTGAGCATTTTGTTTGTAATACTATTACTTAGTGCTTTTGAATATATGCCCAACAAAAAGCCTGTAACTAAAAAAGATGTAGTAGTAATAAAGTTTCTTCTAGAAGTCGGGGCAAGCGGTTGTTCATTATTGTATGAATTTTCAAAAGTTGATGGTAGTAGCCAAATTAAAATTAGAGACACAGAAAAAAATAAGGCTATGGCTTGAATAATTAAAATCCAGCTTTGATTATATGAGTTTGTGATTAAAGAAATAAAATAAAGCCTTGCTTGAACAAGTAAAAAAAAGAATAAGACAAAGCACATAAATAGATAATGACTATTTCTCTTTTTAGTCAACCCTCCGATTATTATTAAGTCCGACTTTGCAATTCCATTCTTAGTTATTAATGGAAGTGGTGCAACCCAAAATGGAATAGTAATATTGTAGTCAAATATTTTATTATACCCTTCTTCATCCCTGATAATTCGTAAGCCTGTCGATAATTTTCGTAAATAGTCTCGCCTTAAATTGAATAAATAAATAAGAAAAAAAAGAGTTGTTAATGAAGTTAGTAAAATTCCAAAGGGTTTTCTGGTTGCTTGTTTTAATAGAAATTTTAAGGCTTGCGGGATATTTTCTTCTACTGCTTTGTAAGTCTCTGTATTGGCAGAATCCTGGACACTTATTTTCTTTTTTAAAGAGTCATATTCATTTTGTTTATTTTTTGATAGTTCTCCAGAAATACTTTTAAACTGTCCAACTTTTTGCTCTAACTTATTTAATCGGATAGCTTCATATTTTGTTTTATAAAAAACCTGTTCAGCAAACACCCAACAAAATAGGACAAGTAAAAAAAGCCCAAATATATATTTAATGGATGAGTCTTGCAATTTGCTTGCACTCTCTAAATATTTATTTGCTATCGCTTTGATGTCACCCATAAAATATCGTCCAACTCAAAAATATATGTACTTCATTCGCTTTGTAAACGTTTATAGTCGTTTACAAGCATTTAGAATATCTTTCCCTCTCCTCAAAATCTTCTTGTTTAGCACTCTTCTGCAATTATTTCTACTAAATTTTTCAGGCTACTACCATTACTGTACTACACCCATCATCCCCCTACAGCGTAAAGCTCACCTTTACCTGGAAATTTTTAAAGGGTATCTTTTCCATTCCGTTCACTTCATTTTTGTCCGGTTCATCTATATAATAAGTAACAGGGATCTTTGCATTTGACAGGTCTGCAGAAAAGCCAAAGAAGCCGTAGCGGATGGTAGCGCCGAAGCTGGTGCCCAACCCTTTGCTGTCAAAAACGTTGTTATTATCCATGCCGAAGGAATAACCGGCATTGGAGCCGCCGGTAATATCATAGCTCAGTACAGGCAGGTACAGACCATAGCTTACCTGGAACCTGGCTTCTATTACCAGCTTATCCGCCGGGTTGATGGCAATCACAGGGCCCAGTCTCGACATGGCCGCTGCACTGAGATTGGTACCACCCCTATCAATATTTTCACTCCGTTTACCGGCATATTTCTCCCATTTATTCAGCGGTGAATAGGCGAGGTTCAGGATGGTCCAGTCGAGCCCGGCATTGAACATACGGCGCTCCTTACGGCTGAGGAAATAAAAGATATGACCGAACTCCAGCGTATACCCGTTGTCTGCGCCGGGGTTTCCCTTCTTTATGTTTTCCAGCGGGGAAGCGGAAGGATCTAAATCACTACCCAGCATGTTCAGCCCCAGACGGATATAGCCTCTTTTAAAAGGCGTCTTCCAGGGTTTCGCAACGGCGCTGTCGGTTTGAGCGCGGGAGGCTAGGGCGAAAATAAAGGGACAAATAAGCATAAAGCAAAAACGTCTCATACTTGTATATTATAGCTGTTATAAAAAACGGGGTACATTACGGTATTAACAGTACGGCAGGAGGCGCCTCAGAAGATATTGTGTTGTTGTAAAAGGGCTGTGTATTGCAGGCAGATCACCCTTGTCTTTCCAAAGCTACTTCTTCATTTCATGGATTCCTTCAGGAATAAACCCCAAATTTCATCAGGAAAAATCATGACGGCTTTCATGTTTTCCCCCTTTATAATCTTCAGTATCTTTAGTATCTATTATAAGCAGGATGACTACTATAGCCATTGCAGACGATCATAAAATATTTTGCGACTCGCTGGAATCCCTCATTAATGATTTCGAGGGATTCAGTGTGATATGGACTGCCCAGGACGGCGATACGGCCGTTGAGATGATGCAGCAGCCCGGTCAGGCGCCTGCGATACTGCTGCTCGATATCAATATGCCGGGAAAGAACGGCATCGAGGTTGCGGAATGGCTGTTTCAAAACAATATGCCGGTGCATATACTGGCGCTCACTATGGAAAATGATGATAACAGCGTGATCAAAATGCTGCAATACGGCGTGAAAGGATATTTGCTGAAAAGCGTGGGAGCGGAAGAGCTGTTCAATGCGCTGCAGTCTGTAGTGAAATACGGGTTTTATTATACGCCGCTTATCACAAAACAGATAGGCAGCCAGGTAGCGCAAAAAAGCAGGAGCCAGGTGCCTGAGCTTAAAGACAGGGAAAAGGAGCTGCTGCAATACATGTGTACTGATCTAAGCTATACGGAAATCGCAGCGAAAATGTTTTTGAGCGAATCCACTGTAGATACTTACCGCGCCAGGCTGTTTGAGAAATTCAATGTGAAGAACCGGGTAGGCTTGTTACTCAAAGCTAATGCTATGGGGCTGGTAAAGTTGTAATGCATGATGTGAGACGTGAGACGACAAACGATAGACGACAAACGATAAACTCATCGCGTACCTGCACAACCTGTAACCTGAAACCTGCCACCCGGCTTAAACCCCGTCAACACCCCGGGGGATCATTATTGTAATGCAGGTGCCTTTTCCGGGGGCAGACCTTATTTGTATATTGCCCTTCAGGTATTCTACCCTGCTCTCGATGTTTTTCAGCCCTAATGAGGTATCGCTTATTTGGACAGGGTCAAATCCCTGCCCGTCATCCTCTACCACAACTGCTATATTTCCTTCGGGCGTTTCAACAGAAGCAGTAATGCACGAAGCTTTGCTGTGCTTTGCCGCATTTAAAACCAGCTCACTTATGATCCTGTACACGTTCAACTGAACATCTTTATGCAGCACCGCAGTAATATTGTGCTTAAAATGTATGGGGACATGATATACTTCGCGGAGATTATGAATATATTCGGATAAGGAAGCCGCCAGTCCTTTAGCCGATAATCCTTTCGGCATCAGTTGGTGGGATATATTCCTGATCTCTGCCATGGAGCCGTCTATGATATCCTCTGTTGTAGAGATCAGTGCACCCGGGGCCTTGTCCCTGGCCTTTTTCACTACACGCTGAAAATTTATTTTTATTGCCGCCAGCATGGGACCTATGCTGTCGTGCAGCTCTCCGGCAATCCTTTTACGCTCATTATCCTGCACGGCCACTAATTGCGCCAGCGTGCGGGAATGCACTTCTTCCAGTTGTGTAACGTGCAGGGATATGCGCTTCTTATCTTCCCATATACTCCGGAAAGTGGCAAAGGTAAGCACCAGCATTTCGGCTATGCTGGCGAGCAGCATGCCGTGCTCATTCAGAAGATAGTTATAGAAGAAACCCGAGTTTGACAGTACCTGCTGTATCGCCATGGCCACCATGATCCCCATGGCTAATGTGAACAGCCGGGCCGTAATGCTTCTTTCAAACAGGCGCACCAGCACCAGCAGTACACCTACAAATGAAACCGCAAAATAACTGTTCCAGCCAACATTGAATAGCGCGGGCATACCCGGCACTTTGGGTAAAACAAAGTAAGCGATAAGTGTGAACGATATGATCATACCCGACCACATTATACACCTTAACATAATCCGGCTGGTCTTATCCTTTTGGAGGATGGCTTTAAACAGGGAATGTAAAAGGCTGCAAAAGAACAGGAGCCCGCAGGAAATGGACAGGGGCTTTACTATACTGTTAAGCGCCGGAAACCGGGGGTAGAGCATGGGATACAAATAGCCGTAATGCCCCAGTATCCATGCAGTAACACTCAGGATATACAGGGTATAATATCCCAGCGCAATATTCCTGAAAATGATCCAGCCATACAGCACGGCAATGAGGATGAGAAAAACAACGCCAAGATAAAACCAGATCAGCCGGTCATACCCTGTATAAAGCGCATCCAGCTCATCAATGGTCATTATTTTGCAGCCGACATTTATATTTTTACCATGATCATAAAATGCAGCGAGACAGTACACCTCCCCGTTACCCGGGCCAAGCAGCAGCGTATGCCATACATATTTCCTGCTGCGGTCGTAGGGTACCCAATTGCCTCCTGTATAAGTTTCCTGCCGGGCACCATCGTGGGCCAGCCGGAACAGCCGTACGCTGTCAATACTGGTATTATCAACAGACAAAACATATTGCCTCCCTCCGGGCAATTTTGCTTTAACTACGATATAGCACCATTGGCCCTTATCGGTGACTATCCCGAAATCAATCTTTTGCCCGTTATGGCCGAAATAAGGAAGATCAGACGGATGTATACTGATGGCGTCCGGCGGTATTCGGGAAGAGAAAACGTACAGGCTGTCGGAATGCTTTTGAGCGAACGAGGATGCCGCTGTAAAGCATAACAGTACAAAAGCAGTAATGATCTTAGCAATATTCATGCAGGTTGTGATACAGCGTTAGCCTGATAAACCACTGCATCTGTAAAATAAATATAATGCAAATCACGGATGAATCCTGCAATTAATGTTTTTCACTACTTCAGATAAAGTGTCCTGCATGCAGCTCACAGAGAATACGATGCAAAAGTGTTGTTTTTTTTGTAACTGGCATTTTTGCAAGAAGAGTATATATAATTGGAAGATACGAATTGTCCGTGCAGAGAAATCTGCAACGGATTAAAATCCGTTGAAACAATATGCTGCCAAGCCTACGGCTCTTATAGCTGTGCGTTCCAGAGCCGTAGGCTCGATAAAATATATTTCACCGGGATTTCAATCCCGGTACAAATCTTTGCATTCCCCAGAACCATCGGCCCGGTAGCATTTTTTAACCGGGTACTATCCTGGCAGTTGTTGCTAAGGTTCTGAACCCAGTATACCAACAGATGTATCCTTACCTTTTTATCTCCACATATACCGGGCAATGATCGCTGTGTTTTACATCGGGGAATATTTCGGCATCCATCAGCCTGTCTTTAAGGCTTTCCGTGACATTGATATAATCAATACGCCATCCTTTGTTGTTTTGCCTTACCGTGGGAAACCTTTGGCTCCACCAGCTATACCGGTGCGGTTCCGGATGAAATACCCGGAAGCTGTCTATCCACCGGCTGTCAAAATATTTATCCATCCATGCTCTTTCTTCCGGAAGAAAGCCGGATGATTTTTTGTTGCCTTTCGGGTCATGTATATCTATTTCCCGGTGTGCAATATTGTAATCGCCACAGAGGATCAGGTTAGGAATGGTTTTGCGCAGGTTTTCAAGATAAATAAAAAACTCGTCAAGCCATTCGTATTTAAAATTTTGCCTTTCCCCGCCACTGGTGCCTGAAGGGAAATATGCATTGATCAGCCGGATATCACCAAAGTCGAGCTGGATTACCCTGCCTTCGTCGTCACTTACTTTATGGCCTGTGCCAAATACGACGTTATCAGGAACGATCCTGGAAAAGACAGCTACGCCGCTATATCCCTTTTTCTGTGCGCTATACCAATAGTCTGAATAGCCAAGCGCATTGAAAACCGAATAATCAATGTTCTCTTTCATTGCTTTGGTTTCCTGCACACAGATAATATCTGCCGGGTCAGTCTTCAGCCATTCGAGAAAGCCTTTGTTGATGGCAGCGCGGATACCGTTGACATTGTAGGAGATGATACGCATGGATTGTTTTGTTTTGTCGCAAGATAAGCTAACAATAGGCATGAGAGGCGGAGAACGGTTGCCGGGCATGAAGATAAAGGGAATGTGAGATGTAAGATTGAGAAAAGTTCCGCCTAAAAAGCAATTCACCCCGATGAATTGTTTTAGGTGAGGTAAGTTTCATAGCAGACATTCACTATTGCCCGTTCACGTCTCATTGAGCCATTCTGCCATCTCACTTATCTCAACACCCTGTCCGCAAAATTCAGGTATTGCTGCCAGTCGTAAGGGCGCATCGCATGTTCCCCTTCCCGCATATGATATCCTATTGATCCGCTGCCTACCGGCGTGCTTACCGGAGGGGGGATAGGGCCGGGCAATCCCATGAGCCCATACAGACTGTATACTTCTCCGGCATGCCATGCAGAAAGATATTCTCCCGTGGGATCCGCCCATTGGTCTTTCGATGCACTGGCCACGTATACCGGGCGGGGAGCTATCAAAGCAATCAGTTCATGAAAATCTACCGGTAATTCGTCCTCCCGGTCGTTATATGCTTTATAGTTATCGCAAAACCAATGCGGGAAAGCCGTATTGATCTTTGTAATCGTTTCTCCGTATTTTCTTCTTGTAATTGCTGCGCCGCCTTCACCTGAATCATTGGATATTACAAATGCAAAGCGCTTATCCTGAGCGCCGGCCCATAAGGCAGTTTTACCCAGGCGCGAATGCCCTATTACCGCAACTTTCCTTGCATCCACCGCCGGATCGGTTTCCAGGTAATCCATGGCCCTGCTCAGCCCCCACGCCCATACGCCGATAGCGCCCCATTCGCCGGGCGCAGGCTTTGTCTGACCATTTTTATAAAATAAAGGAGCAATGCCTGCATTGGCACTGTTGCTGCTGTCGGGCTGAAGATCTCCATAATAGATTGTTGCCAGCCCATAACCTCTTTTGATAATTTCCTCTACCGGCCAATCAGTGGACTGCGTGCCACGGGAAGCTTCGGTAGCATGATGATCTGTATATGCCGCTCCCTCGCCATACCTGAACCAGCGTCTTGAGATCAATATCCCCGTATCTGCATGTATTGCCTGGTTGCCGCCAAAATTCAAACCCAGGAACAGCGGAGCAGGTTTATTGTTGTTAGGCAGGTATAGCAAAATATCCATATAATATTTTTCGTCCTTCGAAAAATATACCCGCACCTGTTTTCGGGTAGCCGTTCCGTTTAGTGCAGCAGGGTTTATTGAAATAGTCACAAAGCGTAAAGGGATGTTTTTTACCGGTGTTTTACCATATACATATTGCTCAAACATAGCCAGTATTTCGGGCCGGCGCTGTTTTTCCCAGTCTTTTACAGAAGTTATTTTTTTGCCGGATTGTGTCACAAGCATATCCGGCAACTGATAGCCGGTATCGGCTATATATTTTTGTGCATGACCCCCTGCCATTATCATCACCGCAACGGCAGTGCTCCCAATATATGCTCTCAATGTATTCATGATCGTTTGCCGGCCGCTCTAAATAAATGCCGGAAGCCGAAAATAAAAAATAAAACAGGAAATCGAACAACAGCAGGCGGTTCTCCGTAAAATATCGAAAAAAATCAGCCTCAGGTATGCAGATCAGCCTGTGCAGGAACACAGGAAACAGCAAAACTTATCACCGGATCAGCAGCGCGCTTACTACCTGCGCATACCAGCGGGCTAGATAGTCGTTGGGATGGTTGACATTATTGCCTGTCATATCCTGGTATGCCTTATGGCGCAACAGTTCTTCATGAACAGCAGTCATATCGGCTATTGCAATGCCTACGCCTTCCAGCTTGAGGAGCGGCTGCTGATACGCTTTCTGTATCTGGCTTTGAATCGCGTCGGGGTTTGCCAGCATGGTAGTAATGAGGATAAACTCGCACAAAGGATTGGTTGCTTTTACAGCCCGCATAATACCTTTTATCTGGTCAACCAGCAAAGCCGGTTCCACCTTAAATGTACCATCGTTCATGCCGAACCCGATCACTACCAGGTCAGGATTTTCAGACCCCAGGAGTGCAGCAGCATTTTCCTGTCCCCATCTGGCCAGCATACCTCCTTTTGACCTGTTCTTGAACTGAATGGAGCTGCTATAATGATCTCTCAAATTATATACGATCATCTCCGGCCAGGTAGGCAAAAAAGGTGGTTGATGGAGCGTAATGCTTGAGTTGGCACCAGACTCAATACTATTGCCATAAAACACCATATTCAACGGCTTTCCGGCTTTTAATTTAGCCAGTGTTCGAGGCAACAGCCTTTCGGCATATACATGAACTTTTCCCGCCCAGTTTTCTTTCTTTTCCTTTACATAGGTAACAGCCAACTGGCGGGACTGAAGTAAGCCGCCTTCACTAAAGAGTATGTAGTTTCCCTCCTTGTTGCTTTCCATTGAAACCCCGGCTTTTTTTTCTTTAAAGAACAATTCATCGTTTGTAAAATAAGGAATGGCAGACGTAGCGGTAAGCACAATCTTCCCATTCCTGTATTTCCAGTCCCTCCCTTTTATATATTCTTTTTGCAAATGAGCATCCTGCACAGACAATATCTTGCTTGCTTTGAATAACAATCTGGCTTTAGCATTCTTACTACCGGTTTTTACAGGTTGAATCGCTTCATTATAAATCGTATCCGCCTTCCAGAAGGGTTGCAAAGAATGATGCATATTTATATAAGTCTCCCACGCAGGGCGATCATTTTGCGACAATGACAATTTCGGGAATATTAATATCATTAATCCAACGGCTGCTATTAGTCTATACATATGATGAATGAATTATCAAACAAAATAAACAATTGTTGAATGGTAATTTTTTCCGGCTATCACCCCACCTCGTCACTGTTATTTTTTTACCGGCAGGTATCTCAGGTCGAAACCTTTGAATTCAAATCCCGCATCAAAAGTGCCGGGTACTTCCCATCCGAGATTCATACCGCTTACACGGATATCATCTATGTAAGCGCCCTTTAAATATCCCCGTTCCTTTGCAATATCAAACGCCTGTACCATTAAAGGCTTCAGGTTTTTCTCAATCTTTATCCAGTTGCCATCGTGAAAGCTACCCTGCATATAATCGGTGGTGCCAATACTATATATGAACATACCCGTAGCATCGTCTTTCCCTATGTCCTTCGCTGCGTATACTTCCTGCTGGCGGCGGCGGTAGTCGTAAAAAGGTACGCCAAACCATACCAGCTCGCCATAGCTGGGCGATTGCGGATTAAGATTTTGCAGGGTGATGAATAACTGGAACTGTGCGGTATGCAATCCCTCATCAAAACTGCCGTCCGGCATTTTAGAAACACAATCCACCAGTCGCCCTTCAAAGTTCAGTATCAGTTCATCTATATATTTAAGAAAAGGCTTTGTTACAAACTCCTGCTCAATCAATAAATGCGGCCAGTCTTCCCCACTTTTACGAGGGTGATCATATTCTGCCGAGGCTTTCACCTCCATACGAACCTTTGTTGTATTATCTTCATGAACAAACGAAACCAGCTTACCCCTGTTCTCATACAACTTAGCCCCGTCTTTTTCTACCATATCGCTTTGATGCAATAAATATTTACTGGCCCATTCAGCCAAATGCCAGGTAGGTTTATCCTTCTTTTTACCAAAGGGGTATAACACTTCTCCTGCTGAAGGCATACCACTCACACCGCCTTTTAAATACAGCCCTGCTTCAAAATTATTATCACCCAATAAAGAAACCAGAGTCACTACAGGGTCTTCTGTATCGGGATCAATCGGCTGAGTAGTTGAATTTATTTTCTTACAGCAGGCCGCCAGCATTATACAACTGGCAAGTATAGAAGCAAAAGATTTCATACTGATATTTTAAAATAACAACAGCGCCTGCAAGTGAAGCAGGCGTTGTTGATGTTTATAAAAAAGTTATTGCAGTTCAAGCAAAAAATTATCAAAATAAATATTGGTAGGGTTGGCAAGCCCAAAATAATATAAGCCCGGAACCCCGCCAGCATAAGGATCACTATCAGTAAAGCTGCGATCCATAATGGTACCGTTGCTATCCGGGTCTGTAATTTTAATGGCAAATTTCCCGACAGCAGAAGATATAATTTCCACATGATATTTTTTATCATCGTTAAGCCCCGAAAAATTTTCGCTCATCATCACAGCAGCCCAATCGCCCAGCCCGTTAGCGCCCGTTTTCAACATCTGCACTAAGCTGCCTGCTGTTCTTAACAGATAAAATCTTTTATTGTCTTCCTGGGCGTTGAATATTATGCCACCAAAAGAGCCGCCACCGGAAACCATTATATCTGCGCCAAGTTTAAAATAATTATCATTTCCGGCTTTCATATCCACCTCTGGTGCACGATATAGCATGTAACTCTCCAGACCACCCACGTGCGTGGCCAACCGGTTATCTTCCAAAGCAAATTTTCCTGTCACAATTTCCCAATCATCGCCAATTGGATTAGGCGCAACGGATTGATCAACCAAATCTATATCTGCACGGTCAAAATCGTCCTGGAACTTTTTTATCTTAACCAGGTTGAGATTCTTCTTGTTGGAAATCTTACCGTTGCTTCTTACTGTTACACCCGCAGATTTTACGGCCAGGTCAGGAACAATTACAAGAATCGCCGTATCGCTCACCGATTCGGCGACAACAACAGTTTGATTAAATTTGATAATATTCTTTTCGGGGTCGGGAGAAAAATTCATGCCTTTAATCGTGAGGGGATCCCCCGGACCCGCATTTTCGGGGACAAATGCCAATATTCTTGGGATCGGTGCATTGTTAACAGGCAGGCTATTATCATCTTTATTACAGCCGCCCACACCTGCAGTTACGACCGCCAGCAATGCAATGATTATATATTTTTTGACAGACATATGTTTTTGTTTCAAAAAAATGAACAATAAATAATACCACTATGCGATATTTACCAACCCGGGTTTTGTTGCCATAAGGGCATCAGGGTGAGTTCACTTAGCGGAATGGGGATGATCAAATAATTATCTGTTGAGGTTTTTCTTCTGGCGGTAACAATTCTTTTACCGGTAAACTGTCCCTCGCCGGTTTTTGTCCATTCAATACCGGTAGTCAGCTTATCGGTTTGCCCGATAATTTTCCAGCGTCTTACATCCCAGATCCTATGCTCTTCAAAAGCGAGTTCCACCCTGCGCTCCCTGTGGATGCGTTCCCTCATCTCGTCTTTGCTTAACCCTGTGGGCAACTGTGGCATATTTACGCGGGCCCGCACTGTATTGATAGCGTTGTAAACATCAGCCGTAGGTCCGTAGGCTTCATTAGCAGCCTCGGCGTAGTTCAGGTATAGCTCACCCAGCCTGTATTTTTTAAATAAAGCTGTGCCGGTATTGGGGTCTAATTGCTTTGGATCACGGAACTTACGTAGGTAGTACCCGTTATGCGTTCTTTGCATGAGGTTTGAAATACCATCTGCCCCGCCTACATAAGACTGAATGTAGTATGGGTTGCCATTAATTTCCCCATAATAGGCATTATTATACCAAACCGTCGCGTAAAAGCGGGGATCACGGTTTACATAAGGGTGGGCATCATCATAACCCGAAGCTGCGTTAATAATGGGCTGAAGATGATCTTCATCCTGGTAACCGAGAACAGGTATTTCACCATTGGCCATGTCATAAGCATCTATCAGCTCCTGTGATGGGCTGCACCCTGCTTTATCGCCGCCTAATGTGGGAATGGCATGCATCCTGAACATAAGGTGGCTGAATTCCGGCGTACCGTTAAAAGTTTTAATCTCATAAATAGTTTCCTTATCGCCGGGATTGGGACTAAGATCAGACCGTCCAAAAAAGTATGCCTCGTATTGTGGATATAACTGGTAACCGGCTCCTGTAAGGGCTTCCAGCGATCGTTTGGAATAGTCAGCAGCCAGTGTCCAGCGGTTTTCGTCTCCCTCAGGGTTCCATAAAGGGCTTGCGCTGAACAGCAGCGCCTGAGAGCGAACAGCATGCGCAACCGCTTTGGTAAATCGTCCTCTTTCGGGCTCCGTTACAATTCGCCAGGGAAATGCAGCTTCCGCTATAGCTTCATCACAATCCTGTTTTATAAAATCAACACATTCCTTAAATGATTGACGGGGAAGCTCTTCAAATTTAAACTGCTCAGTAAAAGGTTTGTCCACCACAGGCATTCCGCCATACATCTTAATCAGCTCCAGGTAAAAAAAGGCACGCAACGTTTTAACTTCCGCGATCAACCGCAGCTTGGTATTGGGATTGGCGTATACTGTTTTGTCAATATTTGCCAGAAAGACGTTAGCCAAACGAATGGCTTTCCATGCATTACGATAATAATAACCATTGGAAGTTGCGTCGTTTCTACCTACTGTTCCGGGTATATCCATAGGATTCCAGTTGGGCCTCAGCTCACCGGCATACCAGCGGGACGGAGCGCGACCCATATCCTGCGGGTAGTCATTATCGTGAGCCTCATCCGAATAGCCAGCCAGCAGGGTCCAATAATCGTAAGCCGTACCATAATGCTGCATATTGGAATAGATAGAATTTACATATTCCGACGCCATCATTTCATCTTTGAAAACCTGGTCTATGGTGATGCGTCCATCAGGCATAAGGTCCAGCGGATCTTTTTTGCAGGCGCCGATCAGCAATACCGCCATCAGCACTATATAAAGCGTTATATTTTTCATTCTTGTGTTTGTAAGAGGGTTAATCAAAATGTTATGTTCACTCCGGTGTTAAATACCTGGTAAACTGGGTAGCTAAGCGAATTATTTATTTCAGGGTCAAAATCTTTTGTGCGCATCTTATCCCAGGTGATCAGGTTAAAGCCGTTGGCATAAAAACGCACTTCATTGCCACCTATCTTACGTACCCATTTTGCCGGCAAACGATACCCTATTTCAGCATTTTTTAAACGTACGAAACCACGGTTTTCTATAAAGAACTCGTTGAAGTCGTTCTCGCTTGAGCTACCTCCTGTTGTTAACCGGGGATACAGTATCTTTTCACCTTTTGCAGCCCGTTCCGCCGTCCAGGCATATAAATGCCGTTGCCTGAAATCGGAAGTACTCATCGTACCATAACCCGACAGGGGCTGAGATACATTGAAGTTCCCCTGGAATAAAAAGGAAACATCAAAGCTTTTATATGTTATACTGAAAGCCGCGCCCAGTGTATATTCAGGAATGGCAGAATACCCTATGGGAACCATATCGCGCTCGTCAATTACCTTGTCGCCGTTTGTGTCCACATATTTAAAATCACCGGGTCTTACCGTATATCCTACATAGTTTAAACCCTCTGCAGCAATTTCGTCATAACTTGAATAATACCCATCGCGCAGCTTATAGCCAAATACCTGTCCCAGGCGAAAACCGGTTTGGCGATACCTGTACGCATAGTCTTCGGGGTATTGAAGCTCATCGGAAAACAATACTTTATTACGGGCAAAATTAAAATTGAGCTTCGAAAGCACCGACCAGTCTCTGTTAATAGCCTTACGATAGTTCAGCTCTATCTCGTATCCTTTGTTTTCCACTATGCCCATGTTTACAGGCCCCATGCGGCCAGGCTCAATGCCATATACCATAGGAATGGTTTGGCGGCTGATCAAAATATTATCCCTTCTTTCTTTAAAGAGATCAACTATCAGGTTAAGATCATTATGTAGAAGGCCAAGCTCGATACCGAGGTTTGCCTTTTTAGCGACTTCCCATTGAATATAGGGGTTACCTATATAATTTTCGGCTATATAACCGCCGCGCCCTAATGATGAACTAAAGCCACCACCACCAATGCGTTGTATATCATCTAAATATAAAAAGCGCCGGTCGCCAAGCCGATCGCTTCCCACTTTCCCGTAAGAGACCCTGATCTTGAGCAATGAAATGGTATTGCTGTTTTTTAAGAAGTCTTCATTAGATATCACCCAGCCTCCTGATATAGTAGGGAAGAAACCATAACGCCGGCCTTTGGCAAATTGTTCCGACCCGTTATAGCCTGCATTAAATTCCAGCAAATATTTACTATCATAAGCATAAGCTGCTCTTGCAGAGATACCCCTAAGATTATAAGGCAACCTGTCGTTGGGTAATACCCTTGTTTCCTGCTGCGCCAGCAATAAACCGGTAAAAGAATGTTTTTGTCTGAATACCCTGTTGTAGTCAACAGACAACTGGAAGTTAAAGAAAGACTGGAAGTTAGACCCGCTGCCGATACTTAAAGGAGTGTTTTCTGTTTCCAGAAATACCCGCTGGTACTGTACACTGTCCATTCCTTCGTGGTTGGGGGTGTTGGGATCTATGATCTGTATCCAGCGCTGGTAGTTTTTGGCAGCTGTTAAACTATATATGGTCCTCGTATCGAAGGAAGCCATAAATTTAGCGGAAAGCCCTTTGGTGATAAAGCTGAAATCCTGCTTTAACCCCCATGATGCAGTGATATTATTCCTCGTTTCCTGTCGGTAGCCGCTCCTGTTGATCATTGCCCAGGGCGACTCATTGTAATTACCGGCACCGATCAATACTTCACCGGACGGAGTAAGCGGGCCGGGCAATACTACCGGGAAAAAAGCGTATGTTCTGCGGAATATCTCATCCGTATTGGCATTGGGCGAGTTTACCCTTTCAAAATAACCTGCTGCATTTAAAAAAGTACTCAATGTACCCGCCTTATTTAATTTGGCGTCAATATTTGAACGGAAATTATACCTTCTTAAAAAACTGGAGGGGTCATAATCTGTAACACCGGGGTCAACCTTCCATTGCCCACCCTGGTCTAAAAAGCCTACGTTCACAAAATACTGCACATATTCACTGCCGCCCGACAGGTTAAGATTGTAACGTTTCTGCGCTACATAATCATTGATCAGCATTTTTTGCCAATTATTATTGGGGTATGCTTCAGGATACTCCTGATACATAAAACGGTCTAATGCATATTCCGAATAGGGCGGCTGATTTACGGGATCGTCAGGATCAACACCCGGGTTATCATTGGCCCATGCTTCATTTTTTAATCGCGCCCAGTCGTAAGAATTAAGCATGGACGGAGTGCGCGTGAATCCCTGCAGTCCATATTCATATGTTAACCCAATAGATGGCTTGCCGCTCGCCCCTCTTTTTGTGGTAACTAATATTACTCCGTTAGCGCCACGCACTCCAAACAGGGCGGTAGACGAAGCATCTTTTAAAATAGTTACATTTTCCACTTCATTAGGGTCTATGTAAGTCATTTCACGCTCAACACCGTCCACCAGGATAATAGGCGAAGTACCATTCAATGTTCCTATTCCTCTTAAAAATAATGCTGTAGCGTCCCGTCCCGGTTCACCGCTTCTTTGCAATGCTGTCAGCCCCGGTAAACGACCGGCTAAAGTAACGGCAAGGTTAGCCGCGGGACTTTGCTTAATCTCCTTAGTTGAAATAGACGCGATAGCGCCGGTTACAGAAATTTTCTTTTGCTTACCATACGCTACTACTACCACATCTCCCAAAGAGCCTGCTGAAGGTGTTAATACCATATTGATATTTCTATGGTTGCCTACAGCCATCTCCTGACTATCGTATCCTACATACGAAAACACCAGCACCGCATTGCCATCGGGAACCTGGATGGAGAATACGCCACTACCATCGGTTGTTGTTCCGCTATTACTCCCCTTCACCATCACACTTACATTGCTCAGCACTTCGCCATCAGGGTTCATTACAATACCACTAATGGTAATATCAGCCGATAGCGAAGCTGCCTGCTCCTGCAGGGAACCTGCTTTACTATTTACCCTTTTTACTACAATTGTTTTATTAAATATCCTGTATGCCAATGGCAGGTTTTTAAAGCCTTCGTCCAGCGTATGCTCTACACTTGCATTCACCACCGCAATACTTGTAATCCTGATATCCTTCAATTGGAGATCATCATACAAAAAGCTATACCCGGCCTGCTGTTTAATAAGTTTTAAAAAATGGGAAACTGTGAGATTTTTTTCATTGATCGTTAATTGCTGGCTGTAAGTTTTGGCGCTTACCTGTAAGGTCGCAATGATCAATAAAGCAACAGTTAGTTTCATGGCTAAGACAATACAGGGATTGACCGGAAATACCCGTCCCATCCCTTTAGGTTTAAAATTCATACTTTTACTGTGTTAGTTGTAAACGTTAGGGGTTTCTAAGCATCATGTGTACAAATCCCTGCGCATAACGGGTAGTGGCTCTAATCACTGCCCGTTTTTATGGGATATGCAGAATAAAATACTAAGGTCAAATCATAATGGCTGTTTTGGTTATAAATTTGTTTATGGAA
The DNA here is from genome assembly GCA_964461595.1 of uncultured Terrimonas sp. GTDB lineage: Bacteria > Bacteroidota > Bacteroidia > Chitinophagales > Chitinophagaceae > Agriterribacter. The sequence continues at coordinate 3,814 of CAYWVB010000072.1, read as the reverse complement.
AATCAGTATTACACTTTATTCCTTTATTGTTAATACATTACCCTGCCATACGAATTTCACTTCTGAAAACCGCAGCATTTCCAACAACTCAGACAGCCTGACATTACGGGGCAGCTCACCATTAAATCGTTTTTCGGAAATACGTCCCTCGTATTGAACAGTAATATTGTACCACCGTTCTGCTTGTTTCATCACCGTTTCTACATCCGCATCCTTAAAAACAAACCAACCGTTCTTCCAGGCGATCGCTGCTTCCACATCTGCATCTTTTATCACTTTGAACTGCTGCGCATTGATCTGCAGTTCCTCGCCCGGGCGCAATACGCCTGTTCGTCCCTCATCAGAGATCTTAACCGATCCCTCAACCAGGGTTGTTTTCATTTCCGCTTCATTGTCATACGCCATTACGTTAAAATGAGTACCCAACACCTCAATGGTGGTTTTTCCTGCTGTTACCGTAAAAGGATGCCGGGGATCGTGCGCCACTTCGAAGTACGCTTCGCCGGTGATAGTAACGGCGCGTTCTTTCCCGCTGAATACAGTAGGAAAATAAATAGAAGAAGCGGCATTCAGCCAAACCTGCGTACCATCCGGCAATGCTATACGATACTGTCTTCCTTTGGGGGTAGTCATAGTATTATATACTGCTTCTCCGGCAATGCGTTCCTTTGCTTCATAGGCAAGCTGGCCGTTTTTAAGAACAGCCTGTACCCCGTTCTGGGTAGCGATCACACCATTATCCAGGCTGTCGAGCACGAGATGGCTTCCATCTGCAAGGGTAAGGATGGCGCCATCCTTACCGGGATCAATATCAGCAACTGTTGCGGTTGCGGAAGCAGGTGCATTATTTTTTTTATTGATTGTCCGGAAGAACAGCACGGACACCAGGATCAATACAACTGAAGCGGCACTCCAGGCCCAGCGGTGGAAATACCCTCTGAAGACAATCACCCGGTTTTTACGTTGCTGTAAAAGCCCGAAAATACGTTCGCGGAGCGCTTCATCCTCTTCCGCCTCCAAAGGCATGTCCAGCGCTTCTTTAACAACTTTCTCCAGGTCAGCCCGGTATTCCTTCTTTTCAATCATATCAAACAGTTGTTCCTGCTCTTCTGCCCGGATAGCATTGGTCAGGTACTTGTCAATCAGCTCCTTGAATTTGTTCGCGTACATAATAAAAATGCTTGCTTGTTGAATAGTAAAGACAGCGGTAAATGAAAACAGGTGCAGTGGATCTCAAAAAAAATTATTGTATGGCGGCCGCGAGCAGCCAAATGACCATTAAAGTTCGATCAGTGTGGCGGTATACGTATTCCCTGATGCTGTTGAGCGCGCGTATGATATGGCTTTTTACCGTGGCCGGTGCAATATGCAGCCGTTCCGCGATCTCCGCATAGGTGAGTCCCTGCTCACGGCTAAGCCGGAAAACAAGCGCCTGCTGTGAAGGCAGCCTGTTAACAGCATCCTGTATGATTTCCGAAACCTGCTTGTATTCCAGCACACCGGAAGGAGTAAGATAATCTTCGGGGATTGCGTCTTTTATCTGCTGAATGCCTTTTCTTGAAGAAACGATCCGATCCAGCATATTTATAATAGTATTACGGGCCATAATAAAAAGCCAGGCATCTAAATTTTCTACTTCGGGAAGCTTATTTCTTTTTTCCCAAAGCTTAATGAATACCTGCTGTACCGCATCCTGCGCCTGGTCAGGAACCTTTAAAAAGCTCAGTGCTACCTGGTATATTTTGTTCCAGTAACTATCAAACACCTGCTTGTATGCCTCCTCATCCCCTTCGGCTACCCGGGTAAGCAGTTCTCTTTCTGTATATGGTTGAAAAGATGACAATAGATGACTTTCTTGTATATTCCAACCGCAATACTATAAAAAATTCCACAAGAAAGCCCTGGCAAAGAAATCAAATATCCTGCACTGTTTCCGTATAGAAATAAAGTTTATTGTTTATTGTTTGAGGTTTAAGGTTTGAAGCTCAGGATTTATCGTTTATTCATTAAACTTCAACCAGCAACCTGAAACCTGTAACTTTCTTCCTCACTTACCGCTATAATGAAAATTAAACCTTCCCGCCGGTGCCACGTCGCCATTCAGCCAAAAGTCCATTATATCTCCATCATGCTGCATGTTATCGCTCCACTTAAATCCAAAATCAGGTTCACCGGTTATGCCCAGTAGTTGTTTGGGCACTTTGATCTCAAGCTTGTTTCCATTTACCGCGTAATCCACATCGCCCGCCTTCTGCCAGTACCAGGAGCCATCTGTTTTTTCGAGTACAGCTTTTGCTCCGGGGTTGATCCTGTTGATCACAAAATCATAGCCTTCCCAGCCGGTGTTTTTATTATTATCAATATCTATAAATAAACGCATCCATCCCGGGTCAGTTTTAGAACTTAACGGGGCTGCTGCTTCTACATAGAAATAAATATTGTTATCATCCCTTGCCGCTTTTGCCAGCACAATATCGTTTCTCCCGGTATTATTGGTGTAATGCAAACTTCCCCAACCTGCACTGTTGCGATGCATGGTATTGCCTTTATACGATTTGAATGAAGGCGTTACCGCGTTCCATTCCGGAAATTTTCCATCTATAGGAATGGTAATAGCTGTAGAAGTTTTTTCAGGTGCAGGCATACCTTTGAAACGGCGGATATTGCTCACCATCTGGTAATAATAATTATCACCATGCCCGCTTTTCATAGGTTCCACATCCCGGCTGCCCTCTTCATTACATTCATCAGGAAAAGCATTGGTTTGCTGTTGCCACACATCGTAACGCCCGGCAATCCATTCATTCCAGCCGGTAATAAAAATGAATTCCGGATTAATTTCCAGCGCTCTGTCCCATTGTTCCTGAAAATTATATCCATAGTTCACCGCTCCCGGCTCCGTAATATGACCTCTTGCATGGGTATAGCTTCTGCCAAAAGCGCCCGGGGCATTCATGGCGGTCAGCCCTCTTTCTTTACTCCAGTTCTGGGCCACGCCAACCGTTACCTGCTCAAAGCCTCCATCAGCTGTTTTTACAAAACCATGCTGCGGATATATTTCCAGCCATCCCCAATGATCCGGCTTTTCAGGGCCCTTATTATACACAGGCTGCCCGGGGCGAAAAGTAAAATACGCTTTGATCTCTCTGGTCAGTGCAGGATCGGAAGGCTTGCCCTTCATGTCGTCTGCAAATTCAGGCATGGCCATAATCAATGGCTTACCCTTCCACATAAAAAACAGGTCCTTGTATTTACCGGGTTTGTATAAGTCTCTGTATATCTCCCGGATAATTTCTTTACCTCCTTCGCTCAACCAGAAGGGCAACATGAACGCGATCTGCGGCGTGTGCACGCCATCTTTACGCGCCTGCGTAAATACCTCGCATAATTTCATATACGATTCCTTCCAGGTAATATTGCCATTGGTGCAATCAAAGATCAATACGTCCACTCCCGCATCCGCCAGCATCTCCGCGTGTTTGCGTAATACCCAGGCATCGGTATCTAAATAATACCCCAACAAAGGTTCGCCCCAAAACCAGGGGCTGTTGCGCTTTGGCCAAACCGGGTTGTTGTAATCATCAATTGCTTTAGGATCGCGGGCAAGATATTCCGTCACATTGAATGGCGGGTTCTTCAATCCGGGCTGTGTATGCCAGGTCCAGTAAAATAATCCCACAAACTTATCTTTCTTAGCACTGCCTACTTCTGCATATTCCGGCAGTTTCCTGCCCAGTGCATCAGTGGCAGAGGCAGAGGTGCCGGCCACCTGCGCATGTATGGATATACTCCACGTAATGATCGCTAAACAAAA
>CAYWVB010000071.1:0-26817 GCA_964461595.1 uncultured Terrimonas sp. | reverse complement strand
GGAAACCCGGCAACGATAAGTGCGCCCACGCCGTAGCATGAGCGTTCTCACTTATTGTCCCATTGCCTTTTTGAAAGTTCCTAAGTTTCAGTGCGGGACTTAAAGCTAAAACGCTTCAAGAATATTTTGTGCAAAGATATAATTTTAAGCGGATTTCTTTGAATGTTAGCATAACATCATGGTTTAGCACAGTGAAATAAAGGCAGGGTTTCGCGCATGACGGAAATCAGTTTTTTCATTGATAACGGTCATTCTTTAAACGACTGTTCACGGTTTACCTTTATGCAAGATTTTATACAACCTGGTTTTTGATACAGGACGTTCAAAATGCGAAGTCTATTGCAAGCGTAATAAAGAATGAAACAAAATCAATTATATATCAAAGGCATGTGCTGTGAACGTTGTATTGACAAGGTGAAACAACTGCTTGGTGAAGGAAATTACAAGGCCCTGAAAACAACCCTCGGCGAAGTAACGCTTGAAAATAAACTAACAGAAAAAGATTTAGCGGCATTAAACCGAAAGCTGGCAACCTGGGGCTTTACCGTGGTGAACTCACATACAGAGCAGGTAGTTGCCAAAGCAAAGACAGCCATTTTTGAGTATATGAATGAAATGATCGGCAAAAGCTCAAAATTGCGATTATCAGATTATGTAGCAAAAAAAGTCGGCATGAGTTACTACTACATCAGCCGCATTTTTTCAGAGGCAGAAAAAATAACAATGGAAAAGTTCCTGATCCTGTTAAAAGTGGAACGGGTGAAGGAACTGCTTTTACAGGACGAAACAACAATCAGCAATATCGCATACGATTTGGGTTACAGTTCGTCACAAAGCATGTCCTCCCAGTTTAAAAAGGTTACCGGAAAAACACCTGGACAATACCGGCTCAGTCCGGTTCCGGCGCGTGTTCATCTGGATAAAATAGAGGTGCAAAATTTTATACAAAATCCAAAATAATGCGTACAAAGTTCAAAACGCCTAAAACTAACTTTGCTAAAATTGAAATAGTTGTAAAATAAACAATGAAACCAATAGCCGTCATAGCGTTAATGTTCGTTTACCTGATCGCATCATCAGGTATCAGCGGCTCCATACACTATTGCGGCGATACCGTTGCCTCTGTTTCTTTTGGGCACAACCATACCAATAAATGTGCCTGTGGCAGCGAGGATATGAAGGACTGCTGCCATGACAAAGATTTTTACCTGCATCTGGATGATGGTCATCAAAAATCAACGCAGGTATCCTTCGACCTGTCCAAAACATTTGACGTTGATATCGCATTGGTACCAGCCTCTCATTCCGATTTTCAACTATTCTCCTGGTCAGCCAGTCCCAAACCATCCTTCTATCATCCCCCCGACCAGCTACATCCCCGGCTGTATGTTTTAAACCGGGTTTTCCGGATTTGATGTTCCAAAATCATTAACCAACACGCCCGGCTCAGGCAGGTTGATGAGATCCCCCTTGTGTGCGGCGCTGCCGGTCTGTTACATTCAGACGGAAGATATACTTATGTCTATTCTTCAGTTGGCATGAATGATTTTCCAGTCCTGTTTGATGTGGTAAATGTTGTCAAAGCTTCCGCAGGCAGCTCAGCCGTTTGTTATTTCAATTCGTTCATTAATCAATATTTCACAATTAAAATCAAAAACAATGAAAAGGTTCCTTTTCTTTTTTATGCTGGCAGGAAGCCTGCTGGCATTCTCACAAAATTCGGTAGCACAGAAAAATTCAGTAACGGCTGCAACCGCTACTAAAAAGAACGGCTATACCGTTCTGAACGCCGGAGAGAAAGTCGTCCTGTATAAATACGAACACAAGGCACATGCGCCCAAACAGGCAGACAAGTATCCGATCACCTATTTCTTTACAACGGGAGATTCCGACGTACTGCAACCGCTTACAAAGACAAACCTGAAAAAAGCGTTTCCGCAAAACCATCCTTTCCACGACGCTTTGGATCAGACCTTCAAAGAAGACGGTGAACTTACCGCATATGACAGTTTCCACAAAATGTATAAAGTAAACTGGGTGTTGAAAAACCATCTCTGATTATTCAGGGGCTGCCTCTTTGCGGGCGGCAGCCCTTTGATTAAAACCACAACCATCGTAGTGTTATGAAAAGACAACTACTAAAACAATGATATCATGATAGAAAAAATAATTTCATGGTCTATACGGAACCGGTTCTTTGTCTGGATCGGGATTATCATGATCGTAGTTGGTGGCATCTACTCCATAAAAGAGACGCCGGTAGATGCATTGCCCGACCTTTCCGAAAACCAGGTGATCATTTATACAGAATACATGGGGCGAAATCCCAAGATCATGGAAGACCAGATCACCTACCCGTTAGTCTCCAACCTGCAAGGCATACCCAGCATCAAGTCCATCAGAGCGGCATCCATGTTCGGGATGAGTTTCATATTTGTCGTGTTCAAGGATGACGTGGATGTTTACTGGGCAAGAACCAGGGTTTTGGAAAGGCTCAATTATGCGCAGAAATTCCTGCCACAGGGGGTTACGCCTTCTTTGGGGCCGGACGGTACCGGGCTGGGTCATGTTTTTTGGTACACACTCGATGGAAAGGGTTATAATCTTGGGGAACTCAGGGCACTGCAAGACTGGTACGTAAAGTTCGCGCTTCAGAATGTGGAAGGTGTCAGCGAAGTAGCTTCCTTTGGCGGCTTCCAGAAAGGCTACCAGGTTACAATAGATCCGCATAAGCTGGTGTACTATGGGGTTTCACTCATGGATGTAACCCGTGCCGTCTCCGCCAATAATAAAGATGTCGGGGGCAGCTTGTATGAGATGAATTCAACCGGCTATTTGATCCGGGGTCAGGGCTATATTACCAGCCTTGATGACATCAAGGAAATCCCTATCGGCACCTATAAATCCATACCGATTACACTGAGTGATATTGCGGAAGTGCAGATGAGTCCCGATCTCAGACTGGGGATCGTTGATGAGAATGGCGAAGGAGAAGTGGTCGGAGGCATTGTTGTGGCCAGGTTCGGGGAAAACGCGAAGGACGTGATTGAAAGGGCAAAGGCCAAAATGAAAGACATTGAAAAAGGATTGCCTGCCGGTGTCAAATTTAAAACGGCCTACGACCGCAGCGACCTCATATTGGCTGCAATAGATACCCTCAAAGAGGCCCTTTGGCAGGAAATACTGATTGTTTGTATCGTTGTCATCTTATTTCTCTTTAGCGGCAAAAGCGGGCTGGTCGCGATTGTTTCCATTCTCCTGTCGGTACTTATCGGATTTATCCTCATGAAATTATTCGGGGTTACGGCCAATATCCTCTCACTGGGCGGTATTGCGCTTGCCATTGGTGATGTGGTAGATCCGGGAATTGTCATGGCAGAGAATGCCTACAGGATGTTAACCAACAGAGTTCTTAACGTAGAAAACAAGTAACCAGGTATGGCAAGCGAAAAACAAACGAAAGTAAAAGAACGAATAGGCCACACCAGGGAGATCCCTGAAGCGGAAAGAGTGGCTATTATAGAAGAATCATCACGGACGGTGGGCCGCTCGGTATTTTTTTCTGTGGTGATCATGGTCATCTCCTTTGCACCCATTCTTTTCCTGACCGGCCAGGAACGGAAACTGTTTGCACCGCTGGTGCTTACCAAAACGTTTTCCCTGATTGGTGCGGCCATTCTTGCCATAACGGTTGCGCCGATGTTAACGCGCACTTTGATGAAATGCCGCTTAGTGCCGGAAAGTAGAAATCCCGTATCCAATTTCTTTATTCTCCTTTATCAGCCGCTGGCAAGATGGTGTTTGAAATGGCGCAAAACAGTCCTGGCCATGTGTTTCGTACTCATTGCAGGAAGCGTACCCCTGGTTATAAACCTCGGTACAGAGTTTATGCCACCGCTGGATGAAGGCTCTTTGTTATTAATGCCCGTTACATTACCGGATGTATCCAATTCAGAGGCTAAACGCATCACCCAGTTACAGGACAAGATCATCAAAGACTTCCCGGAAGTGGATAATGTACTTGGTAAAGCCGGACGCGCCTATACTGCCACAGACAATGCGCCCATCAGCATGATCGAAACGATCATCGTGCTGAAGCCAAAAAGTCAATGGCGCAGTGGGATGACCAAAGAGAAACTGATCAAGGAAATGAATGAAAAAGTGCAGATACCAGGTGTTGTTGTCGGCTGGACACAACCGATCATCAATCGCATCAATATGTTATCCACCGGTATCCGGACAGATGTGGGCGTTAAAATCTATGGAAGTAACCTTGACAGCATTTATAATATCAGCCGCAAGGTAGAAGCGTCCCTCAAAGGAATTGAGGGTTTGGAAGATCTGTATGTTGAGCAACTCACCGGGGGCAAATATCTTGATATTAAGATCAGGAGGAAGGATGCTGCCCGTTATGGATTGAATATTGACGACGTGAACATGGTTATTGAAAGTGCGTTGGGCGGCATGATCCTCACCACCACCGTTGAAGGCCGGGAAAGGTTCAGTGTAAACCTGAGACTGGCGCAGGAATACCGCAATGATATTGACGAGATCAAACGCATTCCCATCCAAACGATGAAGTACGGGGTATTGCCACTTTCTTCCGTGGCGGATGTAAAAGTATCGGAAGGGCCTCCGATGATCAATTCTGAAAATGCCATGCTCAGGGGCACAGTGCTTTTCAATGTGCGGGGAAGGGATATGGGTAGCGTGGTAAACGATGCCAAAAAAAGGATAGAAGAAACCTTCAAACAACTTCCCCAGGGTTACTATATAGACTGGAGCGGCCAGTATGAGAACCAGGTAAGAGCAGAGCAGCGGTTAAAGGTAATCATACCGATTGTGATGCTGATCATCGCCTTCATTCTCTACGTCACCTTTAATTCATTCAAGGCAGTGGCGATTGTGTTTATCAGCGTGCCGGTGGCGCTGATGGGCGGTGTATATTCCCTGTACTACTATAATGTCAATTTCTCGGTGGCTGTAGCAGTGGGTTTTATAGCATTGTTCGGTGTTGCCGTGGAAACCGGCGTACTGATGATCGCCTATCTGAATGACTCCATCAAAAAGCTTGTAGCAGCTAAAGGGAACGGCCCTGAAAACATCAGCGACGATGATCTGAAAGAAACTTTCCTGCTGGGTGCTACCCAACGTGTGCGGCCACTGCTCATGACCGTATTAGCCAATATACTTGGCCTGATACCCGTAATGACCGCTACAGGAACCGGTAGTGATGTGATGAAGCCAATTGCGATTCCCTTTGTATTCGGCCTGATCACCTCCACGCTGTTTGTCCTGATTGTACTGCCGGTAATCTATAATCTTTTAAAAGAATGGGAACTGAAAAAGCATGGCAAACTGGTGGTGCTTGAAATCAAAGACTAAAACCCGGATTCATGAAAAGTAATAAGCTATATACAATCTTCCTGCTGCTGATCGCTTCTGTAAATGTTGCGGCACAAGACAGCGTGAAGCTGAGCATGCAGGAAGTTTTTACCGCTATAGACAAATCCTATCCACAGCTTCAGTATTACGACGCTAAAATAGCTTCCATTCGTTCGCTGGTTGACGGTGCAAAAGCATGGATGCCTCCCACCGTGTCACTGGCCTTTGACCGGTTCCCTTACCGGCTTTCCCTGATAAAGGAAATGATGCCCGATAACCAGGCGGGTATGATGGTGTCCGTGCAACAGATGATCCCCAACGCTGCCAAATTAAATGCAAAAAAAGATTACCTCGGTTCCCTGGAAAATGTACAGCGCAATGACGCTGAGTGGCAGCGAAACACCCTGCATTTTACCGCAAGGCTTTATTATTACCGCCGGTTTATTGCCGAAAACAAACTAAGGACCATTCAACAATACCGCGACCTGCTCAAAATACTGATCCAAACAGCAAAGGATAAATACACCTATAACCAGTCTGACCTGCCGGCAATATTCAAGGGGGAAGCCGCGCTGAGCGAACTGGAAAACATGGAAACGATGAGCCTGGCACAGATCGCGGAAAGCAACATCGGCCTTAATACCCTGATGAGCCGTGACGTGAATGCCCCGTTTGCCATTGACACGCTCTTGCTGCCTGTTGACTACCGGGCAGATTACCTGATGGTCAATGATACCTCAGCACTTTTGAGAAACGACATTCTTTCTATGGAGAGCCGCATCAGTTCTATGAAATTCAATCAGAAATGGGCCGCTACCGGTTCCCGGCCCGACTTCGGTGTGCAAATATCACACGGGCAGATGTTCGGCATGCCTAACCAGTTCTCCATCATGGGAATGATGACCATTCCCATAGTGCCCTGGTCATCGAAGATGTACAAGTCCGATGTACGGTCTATGGAGTTTGAGATTGATGCCATGCGGCAAGAAAAATCAACCATGCAGCTCATGGCCACACAAATGGTAAGGGAAAAGATCACCATGTTGATCTATGAGACGAGGCAGTTGGATAACTATGATAAAAATGTAGTGCCTTCCTACAAAAAGAACCTGGAAAGTAACCTATTGGCCTATCGCCAGAACACAGGTAACTTCTTTGTACTGCTGGATGCATGGAACATGCTGCTCATGAAGGAACTTGAACGTACCGATAAATTGGGACAGGTGTTTACGATACAATCTGAATACGAATATCAACGGGAAATAAAATAGCATGTGTAATCATAATCAACATACCAGCTTCAGCGGGCACAAAAGCCGGGTATATTTTATATGCATCGCGTTTGCTTTTGTGTTGCTTGCCTGCAACAATCGCAGCGCAGATCACGGTGCCCATTCCGGCGGCACAGCAGATCATGCCACCATGAAGGACAGCAGCGGCATGAAAATGAGCGGGGTAAAGGATAGCAGCAACGCCCATGCTGCGCATGGCAGTATGGCCGGTATGGATATGCCCGGTGAACAGGCGTCCACTGATACGATAGCGGATGAAACGTACTGGAATACACTGCCGACCAACCGAACCGTGATCTCTACCCAACAGGCAATCGAACCGCTTGACCAACCGGCGAATTTTACGGTTCACGGTAACGGGTATATTGACTTTGACTACAGGCGCAACCGGAAAGTACCCGTTCGCGTTGGCGGCAGGATTGAAAGGCTGTATGTAAAATACAATTACCAGTATGTGCGCAAAGGCGAAAAGATACTGGAACTCTACAGCCCCGACATAAGCACCTATATCGAAGAATTGCTTTACCTGCAAAAGTCTTCCGGCGACAGTATCCTCGCGGGCAGGGCCAGGCAAAAGCTCTTATTGCTCGGGCTTACCTCCAGCCAGGTAAAACAGATTGAAAAATCAGGGGAAGCGCCTTATACCATAGCCATTTACAGCCCTTTTGAAGGATTTGTGCTTTTTGACCCATCGGCACCGTCAGCTATGGCCGGAGGCGCAGGTAATGACGCAGGAATGGGTGGTGGAATGGCTGGCAGTACTGGTTCATCGGCGGTAAGTCCGGCTACGCGGTTAAGCGATAACAGCATTCGCGAAGGGATGTACGTGAGTAAAGACCAGACCCTTTTTTGGATCAATGATTTCAGGGAAGCCTGGGGCATAGTGGCATTTACCAAAGAGAATGAAAAGTATATCCGCAAAGGCCAACCGCTGTCCGTTACCAGTGAGCTGATGCCGGAAAAGACCTTTACAACCCCTGTTCAATTCCTGGAGCTGGTGTATCAGCGCGGGCAAAAATTCAGCCAGGCAAGGGTGTATTTACCCAATACTTCGGGGATACTTAAACAAAATTCCCTGATCACAGCCACGGCATCCGTAACGGCCAGTTCCCTTACGGTTCCGGCAGGCAGTGTCTTTTATCTTGGAAAGGTAGCCATTGTGTGGGTGCGGGCCGGTGTCACAAAGGACGGAAGCAACATCTTCCAGTCAAGGGTGGTACGGATCGGTCACCGGGACCACGAACGGGTCGAAATACTGCAAGGACTGCAAAAAGGAGAATGGATAGCCAGGGATGCTGCTTACCTCGCAGACGGGGAGACAATTATCAAATATTAATGCTGTAGGTATGAACAAGAAAATATGGATGATCATTACTGCGCTACCGCTCATTGTTTCCATTGCTTCATGCACCGGAAAGGATGGGGATGCACAAAAGCCGGAACATAGCCAACATGGCGCGGACGGGCCGGCGCCGGAACAAATGGAGATGGTGACGCTTTCAAAACGGGACGAACAGTATGCCAACATTGCGGTGGACACGGTGAAGAGGCAGGCTATTTCGGAATATACCACCCTGGTAGGCGCTACCAGCATTGACGAACGTAATGTAAGTGTTGTCACATCACGCATCAGGGGAAGGCTGGAAAAATTATTTGTCCGCAATCCGCAGGAAAACATCAGCAAGGGCATGCCCTTATATGCCATCTACAGTGAAGAGTTATTGTCTGATGAAAATGAATTGCTCAATGTACTGCGGCAGGAGGTGCAACTCGCCGATATGAAGCAGGTAATGGCGCAACTGGTGGAAGCGGCGAGAAAAAAATTACTATTGTGGGGATTATCGAGGGATCAAATCACACAGATCGAACAAAGCGGCGAAGCCTCCCCTTTGATTACCATCCATAGCCCTGTCGGGGGCACGCTGGTTGACCTTTCTGTAAGCGAGGGTCAGTATGTAGAGATCGGAACCCCGCTTTTCCGGTTGGCAGACCTGTCACAATTATGGATCGAAGCCCAGATGTACACGGGTGAACTCAGGTGGTTAACGGAACAGCCCATCATTACTGCGGATTTTGATGCTTATCCCAACCAGGTATTTTCCGTTACGCCGGTGTTCGATAATCCTTCCGTGGAACCAGATCAAAAGATCAGCCTTGTAAGATTTCTGATCGGTAACAAAAGCGCTTCGCTAAAGCCGGGTATGATGGCATACGTCAACATTAAACGGAATCAAAAATATACGATGGTCATTCCCAAGTCGTCCATCCTGGTCGGCAACATGGTAACGGCATGGGTGAAAAAAGGCGATGGCATGTATGAAAACCGGGTCATTCAATTAGGCATTCAGAATAAAAAGGAAGTGGAGGTGACCGGTGGCCTCAAGGAGGGCGAACTGGTGGTAACCAGTGGCGCTTACCTGTTAAACAGCGCATTGGTGCTGAAGAAGGGCACCGGCATGGAGGGAATGAAGATGTAACAGCGTCTCCAAAGCGCCAACAACAAAAAGAAAATGTTGCGCTGGACTTCATTGCCAAAGAAAACTTGAGACAGACAGGTGCGGATAATTTGTAAACAGTCACTAAAACCGAGCACGTCAGTAATACTGCTTTGACTTAATAAATAAGATATGTTACTACAAGAATTTAATAAAGTGAGCAAACCCTGGTCAGTTGACCGCTCAACCATCCTGGATGAACTGGATACCACGCAGGAAGCCGGGCTTACTGCGGCGGAAGCCGAACGCAGGCTTTCCATTGCAGGATATAACAGGATTGAATCGGGGAAAAAAGTAAGCCCGCTCATGATCCTGGTCAACCAGTTTATCAGCCCGTTTGTGCTGTTGTTGGCCATTGCTGCAGGGCTGTCGTTTTTCTTCCAGGAATGGCTCGATGGGATTGCCATCATCGCCGTGATCGTGATCAATGCCGTCATCGGATTTTTGATGGAGTTTCAGGCAGAACGCTCAATGGAAGCCTTAAAAAAACTAACCACCGTACCGGCCCGCGTGCTGCGAGATGGGACACTTGGTGCAATATCTTCCGAGGAGCTGGTACCGGGTGATATTCTATTTGTGGAAGGCGGAGACATGGTTACAGCAGATGCCAGGCTGATCAGTTCGGCTCAGTTACAATCGGATGAATCCGCACTTACCGGCGAGTCCTTGCCGGTGGAAAAACAGACCGGCCAATTGCTGGAAACAGTTCCCCTGGCCGAACGGGACAATATGTTGTACAAAGGCACTTTTGTAACAAAAGGAAATGGTTTTGCCGTTGTGGTGCGCACCGGCATGGCCACCGAGTTGGGAACCGTTGCCCGCATGGTGCAACAGGCGCAGCAATCGGCTACACCGCTTGAAAAGAAAATACAGAAGCTCAGTAAGAACCTGCTATGGATCACTGTGGGGCTTTTGGTTGCCATATTTACTGCCGGGATATTAAACGGGAAGGATTTTGTACAGATGCTCGAAACATCCATTGCACTTGCCGTTGCCGCAATTCCTGAAGGGCTGCCCATCGTTTCCACGTTAGCGCTGGCATTCGGCATGTTACGGATGGCCAGGCACCAGGTCATCGTAAAGAAGCTGTCATCGGTGGAAACCCTGGGTGGTACCAACGTGATCTGCACCGATAAAACCGGGACACTTACACAGAACAAAATTGAAGCGGCCTACATTGAATTTAAGGAGGGCGGCTCCCGCATAGAAGTGGACGTTGCAGGCTGTGTGATACGCTTTAAGGATAATGATCAGTTGCCCCATTACCCGGCCTATGGGCATTTGCATCGGATTGCTGCCCTGTGTAACACCGCAACGTATCAGTATGATGCTACCTCGGCCAAAGAATCAGGTGACCCGCTGGAAGTGGGACTACTCAAAATGGTCTATTGTTCACCCGTTAAACCGGATGAATACCAGCGGGCTTTTTCAAAAATAAATGAAGTGCCTTTTTCTTCCGATACGAAGGTCATGGCTACCCTTCACCACAAAGACAGTGACTATTATGTAGCCGCAAAAGGAGCAGTGGAAGAACTATTATCCTGCTGTTCATCCGTACTGGAAGGAAGTGATGTTGTTGCACTGACTGAAGAAAGAAAAACAACATGGCTATCCAATGCTGAAAAGCACGCGCAATCCGGGTTAAGAATGCTTGCTTTTGCTTTTAGAAGCGCTGATACGGAAGAAGAAGATTTCTTGCATCATCTTACATTGGTAGGCGTGGTCGGCTTTTTAGATCCGCCCCGCCCCGAGGTACGTGCAGCCATTCAGGAATGCAGATCAGCAGGCATAAAAGTAGTGATGATCACCGGAGACCACCCGGCCACCGCTAAGAACATTGCCATGCAATTGGGGCTGGCAGAAGAAAGCGATGAGGTAGTTCACGGAAACAGCATGAAGCCCTACGATCAACTGACGCCGGAGGACAAGCAAAAGTGGCTGCAATCCCCCGTATTTGCGCGTGTATCTCCGGAACACAAGCTGGACCTGGTGACCCTGTTCCAGGCAAATAAAATGGTCGTAGGGATGACCGGCGACGGCGTGAATGACGCTCCGGCCCTGAAGAAAGCAGATATCGGTATTGCAATGGGACAAAGGGGTACGCAGGTAGCGCAGGAAGTAGCAGATATGGTCCTGAAAGATGATGCCTTCTCATCCATCGTCCTGGCCATCAAACAGGGACGGGTAATTTTCGATAATATCAGGAAATTTGTGATCTACCTGCTTTCCTGCAATCTCAGTGAACTGCTGATCATTGCCACTGCATCCATTCTGAATTTGCATTTTCAGCTTTTTCCGCTCCAGATACTTTTCATCAATCTTGTAACAGATGTATTGCCGGCGCTTGCCCTGGGTGTCACCGAAGCGCCTGCGCATATCATGCAGCGAAAACCTTATTCGGCCGGTACGCTGATCATTGATAAAAAAAGATGGACAGCCATTTTTGCCTATTCTACGGTGATCTCCATTACCACCATCGGTGCGGTACTTACCAGTCACGA
This sequence comes from uncultured Terrimonas sp., assembly GCA_964461595.1. Taxonomy (GTDB): domain Bacteria; phylum Bacteroidota; class Bacteroidia; order Chitinophagales; family Chitinophagaceae; genus Agriterribacter. The sequence goes on along the minus strand of CAYWVB010000071.1, from coordinate 15,144 downwards.
GTGGCTGCACAAGCAGGAAGGTTGGAACGGTGAGCTGTGTAACAATATGCTTTTCTATACCCTTATTTTTTCGCAGATACTCCACGTCTTTAATATGTCATTTGAAAAGGGCGTTGCATTTTATAAATCAGAAGTGTTCCGCAACAGGTATGTATGGTATGCAGTGCTGGGATGTATAGTTATAGCGTTGCTCTCTTACTTCGTTGTTCCTTTAAGAAAAGTCCTTGAAGTTTCAATTTACGGATGGCAGGATTGGTCAATCGTCATTGTGTTCTCCTTTCTTTCACTCATTATCAACCAGGCTTTAAAAAGAAGCCGCTGGATTATATGAGCTGTGAACGGATAACAGGTTGTAAGCAACCTTAAAGACAACAGCAAAAACTCAATAGCACATGCGGGATAACAACAGAAATATAAATGTTACAAAGGCATCGGGTATCAGGGTGCCCTTCAATAAGAACAAATTGAAACAGTCGCTGCTCCGCTCAGGAGCCAGCGGCCAGCAGGCTGAGGGTATTGCCAATGAAATTGTGAACAGGCTGGTAGATAATATGTCTACTAAGGAAATCTACAGGAAAGCTTTCCGGTTATTGAAAGACAGGTCGCGTCCAATGGCTGCAAGGTATAAACTGAAGCGTGCGCTGATGGAATTGGGACCTTCGGGTTTCCCCTTTGAGCAGTTTGTAGCTGAATTACTGACATACAAAGGGTATAAAACTGAAGTTGGCGTAACCATACAGGGGCATTGTGTGAAGCACGAAATAGATGTTATAGCTGAAAAGGATGACCAGCACTTTATGATCGAGTGCAAGTTTCATAATCAACAGGGTTATATATGCGATGTCAAGATTCCCCTGTACATACAAGCCCGGTTCCTGGATGTGGAGCGCCAATGGAAACAGATCGACGGGCATGACAAGAAGATCCATCAGGGCTGGGTGGTTACCAACACGCGTTTCTCAGACGATGCCGCCCAGTATGGCAGGTGTATGAAAATGAACCTGGTCAGTTGGGATTATCCTAAAAATAACGGCATAAAAGACTGGATCAACCTGTCTGGTCTCCATCCCATAACAAGTCTTACCACGCTCACCGGAAAGGAAAAGCAAGCGCTGCTCAACAGGAAGATTGTTTTATGCAAGGCCCTGCACCATGGTGAGGGTATTTTGGAAAGCATCGGCGTAAGACCTCCCAAGTTGCAAAAGGTGTTGGAAGAATGTGCTGCACTGTGTCAAGCGCTTGAAAAATCATATAGATACTAATACAACAGATATGGAAAAATCAGGTTTAAAAATACAATTTTTAGGTGCTGCGCAAACAGTAACCGGCTCCAGGCACCTTGTTTCCGCTTATGGCAAAAACATACTGGTGGATTGCGGCATGTTCCAGGGACTAAAGGAACTCCGGCTGCTTAACTGGCAACCGCTCTCTTTTCCTGCTAAAGACATTGATATCGTTTTACTGACGCATGGGCATTTAGATCATACCGGTTTCCTCCCGCGTCTTGTAAAGGAAGGTTTTTCAGGAAAGATCATCGCTACGGCCCCTACAGTCCAGATTGCGGAAATTATTTTAAAGGACAGCGCAAAAATCCAGGAAGAGGATGCCTTGCGGGCTAATAAGCATAAATACACTAAGCATAGCCCCGCTGTTCCGCTTTACGGGCTGCAGGATGTGGACCGTACACTGCCGCTTTTTCAGACGGCGCCATTGAACCAGTGGGTGCCGTTTGGTGAACAGATCAGTTACAGGTTCAGGTATAATGGACATATCCTGGGAGCAACCTTTATCGAGCTGCGGATCGGGGAGAAAACGATTGTGTTTTCAGGCGATATCGGCCGCAAACAAGATCCGCTGCTTTTCCCACCGGAAAAACCTGAGAAGGCGGATATCCTGTTTATCGAATCGACCTATGGTGACCGGCTCCACCCGAAGGAACCGGCAATGGATATTTTAGAACGCATTATCATTCGGGCTGCATTAAAAAAAGGCACCATCGTCATACCAAGTTTTGCTGTTGAGCGCACACAGTTGCTGATGTACCTGTTCTGGCAGTTGAAACAAAAAGGCAGATTGCCCGATATACCGATTTACATGGATAGCCCGATGGGGAAAAATGTACTGGAGGTATTTCACAAAAATGGCACCTGGCATAAGCTGTCTGTCGAAGAATGTTCGCAAATGTGCGATACGATCCGGCGTATAACAACGCTGGAAGAAACAACTGCACTGATAAACAGCAAGCAGCCGAAAATTGTGATCGCAGGAAGTGGTATGGCAACCGGCGGACGGGTATTGAGCTACTTTGCAAAGTACCTGGGCGATACGAATGCCACGGTACTGCTGGTGGGCTACCAGGCAGCGGGAACACGGGGCCGCGCTTTACTGGAGGGCGCAAAGGAAGTTAAGTTGTATGGCAAATATTTCGCGGTCCGCGCAGCCATAGAAAACATCGAAGGCTTATCCGGCCATGCTGATCAGCAGGAACTCATTGAGTGGCTGCAAGAGCTGAAGCAACAGCCTGAAAAGATATTTATCGTACATGGAGAGCCGCCATCTGCAAAGGCGCTCAGGGATAAAGTGAAAGAGGTTTACGGATGGACATGCGAAATACCGGCATTAAATGACACCATAACAATCAATGAATAAATGGAACATCATCATTCCTACAACACGTTAAGGGTTAAATCTATCGGTATTGATACGTACCGGGAGAACATTGTCTACATGCGTGCTGATTGCCACATATGCCAGTCAGAAGGCTTTACAGCACTCACCCGCATAGTGATACACCACCATGAAAAAACCATTGTAGCGACCCTCAACGTGGTTCACTCAGATCTGCTTGCCGTGGATGAAGCGGCATTGTCAATGGAAGCTATGAAAAGGCTGGGCGTTGTTGATGGGGACTGTCTCACGTTCTCCCACCTGGAGAACATCAATTCCCTGAGCTATGTACGGGCAAAAATGTATCACGATCAACTGACGGAGCAACAGTTCAACGAGATCATGAAGGATATCGTTGCAGGGAAATATTCTAACATTGAACTGGCTGCGTTTATTTCAGCCTGTTCTGACGATAACCTTTCAGTACCTGAGATCATCGGGCTTACAAAGGCGATGATCAATGCAGGACAAAGTATCTCCTGGGAAAAATCCGTGGTACTGGACAAGCACTGCGTGGGCGGACTGCCCGGTAACCGTACCACACCTATTGTTGTCAGCATTGTTGCCGCAGCCGGGCTGACGATTCCAAAAACCTCATCAAGGGCCATTACTTCCCCCGCAGGAACTGCCGACACGATGGAAGTGATAGCACCGGTTGACCTGGATATGGATGAGATCAAAAAAGTGGTTGAAAAAGAAAATGGCTGTATTGTGTGGGGCGGTGCTGTAAAACTAAGCCCCGCAGATGACATATTGATTTCAGTGGAGAAATCGCTGGACGTAGACAGCCAGGGGCAGATGATTGCCTCCGTACTGTCAAAAAAATCGGCAGCCGGTGCCACGCACGTGGTCATAGATCTCCCGGTCGGTAAAACAGCCAAAGTACGCACGCATGAAATCGCCCTCCAACTGCAACATGATTTTGAATCGGTGGCACAGGCCATTGGCCTGCAATTACAGGTCATTATCACCGATGGACAACAGCCGGTAGGAAGAGGTATTGGTCCTGCATTGGAGGCAATGGATGTGCTGGCTGTTTTGCGCAACGAGAAAACGGCTCCAACGGATTTGAAGGAAAGGGCTATTACGCTTGCAGGTGCGCTCCTGGAATTATCGGGCGAATATGCACCTGGAACCGGTAACAATATGGCCAGAAGCATTCTTGAAACCGGAAGTGCCTGGGCAAAATTCCAGGCCATTTGTCAAAGTCAGGGCGGTTTCAGGGAACCTGCATTTGCACCCTACCATTTTGAAGTCTGCTCGGACAAGGAGGGCGTTGTTACCGCAATAGACAATCGTAAACTGGCGCGGGTAGCGAAGCTGGCAGGAGCGCCGCAGTCGGCCTCAGCCGGCATCCTGTTCAATGCGCCCCTCGGCAAACAGGTGAGCGTGGGCGACACGCTGTTTACCCTGTACGCCCATACAAAAGGAGAACTGGAGTACGCCCTTACTTATTTAAAAACAGATAACATCATTACTATCGAATAAAAAAATCAAAACAATGGAAACAACATTTAAAGATAAAGTAGCCATAGTGACCGGGGGAAGCTTTGGCATTGGCAGGTCAGCCGCCATAGGTTTTGCCAAACGGGGAGCCAAAGTAGTTATTGCCGACTGGGTGGAAGATACTGAAACACTCCATCTTATTCAGGCTTTAGGAGGTGAAGCCCTGTTTGTAAAATGCGACGTATCCAGCACCGAAGAGGTCAGGGAAATGGTGGCTACAACAATTAAATCCTTTGGCCGCCTGGATTATGCTTTCAACAATGCCGGTATTGAAGGGGTTACTGCCATCACCCATGAATGCACGGAAGAGAACTGGGAAAAAACCATTGGGATCAACCTGAAAGGTGTCTGGCTTTGCATGAAATATGAGATACAGGAAATGCTGAAGCAGGGAAAAGGCGCTATCGTGAACAATGCTTCCATCGCCGGGCTGGGCGGATTCCCCGGATCTCCCGCTTACGTGGCAAGTAAACACGGCGTACTCGGTCTGACCAGAACTGCTGCGCTGGAATATGCCAAATCAGGTATCCGGGTAAATGCAGTTTGTCCGGGAGTTATTCAAACCCCGATGATCGACCGTTTTACCGGAGCGGATCAGGAAACCGTGAAGCAGTTTGAGAGCATGGAACCGATAGGCAGAATGGGACAGCCGGAAGAAGTGGCCGAGGCCGCTATCTGGCTGTGTGCTGATGCCGCTTCCTTTGTGACCGGCAACGCTATGACCGTTGACGGCGGTTGGGGCGCTCAGTAACACAGCGGTTAACCTGAACTGCTGCCAGCAAAGCATACTGTTATAGAAAATGATCTTTATTTTTTTAAAACTATTGAGTCAATGAAACCCATTGTATTTGCCCTACCGGGAAACGAAACATTTGCACAGCAACTTGCTACAGCTTTAGAAGCTGATACCGGGGAAACCACCATACGCAATTTCCCTGATGGGGAAACATACGTCCGCGTATTGACCGATGTAAATGGCAGGGAGGTGATCTTGGTCTGTACGCTTGATCACCCTGATGGCAAATTGCTGCCATTATATTTTCTTTCTCATACGCTAAAATCGCTGGGCGCAAAATGCACCTGTATTGTAGCCCCGTATCTTGCCTACATGCGGCAGGATAAGGTCTTCCATCCAGGGGAGGGAATAACCTCTGCATATTTTGCCAAACTGATTTCCGGTTTTGCAGAAAGACTTTTTACGATTGATCCGCATTTACACCGCAGAACTTCAATGGCCGAAATTTATTCGGTTCCCTGCATGGTACTGCACGCATCAACTCTTATTTCGGATTATATCCGCGATCATATCGGCAATCCCCTGTTGATAGGGCCTGATAGTGAAAGCGAGCAATGGGTTTCGCAGGTAGCTAAAGATGCCAATGCTCCTTACATAGTGCTGGAAAAAGTAAGAAAGGGCGATACGGAAGTAAATGTAACCGTTCCGCAGGTTGAAAAATACAAGGATCACACCCCGGTATTGGTGGATGATATCATTTCCACTGCACGTACCATGATAGAAACGGTGAATCACCTGAAAAAAGCAGGAATGAAGCCGCCGGTCTGTATTGGTGTACATGCCGTTTTTGCCGGTAACGCTTATGAGGAACTCCAAAATGCCGGAGTAGACAGCATTATTACCTGTAATACTATTGCGCATGCCTCCAATGCACTGGATGTAACAGCACTAATGGCTGCTTCCCTAAACAAGATTTTCCTTTCGTAACTTTGGCAAGGATAATCGTAACAAATTCAATGTCTGTAAATGAACCCTTTAGTATGGTTACCTTATTTATCAAGAACATGGTTTGCGACCGCTGTGTACTGGTCGTAGCCGGTGAGTTAAAGAAAATTGGCATAAATGCCCAAAAAATCACGTTGGGAGAAGTGACCCTTGAAAAGGAACTTACGGCCGATCAAAAGGAGCAGCTTCATCAAGCTTTACTTGACCTGGGGTTTGAACCTATAGACAGTAAGAAGGGACGCATCATTGAAAAAATAAAAACGGTGATCATAAACATGGTACATCATAGCGACCATGATGAAAAAACCAATTTATCCGATTTATTAAGCAAAGCGTTGCATCATGATTACAATTACCTGTCCAATCTGTTTTCGGAAGTGGAAGGTATCACTATTGAAAAATACTTTATCGCTCAAAAAATTGAGAAGGTTAAAGAATTACTGGTGTACGACGAGCTTTCATTAAGTGAAATTGCTTTGCGTATGAATTACTCCAGTGTTGCCTATCTGAGCAACCAATTCAAAAAAGTTACCGGTCTTACGCCAAGCCATTTCAGACAAATCAGGGAAGAAAAGCGGAAACCGTTGGATAAAGTCTAATTTTATAGGGTAAAACAAATTGGTGTTACGAAGTAGCGGCCTTCCGCAAATGACAAAAGCAAAAGATGGACTGGTGTTTCTTCCCATGTTTTTCTCCTATCTCCACCGCCAATAAAAGGATTGTTTTGCAGGATCTGTTACCTGGCTATATCGAAAAAGCTGGATGTAAAAATGTGGAAGAAACACGCTATTTTAATACCCTGTTCGGTACCGTAAAACTCATTAAAGCCATCAAAGATGAATAGCCATCTTCATTCAATCATCCAACAGTATAAAGCTGACAGGGAATCAGTTTATAATACCTGGTTTACTAATAACGAAGAACGTTTGAAAGCATTCCGCTCCATCCGCAGAGGCGTACAGCAGATAGTGGATGATATTAAAAACAAGAAATTCGGAAATGATTTTAAAGGATCTTCTCTTGAATTTGTGCTCACCTGTATAACCGAACAAAAGCAGGTGTTTGAGGGAGCTGCGCACCCCTTCTATTGGAAGCCCAAGCTGAGAATCCCCGACATTTACGAAAATGAAACAAATAAGCAGCACTTTGGCCAGTTCCTTGAAAATTGCCTGAATGCAAAAGCAGAGGCGCAAATCATTAAAGAAATTATCCGGCTGGACAGCTACAAGATAAAAGGACTGGGGCCTGCCGTATCGAACATTCTTTATTTCCTGCATCCCACCATTGTACCACCCTTTAATACAGCCATCCTGAATGGATTCAATTATCTGTTCAAAGACAGGAAGAAATTAGGAAGTTGGAGCGAGTACCTGGCGCTGCGGGAAGTGTTGATCGATACCAATAAGCAATACCGCTCGGAACTTTCGCTGGATTTGGGAGCGATTGCAGGATTGCTTTTTGAAATAGGCACCCAAAAAATCATATTGGGTACAGATGAATATTTGTCAGAACCAGAGAGAAAGAAATTGGAAAAGCTGATTGAAAAAAGACGAGAAGAAGTAGAACATGAAAAACAGGAAGAGGATCTGCATACAGAAATGCAGTATCACTTACTAAAAATTGGTCACGCTTTGGGGTATGATGTCATTGCAGCTTCCAATGACCGCTCCAAATCACATTGCGGCAACAATTTTTCTTTTATTTGTTTGCAGGCATTTCCGGAGATTGATTTAGACCGGGAAACATTGAATACCGTAAAACTGATTGATGTATTATGGTTTCAAAAAGCAACCAATAATGTCATTGCTGCCTTTGAGGTGGAAAAAAGTACCAGCATCTATTCCGGTATCTTACGGCTTACAGATTTGAGTTACACGATCGCCGATGATGACGAAGTATTTTATCTGATCGTACCCGATAAAAGAGAAAAAGATGTGGTGGGGCAATTGTCACGGCCGGCCATAAAACAGAACAAGGTAATGATCAAGTATATTCTTTTTTCCGATTTGCGCCAACATTGCGACGCGCTCTGCAAATTTGGCGACAGCCACCTGATCATGGAAAAAATTGCAAGAAACGTGGCAACCAGGTAAGCCTGCTCTACACCCAGTCATTGTAAACAAATCAGGGAAGATAAACGCAAATCGTTGGATCAGGTGTAAACTTATAAATCAGTTCCTAATAATGCCCTTCCGGTTGTGCTATTATGTCAAACGATTTGGATACAACTAAAAGCAGTTGGACACATGCAGATGAAGATACTTATATAGCGGTGTGTCCACTAATGATATTGCCGCCCACACCGGCTTACCGTTCCCTGAGTGCCGGGTTAAGCACTCCTGTAAAGTTCTCCAATCGTTATAAAGGCGACATCAAAGCAGCAACATTTTCTATGCAGCAGGCAGAAGTGCAGTACCAACAGGTAGTACAGCAAATCCAGGTAGAGGTTACGCAAGCCTTCATTAACTACCAGGCTGCCCAAAAGCAAGTGCAGCAGTTCGACAATGGAATGCTAACGGATGCAAAAGAAGTTTTAGAGGGCAAGATCTACAGTTACAAGCGTGGTGAAACTTCTTTGCTGGAAGTATTAAATGCCCAACGAACCTATAATGATGTACAACAGATTATTACCAGGCGCTGCTGAACTATGCCTCCGCCCTGATCAACCTGGAAAGGTCGGCCGGAATCTGGGACATACATTAGCCCGGAGACTTAGCCGTATAGCACGCCAAATCCAATTATCTTATCATGTATCATCGGGCTAAAAAATTATTACGCTACATTCTCAAAAAAAATGTTTATATATTTGCAACGACAAAATGAAAAAGATTTTCCTTTTCATATTAGCCTTTACTTACTTTGCCTCTACTTCAGGCGCTACCCTGCATTTGCATTATTGTATGGGCAAAATGGTAGAATGGAGTGTATCAGACAATGAAGAGGAAAACTGCCCGATTTGCGGCAGCGACAAGGGCAAAATGGTGGAAAAGGGCTGCTGCAAGGATGAACACAAGCAGCTCAAAATTACCAATGATCACAGCATAACAGAAACGGCTTTCCAGGGATTGTATTTGATGGCGGTAGCCTTGCCTGATTCTTTCATTGACATTCCAGCTATCACCTTTTCTTCTATTACTGAGGAAAATCCCACCAGTAACGCACCACCCTACAGCACCGGAACTCCGATCTACAAGCGAAATTGCGTTTTCCGTATTTAGACTCCGCTCCACATTTTGAGCCTGACAGTATGCTGTTGGGCTAAAGGCATTTCTATCCACCGCTGATCTACCATCAGCATTACTTATCGTTCCTTATTTATCATTTATGGTACATCGTATTATAGAATGGTCGCTGCGCAACCGTTTCATCGTGTTAGTCCTGGCGGCAGCTTTTTTTGCGTGGGGCGTTTTTGCTGTTAAAAACAACCCCATAGATGCCATTCCCGACCTTTCCGAAAACCAGGTCATCGTTTTCAGCGAATGGATGGGACGGGGACCGCAGTTGATCGAAGACCAGGTAACCTACCCGCTGGTTACCAATTTACAGGGCCTTCCTAAGATCAAGTACGTGCGGGGCACGTCCATGTTCGGCATGAGCTTTATTTACATCATTTTTGAAGACAACGTAGACATTTATTGGGCAAGGGAACGGGTGCTGGAACGGCTTAGCACTATTTCCCGCAACCTGCCGCCAGGCGTCAGCCCGCAGTTAGGCCCCGATGGTACCGGCGTTGGGCATGTCCTGTGGTACACCCTCGATGCACCGGGCATGGATCTCGGTGAACAAAGAGCCTTGCAGGACTGGTATATCAAGTTCGCGCTGCAAAATGTACGAGGCGTAAGCGAGATCGCTTCCTTTGGCGGGTTCCAAAAGCAGTATCAGATCACGCTCGATCCCAACAAGCTTTTATACTATAAACTTGCTGTAAGTGATGTCATCAGCGCCGTTCGTGCCAATAACAACGAAACGGGCGGCAGTAAGTTTGAGTTAAGTGATATCGGCTATGTGATCAAGACCTCCGGCTATTTACAGTCCATCGGGGAAATCCAAAACATTGCCGTAAAAAGCAGTAACGGTATTGCCGTTAAAGTATCGGACATAGCCAGTGTGCAAACTTCCGGTGAAACAAGATTAGGGATTTTTGACCAGAATGGCGAAGGAGAACGGGTCGGCGGCATTGTGGTCATGCGCTATGGCGAAAATGCCGCGGAGGTAATTGAAAACGTGAAGGCCAAAATGCAGGAAGTAGCCAAAGGCTTTCCAGAAGGGGTAAAATTTGATATTGTTTATGACCGTGGCCAACTAATAAAGCAATCCATTTCCTCCGTCAAAGGCACACTTATCGAAGAGATCATAGCGGTTTCATTGATCGTTATCATCTTCCTGTTTCACTGGCGCAGTGCGCTGAGCATTATTATTCAAATTCCCGTCACCATTGCCATCAGCTTCATCCTGCTCAACGCTTTTGGTATTTCCTCTAATATCATGTCGCTTACCGGTATCGCATTGGCCATCGGGGTAATTGTGGATAATGGCATTGTGATGAGTGAAAATGCTTACAAGCACCTGGCAGACCGCTACGCACATTGGCAACAAGAACAAAAAGACAATCCTCAATTATGATCTGGCACAAAAAAAATAAAAAAGCAAAAGAAAAATGGATCACCGAGGAAGAGCGGTTATCCATTATTGAAAAATCCAGCAAGCAGGTATCCAGGGGTGTCTTCTTTGCCACGGTTATCATCATTACTTCTTTTCTTCCGGTGTTTTTACTCACCGGGCAGGAAGGGAAAATGTTTCACCCGATGGCCTACACCAAAACCTTTATACTCATAGTGGATGCGCTATTGGTATTAACCCTTGCGCCGGTGCTGATTTCCTTCTTCATGAAAGGAAAGTTCCGCCCCGACAGTGCTAATCCGGTAAACCGCTTTCTGGAGCGGATCTATACCCCGGTGATCCAATGGGTGATGAAGTGGAGAAAGACCACCCTTGCCATCAATATTCTGGCATTGCTGGTTTCCATTCCCCTGCTCAGAAGTTTGGGCACAGAGTTTATGCCGCCGCTGGATGAGCAAAGCATTTTGTTCATGCCTGTTACGCTACCGGATGTTTCCAACTCCGAGATGAAAAGGATATTACAGGTGCAGGATAAGATCATCAAATCCGTTCCGGAAGTGGACAAGGTGTTGGGGAAGGCTGGCAGGGCCAGTACCGCCACCGATAATTCGCCTATCAGCATGATTGAAACCATCATTATGCTCAAACCGCACAAAGAATGGCGGGAAGGCATCACCAAAGCGAAGATCATTAACGAACTGGACGCCAAACTGCAAATTCCCGGCGTGGTAAACGGCTGGACGCAGCCAATCATCAACCGTATCAATATGCTTTCTACTGGTATCCGCACGGATGTGGGTGTAAAGGTCTATGGACAAAACCTCGATACGATTGCCGTCGTATCAGAGCGGGTAAAAACAGCACTTGAAGGCACGGCCGGTATAGCTGATCTGTATGTTGAACCGATCACAGGCGGCAAATACCTGGCTATTGACACACGCCGGGCAGATTTAGGTCGCTATGGTCTGAGCGTGGACGATGTCAACCAAACCGTAGAAACGGCATTGGGCGGTGCGCCCATCGGGCAAACAGTAGAAGGCAGGCAGCGCTTTAGCATTAATGTACGGCTGGCGCAGGATTACCGCAACAGTGTAGACAACATTAAACGCATACCACTTCGGTCAGCCGGTTTCGGCGAAGTGCCGTTGAGCGCCGTAGCCGATGTAAAATTTGAAGACGGCCCACCCATGATCAACTCCGAAAACGCCTTGCTGCGAGGAGCTGTATTGTTTAATGTAAGAGACAGGGATTTGGGCAGCACGGTAAAAGAAGCAATAGAAAAGCTCAATCAGCAAAAAGGCATTTTACCGGCAGGCTATTTTCTGGAATGGAGCGGGCAGTATGAAAGTTTGATCAGGGGGCAGCAAACGCTGATGTGGATCGCGCCTATTGTGCTGGTGATTATCTTCTTCTCCCTGTACTTCGCCTTTCACTCCATCCGTGAAGCGTTTTTAAGCCTGATCACCGTTCCGTTTGCGTTGATCGGCGGAGCCTATATCATCTATTTCTGGGGCGTCAACCTTTCGGTAGCGGTTGCCGTGGGCTTTATCGCCTTATTTGGTATTGCGGTGGAAACCGGTATCGTCATGGTGATCTACCTCAACGATGCCATGCAGCAATTGATCAAACGCAAAGGCAATTCCAGTGAAGCCATCACCAGGGAAGATCTGCGGGAGTATGTCATTCAGGGTGCCGCCAAAAGGCTGCGTCCAAAGATCATGACGGTTTGTGTTTCGCTGTTTGGGTTGGTGCCGGTGCTGTGGGCCACCGGCGTGGGAACCGATGTGATGAAACCGGTAGTGCTGCCAATGATTGGCGGTGTGTTTACTTCAGCCATTCACATCCTGCTGGTAACGCCGCTCATCTTCTTAATGGCAAAAGAGTACGAATTAAAAAAATACGGAAAACTGGAGGTATATGATGTTCACCATTAAAAAATGTTTGTGGCTGCTCGTACTGCTTCCTTTCAGTGCCCTTGCACAACAAAAGGAAGTGCTGAGCCTGCCCGATGTGCTGCAAAAAATAGACAGCAATAATATCCTGCTCAGAACCTACGGATTAAAAGCGGAAGGATACAAGTACAGCGCCGATGCCGCCACTGCCTGGATGCCGCCGATGGTGGGCTTAGGGTCGTTTATGACGCCTTATCCTTTTCAGAAAATAATGGAGGCCAGGGACAAAGGTTCCCTTATGCTGCGGCTGGAACAGGAAATTCCGAACGGCAAAAAATTGCAGGCGAAAAAAAGATACATCCAGTCGCAGGGCAATGTGGAAAATGCCAATCGTGCGGTAACGCTTAATGAGCTGAAAGCACAGGCAAAATCACAGTATTTTAACTGGCTGGTAGCGTTGGAGAAAATCAGGATCATCCAACAAAACGAAAAAGTGCTGGAGATGATGAAGAAGATTGAAGAGGTACGCTATCCTTACAACCAGTCGCAGCTAAGCACAGTTTACCGGGCAGAAGCATCCATCGAAAAGAACCGCAATATGCTCTTTATGCCACAGAGCGAAATTGCGAAGGCAAAAGCCTATCTGAATGCTTTAATGAACCGTCCGGGCAATGCAGATCTTCAGATAGATACGGTGTATGAACCACGCTTTGTTGCCGCAACATTCTATGACACGGCCAGTCTTGCCACCCAGCGAAAAGATGTGCTGCGGATGAATGAAAGCATCCACGCCATGCAGCTCAATATCGAAGCCATGAAACTGGAACGGAAGCCCTCGTTTCGCATTCAATACGACCACATGTCGCCGTTGTCTTCCATGATGCCACAGGCATTCAGTGTGATGGGCATGGTCTCTATTCCTATTGCGCCGTGGTCAAAAAAAATGTATCAGTCGGAAATCAAATCCATGCGGTCCAATATCCAGGCGATGGAACAGGAACGTGCTGCCATGCTCCAGGAGACACAGGGCATGTTGTACGGCATGCAGGCAGAAATTCAAACGATGCAGCAGCGCATTCAATCCATAGAAGAAAAAGTGATACCGGCATTGCAAAAAACCTTTGATGCCAGCTTCATTACCTACCAGGAAAATAAGCTCACCCTCACAGTGGTTTTGGATAACTGGGACGCCCTGAACATGATGCGACTTGATGTGCTGGACGAAAAACAAAAATTATATCAAATGATCGTCGATTATGAAAAGGAATTATTCAGATAAACTGCTCATCGCGCTGCTGTTCTCACTATTGCTTTTTTCCTGCAAGGAAAAAACAGGAACAGCCACTGCGGATTCAATGCATGCCCACGACAAAGCAACGGCCTATACCTGCCCCATGCACCCGGAAATTGTGCGGGATCATCCGGGTAAATGTCCTATCTGTGGCATGGACCTGGTACCCATGAGCCATTCCAATGAGCTTCATGTAGATAGCAGCATTTTGCCGTTGCTGAAGCCGGTGAACGAACAGGTGGTTTCCGGTATCAGCACGATCACTCCGGACAGCGGCCGCCAGGCTTTTGCCGTCCCGGTGCAGGGCATCGTTACCTATGATATCAGGCACCAGGAAAGCATTTCCAGCCGTGTTGCCGGAAGAATTGAAAAAATGTATATCAGGTACAATTACCAGCCGGTACGCAAAGGACAGCTCATTATGGAAATTTATTCACCTGACCTGGCCGCCGCACAACGAGAATTGATTTACATCAGCAGCAGCGATGACAATGCTTTATTGCTGCAAAGGGCAACGCAACGGCTTAATTTGTTGGGCATGCAAACGGCACAGATCAACCAGGTCATTAAAACCGGAAAGCCTTTGTACCGTGTGCCCGTGTACAGCAGTGTCGATGGTTACATCGTAGAAAAAAAGGTAGCTGCCAACGCATCGCCCGCCAATACGGCGATGCCACCCTCACCCGCCGCCGCTGCAGATGGTATGGGCGCAATGGGCGGTGGTACCGCTTTGTCAAATACTACCGCAGCGCAGCAAGCCATTAATCCAACGCCGGTGCTCATCCGGGAAGGGCAGTATGTTGGTGCCGGAGAAACGGTTTTCACCATTTACAAAAGCAATAGCCTGATAGCAGCGTTTTCGTTTGCCCCTTCCATTGCAGCAACCCTAAAACGGGGTCAACAACTGACGTATCATACCGATGCCAACCCCGGCGATATAAAAACCGGCAGCATTGGCCTGATTGAACCCACGCAGAAAAATGGCGAAAATTTTACGGTAGCACGGGTGTACCTGTCGGGTAGTGATTTAAAGCCGGGGCAGTTACTCACTGCCAATATGCACGTAATAAAAGACGGTACCTACTGGCTGCCTCAAAATGCCGTGCTTCAACTGGGGACAAAAGCCGTGGTATTTAAAAAAGAAAAGGGCGTGTTTATTCCCAGGCAGGTGCAGGCAGGCATCAAAATCAATGACATGATAGAAATAAAAGATTCCATTGGCTATTGGCAGATAGCAAAAAATGCCAGTTTCCTGGTGGACAGTGAAAGCTTTATCAGACTGACATCAAATTATTCAAAATGAACCAGAAAATAAACATCCTCTCCGTTTTCCTACTTGCCGCTATCGCCATGTTGGGCTTGGGTTCGTGTAAAAACAAGGACACGAAAACACAAACGGAAACCACCCAAAAACAAACCTATACCTG
>CAYWVB010000070.1:0-27106 GCA_964461595.1 uncultured Terrimonas sp. | reverse complement strand
CTCCTATGGAATACAAACAGCTTTAATCCTTAACTAAACGACATTGGATTGAAATTCCACACAAAAAAATGCGACCAAGCCGATGGCGCTGAAATGCCTGCAGGAGCTACGCTACACCGTAATAAAGTCTGGCCCCGGATCGCCCGAATTTTGCTGAAGATCTGTTATTTCCGCGGGTGAAGGAAGCTTGTTATGCACGGGGGCGGCGGGAACCTGTATTCCTCTTTTCTGCAGTACCGCTTTCCGGCGGGCGGCGCAGGGAAGAAGCCCTGATGTCTATTGTTGTTTTAAGCTCGATGGTCTTGAACTGGTGCTGCAGTGAATTGCTTTCAATCATTTCTATCAGCAGCCGGGCGGCAGACTGACCAATATCAAAAGTGGGCTGGTGAATGGATGTGAGCGGCGGGTCAATAAACCGGCTTACAGGATTATCAAAAAAGCCTGCCAGCGCCACATCTTCAGGAATGCGAAGATTCATTTCCTTCAATACTTCAAAGCTCCTTATGGCTATGCGTTCTGCTGCAGCAAGAATAGCATCCGGCCTGGGATCGCTCTTAAAAAGTCGCTCCACGGTCTTTTTAATATTCTTTTCATTAAAATCACAGGACACTACCCATTTCTTTTGAAAGGCTATACCATGATCCTTCAGCCCTTCCACATAGCCTTTTATCCGGTTTTGGGTCACTGATAAATGGGGCGCCATGGCAACATGGGCGATCTTTGTATAGCCCTGCTCAATAAGATGACAGGTGGCAAGGTACGCACCACCTTCATCATCGGTCACTACCCTCGGTGTATCCACTTCATTGCATATCCGGTCAAACATTACCACCGGTATACCCTTGTCAATCACTTCCTGTATATGTTTTCCGTTCTTAGTTTCATTCGATACAGAAATGATCAGACCGTCTATCCTCCGGGACTGGAGCAGCCTGATATTCATTATTTCCCTGTCATATTTTTCATGGCTCTGGAAAATGATCACATGGTAGCCTTTGGCATAAGCATAATCTTCAATGCCTGCGATCACTGCCGAGCAGAAATAGTTGGCAATTTCCGGGACGATCACACCAAGCACTTTTGTTTTTTTCTCTTTCAGGGAGAGCGCAATGGGATTGGGCGTATAATTCAGCTCCTTAGCCAGTTCCTGCACCAGCTTTTTTGTCTCATCATTTATTTCAGTGCTCCCCCTCAGCGCTCTTGAAACAGTGGAAGCTGATATGCCCAGCCGTCTGGCAATATCTTTTATGGTTACCGCATGTGAACTCTGCATAATGGTAAAGGTATAGTCTTTGCATTTTATGTAATCAATTCCGTTTCCTTATTAAATCTTTTCGAAATTATTAAACATTTATCTAAAGAAACTTCAATGCAAACGTTGCCGGTAACGAGTGCAACAGTCCACGCCGGGAATGGCAGTTTCAGGCAGTTGGAACGGATGACTTATCTGCCTATTTTTACTTTAACAGATTGCTTACAGACCAAATATGAGAATAAGACTACTTACTATTGTCCTGTCATTGCTGTTGTGTTTATTTCACCTGATAAGTGGCGGGCAGGCTATAGCCAGATTAACGCTTCCTTCCGCTGACAATAACTTAAGCATTCCTGTTTGTATTTCCCTTAATGATATTTCCACGCTTCCGGATACCTCGCTGGCATTGCGGGAAGTAAAAGGCAAAGCATATCATCCTGTAAGTTACCAGGTAGAGAATGGTGCATACCGCCTGCTCTGGTGGATAGTAACCCCTCAAACCCATGCCGGAAAAAGAGTGTATGAATTATATAAAAAAGACAATCAGCTGTCGCCGGGTCAACCATCGCCGCTTGGAGTTGCCGATAATAACGGAGCGCTGCTGATCGCAGAGAATGGCAGGCAGGTAATTCAATATAATTATGCTGTTCATTATCCTCCCGCCGGCGTAGACAGCATATTTAAACGAAGCGGTTTCCTGCACCCGCTGTGGTCCCCGTCGGGAAATGTGCTTACAAGGATCAATCCTCCGGATCATCATCATCACATGGGTATCTGGAATCCCTGGACACATGTGCTTTTCCGGGGAAAAGAAGTAGATTTCTGGAATATCGGCGACAGGAAAGGAACCGTGCGTTTCAGCAACTTTATCAGCCGCTACACAGGCAATGTATTCGCCGGGTTCAAAGCCCTTCAGCAGCACGTAGCTTTCAACATTCCTGCAGCAGGTGAAGAAACAGTAGCCATGAATGAAACCTGGGATGTGAGAGTATATAATACCGCGGACAAAATGTGGCTCATTGATTTTACCTCTTCACTCAACTGCGCCACCGACAGCCCGGTGGTGCTGGAAGAATACAGGTATGGCGGGTTCGGCTTTCGTGCTGCCGAAGACTGGAATAACCAAAACAGCAGGGTGCTGACCTCAGAAGGCAAAACCCGCAAGGAGGCCGATGCTTCCACTGCGAGATGGTGTATGATAGACGGCGATATGAAGCAGGGGCATTCGGGCATTCTATTCATGGATTATCCAACAAACTATAACTTCCCCGAGCCTATGCGGGTATGGCCGGAAGATGCGAATAAACGGGGCGATGTTTTTTTCAGCTTCAGCCCCACAAGAAATAAAGACTGGCCATTATCGCCCGGCAAAGATTACGTATTAAAATACAGGATGCTGGTATACGATGGGACGATATCAGCTGAACAGGCAGAACGGGCATGGAAAAACTTTGCACATCCGCCCCAGATAATTATTGAGCGGCTGTAATACCGGTTTGTAAACAAGCATAAAATATACGAATGAAAAAAGTTTTGATTTTTTTATCACTGATCTGCTTAACGCTGGCAGTTGCAGCACAGAAAAAAACAAAAGCGGGTGACAATATCAAATGGAAAAACATACGCGTGCTGGTATATACCAAAAACGGCAAAGGATATGTGCATGAGAACAGGGCCGCGGGTACTACGGCAATTCAACAACTGGGTAAGCAGTATGGCTTCGCCGTGGATGTGTCAGACGATGCTTCAAGCTTTACTGAAGATAATCTTAAGAAATATACCCTCCTTATATTCAACAACACCAATAATGAAACCTTTGATACCGATGAACAAAAAGTAGCATTTATGCGCTATATACAGGCAGGCGGCGGCTTTGTGGGCATTCATTCCGCTACGGGCTCGGAGCGGCAATGGCCCTGGTTTAAAAGGCTGATCGGCGCTTCCTTTTTACGCCATGCAAAACACCAGCCGTTCAAAGAAATTATTATAGACAATGCTCATCCCTCCACTTCCTTTTTACCCCATATCTGGCAAAGAGATGATGAGTGCTATTTTTTTAAGGAATATAACCCGGACATACATGTGCTTATAGTGCATGACCTTGCTCCGCTGGATGATAAGGATAAGCCGACCTACTACGGCGGTACCTCGTCGCCTTCGGTATGGTGTCATGAATTTGACGGGGGAAGGCAATGGTATACCTCACTCGGGCATGACAGCGCAACCTATGCCACTCCTGAATTCCGGCAGCATCTTATGGGTGGCATTATCTGGGTGGTCGGAAAAAACAAGCCGCTTGATTATAGCAGATCGCATGCAAAAGCACCGGATGATCCTCTCCCCTATTAATGATAAAATAAATAAACTTTTATACCATGAGTTCAAAAAAAACTACATCCTCAAGGAGAAACTTTATTAAGAATACCTTAAAAGGCACTGCGGGAGCTGCAATATTTGCAGGCGCTCCCACTATTGTGCCGGCTTCGGTCTTTGGAAAGTATGCTCCGTCCAACAGGGTGAATGTGGGCGCTATAGGCGCCGGAAGAATTGCCCGCGACTGGGATATACCCGGCACCATGAAATGGGATACATCAAGAGTGCTGGCAGTGTGCGACCTGGACAGCAAAAGGCTGCAACTGGGTAAAAAGTTCATTGATGACTTTTATGCAAAAAAAGGGCAGTCGGGCTACAACAGCACCAAAACATACGAACATTACGAAGAGCTTATCGCCGATAAAGATATTGATGCGGTGATCATCGCCACACCCGATCACTGGCATGTGCTTCCCGCCATAACAGCCGTTCGCGCAGGGAAACATGTATATATGGAAAAACCGGCATCCCTGTGCATCAGCGAAGGGCGCAGGCTGAGTGATGAAGTACATCGTTCCGGAGCAATCTTGCAGATAGGGAGCCAGCAACGGTCAATGCCACAGTTCAAAAAAGCCTGCGAGCTGGTAAGGAACGGAAGGATCGGCAAGCTGCACACCATATTTGTAGGGCTTCCGGTTGACAACCCCGCAGAAAGCACTCCGGAAAAAGAAATGCCGGTACCGCCCAATCTCAACTTCGAAAAATGGCTTGGCGCTACTCCTTATGTGCCATACACTGAAAAATTAGTGCATCCTCAAAATGATTTTTCAAGACCAGGATGGTTGCGTTGTGAACAATTTGGCGCAGGCATGATCACTGGCTGGGGTTCACATCATTTTGACATTGCCAACTGGGGTATGGGCACAGAAGATACCGGACCTGTGGAAATTTCAGGCGCTGCAGACTGGCCGCCAAAAGATGCACTATGGGATGTGCATGGCAACTTCAAAACAGAATCAGTATTTGCCAATGGCGTAAAAGTACTGGCGAGCAATGATTATCCGAACGGGGTAAAATTTGTTGGCAGCGAAGGCTGGATATTTGTAACAAGAGGCAATTATACAGTAACTGCTTCAGATCCCGTTGCCAAAGGAAAGAACTCCAAAGCGCTCGATGCAAGCGACCCGAAGATCCTGGATTCCGTGATCGGGCCCAATGAAATTCATCTGATTGACAGCAAAGAGCACCATGCCAACTGGCTCAATGCCATCCTTACCGGCGAGCCTAATATCGCACCCATAGAGGCGGGGCACCGGGCATGCTCTGTTTGCCTGCTCAGCAATATTGCCATGCAGCTCAAACGTAAGCTGTATTGGGACCCTGTATTGGAAAAATTCAAAAACGATGACGAAGCCAATTTCATGCTGAAACGCTCCGAAAGATGGCCTTACCAGATTGATAAAGGATTTAATGTAAAGACAACAGTATAGAAATTTTACATTTGAGATTTTAAATCTCAAATCTTAAATTATGATGACAAACAGTAAGGCAATATTACTGGCTATGGCTGTAGCCGCTTCCGGATGTCAATCGCCATCAGAAAACAAAGCTGATGCCGGGCAAAACGACAGCAGTATGGTTAGACTGATAACACTCGACCCCGGGCATTTTCATGCTGCGCTGGTGCAGAAAAAGAATTACCCGGACATTGATACTACCGTTTATGTATACGCGCCGGATGGCCCGGAGGTGGAAGCCCACCTGAACCTTATCAAACAATATAACAGCCAGGCTGAAAACCCTACCCACTGGAATGAAGTAGTCTACAAAGGAAATGATTTTGCTGAGAAAATGTTTGCTGAGAAAAAAGGCAATGTAGTGGTGCTTGCCGGCAACAACCGCTTAAAGACGGATTATATAGAACGGTCTGTCAATGCAGGATTGAATGTCCTGGGCGATAAGCCTATGGCTATCAACAGCGCCAATTTTGAAAAACTGGTAGCCGCTTTTGAAGCTGCAGACAAACACAAAGTATTATTGTATGATATCATGACCGAGCGGTCGGAGATCACCAATATCCTGCAGAAAGCGCTTATGCACGACACTGCCTTGTTTGGCGCACTGCAGAAAGGAAGCGAGAAAGATCCCGCGGTTTTTATTGAAAGCATACATTATTTCTTTAAGAATGTATCCGGCAAACCACTGGTACGGCCTTCATGGTTCTTTGATCCCGAACAACAGGGCGATGCTATTGCGGATGTAGGCACCCACCTGGTAGATATTGTGCAATGGCAATGCCTGCCTGACCAGGCGCTGGATTACAAAAACGATGTCAAAATTACCAGTGCGAAAATTTGGCCTACTCCCCTAACACCTTCGCAATTCGCGTCTATTACAGGCAGCAACAGCTATCCTGCATTCCTGAAACCGTATATCAAAGATTCCATTCTCGAAACACATGCTAATGGTGAAATGAACTATACCCTCAGGGGTATACCGGTAAAGATCATCGCAAGGTGGGATTATAAAGCCGCTGCCGGCGGGGATTCGCATCACTCAATAGTAAAAGGCACAAAATGCACGGTTGAGATAAGGCAGGGGGAGAAAGAAAATTTCAAGCCTGTATTGTATATCGTTCCTGCAAAAAAACAAGACGGGCAATTTGATAATACAGTGCAGGAAGCTATACAAAAGATTGATGCTTCTTATCCCGGAGTGACGGTGGAAAAGCAGTCTTCCGGGGAGTGGAAAGTGGTGGTGCCGGCAAAATATGATATAGGCCACGAAGCGCATTTTGCCCAGGTGATGGAACGATACCTGCAATACCTCAAAGAAAAGAAGCTACCCGATTGGGAAGTGCCCAATATGCTGACCAAATATTACACCACTACCAAAGCGCTCGAAATAGCATCAGCCAAAAAGTAAAATGCAGAGCTGTTTTGTTTTAATGATGTAAACCATATATGAGTACCAATAATTCATTTGATCTTAAGGGGAAAACGGCTGTGATAACCGGCGGAAGCAAGGGGCTGGGATTTGCTATAGCTGAAGCTTTTGTAAAACATGGAGCTAACGTAGTGATCACAGGCAGGAATGAAATACAGCTTACCGAAGCCTGCAAGGCATTGGGACAGACCTGCCATTACCAGGTTTTCGATCTTAATGATCTTGCCGCTATCCCGGCTTTCGTGGAGGAACTGGAAAACAAATATGGTCAGGTGGAGATATTGGTTAATAATGCAGGGATCAATATGAAAAAAGATCTGCAGGAGGTTACTGACAGGGATTTTGAAGAAGTAATAAGAACCAATCAGCAGGCAGTATTCGCATTGTCAAGGGAGTTTTCAAAAAAAATGACACATCGCCAATCGGGAAATATCATCATGATCAGCTCAATGGCATCGCAGTACGGCATACCCAAAGTGATAGCCTATACCGCTTCGAAAGCAGCGGTAGAGGGTATGACCAAAGCGATGGCTGTTGAGCTGTCACCGATGGGGGTCAGGGTGAATTGCATAGCGCCGGGGTTTATTGAAACGGATATGTCTGCCAAAGCCCTCAATGGCGATCTTGATAGAAAGCAAAAAGTATTAGGCCGCACGCCGATGGGCCGCCTTGGAAAACCGGAAGATATCGGCAACGCCGCCGTATACCTTGCCTCAGATGCAGCCTGCTATGTTACAGGCGTAATACTACCCGTTGACGGAGGCAACGCCATTGGGTTCTGATAGAGCTGCCAGCTATCAGCGGTCAGCTCCATAAAATGTTGTATATCAAAACTGTCATATAACGATTTAAAAAATCACACAAACCTGTTTATTAACCAAAAAACTTGCTATTATGAAGAAAAAAATCTTCAGAAAGTTCCTCCGGATGTTCTGGATCTCACTCTCCTGTCTTTGGGGAACCGCATTCGCACAAAACATTACAGTACAGGGCAGGGTAACCTCTGCTGAAAAACCGGATGGTATTCCCGGCGTTTCGGTAACCGTGAATGGTACCACACATGGCACTACCACAGATGACAACGGCAGATTTAAGCTTGAGAATGTTTCCAGAACTGCGAAACTCGTATTCTCCTCCGTGGGCTTTAAATCTCAGACCATTGCGGTAAACAACCAGTCCAGCATCAATATCACTTTAGAAACAGAAGCTTCCTCTCTCGATCAGATAGTAGTGATAGGGTATGGCACCACGAAGAAAAAAGACCTTACAGGCGCTATTGCTTCTGTGAAAGCAGAACGATTAGAGAATGAACATCCGGCATCTGTGCAGGATATATTAAGAGCCAATGTACCTGGATTAAATGTGGGATTCAACGCTAATGCCAAAGGTGATGCATCTTTACAGATCAGGGGTAAAAACACCTTGAATGCCGGCTCAAGCCCATTGATCGTATTGGATGGCGTGATCTACTATGGAGCATTATCCGACATTAATCCCAATGATATTGAAACAGTGGATGTATTAAAAGATGCCAGTTCTGCCGCTGTATACGGAGCTAAAGCTGCCAGTGGTGTTATACAAATTACTACCAAAAAAGGAAAAACAGGAAAACCGACTATTAATGTAAACTCAAGTGTTGGAGTAGCTACCATGAGCGTTAACGAAAGAGTATACAATGCAGATGATTTCTTAAATGTATGGAGAAGAAATGTGAAGTACAGCACAAATGTGAATGCCCAGCCGTATCGTTTCGATGATCCCCGCACTTTGCCTTCCAGTATTTCTGTAGCAGACTGGTTATCGTACGACAACTCCAGCCCTACTGCTGATCCTGTAACAGTATGGCTGCAGCGATTAAATCTTCAACCCGTAGAAGTAGCCAATTATAAAAAAGGACAGTCTATTGACTGGTATGATATGATGTTTCATAACGGGATACGCCAGGACTATAATGTTAGTCTTTCCGGCAGGAAGGAAGGCGTCAACTATTATTGGTCGTTGGGCTACATGAATAATGAAGGTGTGATCAAAGGAGATGAATTTAATACAGTAAGATCCCGGTTAAATGTAGACGCAAAAGTCACTAATTTTTTGAGTGTGGGACTAAACTCACAGTTCAGCATCAGGGATGAAAGTTCAATTCCTGTTGACTGGACACTTATTACAGCCAATTCACCCTGGGGATCTTATTATAATGACGATTCAACGCTTTTGCGCTTCAACCCCAATGACGAAGTAAGCGGAGGACACAACCCGTTCGGCGTGCCAACGTATACCAACCGCTTAAAGAAATATTATGAATTAAATGCAAGCCTGTATGCAAAAGTAGCTTTGCCTTTTGGCATTAAATTCCAGACAAATTTTACTCCGAGATTTGAATGGTATAATTATTTCAACGGCGAATCTGCTCTCTGGCAGGATTGGACAAACCTGGGAGGCAGAGCCACCCGGGAAAACAGGAATATATACCAGTGGCAGATTGATAATCTCTTATCATGGAGCAGAGATATAGGAAGAGATCATCATATTGATGTTACATTGCTCCAAAATGCAGAAAAGCTACAGATCTGGCGTAATAAAGTGGTGGCTACAGGATTTCAACCCAGCGATGTGCTGAGCTACCACAACATGGGAGCTGCTACAGGAGTGGTCGCTTGTAATTTTTGCACATACAGTGATGAAGGTGATGATGCAAAATATGGCGATGAAGTAAGCACTGCAGATGCATTGATGGCCCGTCTGTTCTATTCCTATAAACAGAAGTATATGTTCACTTTAACAGTAAGGCGTGACGGATTCTCTGCATTTGGTCAAAGCAATCCCCGCGCTACATTTCCATCTGCAGCTTTGGGCTGGGTATTCAGCGATGAATCATTCATGAAAAATGCTACCTGGCTAAACTACGGCAAATTAAGAGTGAGCTATGGATTGAATGGAAATAGAGACATCGGAAGATATGTGGCTTTGGCTGACCTTGCAACCGGGAAATATTTGCATGTGCTTTCCAACGGCAACGTAACCCAGGTTTCGCAGTTATATGTGAACAATATGCAAAACAAATTATTGAAATGGGAATCTACCACAGCGTTCAATCTCGGGCTCGACTTTGCCTTTGCCAATAACAGGATTGATGGAAGTATTGATGTATATAAAAGTAAAACCACAGATCTCCTGGTAAAACATTCATTGCCTGATGTTACCGGGTTCTCATCCATTTGGGACAATCTTGGCCAGGTAGATAATAAAGGACTCGAAATATCCCTTAATTCAAAAAATATTCAAAATCCCAATTTTAGCTGGAATACCTCTATCAACTTTTCTTTAAACAGAAATAAAATTGTTCACTTGTATGGCGCTATGGAAAATATTTTAGATGCCAATGGAAATGTGATAGGACAGAAGGAAAAGGATGATAAGGGAAATAAATGGTTCATTGGCCATGCCCTTGATAATATTTGGGATCAAAAAGCATTAGGGATCTGGCAGACTAAAGACGCAGCAGAAGCCGATAAATATGGAGTAAAGCCCGGAGATTTCCACGTGGAAGATGTGAATAACGATGGCAAATATACCGATGATGACCGTCAGTTTTTGGGATACACCGAGCCTCGCTTCAGGTGGACAATGCGTAATGAATTTACCTTCCTCAAGAATTTTTCATTTTCTTTTCTCATATATTCTTACTGGGGGTACATGGCCACCTATAACCAGGCAAAGAACAGGAGCAATGCATTTCCGGATCGGGTAAATTCTTATGCACTTCCTTTCTGGACACCTGACAATCCCATTAATGATTATGCTCGTTTGTTTTCCAGCGATGGTGGCGCCGGCTATAGTATCTATAGAAAAAAGTCATTTATTCGCATAGACAATGTAGCATTGGCATACAATATACCTGAAAACTTAATCAAACGGATACATGTCCGGGATATGAAATTTTATTTCACTATCAAAAATGCCGGTGTATATGCTCCGGATTGGGATTACTGGGATCCTGAAAATTCAGGACCTACACCAAGGATCTATACTTTGGGGGTAAACCTTAATCTCTAAACAGTATCCTGGTAATTTGTGAAAATGGGTATCCAATTGTTTATTCAAAAAGTCATCAAATGAAAGCAAAATATAAAATAGGACTATATCTGACCGCTGGTATTGCTGTTTCTCTGGTCAGTTCGTGTAAAAAGGATTTTCTTAAACCGGAGCCATTATCTTTTTACACACCGGAGAATACATTTAATACCGTAGACGGATTAAAAAGCTCCTTAATTGCCTGTGAACGTAATCTTCGTTATGAATGGTTTGGGGACGGAGCTCCTATTATCACTCAGAACATTTTTTCAGAAGTAGCAATAGAAGGAACAACCGATAAATCAGGCCCTGCCCAGAATATGAATCTCCAGATCACTCCTACTGCAAACCTGAACAGTACAGACTATAACCGTATAGGATGGTACTGGAGTGAGGGTTATAAAGGCATTAAGTACGCCAATACTGCCATTACCTATATAGACCTGCCTGCATGGAAATCTGAGGAAGAGAAAAATGCCGTATTGGGCGCTGCCTATTTTCACAGGGCATACAGGTATTATATGCTCACCAACGAATTTGGAGACGTACCTGCAGTAATGAAGGAAGTGAACTCAGCAAGAACAGATTTTTATTCTGTGAAACGGGAAGTCATCCTGCAAAAAATGAAAGAAGATCTTGAGTTTGCAGAACAATGGGTCCCGGTAAAAGCTGCGGGCGGAGAAGTAACAAAAGGCGCTGTAAGCCATTTGCTTACCAAAGTAAACCTTGCCCTCGGTAAGTTCGACGATGCCATAGCCTCTGCCACAAGGGTAATTGATGATGGGGTACATGCCCTCATGACACAACGTTTTGGCACAGACGCAGGCGACGCTACCAAGAACGTGGTATGGGATCTGCACCGCCCGTTAAATAAAGCTGCAGCAGCTAACACAGAAGCGCTGATGCTGGTGATTGACAGGGACGGCTATATTGATGTCGGTGATTTTTCCGGTGGCGGTTCAACCATGCGCCAGGGAGTGCCCTTCTGGTTCTCAAATATCTATACGCCGGCCGGCAATAAAGGCACCTCCGATGCACAGAAAAAAAACCAGCCGCTTATTGACTGGGATCAGGCCAATATGTATGGAAGAGGTATCGGGCGTTGCCGCGGCACCTGGTACAGCACACACATGATATGGGATGACCCGGGAGATATGAGACATGCTCCGGGCGTGTGGATGCGCATGGAAGATTTGCTGTACAACAATTATACGATCAAATCTGACCCTTACTATGGTAAACATTTGCAAAAATACAATGACAACGGGGGGATACTTTGTACAGATACTATCAGAAGCTGGTTTGATTGGCCGCATTACAAGCTCTTCATACCGGATAATCAGAACTCCAACCCCAGCGGCGGGCATACCGACTGGTATGTATTCCGCCTTGCCGAAACATATCTGCTGAGAGCAGAAGCCTATTACTGGAAAGGCCAAAATGATCTTGCTGCTGCAGATATCAACAAAGTGCGGGAAAGGGCCGGCTGCCAGCCCATCACTGCAGGAGACGTTAATATAGGAACAATCCTGGATGAACGGGCAAGAGAACTGTATTATGAAGAACCCCGTAAGGTGGAACTCACCCGTATATCATATCTGTTTGCCATGACCGGCAAAACAGCGTATAACGGGAAGACATACAATCTCCAAAACTTCTCCAAGGATAATTTCTTTTATGACAGGATCATGGAAAAGACAGAGTTCTATAATAAAGGGGTTACCACTAATCATGGTGATAAGTATACCATGAGCCCTTATCATGTTTTGTGGCCAATACCCCAGAGCAGCATTAATTTAAACGTAACCGGGGTAATCAATCAAAACGAAGGCTATGACGGTTTCCAGAATAACGTACCGCCCCTGACAGAGATCCCCGCAGAATAGTTACCGTTTGAATAATTTTTTGACGAATACAACACCGGGTTCGGAGCCTTTAAAAAGCTCCGAACCTTTATCAATACCAGCGCAGAACTTTTTCACGAACCTTTTTTCTTTGCTGACTTTGTTTCCTTTGCATTCTTTGCGTGAACCTCTTTC
Source organism: uncultured Terrimonas sp. (assembly GCA_964461595.1). Taxonomy (GTDB): domain Bacteria; phylum Bacteroidota; class Bacteroidia; order Chitinophagales; family Chitinophagaceae; genus Agriterribacter. The sequence goes on along the minus strand of CAYWVB010000070.1, from coordinate 14,482 downwards.
CACCATTCAACATTTTGCTTTTGGCCTTTTATTATACTTACTTTGCAGCACAATTTTTTTACCATGTATTCAAAGCATTTACTACAGACATGGCGCTGGTTTGGTCCTGATGACCCCGTTTCACTCAGGGATATCAAACAGGCAGGCGCACAGGGTATCGTAACCGCCCTGCATCATATACCTCACGGTGAGCTATGGACGAAGGAAGAGATCAATAAACGAAAAGATGAGCTGAAGGCCGGCGGCTTTGAATGGAGCGTGGTGGAAAGCCTCACCGTGCATGAAGATATCAAACAAAGGAGCGGTAATTATAAACTATACATCGAAAAATATAAGCAATCGCTTGCCAACCTTGCTGCATGTGGTATAAATATCATCACCTATAATTTTATGCCTGTTAACGACTGGACACGTACCGATATCAATTACCCTATGCCGGACGGATCGCAGGCATTGTATTTCAACCGGAGCGACCTTGCGCTCTTCGATATCTTCCTGCTCGGGAGAAAAGATGCGGAAAATGATTATCCCCCGGCAATAGTTGCCAGAGCAGTGCAAAAAAACAATGATCTTACTGCAGCGCAAAAAGAAGCAATCATTGATACTATACTCTTCGGTATCCCGGGGGAAGAAAAGAGAACCACTGCCGGCATGAAGAAGGAGCTGCAAAAATATAAGGATATAGACCGGGCAGCATTAAAATCGAACCTTGCTTATTTCCTGCAGGAAGTAGCGCCGGCAGCGGCAGAGCTTGATCTGAAGCTGGCAATACACCCCGACGATCCTCCCTTTGATATACTGGGATTACCACGTATCGTTTGCAACAGGCAGGACCTGATGGATATCATTTCTTATTCCAATGCGCCATCCAATGGTATCTGCTTCTGTACCGGGTCTCTCGGCGCCAATCCCGCCAACAACCTCCCGGATATGATCAATGAAGTAAACACGAGAATTCATTTTGCGCATTTGCGTAATACCAGGAGGGATGCAGAAGGAAATTTTTATGAAGCGGATCATCTTGACGGCGACACGGATATGTATGCCGTAATGAAAGCATTGCTGAATGTACAGCAGCTCTCTCCATTACATATTCCCTTCCGCCCCGATCATGGTCACCAGATGCTCGACGATATGGGTAAGGTAAACAATCCAGGCTATTCTGCTATCGGCCGCCTGCGCGGGCTGGCAGAGCTGAGAGGGCTTGAAATGGGGATATTGAGAGGTGTATAAAGCCTGCCCTACACCCTACACCCTACTAAAACGGGTACCCTATACCAAACTGGAAGGAAGGCGTGCGCATATTGGAGCGGATAAACCAGCCGTCTGAAGACGGGTGAATGTCTTCGTCTGATGCGTAGAGGGGGTCTTTCAAACGCCAGCCCAGGTCAAACCGCAGCAGGAAGAATTTGAAGTCCAGCCTGAGCCCCGCTCCCCCGGCCACAGCAATATCCCGGTATAGCCTGTCCAGGCTGAATACGCCGTAACGTAATGCAGCTTCGGATGATTTTCTTGCCCATACATTCCCTATATCAGAAAATAAAGCTCCTTTCAGCCAATACCCGTATACCGGGAAAATATCAAACCGGTATTCTATATTTCCCTCTAATTGTATATCTGCATAACGGTCATCAAATCTTTTCTCTACCACTCCGCCTGCAGGATCCGTAGAATTGGTTCTTATCCTGAGCGTGTCATAAAAAATACTGGAGCCTGGTCCCAATTTCCTCAGGCGCCACCCCCGCATACTATTAGGACCGCCCGCAAAAAACTGCCTGAAAAAAGGCATCGTTATATCGTCGTCTGTATTGCTTTTTGTTTTGAACCCCATACCATACCCGGCAAAAAACCGGAAGGCCCACATTGACTTTGGCTTCGTAAAATAATGCCTGTAATCGGCGCTGACCTTTATAAAGCGATACAGCTTTTCAAGCGGCTCGCCGGGAGCAGTAAGATTGCTCAGTAAACCGCCCAGGAGCATTCCCGACTCCTCTCCATAAAGCCGCAGGATATTAAAATTGCGGGGATTGCTGGCATTAAATCTGCGTGTGTACGTGCCATTGATACCAATGATCAGTCCGTCATTGTAGGAATACCGAAGCAGGGGATAATCCTGTATGAGCTGGTAAAAGCCGGTGCCATAATCATATATCCTGGTAAATTCGATATTGGGAAATCTTACCTGCCAGGTGCTGTTGGCACTGGTCTGAAACTCGTTGCCGAGGTAAGCGTTGATAGTATTGATCTTATAATAGTTATACCTGTCAACATAGGATCCGTCAAGCGTAACATACGATTTTGCGTTAAGAAAACTCTTTTCTTTTTTTATCCTGAAAGGGGTAAGCAAATGTGGAAAGATCAGCTTATTGCTAAGTCCTATCTCGGAGGAAAGTATCTTGCTGAAGTCTGTGAATTCAACGCCTGTATGCAACACATTCTGCAGTTGCAAGGCTTCTCTTGCCACATTCCTGTTTTTGAGCTGGAAATTTACCGCAAGCCCCTTATTGCCGGGACTGTATATCTGGTTCTGGGCAGACAGGATGCTGGATCCTTCAAAGTCAATACTGAAAAAATATTTTTTGGCAGGCACCATTCTGAGATAAAAATCCACGGTAGGCACTATAGAATCCGTATTGGGTCGGCTGGTGATATTTACATTCTGCCAGGCTTCTATCCTGTTAAAATTAAGAAGGGTCTGGTTATAATTGGATACACGGTAGAGGTCGCCGGGCTTTAGCTGTACTTTCCGCACAAGGAATGAAGGCCGGAAAAGATTATACCTGCTATAGATGGTATAGTCTCCGTACTTCAGCGGCCGAAGCCCCTGCCGTCTTCCCGGAGTGAGCAGCTCTGCCGGCTCATCAGGAAAAATACCGACACGGCCGATCCTGTATTGCAGGGTTATCGTACTGTCTCTTACAGGCACTTCCACCACCTTTATGCTGATCGTAGGTGTTTGCAGCCTTTTCTGCGCCTCCAGCTGCAGCCTGATGAGCTCAAAAGGGTCGGCTGAAGGGTCAATCAGTGAAATATCAACCGTATCCAGCTCGGCCTTTATCATTTCCCTGTTGATACGATAGTAGCCGTTGTTCCTGAAAATATCAATCAGCCTGTTCAGTTCCTCGTCTATCAATCCCCTGTTGAATGGGTCGGACTTCTTCAGTAAGGAATTACCTGCATTTTCCTCCGCAAGCCGCTGCAACACTGTGTCCTTAAAGGAATAGCTTATAGAGTCAATCCTGAAGATCTTCCCCGGGACTACATTGTAAGTGACCTTCATACGATACTGATCCGGCTTGTTTTTTACAATGACAGTGTCAGTGATCTTCCAGTTGGCTGTAATATTTCCGCGGTAATACCCGTTGTTGTGCAACAGGTTGTTCATGTTCGCCAGCGACTGCTTCACATAATTGCTGTCAAACACAGCAGGTGCTGTCATTACATGCCTTACAAACAGCACACTTTTAAACTGGGGCTTCACACTATCTTCAATCTGGCTTTCAAGCTTTGATCGCAGGTCATTCTTTTCATCGCTGTTTACCTTCCCGCCAAATGCTATTTCATTCTCAAACACAAATGGCTTATAAGGCTTGTATTTCTTAACAACAGTACAGGACGAAGCCAACAGGAGGATAAAAAAAAAGAATGGAAAAAAGGAAGAATGTATTTTCGTTGGTGAAACAGACATAAACAAAGATAAAGTGCTCAGCAAATCCGGGGTCAAATATATTCAAAGTTTATACCATAAAAAATTCAGAGATGAGGAAGATCTGTTTGTAGCAGAAGGAGTGAAAACGGTAAAAGAGTTTTTGTTACATGCTGCACATCTCCTGCAGCGGGTGTACGCAATCCCTGAATGGATAGAAAACAATCCGATGCTCCTGGAACATTTTCCGCCTGAAAAAATTTTTGAGATATCAAATGCAGAGCTGCAGCGGATATCCTCACTGGCAACGCCCAACCAGGTATTGGCCATTGTGCAAAAAAAGCCGCAGCAAGCTGTAATCCCTTCCGGAAAAGAAACCATACTCATGCTTGATGATATACAGGATCCCGGTAATATGGGGACTATTATCCGCACGGCCGACTGGTTTGGAATTAACAGTATTTTATGCGGTCCGGGCTGTGCTGATATGTATAATGCTAAAGTCCTTCAGTCTACCATGGGAAGCATCATCAGGGTAAATATACAATACACCAACCTTACAGACTGGCATGCAAAGCATGATCATATCCCCATATACGGGTGCACGCTCTCGGGAACATCTGTATATGAATTCAGGGCAGCCGCAGGTTGCATCATTCTTATAGGCAATGAATCAAAGGGCATTCGGCCTGAATTATTATCGCGCTGCGCAGCGCAGATCACCATCCCCCGGCTGGGAGGGGCCGAATCGCTGAATGCATCTGTTGCCGCAGGCATTGTTTTATCTGCCATTACCCAAAACAAGTGATTTTAGGGTTTATCGTTTATCGTCCACCCTGGGTATATATTATCCTTTAAATGCTCTATTGTTGCGGAGAAGCCACGCTATGTGACCATAGTTAATGCACATGCCGTAACTTGCCGTTTCTTTTAAATCAGATCAAAGATGACAGAGATAGACAAAATCATGCAAAATGCACTGGATGCATTTCAGGAGTACAAATCAGTTTCACCGGCGAAGAAAGCAGATTTTCTTGATGAGATTGCCGCAGCTATTGAAGCAAAGAGAGAGGAACTGGTTCCTGTTGCCCATGAAGAATCAAACCTGCCCCTTGCGAGGCTCAACGGGGAGCTTACGCGCACCATCAACCAGTTGAAAATGTTTGCCCGCCTGGTACTGGAAGGAAGCTGGGTGGAAGCAGCTATAGATACCGCAGATAAGGACAGGACACCCCCCAAACCGGACACACGGAAAATGTTGTTGCCTGTAGGCCCGGTAGTGGTCTTTGGCGCCAGCAATTTTCCTTTCGCCTTTTCCACTGCAGGTGGAGATACAGCCAGCGCCCTGGCCTCGGGGTCAAGCGTGGTGATCAAAGGGCACTCTGCCCATGCCAGAACCTCCGGGCTGGTATACGAAGCCATTTATGCTGCCATAAAAAAAGCCGGCATGCCTGAATATACGGTTCAGCATGTACTGGGGTCCGGCAATACCGTGGGTAAAGCGCTGGTACAGCATCCGGCGGCGGCAGGTGTGGGATTCACCGGCTCGTTTTCCGGTGGAAAAGCGCTTTGGGATCTGGCAAACCAAAGGGAAAGACCCATTCCTGTTTTTGCGGAAATGAGCAGCATCAATCCCGTGGTATTTCTTCCGGATACATTGCAAAAGAATGCTGCGGCGCTGGCCAAAACCTATGCAGCTTCCATCACGCTGGGCGTAGGGCAGTTTTGCACCAATCCCGGGATACTGCTGGCAATAAAAGATGAAGCCCTTGATCATTTTCTTGCTTTACTGGGTAAGGAAATTGAACAGGCAGTACCTCAAAAAATGTTGCATAGCGGTATACAGCAATCGTATGCAAAAGGATTACAGCAGGCACTGGCACAAAAAGGTATAGAAAAAGTTGGTGCAGCCGTAGCAGAAGCGGGAGAAGGCGAAGCATTGCCTACGGTGACAAAAGTTGCCGCAAAAGATTTTCTTAAGAACCCGCACCTGCATGAAGAAATATTCGGACCATATTCGCTGGCAGTGATTTGTGATGATAAGGCAGCGCTGGCTGAAGTATTATCTTCGCTCAGGGGTCAGTTGACCACTACCGTTATGGCTACGGATAAGGATATTGCAGATAACGCAGACATTATTGCACTGCAGGCAACACTGGCAGGAAGGGTAATACTAAATGATGTGCCTACAGGTGTGGAAGTATGTGCCAGCATGGTGCACGGCGGTCCCTACCCTTCTACCACCGATGGAAGATATACTTCTGTAGGAACAACGGCCATCAAACGCTGGGTGCGGCCTGTTTGCTTTCAGAGTTTTAAAGACAACATGCTGCCAGAGCAGCTTAAGAGCAGTAACCCGCTCGGTATATGGCGCATTGTCAATAATGAGTGGACGAAAGACGCAATTGTTTAGCATTCAAAATAAGGGGCCGAGCCTTTTGAAGATTTGGCCCCTGTTACTTCCGGATGAAGAAAACTTTTTTCTGTATTGATGCACATACCTGCGGCAACCCGGTTCGGCTTGTAGCCGGTGGCGGCCCGGTATTGCAGGGCAGGAATATGAGCGAGAAAAGACAACATTTCTTAAAAGAATATGACTGGATAAGAAAAGGACTGATGTTTGAACCGAGGGGGCATGATATGATGAGCGGCAGCATACTCTACCCGCCGCATGATCCGGTCAATGATATAGCAGTGCTGTTTATTGAAACAAGCGGCTGCCTGCCTATGTGCGGTCATGGCACCATCGGCACTATTACTATTGGTCTGGAAGAAGGGTTGATCATACCTAAAACACCAGGGGTCATCCGCATGGAAGCTCCGGCAGGGCTGGTAAATATCACCTACACACAGGAAGGCAAAAAAATAAAAAGCGTTAAGCTCATCAATGTTCCCGCCTTTATTGCCGCTGAAGGATTGACTGCAGAATGTCCCGAGTTGGGAGAGCTGGTGATTGATGTGTCGTATGGCGGGAATTTTTACGCCATTGTGGATATACAAAAAAATTTCAAAGGACTGGAACATTATAGTGCCGATAAATTGATCGCCTGGGCGAGAATATTACGTCAACGCATCAACGAAAAATACAGCTTCATGCATCCTGACGACCCCACTATTAATGGTTGTTCACACATTTTATGGACGGGAGCCGTTCTGGATAAAACTTCTACAGCCCGCAACGCTGTTTTTTACGGCGATAAAGCCATTGACCGCAGCCCCTGCGGCACAGGCACTTCCGCGCGTATGGCGCAATGGTATGCCAAAGGAAAACTGAAAAAAGGAGATGTGTTTATTCATGAAAGCATTATTGGCTCAACCTTCACCGGGACCATTGAAGAAGAATTAACAATAGACGGAAAACCTGCCATTCGCCCGGGCATTGAAGGCTGGGCAAGAATATACGGGTATAACACCATTACCATTGACCCCGATGATGATCCCTATGCTTATGGGTTCCAGGTGATTTAGAGATTTAAAATTTGAGAACGACAGACCTAAGAAGTCAAACGTAATTCAACCGGCTGAACCTGATAGCCGATCCCTCATACCTTGCTTTCCCCTTTATCCTATCTTTGTCCCTTCATCCATAATACTACTATATGAGCTTAGGATATTTCAATTATCCCCTTCCGGTTAATGAGCCGGTATTGAATTATGCACCGGGAAGCCCTGAAAAGCTGGCTTTGAAGAAAACTATTGCTGCGCTGAAAAAAGAAAAGGCGGATATCCCCATGTATATAGGCTTCAAAGAAGTGAGAACAGGAAAAAAAATAGCCATACATCCTCCCCACGAGATAAAGCATGTTCTCGGATATTTTCATGAAGGCAACGAAACGCATGTAATGCAGGCAATTGAAGCGGCGATGGCCGCTAAAGAAGCCTGGGCAGCAATGAGCTGGGAAAACCGGGCGAATATTTTTTTGAAAGCGGCGGATCTTATTGCTGCCAAATACCGGTCTTACATGAACGGTACTACCATGCTTGGGCAAAGTAAAAACGTTTACCAGGCAGAGATTGATTCCGCCTGCGAGCTTATAGACTTTCTCCGGTTCAACGTGCATTTTTTGAGTGAGATATACCGGCAGCAACCCCAAAGCGCAACAGGCACACATAACCGGACAGAATGGCGGCCGCTGGAAGGATTTGTGCTTGCCGTTACACCATTCAACTTTACTGCTATTGGCGGCAACCTGCCCACTGCTGCAGCAATGTGCGGCAACGTGGTGGTATGGAAACCTGCATATACCCAAATATATTCCGCGCAAATGTTTATGCGTATTCTCAAAGAGGCTGGTCTGCCGGACGGCGTGATCAACCTGGTATATGTAGACGGTCCGGTATTGGGAAAAATCTGCTTTGCGCACCGCGATTTTGCAGGTATTCATTTTACAGGCTCCACGGGGGTGTTCAATACCATGTGGAAAACAATAGGTGAAAATATCGGCTCCTACAGGTCATACCCGAGGATCGTTGGCGAAACAGGAGGAAAGGATTTTGTGATCGCACATAAAAGCGCTGACCCCGATGTGGTAGCTACGGCCTTATTACGCGGCGCCTTCGAATTCCAGGGACAAAAATGCTCTGCAGCTTCCCGGGCATATATACCATCCAACCTGGCGAAAGAAATAAAAGAGAAATTAGTAGCGGGCGCAAAAAGCTTTACAATGGGGAGCGTGGAAGACTTTTCCAATTTCATTAATGCAGTCATTGATGAGAGAGCCTTTGACAAAATTAAGGGTTATATAGACCGGGCTAAAAAAGATAAGAAAGCAGCAGTGCTGGCCGGAGGAAAATGTGATAAAAGCAAGGGCTATTTTATTGAGCCCACCATTATTGAAGCCAAAGACCCTTTGTATACTACCATGTGCGAAGAGATCTTTGGTCCTGTTTTGACACTATACATATATGATGCGGATGCATTTGAAGCAACACTTTCCCTGGTAAACGAGACTTCGCCTTACGCGCTCACCGGCTCCATCATTGCCGCAGACCGGTATGCAGTGGAGCTTGCTACAGAAAAGCTTCGCAATGCAGCAGGTAATTTTTATATCAATGACAAGCCTACCGGAGCAGTGGTGGGACAGCAGCCCTTTGGCGGGGCAAGAGCCAGCGGCACCAACGATAAGGCCGGTAGCATGCTCAACCTGTACAGGTGGTTAAGCGCAAGAACGATCAAAGAAACATTTAATCCTGCTACCAGCTACGCATATCCTTTTATGAAAGAGCAATAAGGTTTTTATCATTCTTTGTAATACTTTTATCGTTCAAAATTAGCACAGATTGAGGACCATACTTACCAAAGAACAGCTTGACATAACCATAAAGAGGCTGGCACACCAGATACTGGAAAATATTGATGATGCCGGGAATATTGTATTGATCGGCATACAACCCCGTGGCGTATTTGTAAGCGACAGGATAATGAATGATATCAGAAACAAATTCCCTGATGCGTACAAAAAGATAAAATACGGGAAGCTTGATATTACTTTTTACCGCGACGATGTAAGAGGAGAACTGCATACGGCCAACAAAACTGATATCCCTTTCTCCATAGAAGACAAGAATGTAATACTGGTTGATGATGTGCTATACAAAGGCAGAACAGTAAGAGCCGCGCTCGACGCCCTGCTTGATTTCGGGCGCCCCAACAAAGTTGAGCTCTGTGTATTGATTGACCGGCGCTTCAGCCGTGAGCTCCCTATACAGCCTGATTATTGCGGCAAGGCCATTGACTCCATCATGTCTCAAAAAGTAAAGGTGGAATGGGATAAGGATGAAGTAGTGCTTTATTGAGTAGCTGCAATGATAATCGCCGCAGATATGCTGATTGTGCCAACAGCGCAGGTTCTTCTGCGAATCTTTGACATCGCATAAAAATCACCCGGAACACAGTATGTATATGGAGCCCGGCAATTTCAACGACATTAAAGGACTAAGCGATGAAGCCATATTATCTGCAGCCCGGCAATACGGTTTCAACCAGGTAAAGCGCGAGAAAAGTAATGCTTTCCTGGAGCTGTTGCTCGATTTACTGAAGGAGCCGATGGTGATTTTATTGCTTGTCACCTCCACTATTTATTTTATTACCGGGAATAAAGGCGATGCCATTTTTCTTGCCGTGTCCATCGTATTTGTTACAGCTATTTCAATATTCCAGGACAGGAGGAGCCGTTCAGCCCTGAAAAAGCTGAAAGCGCTTACGGCGCCGGAATCCAAAGTAATACGCAACGGAAAAGTGATCAGCATCAGGAGTGAAGACATCGTAATGGGCGATTATATGGTGATAGAAGAAGGCGCTTCAGTTGCTGCCGACGGAGAAATTATCCGTTCCAACGATTTCTCTGTAAACGAATCGCTGCTGACAGGCGAATCATTGCCGGTATATAAAGATTCCCAGTCCGGCGACAACCACGTGTACCAGGGCACTATTGTCACCGGCGGGCTTGCTGTTGCAAAAGTTACCGCTATTGGCGCTCAAACCAGGCTGGGACAAATTGGAACCAGCCTGCAAACCATTAAAGAGGAGAAAACACCCTTACAACTGCAGATCAAAAATTTTGTGAGGAAAATGGTGGTTTTGGGTATAATCATTTTCCTGGTGGTATGGGGCATTAATTTTTACCGCTCTCATGCAATCCTCGACAGCCTTCTTAAAGCGCTTACCCTTGCCATGAGCATTCTTCCCGAAGAGATCCCTGTGGCATTCACCACATTTATGGCGCTTGGCGCCTGGCGGCTGATGAAGATGGGGATCATAGTGAGGCAAATGAATACAGTGGAAACTCTTGGCAGCGCTACAGTGATCTGCGTGGATAAGACAGGTACCATCACCGAAAATAAAATGACGCTTGCCGGCATATATACACCCGGTGGCGGTATAAAAAACATGCAGGAAAATGATTCATTTGACGAGCAGGAATATGAGCTGATCACCACAGCAATGTGGGCCAGCGAACCGGTACCTTTCGACCCGATGGAAACAGCATTGCACAGGAAATATGAAGCAATAGCGGCAAAGGATGAACGCTCTCAATACCAAATGATCCATGAATACCCGCTGAGTGGAAAACCTCCTATGATGACTCATATTTTTGAAAACAGAGAGGGCGCGCGGATCATTGCTGCCAAAGGAGCGCCAGAGGCTTTGATAAAAGTGTCGCGGATGACTGCAGCAGAAAAAGAGGAAACGCTGGATATAATAAAGCGTATGGCTGATGAAGGATTTCGCCTGCTGGGAGTGGCTGCAGCGGATTTTGCAGGTGATACTTTTCCCGACGACCAGCATAGCTTTTCATTCCGGTTTAAAGGCATTGTAGCATTTTATGATCCGCCAAAGCAAAACATTCACAAAGTCTTTAATGATTTTTATGATGCAGGCATCAAGGTTAAAATAGTAACCGGCGATAATAAAGCTACCACTGTTGCCATAGCCAAGCAAGTGGGACTTCGCGGCATTGACGGAGCACTGACAGGAGATGAATTATTGCATATAGAAGAAGAAAAGCTTAATGAAGCCGTAAGACAAACTGATATTTTCGCCCGGATGTTCCCTGAAGCAAAAGTGAAAGTGATCAACAGCTTGAAAGCACAGCAGGAGATTGTGGCGATGACAGGAGATGGTGTGAACGATGGACCTGCTTTAAAAGCAGCTCATATTGGTATTGCCATGGGGAAAAAAGGAACAGAGATCGCTAAAACTGCCGCGTCGCTCATACTGATGAATGACGATCTTTCCAGCATGGTAAGCGCCGTAGCTATGGGAAGGCGCATTTACGGCAATCTCAAAAAAGCGATCCAATATATCATCTCTATTCATATCCCCATTATTCTTACAGTTTTCCTTCCACTGGCGCTGGGTTGGGTATATCCCAACATCTTCTCGCCTGTGCACATTATTTTCCTGGAGCTTATCATGGGACCAACCTGTTCCATAATTTATGAAAATGAGCCCATGGAAAGAAATGCCATGAAAGAAATGCCGAGACCGTTCACTACTACTTTTTTTAACTGGAATGAGCTGGCAACAAGCGTAATGCAGGGACTTATGATTTCAGCAGGAACAATGGTCACTTATCAATATGCCGTTCATTCCGGCGCCGGCGAAGATCTTACAAGGGCGATGGTTTTTACAACCCTGATCACCGCCAATATTATACTCACCCTGGTAAACAGGTCATTCTTCTATTCGATTCTTACCACGCTCAGATATAAAAACCAGCTCGTATTATTGATCATATACGCGACTATAGCACTGTCAGTATTAATCCTGTTCGTTAACCCGTTTGCGTCATTCTTCCGCTTTGACATCATGAATGTTCGGCAAACGATGGTCGGTATTGTGACCGGCATTGTATCAGTAATATGGTTTGAAGGGATAAAATGGAACAAGAGGCGCATAAGCAATCAGTGAGCGCATTTCAGATCTTGACTTCCTGATTAAAATGGTATATCCCCCTTTCTTGCAGGTTCCTTTCAAATGCTCACTTCGGTATTTTGCGGAAAAATATAACCGCAGGGAAGATCATGGTCTCCCCCTTATTTCCGGTATGCCAGTATTTCCTGCAGACGGCTGTTGAGCCTGTTAACAGCATCGGCTACATCCTCAACTCCCTGTTGTGCTTCCGGCCAATTCCGTTGCTCAATGGCTTCTCTTATTTTGGGCAGGGTCTTAACGCCATAGCCGGTATAGAAGCCGGGAGCATATATGCTATGCTTATACCATGGTCGCCGGGGCAATCCGTCGGGCAATAATAATTGCTGTTCGGCTGTATACAGCAATTTATTCACTGTTGCCACCGCGTCTTTTTGCAAAGAGGCAGTTTGCAGCATGACATCAAGGCTGTCTGCAGTAATATGAAGCGCCATCAGTGCATTTTGCAGAGGAGAGAAATTTATAAATGGCACGGCAGCTTTGGGCATGTCGGGCAGCAGGTGCTTTGCCGTATCTGTTGCCAGTTGATATAATCCCTGCGCGCTTATTTTTTGCTCAACCATTGTGGTCTCCCGCATATCGTTTGTAAGGTTGACAAGTTGTTGCGCATAGCTGTCAACAGCATCATACAAATGCGAAAACCGGAAAGGAAGGATGTCTGCATCTGCAAGCCGCATCACCGTATGTCCTATTGTTTTTGCCAGCACTACTCCATAAAAAAATCCGGGATCTTTAAATCTCCTATAGTCGTCATAAGAGTCATATATAGTGTGATACTCTCCTCCACCATCTTCACCACCATATTCCAGGCTCAGCGACGGCACTCCTGCATGCTGCAGGAAAGGAGAATAATCCGATCCCGATCCCAGGGCACTTAAATCAATCTCTTTTTTAGTGAGCGCGCCTTTTTTTGCCGCTGCGCCGGCAGCATTCATTGTATTTCTTGCAAGCGCTCTTTTCAATACGCTTACATTCGTTTGCGGATCTGTGATCCCGCCGGCCACTTCATTTATCATGGTTTGAAAGGCATGCGATCCACCTGCATTCAGGAATCCACGACCATTGCCGTCGGAGTTAATATATACAACAGCTTTTTCCTGCAGCTCTTTTATATGATCTTCCACATATTCCGTTGAGCCTAACAAGGCCGGCTCCTCTCCATCCCAGGCGCAGTATACAATAGTGCGTTTGGGTCTCCATCCTGTTTTGAGCAGTGCGCCCATTGCTTTGGCTTCTTCCAGCAGGGCAGCCTGGCCGCTGATGGGATCATTCGCACCATTCACCCAGGCATCATGATGATTACCGCGCAATATCCACTCATCGGGGAAAACACTCCCGCGAATGGCAGCAATAACATTATAACAGGGAACAATATCCCAGTTGAATGCAAGCTTCAGGTGAACCTTAGTGTTACCATCGCCTGTATGATAGGTAAAAGGTAAACCGCCCTGCCAGCCGGAAGGCACAACACGGCCCGAAAGCGAGCGTAATAAAGGCTCGGCATCATGATAACCGACAGGCAATACAGGGATCTTAAGCAGGTTGGCAGCTTCAGAGCGGTCAATTCTTTTTGCATTTTCTGTGGCGCCGATGCCTGGTGTGACAGGGTCGCCGGGATATACCGGCATATCCATTACGCTGCCCCTTTGCACACCATATTCATTCTTAAAAGCGCCTTTCGGGTATACATCACCGGCAGCATAGCCATCATCCGCAGGGTCAGAGTATATGATACAGCCGACAGCACCGTGTTCCTGCGCCAGCTTGGGCTTAATACCGCGCCAGCTTCTGCCGTATTTTGCTATTACAATTTTCCCTTTCACACTGATGCCCATTCTGTCGAGCATCTCATAATCGGAAGGCAGCCCGTAATTTACAAAAACGAGCGGAGCCGTTACATCACCGTCTGCGCTCCAGGCATTATAGGGAGGCAACTGACCGGGCTGACCGCTGGTGGCATCTTCTTTGAAGGGAAGCTCTTTGAGCATCGCTTTATAGGTTGAGGGCGCTACCATTTCCAGCACCCTTGTTTTGGGCGTGGGAAACAAAACTTCGTACACATTTAAGGATGCATTCCATCCATACGATTGGAATGCATTCAAAATATGCTCTGCTACGGCTTTTCCGCCCTGCGAGCCAAGGTGATGCGGCTGAGATGACAAGGTTTGTATGGTTTTCCCGATGTTTTCGGCGCTGAGGGCATTATCAAATGTATTTTCGATGCTAAGCTGTGCTTGTGTTGCTGAAGGAGCAAATCCCGAAATGCGGGCTGACTGTGAAAAAGCGGTAGCGCCACCAATAACATACAGCATCAATAAAGATATCCTGTTCATAATGGTAAAGTTGCATCTTAAAAAATCATTATCAATTTAGGATTTTCTTTATAGAAAACAAGTTTTAAA
>CAYWVB010000069.1:0-27250 GCA_964461595.1 uncultured Terrimonas sp. | reverse complement strand
TAGAGCAATACACTTTTAATGTATGGGTCTTGGGTTCGAGTCCCAACGGGATCACCATATGGGACAAGTCAAAATTCAAACGACTTGTCCCATTTTTTTTGGGCTTTAATTCCCTATCTATCAAGGATATAATGTTGATGATTTCGTTCAATCTTTTGGTTCGATGTTGGCAACCGTCGAATACGATATTTTCAGGGAATATCGAACCAACAACCTTTCTTTTAAGTTCTACTGAGCCTTCTTTGTACAAAGTATAAAGCTGAGCGATATTGTTAAATGCCTTATCCCACAGAGGTTGTACCGTAGTTTGAAAACTCACAGCAGCTTTCAATTTTGCTTCCAGACGATTGATCTTCTCCTCACATTCAGATTTGATTGTACGATAATCATCGCCTTCTATATCGCCACACAAAAGCAATTCTCTTGCTTTTACAATCCGGCTATTTACTTCCTGCAATTGCAGCTTTAAATCTTTCTGTTCATCTCTTTCACCACGCTCTTTTGATTTGTACGTAGATGTGATTACGTCTTTGCATGTTTCAAGTCTTGAAAGAGGCAATACATATTTCCTGATTTCCTCAACCATTTTGTCATTTGCCTCTTTTGCCTTGTAACGAACTCCGCAAGCTGAACTGCAATGATAATAGTGGTAGTATTGCGTTCTTCCCTTTGATGCGCTGCCGGTAAGCATCCTTCCGCATTTTGGACAGATTAAGAAGCCTCTCAATGGAATATTATCGTCTGCCGTAACCTTAGTTCCTAAAATCCGCTTGCGTCCATCCAATACATCCTGAACGTCATAATATAGAGTTTCAGAAATTAACGGTTCATGCTGTCCTTTTACCAACATGCTTTCTTCTTCCTTGTACTTTGGTATAAAAATTAATCCGCAGTAGATCGGATTTCTTATGGCAACCCAAAAGTTATTCTTACTGCATTTCAAGCCTTTTTCTTTCGCTTTTTTCCATACCTGTTCCGTGTTAAGCTGACTATGGGAAAGTTCCTCAAACGCCCATTTCATTATGTCTCCCTGAATATCCTTCGGAGCAATATATTTCTTGCCATTCTCAGTAACCTTATTCGCATATCCAATAGGTGCGGTTCCCATCCAGCGCCCTTCTTTTTTAGCACGGCGCATACCATGAAACACATTTAATGCCCTACGGTCATTCTCTACTTCAGGTGCTGCGAGGTAGAACGCCAGCATCATTTTATTTTCTGGAATAGATAGGTCAAGCGGTTGTTCAACTGCCTGCGGCTCGACACCCAAACGCCGAAGGGTGCTGATCATCTGGTAAGCATCCCCTGCATTACGGCTGAACCTATCCCATTTTGTAAACAGAATAAGGTCAGTATGTCCTTTGTGCTTACGCAGGTCGCCTAATAATCCAGTCCAAGCTGGTCGTTTGAACGTCTTTGCAGAGTGGTCTTCCAGTATCACTTTCCTGACCCGGATATTGTTTATTTCGCAGTATTTCCGCAAACGTTCCTCCTGGTCACGTTGCGAATAGCCCTTATCGGCCTGTTCGTCCGTACTTACCCGTACATAAAGGTCTGCTATTTTCATACTATAAAAATTAAGTGTGGTACAATGTAAAGATACAAAGAAAAATCATATTGAACAACATTTAATAGAATTATCACTGCAAAATTTACTAAATTTGTCACATCTTTGTTTAATAGACAGAAAGCGACACGGTTTAATAGGAGGCACATCCTTTCAATAAAAATAAGATATGGCAACACCACGCGAACGGTTAGTAGAATCCCTGAAGTTTCTGAAAGAATTGCAGGATAATGGGGTTGTTGGTATTCATACCGATGAAATACCCAATCGGAAATACAGAGAGATACTACTTAAAAACGGCTTTATCAGGGAAGTTACTAAGGGATGGTATATACCTACTGACCCTGCGGAAAAAGCAGGAGAAACAACTTCCTGGTACAGCTCTTATTGGGAATTTGTTGCCAAATTCCTGAACTACAAATTTGGAGAAGAATGGTGCTTATCACCAGACCAATCCCTTCTTATCCATGCAGGAAACAGTGCCGTACCGCAACAGCTAATGTTACGGTCGCCACAGGGCAATAATAATCCTACACCCTTGCCGCATAATACTTCTTTGTTCAATTTAAAGGCAAATGTCCCGCCTGCGGATCAAACCATCATAGCAAATGGGATTAGAATGTATAATCTGCCGGCTGCATTGGTTTATAGCTCTCCAAGTATTTATACAAGAAATGCCATTGATGCCCGTACAGCCCTTGCATTGATAAGAGATGCTTCGGAAGTATTGCCTATTCTACTGGAGAATGGGCATACAACCTTTGCAGGTAGGTTAGCAGGTGCTTTCAGAAATATAAACAGAGACAAGATAGCTGATCAAATTGTTGACACCCTTAAACAAGCTGATTATGATATACGGGAAGAAGATCCTTTTGAAACCAAACTAACCCTTAGTCTGTCCTCCCGTGAACGTTCTCCCTACGCCAACCGTATCAGGCTCATGTGGGAGCAGATGCGTGAGATTGTTATTGCCAGCTTTCCAAAAGCACCCGGCTTACCGGATGATCCGCAAGCCTACTTAAAGGATGTTGACGACATTTACGTTACGGACGCATACCATTCGCTTTCAATCGAGCGGTATCGTGTAACCCCGGAACTGATCGAAAGAGTAAGCAGCGGCGAGTGGAACAGCAAGGAGAACGAAGAAGATCGGAAACAAAGGGATGCAATGGCAGCCAGAGGTTACTACCAAGCCTTCCTGCAGGTGAAGGACACCATCACAGCTATATTGAAAGGCGCAAATGCAGGAAAGCAGGTTGACAAGGATCATTCAAAATGGTACAGGCAACTGTTTGACCCAAGTATAGCCGCAGGACTTTTAAAAGCCGCAGACCTTGCAGGGTATCGAAACCACCAAGTGTACATTGGCAATTCCAAGCATGTTCCTTTGAATGTAGATGCAATGAGAGATGCTATGCCTGTACTTTTTGAGTTACTGGAGGAAGAAACGGAACCATCGGTGAGAGCAGTGTTAGGACACTTTATCTTCGTTTTTATCCATCCATATATGGACGGTAATGGACGGATCGGGCGTTTTATGATGAATGCTATGCTGGCTTCGGGAGGTTACCCGTGGACAATAATACCAGTTGAAAGAAGGGATGAATATATGCAGGCATTGGAGCAGGCAAGTGTAGGACAAGACATTACTTCGTTTGCTTCTTTTCTCGGTTATTTGGTCAACGAGCGGTTACATGGGAAGATTGTAGCAAAGTTGCCTGACGCTAAATAGGAAAACTACATTCTGTTTCGCAATGCAGTTACGGCATGTTTGCGGTTAAGATGAACACTTTCAGCCCGATAAGTTTGGTTGCTATTTGCAACAGCTTCCTGTGGACATTTTCTGCGGGTGGTCAAGAAGCTGATTGCTGCGCTAACCCTGGTGCGATGGAGCTTTACACCATCGTATATCAGGTTATCAGGGAACATTGTACTTACAATTTTCCTTTTCTGTATGACAGTTCCATTTTGAAATAAAATACCTAAATGAGAGACTTTGGAAATCGGAAGATCCCAAAGCAGTTCCATACTGTCTGAAAAAGAATTAGAGGCTTTCAGCTTTGCTTCAATATCAGCCATTCTTTCGCTGGCCTCTGTCTTAATGGTACGATAGTCTTCCCCCTCAATTTCTTCACGTAGTAAAAGCTCACGAGCTTTTGAGAGGCGATGCTTTATCTGATCGAGTTGTGACATCATGCGCTTCTGATCCGTTTTTTCAACCCGATTTACGTCCATATAAGTGGCTGTGATAATCTCCCTGAACAGTTTAAGTTGCGGAACATTGCGCACTTCATCTCCGATTGCGTCTATCATCAAATTGTTTGCGTCATCTGCTTTGTAACGTACACCACATTCAGAACTGCAATGGTAGTAATGATAATATTTCTTCCTGCCTTTTGAACCGCTGCCTGTTAGAAACCTGCCGCAGTTTGGACAAATGAGATAACCCCGTAAAGGAATATCATCCTGTGACACTACTTTTTTACTCACCGCCTTTCTCTTTCTGCCATCCAACACATCCTGCACATCAAAAAATAATGTAGTGGTTATGATCGGCTCGTGTTGTCCCGGCACAAGCTGGCTTTGCTCATCCTTATGTTGCGGAACGAAAATCAATCCACAATAAATAGGATTTCTTATTGCTACCCAAAAGTTATTCTTGCTACATTTCAAACCTCTTTCCCGTGCTTGTTTCCAGACTTGTTCAGTATTCAGCTTATTGCGAAAGATTTCCTCAAAAGCCCATTTCATTATTTTAGCATCCTGATCTTTCGGCGCAATGTATTTCTTGCCATCTTCTGTAATTCTGTTCAGATAGCCAATCGGAGCTGTGCCCATCCAGCGGCCTTCCTTCTTAGCACGTCGCATCCCATTGAATACATTTAACGCCCTGCGGTCATTCTCTACTTCCGGTGCTGCGAGGTAAAACGCCAGCATCATTTTGTTTTCAGGAATGGACAAATCCAATGGTTGCTCCACTGCCTGCGGCTCTACTCCAAGATGGCGTAACAGGCTTATCATTTGGTAGGCATCCCCGGCATTACGGCTAAACCTATCCCATTTTGTAAAAAGAATAAGGTCAGAATGACCTCTTTGCTTCCGTAAATCAACCAACAGGTTTTGCCATGCTGGCCGCTTGAAAGTCTTTGCCGAATGATCTTCAAAAATAACCTTTCGTATTTGAATATTATTGATGTTGCAATACCTGCGCAGCCTTTCTTCCTGGTCACGTTGAGAATAACCTTTGTCTGCCTGTTCATCTGTACTCACCCTGATATAAAGGTCTGCAATTTTCATAGCTGCTATTTATTGTCATTTGTTGCGGTTATGGCATCAGATTGCCTACTGCTGACATACTGCTCCACGACGATATTTGCCATGCTGTACAAGAAGTCAAGTATAATCTGAGCTTCTTCCATATTGACGTAAATGCCATCTTTCTGTAATAGTTCTATCGCCTTGTCAGGAGTTATTCTTATCAACACTTCATCTTCCATCTCACACCTCCCTTTTAGATAACGAAAGCCCATCACGGGCTTAGATTATTATTAAACGCTAAGTTTCAATCGCTTCTTTCGGCAAAGTAAATCTTGCTGCCTTTTGTACGATTAAATGAAGGTTCATACCTGATGTATCCATAACTGCTTAATTCTTTCACGCATTTATGGTAGGTTATAGCCGATGATAATTTCGCAATGTTCATAATCTCATGGCTAAATACCTGTATCGGATTAGTGAAACCTTTTTGCATCCGGTATTGTAACAGGGCTGCATATACTCCAATATGGGTAATGCTGATGCGTGGATCAGTTCCTATGGCTTCAAAAAAATCCGATAAGTAACTTAACCTGTCCATTGCCCATATCTTTTTAACCTACTTTGAGACCGTTCTTTTTAGAATGTTGCTGCTGTTGCTGTTCATTCACCTTGTGGGTTACCTTCATGGCATCCATTGTCTTATTACCTAATGCCGTGTGTAGGGTTATCTTTCTGGAATGCTCGTCATAAATATTGACTGATTTAAACTGTGGATTTGCTTCAATGTAAAAGCGTTGTTCATTGCCATCCTTTATAAAACTCACAGAAATCTTTTCGCCATTCTTTAAAGCCTCTTTCAGTTTTTCCGTTTCGGCTGTATTCGTTAGCTCCCTCAAAGGAAGCTGTTGTAGTACCTTATCAAGATCATATCCGTAATCGGAATGAAATTGCTTGATACGAAAGTTGCCATGCTGGTCCTTATCGTTAAGGTCGAGCTGTAACCAGGTTCCGCCGTTCTGAATACACCGGCCAGACATTAGGTTATAGGCTTCCGAAGTATTGAGATTATGCTCGTGACGCATACTAAAGTATTGCTGGCGTTTTTCATCCGGTTTTGCTTCATTATACAAGGCCGTTTTATACCCTTCAAAATGGTATTGCCCGGATTGGTCTTTTACAAATGATAGCTGGTGATCTACTCTTTCCTTATCGTTGAGGTAATAGGAAACCGGAATGGAAAACTGTTGCTGTCCCTGCCTTATCTGTTCATTAATTTTTGCCGAAAGGTCAGGAAAGCCAGTGCGCTGCACCTGTTGGTGCAGTGCCTGGCTGTTTTGTTCTGTCTTCCTGTTATCCTGCCTAATCACAATTTGTTCCTTTACGGGTGTTATCAATAACCGTCGCAACAGCCTTATTAGCAGGTTAGGGTAAAGCTGCTTCTCCATGCGGCTGCGTTCCTGCCGCAACATCCTAAGCGCAAACCGTTCGTCCAGATCCTGCGTGCCTTTGTACTTTGCCGCTATACGTTCATAGTAATCCAGCTTTTCTTTTAGCAATGCTCTGTTCGATGACAGGTTAAAGGAGAATAGTTTGCTAAACCGTTCTTCCCTTGACCGCCATTGATTCAATTCCGCTTCCACTCTGTTCACAAGGCTGTTATTCATAACCTGACTTTTTAAAGGGTACACAATTAAGGCATACTGTAAGTCACCAAATCATAAGCATAGGTGCTGCAATCGGCAGCATACTCCACATTGCCGCTCACAATAGCACCGCCTATATCACTTGTTACCGCAGCAATCCATTTCACGATGTTCTTAAACTTAAAAGCTGCCACTGGAACCGGAGGAGGGAGCGTGTCTATCCAATAATAAATGGAGTAACGTGCTACCGATGCGGCTTTAAGTGCAATACCGCGTCCCTCAGGAGTAAGCATGTCATTCTGCATTATCCTGCGCTCATAGTCCATAATAGTGGCTTTAATGACCGGATAAGGACTTTCGTTGTCTGAAAGTCGCTTTATCAATTGCACCAGCGAATCCAGGGCAGCCTTTACCGGTTCTTCATAAGGACAATTCGCAATAAGGTTTTCAATGCTTTCATTACTTTGCCGTACCGTCTGCTCCACTGTAATAAACAGCGATGGAGGTGGTTCAGGCCGTTGGTTCTCTCTGCAAAAACGGAGGATACATTGTGTTGATGCTTTTACATCCGGCTCATTGTTAGGCTGTTTGCATTCCTGCACATACGCAACGATCTCGTTATGCCAATAACCTATGCTGTCATAGGCGTTGTTGGGATTATCTGGCATAACTGCGCCTGCACCTGATCGTAGCAGCACAGTTTTATTTTCTTCCTCGGTTACTGTTGCATTATTATCCTTTTTACATGCTGAAATACCGATGATGAATACTAACAGCATTATTATTTGACTTTTCATTTGACTTTGCTTTTTTGTTATAAATAGTTTCCCTTTTCACACATCCAACATCACGGCTACTTATGGTAAGCTGGTCTGTCCAATTTTTAGCTGATGCTTTGCCTTTTCTTCTTTTTGTTAGATGTCTTCGGCATCTCAGGGCCATCATCTTCAGCAGGTGTCTGCTTTTCCTTTTTACCATCTTGTTTAACTGACTGGCCTTCCCCTTCAGATTGCTGTTCTTTTTTTGATTGCCGGTTATCCACCCTTTGCATACTGCTATCATAAATGTTGATTGTCTTGAATTGAGGGTTTGCTTCTACGTATTGCTTATGGTCTGCACCGTTGATCTGAAACGTTGCAGATTGCAGGTTGCCCTTTTTGAGAGAATCCATCAGGTTAGCCTTGTATTCTTCATTGCTCAATTCTCTGATTGGATGCTTAGACAAGACAGCCTCCAGATCATAGCCATAGTTTTGATGGTAATGCTTCAACTTGAAGTTCCCGTTATCGTCACTTTGTTTAAAGTCCATCTGCACCCAGGCATTGTACACTTGTCCTTCCTTGTTGGTGAGATCTTTGTTGACCGACCTGCCTTCCATCAGGTTATAGGCTTCTTTCAGGGTAATGTTGTTGCCTTTATTGATGTAGAAGGTTTGATCCATTGTTTCAGCAGTGTTTTCCTTCTGTACATTCACCTGGTAGGAATTAAAGAAGTACATATCGCTTTGCTTGGATTGGCTGAAATTCAATGTTGCGTTTACTGTATCGTTGCCGTACTTGTTTTCGTAGGCCAACTTAAATTCCGGGTTCCCTTCCTGAATTTTTTGCTTCAGGTCATTTTCCAACCCTTCACCAAACCCCGTGTACTTTACTTGGTCACGCAGGTATTCAAAATTTTTCTGATTCATGACTTTTGAATTTTGATTGTTATTTAATTGTTCTCTTTCTAATCTTTCATATCGAACAGCAACCATCAGAGAAACGTCAATGATGCCATCCCTTTCAATCATTAGCTTACTATCTTCCGCAGCTTCCTGCATTGTCCTGTACGCCGACCGTATTGACAAGAAGTTGTAAAAGTCTATGTCGGTTGACATTTCATAGCAGAACTCCCTGGCATCATATTCCGTAGAGAATGTGTATAGTTCTTCTTTACTGGCAGGTAAGCCATCATTGAGAAACGCTACAAATTCTTCACCTTCCCAACGTTTATTTGTTAGGTATTCAAGGACTTCCTGATAATCGTCTTTCCTGATTTTCATAGTTCAATTTTTAAAGGAAATAGATGCTGATTGAGATTTAATGGGAATGAAATGATTGGCTTCATTGCCGAATGCTAATCAATCGGCAATGCCTTTATAATCTTCTTGTTCTTCACATGAAGCTCCAGATGCCGACCGCCATTTTTCTCCATTAATTGCACAGCGAGATATTTTTTATCAGGAATGGTGAACTTTGGTACAACAAACACAATTGTATTATCCGACTGACCTGCAACCTTGCTGGTATTATCCTGCACAAGTACAGGTAATATTTCAATTTCCTGTGTTGCTGTCCTTTTGGATTTCTTCTGGTCACGGATATAAAGCCTCAATTGATCAATATCATAGTTGATATTGGTTTGATTGGAAATATTGAAGCGAAGCAACATTATGTCCTCATGGATAAAGATTCCATTCAGCTTAAAGCGAATGCCGAAAGTTTTATCTTTTATACCTCTTGCCTTCGCTTTTGACTCCGCAGCCATCTTAGCAAAATGCTCCATTTGTTCCTGGTTAATGTTTTCTGAAGGAATGGAGATAGTATTTTGCCTGCCTACGCCTGTGAGAGCCAGGTTTAGCACTGACGGTTGGTTGTCATAATCAACGAGAAATGACGTGAGCTTGCCGTCAGCCGTAATGATGCTGATATTTGTTTGTGGAAAACTGTCCTTTGCAGCCTTTATCTGCAAAATGTTTTCTACACCTTTCGCTTTTTGCGCCAGTACATCCCTGCTTCCTATATCGACGCTAACGATAGCATAAGGGAAGATGATGTTGGTGGTTTTGGTGAAAGCAACTGTTACATGATACGTTTCGATTGCTTTGGTTTGCCAGGTTGTGTTTGTTTGGGCCTGAGCCTTGAAAATTGTAAATAGCAGGAAAATTCCTATTGCCATTACTACACTGATCTTTTTCATCTTTTGGAATTTTAAGTGATTGAAATATTTAGTTGGATTGTTTTTGCTTTTCGTCTCGCAGAAGCACCTGATACCCTGCCTTCACAGTTACCTTGATTAGCTTTACTTTTCGGCTGAACAGCGTTTTTGCAGCTTCAATACCTGCGCTTGCTGCCTGTGCGCCCCACGACGGATCAAGGCTGGTTAGCCCAATTGTTTGCATAGAACGGTCTGCCGACTGCTTTGCAACATCCCTTGTAATCGCTCCGGGAATATAAATGCCGTCCAGGCCATCCATGTCATATACCGATAATTCAACCGGGAATAAAGAATTACCAAAACGTACACTGTTAATCTTGATACTTAATCTCTCACCACGCAGCGAGGCTATTCCAAAGAGGAAATTGTCTTTCGGAATGCGAATGCCATTTATGAAAACATCATTTACCAATCTCAATTTGACAGTTGAGCCATCTACGATAGTTTGAGTTTCGTGAATAACAGCCTGTATAGCATTCTGCGAATCTTCAATAGCTGTCGCGCCGGTAAGTGAATAGAAGCCATTGGTTGTGTTGCCTGATGTATGCTCCATATCAAGCAGCGTGATACTATTGTCTTTCTTTTTCGATGATACCGCAAATACTTGTCCCCGGTTTGCTTCAGAAGTTTGTCTTAGTCGCTCCTGCACTCTTTCGGGATTTTGTACGTCCAATATCTTATCCAGCATACCATTCAATTGCTGCAATTCAGGATCTTCGCCATTAGACTGATTCATCATGTTCATCATTTGTTCCAGCCTTTCCACATCAGGAGAATTTATCGTGGCACTATTGCGGTTTCTTGATGAAGCGGGTTGGTACGTATCATACTCGTCATTGTCTGATGATGTCGGTACTGGCTTGTTCATCTCCCGATCCAGTTCTGCCAGCTTGCGGTAGATTTTATCAGTATTGGGGTCATTGTGTCCCCGGCTTCCCTGAAGTGATGTATTCAAACCTTTGGGACTGGCAGGCTGCTGAAAGGTATCTTCGTCATTCGACAGGTATTCATCGGTATCTGATAATCCAATATTCCTGTAATTGGGATCATTTTTTACCATTTCCTGAAATTTGATAGAATCCAGTTGAGCCTGATTGTAATAGCTCATTTTGTCCATCGGCTTGTCTTCTTTGAGATTGGCGTCCGGCAGGTTAATGTTAAATCCCTTCTTCGCAGATGCCTGGGCTTCCACCTTTTCAACCTTGCCACCGCCAAGTGCCCAAAAAATCATGGTCATAAAAGGCAATGCGAGAAGTGGTAATACCAATAAGAACCTGCGCTGCCTGATCTCCTTCGGAGTTTTTACTTGCTTTTCCATTTTTATTTCTGTTTTAATTGTTGATAATAATTTTCAATAAACCGCACACTGTCCATTAGCCCCGGACGATGGTGGATTATGCTGTCATAAAGAGTTTTCCCCGCAGGACTTCGTGCCAAGCTATCCATATACACCCTGAACCTTTTGATGCGGCTGTATTCAGCCTCAGACACTTCCGCAGGTTCAACATTTGCTTCTCCGGTTTCGGTGACGTGCTTCGGTTTTTTGATGGGTGTTATAGTCATTGAACTCGTGTTCTTTCCGGTAAAAGCACTTACTCCCAGATATATGCTGTATGTGCCGGTACATAGAACGAAAAGAATAAGCAGTACAAACCATGTACGCCGTGAGAAATTCTCTGTTCGCCTCATCATCCAACTTGCCCAGCCACCCTGTATTCGCTGATAGCCTGCTTTTATTCCTTTGGAAAGCGCATTGGGCCTTAACTCAGCATCGTCCTTTTTTCTTTTTGGAAATAGTTTCATGATCTTGATTTTTATTGTCGCCTGCTTACTGTTTTTAAATCCCTGTTGTCAATCGTACTCCATCGCTCGATAAGGAAACCATGTGGATTATTGTCACTGCGTGATACATTCCGCAATGCACCGTCTGTCACCAGGCTACGGGTAGTAATGCTGGTTGGTCGGATAATGCTTTGCGTAGCATAGCAACGGAATTTGTACGGGTAATCATTGATATCTACCGCCACGCTATCCACAACAATGGTTTGATTGACGTTGCCGGATATAAGTCCTGCATAGTACCCGTTCTCCTTCAGATCATCGTAGGCTCTTTTGGCACTTCCGTCTGCCAGATACAAGGCTTTAGTAATGCTTGCTGTGATTGCTTTATCATCAGGGTCAAGCGTAAAGAATAGTTTATGGAAAGTAGTTACGTGATCCCTTGCCTCAACAGGTATATTATCTTTCCGTTCGGACGCGTAGGCTTCCAGTGCCTTGCCATTAGCAAGAATGTATATTTTGCTTTGCATCTGCGATACAAGGCTAAAACTCTTGTATAGTGCAAAGCAGCATATCAGTACACAGCCTATAATTACTACCAGGGTAAAACTCCTGATATGACGGAAAGCTGTATCAATATTTTTCATTTTCTTGAACATATATCCTCCTTTGAATTATTATGAATTGCCTTTTAGCTTGTCGTTCATATAGCCAGATTTGCCACTACTGCCATCACCGAAATAGGGATTGGAATTGCCGCTACTGGCCATGCTTTGCGACATACGGTTAGCCGCGCTGCCCATAGCATCTACGGCCATGCCTGCACCGGCTGATGCTGTATTGACTACTGTTCTGGAAGAACTACCGAAAATGCTTGTGACTTTGTGACCTAATGCACCACCACCACCGGCATGAACAATGTAATTCGCTACGGAGGGAACAGTAAAGTATCCGACTATGCCGATTATCATGAAGACCAGATAAGCCACATCGGTTCTACTGAAAAATGTGTCGCCGTAATCCTGTACCTGTGATATATCCAGCTCCAGCATTTTCTCCTGTATCTTCCCTATAATACTTCCGAAGATGTTGGCGACAGGTAACCATAGAAAGATGTTAATATAACGGGCTATCCAGACAGTAAGCGTATGCTGAAAACCGTCAAACACTGCAATGCCAAATACCAAAGGGCCAAGTATCGCTAATACGACTAACTGGAACGTTCGTAGCGTATCAATACACAGGGATGCCGCTTCAAATAGAACCCTAAGCACTTCACTCATCCATTCTTTTACCGAATTGCGGAAGTTGTAAGAGGCTTTGGACATGGCGAACTTGATGTCGTTACCGATGCCTTCAAAGAAACCTTCTTCGGAAGGGTCCTCATTATCGTGTGTGTATTTATACCACTTGTCCCTGTCACCGCTACCGCTTTCTCCCACATACATTTGCCACACATCCGTTTTCTTGATGGCTTCTTCCTTTTTTTGCAAAAGCACCGAAATAGCTTTATCTGAATTTTCCACCATTGCAGCAGTAGCTGTCACAGTAGGTTTCATCACGCCATTGATCAATCCCAAAACGGAGGGAAATATCATCACGCAAAATCCAATAACGAAAGGACGGAACAGCGGATAAAAATCAATAGGTTCCGCTCTTGATAAATGTCCCCATACCCTTGATGCGATATACCACATTGCCGCAAATCCCGCCAATCCCTGGCCTACGCCGATCAACTGGCTGCACAAAGGCATCATCTCATCATACAATTGTTCCAATACACCGTGCATCCCTCTCATTTCATCGGCTATACCTTGTGCACGGCTTATAAAAGGCATTATCAACCCCACCACCGCCAGCCAGGCGGTCTTTCCACGCTTTGCCATATCTGTTTATTTAATTGTTTAACCCATAGATTTTACGAATGGTCTGTGCATCGTTGCGCTCCTTCGCCCTTTGCACAGCCAGTATTGTAGTGTTATTATTGAAGTGCCGCAGAAACATTAATTTATCCTGCATGTCGGCATAAATCCTGTCGATGGTTTGCAGTCGTTCATCATCGCTCATGCGGGCTTTGCCTGCCGTGATGGCCGTGAGCAGTTCATCCAGATTACGCAGGCTCTCCTTGAACAAATTGTCATACACCCGGCCCAAATACGCCAGCTCATCGGGATTGAAATTGTTATCCCGCCGGAACCGATCATACGCATTACGGTATTCCTTAACTAAAGTAATCTGGTAGTTAGTGATGTCCGCTACACGCCTGTAATTGCGCACGGTAGGACTTACACCCATTAAACCGTCAAGAAAAGCCTTGTGCAAGCTGAAGTTGCCTTCGGAAATATTCTTTATGGTGTTGTAGCCACCTTCCAAAATCTGGTAGCCCTTTTTCATGTCACTCAGGATCTGCTTGAATTGCGCCAGCTTCTCAACATTGAGTAAAAGCTGTGCTATCTCATCAGCTTGCGCAGATGCTCGGAAAGCGGGAAGCAAACCCATGAATGACAGCGATATAATTACAATTACCTTTTTCATCGTTACTCGTTTTTAATGCCATGCAGTACACGGCTGGTTTGTACATCTGTTTTCTCCTTTAACCGTGATGCTGCAAGTGATACTGCATCATTAGAAAAGCTCTGCGAGAATGTGAGCTTATCCTGCATGTCCAGGTATAGCATATTAATTCTCTTCATGCGCTCATCATCCTTCATTTCCATTTTTCCATCGGTAGTAATTGTGATAAGCTCATCCAGTATTTTATCGCAATCATCAAGCAGTCTGCTGAAGACCCTGCGGACGTATGCCAGTTCATCATCTGAAAGTGCATCGCTGCCGTTAAGCCTCCGGTATGTACGGTTGTAGTTTTGTACAATTTTGAGCTGTAAGGCTACTATATCTGCAACCATTGCATATCGCTTGATTTCGGGGTTGACAGATTTCAATGAATTGAAATAATCTGTGTGCAGGTTAAATTCGCCTCTGGTGAAGCCTCCAATAGTTGTTAGACCCTCTTTGGCTATATTGTACCCTTTTTTTGCATATCCGATATATACCTGAAGTGCCGCTATTTGCTGGATCAGGTACTTCTTCTGTGTCTTTTTTTGCTGAAACCATTCTGCAAAAGATTGTGCTTTCAGACTGCTCCCTGCCGATACAAACAGCATTAGAAATAAGATTATCTTTTTCATACGTATTGATTTAAGGAAGCCCATATAATTTTTTAACTGCCTGCACTTCAGTTTCGGTCTTAGCACGCTGAAGGCTTAGTAATGTGTTCTGCCTGTTGAACTGTACCAGATCAGAGTAGTTGGCATCTACCTGGTCGGCTGCATTGTTGATCAGCTCCAGCCTTTTCGCATCGCTCATCTTCGTGGTGAAGGACTTAATAATGAGATTGATCTGGTCAATATTCTTTAGGCTCTCATCGAGAATACCCGAATACACCTTTTCCATATACACCACTTCTTTTGCAGTAAAGCGGCTGTCCTGCCGGATCAGTGCCCATGACCTGTTGTATTCGTCCACGAGGCGCAATTGCTTTTTGGTAATATCGCGGATGCGTTGGTAATAGGAGATAATTGCTTTTACTTGTGCCAGCTCGTCGTAATACTTGCGGTACTGTTCTTTTTGCTTTTCCGTCCAGTCAGAAATTTCATCCAGTTTCAACTTAGACAAAGTGTTTTCCAGTGTCTTCTGAGCATTCTGCAACCAGATCGTTTTATTCTGCAATCGCTGAATTTTTAAGTCAACCGCCTTTATCACTTTTTTAACCGCCGCCTTGATGATCTCCAGTATGGCTATGGGTGTAGCATTTGCCTGCTGTACCGGAAGAACGGTGAAGGAAATGCAAAGAGCCACAAGCATCATTCTTACATATTTTTTCATTGCTTCAAGATTTTAGTAAATAATTCAATTGTTGTCTTTCCTTGTTCCGTTAGCTTTTCGAGGTACAGCGATTTTGAAACCGTATCGAAAATGCAGTACCGATCACCGCCTATTTCAATCAGATGCCCGTTAGAATGCCATCCGTAAGTAGCAAGCCACGTTTCTTCGTTCTCAGATATGTTGCTGATGTAATCGGTGCGTGTGATTTTATAAAAGCTCCCACAAGATGTTATGCTCAGCATCGTATCTACTCCTGTAACCATATCATTGTGCAATGATTGTTTTCCATAGATACCCTGCATCATAGAAATGGTGGCATGATGCTCCCTGCCGAAATGCACGATTACCTTAATTGCGCAGCATAGATCCCGTATCAGTTTTTTCAGTTTCATCGGATGTTTTTTAACTTTTATTCCTAATGTCTTCGGCCATTGCCGCAATGCCTTTGCGTATGTCTCCATCAAACTTTGTAGCGTATTCCATCAGCTTTACCTTCTCTGTTTGTTCGGTAGTGTATGCGAGGTATTCTTCAAGACTTACTTCTGTCCGGTAAACCTTACTCATCATACCACCCAGGCTGATGAATACTTCTTTATATTTCTTAGCGGGATCATTGGACTTATTGACCGAGAGTACCAATGCTTTTTCTTTTTCCGTTAGCCCCAATAGTTCTTGTATCTGATCAAATTTGTTCTGGTACTTGCTTTGGTCGAGCAGGATTTTGCAATCACTATTATTGATGATGGCTTGCTTTACCACCGGAGAAGAAATGATGTCTTCTACTTCCTGCGTTACCACGATTGCTTCGCCGAAGAATTTGCGGACTGTTTTGAACAGATATTTGATGTATTCGGCAAAGCCTTCTTTCATTAAGGCTTTCCAGGCTTCTTCTATCAATATCATTTTGCGGATGCCTTTCATCTTCCGCATTTTGTTGATGAAGACCTCCATGATGATAATGGTTACCACCGGAAACAGGATAGGGTGATCCTTAATGTTGTCCAGTTCAAACACGATAAACCTTTCCTGCAACAAATTCAGGTTTTCGGTAGCGTTCAGCAGGTAATCAAATTCGCCGCCTTCGTAGTAAGGGCGCAGCACATAGAGAAAGTTGTCTATATCGAAATCCTTTTCTTTTACCCTGTCACCCTCCAGCACCTGCGTGTATTCATCGCGCAGAAAAGCATAGAAACTGTTGAAACAGGGAAATACAGCCGCATTTTTTTCCAGATAACTGTAATAACCGCCAATGGCATTTGACAGGGCAACGTATTCGCTCCGCTTGAATGCCTCATCGTCCTTCTTCCACAGTGCCAGAAGCAGTGTTTTGATACTTTCTTTCTTTTCGGTATCAAGGCTATCGCCCTCGCCTATGTAAAAGGGATTGAAGCGGATGGGATTGTCTTCGCTGTAAGTGAAGTAATAGCCCTTCACCATGTCGCAAAGTCCTTTATAACTATGTCCCACATCCACCAGTACGATATGCGTACCTTGCTCATAATAGCTGCGTACCATGTGGTTGGTGAAAAATGATTTGCCGCTACCGGAAGGCCCAAGTATAAATTTGTTCCTGTTTGTGCAGATGCCCATTTTCATAGGCTCGTCGCTGATGTCCACATGAACGGGCTTGCCTGTAAGCCGGTCGCCCATGCGAATACCTACCGGACTTAAAGAAGATCGGTAGCCGGTTTCGAGGTTTAGGAAGCAGGTTCCCTGTTCCGCGAACGTATCAAACGTATCATTCATCGGGAAGTCTGCGGCATTCCCAGGAATGCCCGCCCAAAATATCTGCGGAGCGCCAATGGTTTCCTGTTTGGCTACTGCATCCATCTGTGCCAGTGCAGAGGATACCATATTCTTCAGGTCTTTGAGTTCCTCTTTATTGTCTGTCCATACAAGCACGTTGAAATGCGCCTTGACCGGCAACCGTTGCTGACTGATGGCTTCATTCAGAAAATCGTTGGTAGCATCCCTTGCAATTAAATTCTCCCTGCTGTATGCAGAAAGGGATTGCAGCCTCAGCCTTTTACTCTCCAGTTTTTGGATGGTTTTCTGTGCATCTTCTATAAAGATGTATTGATTGTAGATGTGATTGCAGGGCAAAAGCTGGCCTAACGTAGAAGCAAACCCGACACTGAACTTCGTTTTGTCTGTACTGTATTTATCGTAATTGATGCGGCTGCCGCATAGTGCAGGAAGATCTATTGCATCGCCCAGCGTATATAACTGGCAATATTTATCGCCCACACGCATCGCTTCATCAAAAACGATATCGCCCATCAGGAAACTATCATTTTGCTCAGACAGGTAGCAATACTGTTCTACCAATCCCATTTTGCGGCTATGGCTGCGCAGCTCCTTTTCTCTTAATCTTGTTAGCTTCACAAACCCGCTATCTTCCATGATCCGCTTGAATTGTCCCGTACTGTCCAGAAAGTCCTGTAGCATCTGCGGCCTCAAAGTTTCTTCTGGCACTATGGATTTCCGCAGGAGACTTGAAAACATCGAACTGGCTGTTTTCCGGCCTTCCGGCTTTTTGGTAAGCATGATGTAGCAGGTATGAGCGAGAAAAGGACGTTCATTAAAGAACCGTTCGCTGGCCCGGCTAAGGAAACTGGTATCGTCTTTTGAGAAGTCGGGTTTATGACTGCTTTCTAAAAACCAATCCTGTTTGTGGAATACACTAAATTTGGGAAGCAGCTTAATTGCTTTTATCCATGCCTGGTGAAAGGCTTCATATTCCTGATCGGAAAGGGTAAATATTTCGGGCAGGTCTGCCTTAAAAACAACTGTCACGTCGCCTTGCTTACTCAGGATGCAGTCATGCTCCACATCCATGATCGGTAATATATCATCCAACACTTTTTCCATCTCACTTTATTTTACCTGTTATCACTTACTGCACTCTGGCAGCGCTATGTCATAGCTTCGGCCCTCTGCGTTGCCGTTTTTGGCTTTTTTGTTCTTTGTCTGTTTGCTTGATTTGATTTTGTTGCTTATGCTGTTTGTTAATATTCTCTTGTATTGTTGCTTCGATACCGGTTTCCTTCCAATCAACCATCTTTGCCTCGAAATGAGATTTTACATTGGTTTCTTTTAATCCGTATGTTTCATCCCAGCCACCTTTCCGGTTATATCCTATGGGGTCTAATGCGCTTTCGTGAGGAAACGAAATAACGATAAGGTCTTTGGGAATAGACGTGATATTATCGTGGTCCAGATCCTGAAATTCATGCGTCTTTGGATTGTAAGGAATGGTGTAAACTTTACGGTCATCATCATAGAAATGATCAATCTGGCTGAACACAATTCCTTTGGAAAGAAAATCGTCTTTAGGACGAAGCATGTCCATGCGGATATCAACAAAGAAGGTGTGACCGGCAATATCTACAGTCGGCAGTTGTCCCATCAACCTTCTTCCAAGTGCCTGCTGATCTACCATCAATGAAAAATCAGTTTTACCCTGCATCTCTTGAATGGAACAGCCATATTTTTCCGACATTCCAACAGGGTCAAGCTGTACCAACTCAGGTATTTTAACTGTTCTTACATCCGTATCATCACTGAACAGCATCGGTATGTTCTTTTCTTTTGGACTGTAGTCAAATACATATCCATCGCCTACATCCCGCATGTCTGACAGAGGTATTACGTTTTCAGGGTTTGCCTTTTCGCTAAGCTGTAGGTTAGCCGCATCAACCACAAAGTCGGTTCCTTCGATGCTATACACCGGCAATTCTCTTTTCATGATTGTTTTTCTTTAGTTCCTATAAAAATTTTTCGGCTCCGCGATTTGATGAGCTTCGGGACCTGCTTACGGGCAAGGGCTTTCATTAAGCCATACTCTCCATACTTATTGCTCATGGCGTAAATCTTCATGATGAGGAATGCTCCTGCGGATAGGATAATGCCGATACACAGGTATGTAGGCAAGCCGATGATATACATTACCGCAAATACAATAAGCAGGGCCACAACACCGCCGCCCAGATACCATATATACTGCGCTTTCAAACCCTTGAACTCTATGCTCTGGTTAATTCCCTTGTTGATCTGATAGACACTATTTGCCATAACCATTTCCTTTAATTGGTTTATAATCTTATTCTGCTTCGGGGACGTTCGGCCATTTGTTGTGTGGCAAGTATTACGTCCTTCGGAACAGTTTGTCCATTGAGTTTTTCGTTAATTTGAATGACAGGTACTTCACTCACTTCGCCCGGCTGGTTTTCTGCTACCTGTTGCTGCTTCAGTTGGTTTTCCTGTATTTTAATGGCTATCTGCCTTTCCAGATTAGCCAGTTCGCTTTTCATTTGCGACAATTCGACCTCCTGTAAAAAAGGCTTCGTAGTAAGCTGTTCCAGTTTCGGGATAGCTGTAGTCAGGTCGGCCAATGTATGTTCGTATTTATCTTTCAGGCTTTCAACCCGGTCAATGGCATTAAGGAAATGTCTTGCGGCCAGCTTAGGATTATCTGTATTTGGAAGGCCATTATTATAGGTGTATTTAATGCCCTCATTGTCCCTTTGGGCATAGAAGCTATTGGAGTAGCGGTACTCAAAAACGCCATTTTCTTCGTAGGCATCCTGTTGCCTGCGGATATACAGGTTGAAACCATATAATGTACCTACCTGTGCGGTATGCTCTCCAGCATCAGTTGGTTTCCAGTCCTGGTACAGTTTGATAATATGCTTGCCGATAGCTTCGCTATCTGATGAACTGATGTTATCCAGTTTAATGAGATTGACCTTCACACCGTCCTTATCCAGTTGAAGGACGCTTTTATAGGCTGTTTCATCTGCCCGCAACTTGTCCAGTGTTTTGACTGTAGAAGCCTGCTCGTTTTGCAAGGTTTCCAACTGGTATTTGTTACGGGACACTTCCCTGAAATGAGATACTTTCAGGCTTTCCATTACAGCTATTTTCTTTTCCAGCTTTGATTTTTCTAACAGCGATGTATCACCGGAGAGAATAGCGATGTATTCGGAGAAATTCATCCCGCTCTTTTCATCAATTGCGCCTTCATCAATAGTGCGGACATTCAGCTCACAATTTTTCATTTGCGAAATGAACGTCTGTTTATTTTTCAAGAGGTTGAATTTGTAATTATCAAGCGACTGCTCCACGGCATATACATAGTTCCGAACCTTGTTTTCATAATGCTCTTTAGCAATCAGGTTGCCCTGGCGTGCGCCACGGCCATTGCGTTGCTCCAGCTCAGAAGGTTTCCAGGGAATATCCAGATGGTGCATAGCCACCATACGCTGCTGAACGTTCAATCCTGTGCCTGCCTTTTCGGTACTGCCTAATAGAATGCGTATTTCACCCCGGTTCATTTTTCGGAACAGATCTGGCTTTTTAGCATCTGTCCAGTCGTGTATGAATGTGATCTCACGCTCAGGAATGCCAAAGTCCCTCACGAGCTTTTCTTTAAGCGCATCGTAAATATTGAAGTCATTGGGTTTAGGCGTGCCAATGTCGGAGAACACAATCTGCGTACCCTTATGCTGCATACTTTCCTTATAGATTTCAGCAATCTTGCGGGCACTGACGTTTACCTTGTTATCAGGATGGTCGCTGTACTTCCATTCACTAATCAGTCGCATGTCTGCGGCCATCTTTTTTGCATAGTTGGTGGCAATCAGCATCCGGCCTTTATCTTCTTCAGGCGTTAGCCTGCCACGTCCAATAAGTTCGCCGTTACCTGTTTTAGCGAATTGCATCAGGTTTTTGATGAACTCGACTTGTTCGGGCGTTGGTTTTATATTCACCAACGTTTCATTCAGATCAGGCTTGTCAAGGTTAATATGCTTCGCTGTCTTGTAGTCGGTAATTTCATTATAGAACAAAGCCAATTCCGGCACTTTGATAAAATGCCTGAAGCGTTCTTTAGCTATGATTTCATTGGTTACTGAAAACTCAAAGTCTGTTGTCTTACGTGCGAATACAGCTGCCCAACCATCAAAATTCTCAATATGCTGACGCTCCATTTCCTTCGGACGCAGGTACTTGAACAGCAAATACATTTCGGTAAGGCTATTAGATATGGGTGTGCCGGAAAGGAAGGTTACGCACAGGTCACTGTTAAACCGGCTCTGCAACTCACGGACGGCAAACAGCATGTTAAGGGCCTTCTGGCTGCCTTCCATATTGCCTAAGCCTGCAACCCGGTTGTGACGGGTTGTAAACGTGAGGTTTTTATACTTATGAGATTCATCCACAAAGAGGTGATCAATACCCATATCCCTGAAATTGATACCTGCATCTTTCTTTTCCTCTATATCTTTAAGCACTCCCTTCAGCTTGCCTTCCAGGTTGTTTTTGCGTATCTCCAAGCCTTTAAGCATTTTCTTAGAGATTTCACCGCCAAGCTCTTTGATCGTTTCAAGATCACGTTCTACATTGTCAAGCTCTGCCTGGAATATTTCTTTTTGTATCTCTGGTGACTGTGGTATTTTTCCGAATTGATCATGTGTAAGAATGATGCAATCCCAATTGTTATTCTTTATTTCATGGAAGAGCCGTAGCCGCTGTGCTGGTGTAAAGTCGTTTTGTCCGGGAAACAGTATGCGGGCCTTTGGATAGGCTTTCTTATAAGTTTCGGCAATCTGGTTAACGTTTGCCTTCAGGGCAACGATCATGGGTTTATGTACAATGCCCAAGCGTTTCATTTCCTGAGCGGAAACGATCATGGTAAGCGTTTTACCTAACCCTACTTCGTGGTCAACCAAAGCTCCTCTGTTCTGTATAATGCGCCATGCTGCATTTTTCTGACTGCTGTACAGGTCTTCAATGCCCAAAGCCTTTTTATCAAGTCCCGGAAAATTCAGGTGAGTGCCATCGAACTCCCGTAATACATAGCAGTTGAATGTATCGTTGTACAGATTTTCCAAGTGCTTTTTTTCTGTATCGGGCAATTCATTCAGCCAGTTGATAAAACCGCTTCGGATCTGCTCAATCTTTTGGTGAGCCAACTGTATGGCTTCACTATCCGGCAGCCTGATGGTTGTATTGTTCGGCCCCTTTACTTCATAAGTAAAGAAGGGAGTGGTATTCTCCAGTGCATGTTCCATCAGCGTGTAGCCGTAAGTGGTGCGTCCGCTTTTGGGTGTAACAGCAAATTCCCTCGATACTTTAATGTTCATCCCGGTGCTTACTTTGAAAGCATCCAGCGAAGCGAAATAATTGATAGTAGCGTCCTGTTCAAACAGTGCTGTTGCGAAACGCTCATAGTAAGAAGTGGGTATCCAGCGTTCACCTAAATTGAAATCCAGTAGTTCAAATGGAATACGCTCCGGCTGCACTTTTAATATGGCCTCA
This sequence comes from uncultured Terrimonas sp., assembly GCA_964461595.1. Classification (GTDB taxonomy): domain Bacteria; phylum Bacteroidota; class Bacteroidia; order Chitinophagales; family Chitinophagaceae; genus Agriterribacter. The sequence continues at coordinate 4,822 of CAYWVB010000069.1, read as the reverse complement.
GTACTTCGTTTATATTGCGGATTCTCAGAAAACTCATTAGACAGATGTTCTGCCTGTCTTAGTTTTTCTACCACATTGCCGCTTAAATATTGATCGGCAGTTTCCCATTCATTGCTTGCAGGATTCAGGTACACATGGTTGCCCAGACGACCGATCACCTCGTTTTCTTCCAGCCCCATTGCGGCGCTTATAAACCCTACATCTACCTTGCCTGTATCATTAAGGCTGTGTGCAAGCGCTTCAATGGGGTCATCGGTGATGAACCGTTCTTTTACGTGATGAATAGCGTGAGTAAGAATGTCGGCTTTTACAAACCTTTCGCCATCCCTGCGTTCGAGCGAGGAAAGCGTAATAACACCAAAGGCGGTATCTTCAAGAATGCGCCTCCGATTGTCGGGACCATTTAAAAGCCCGTATTCGGCAATGAACTTTTCATAAGTAGTGTTAAGGCTGTCCCTATCAACATCGGTGATGGTTTCCCCTGATACTTCCTTGCCAGATAATTCGAGATAAGCGTCACGTAATACAGCGTAACTTTCATAGAAGCGAATATTACCCTGAAGACCGAGAGGCTGGAAAAGAGCCTGTTTATATTCAGGATCGGGACTACCTATAGTTCCAACGCTGCCCATGTGCACTACCAATGTTCCTTCCTGGTAATAAGATTTGAGGCCAATAAAAGGAAGTGGTGTTTTTTGCTCAAAGCGGAAAAAACCTTCCAATGTCTGATCGCCTTCATATTTGAAACTGTGATCAAACTGTTTAAGGTAATTGGAGATACCTGTAAGTTCATGTCCCAATAAGCGGGCATCCATCCAGTTTACAGACAGTTGATTTACTTCTTTGACGTTGGAATAGAGCTTGTATAAAAAGCGGTTGCTTTTATGCTGTTTTGCGGTAAGCAATACTACATTTTCGTGGCTCGGCTTATCAGTGGTACGAATTGTACCGACAATCCGGGCCGTTGTTTTTTGTACGATGGTTTCATCGAGCGGGTTGATATAGGCCATTGCCCGGTTGATCTGTTCTGCCGGTGCGGTATCAAATAACCCTAACTGTACTGACGGGGCTTCTGCCTTGCTTTCCGGCATAGGCAGGTAAGTCAGCTTTTTGCCTTCGTTTTCTGAAACTGGTAGGGCGAGTGCTTGTGCTTTCTCAAACAGTTCGGTGTTGAAGCGATTTTGTAATTGATGGGTAAGGCTGGCATAAAGGGCATCCCGTATCTGGCTAATATCACCTTCCTGCCATACTACTTCTGAAGCCCTGCCGTATTGGTTTTTTCCGGGCTTACGCACATTGCCCATGACAACATCGTGATCATGCGTAGATATGAAGTAGTTATAAGGAAATCGGCCAAACTCATTCTCCCTCTCACGTACTTCATTCAGCCATTCTTCTTCCCAGCTTATCTTTTCCTTTGCTGTATTTTTCTGAACGATTAACAGGTGATTCGGCGCTTCGGTATTACCTGTATCTTTCATCAGGTTGTCCGGCATTACAGCCAGGCCCACGAAGTTTGCCCGCTCAAACAGGTATTCCCGTGCCGCATGGTTAGAAGGGCTATTCAAAAAGGCATCCGTCGTAATGAATGCCATAAGGCCGCCTTCGGCCAGTTTATCCAAACCTTTAGCAAAAAAGTAGTTGTGAATTTTGCCAGATATTTCCTTGTCTGGAAATGCTTCGTCATATACCGAGAAGTTTCCAAAGGGAATATTGCTTACTACAAGGTCATAGCCGCCATTATCTCTAACCGGAGCTTCTTCAAACCCCGTAATGTGAGTAGCTGTTTTAACAGGGAGCGTACTGTTAACCGCAGAAAGCACTAATCCGGTGAGCCTGTCCTTTTCTACTGCGGTGATCTGTTCCAGTTCAGGAAAGGCTGTAACAGCCTCGCTTATAAATACCCCGGAACCGGCAGAAGGCTCGTATAACCTTTTAGGCTGTATGCCTTGCGCTTCAAGCACGCTATACAATGTTTGTGGTACGACCTCTGGTGTGTAGAATGCGGTCAAAACACTATGTCGTAATGAAGCGATAATTTCTTTATAGGCTGCATCATCATAGTTTTCCCTGAGCAGCTCATGTAATTGTGTTATACCCTGGTGGTGCTTCAGATCTTCTTTGGTAGCCCCATTAGCCTGCCATTCCTCCGGCGTTCCGTAAGGATATAAAACGACCTTGATGCCGCCAAAACCTGCGTATTTTTTCAGGCTGGCGACATCCTCCGCAGTAAGCGGGCGACCGTTCTGATAATCCAACGCTATTCGGATAGCATCAAGATTATCTTGCAGCTTTTGAGAAACATTGTAAGCCATAACCACACATTTTCTTTCTTCACTTTTCTTTTTTGGGCTTAGGCGAGATAGTCATGCACCTGTCCGATGATGGCATATCTCAAATGCCTGTTTGCTTCATTTTCACCGTTAAAATCAAAATCACTGAAGATGCTTTTGCAGGCTTCAATGAGGTTCACTACTTCATAGGTGAGTGTTCCGTTTTCCTTCATCCGCAGGTAGTCACTATTAAATTCTTCCTCGATAACTGAGCGGATATACTGATAGCGGGACGGTTTTAAATCTTCCGTCATAGCTTGCAGGCACAATTCCTCAATAATGTATTGCGGCTTTTCTTCGCTAAGAAACTGCGCTGCCATAGGCATCACTGCGGCTACCTTGTTCTCCAGATAGCGTGTAACTGAATAGTCCTCCTGCAAGCTGAGCATCAGGTCAGGGTTGTTGTGGACGATATACGCCCACAACTTTTCCGTTAGCATACTTTGCATACGTCCTGATTTTTTAAACTCCAAAGAAGGATTGAATAACAGTGGCTACCACGACCAGAAAAATGCAACTGCCAAACCAGGCGGCTGCAACCTTACCGGTGTCCTGGTCACCTGCATTCCATTTCTGGTACACCTTAACTGCGCCAATCAAACCAAGCAATGCTCCCACTGCATACATCAGGTTTGTACCTGCTGCAAAATAGCTTCGCACCTTAGTGTTGGCTTCGTTGATACCCTGTATGCCATCCTGAGCAAATGCCCCATAATGGATAGCCAATAGTGCCAGAGCGGCACAGATCATAATAACCCTTTTTCGGTTATTTGCTTTTGTTTTCCTGCTGCACATTTCCATAACACACGTTTATTAAAGTTTGAAATCAACTCGAAAGGAATGGAGTGGCTTCGCCGTCACATAACCCGCTTTCCTACCACACTTTGCCCTTACGCACCGGGAAGGACAGGGAAGCGCACTCCATTAGGTCTGCTACACTGCTTCTTTCCACAGCAGTTCCACTTCATCCTCGTCAAGTGTAACAGCACCATATTTTTGACACTCAGATACAATCAGTTCATTGATAGATGAACGAAGGGGAGAGTATCTTACAGAAGGGTATTCTTTCAGCACCATGCTGAGATATTGCTTAAACTCCTGGGGAATGAGTTTTCTACTGGAGGCATCTGCTATTACCGTTTTCAGGCGTTCAATAAGATGCTCCACTTCTGAAAATTCATCATCCGTGGTGTTTTCAAAACCACTCGTTTCCTGAAGGCTTTGCTCATTGTCCGGATTGTATGCAGCATGTTCGTTAGGAACGGCTGCTCTGAACTTCAGTTTTCTTTTCCCGGATAGTAGATCCTTGATCTCACCTGAGAAATACTTCATCCCTACAAAGAGGTAATAGATGGCTAATAGTATGGCAACTGCAATAATGTAGTCTGACCATGAAATGTTTTTTAACATACGCTTGCTTTTTTCGTTTACACTTTTTCATCCCGACTTTGAAAGCCGTTGTATTCTGTTGTTTCTGAAAGCAAAAAAACGAAGATGAGCAAGGCGTTTCAAGTCCAACATTTCTTGCATTGAAAGTTGTACCCGTTGTACCCCTGTGATTATCAGCCATTCCAGAGGCTGAAAACCGATTATTTTTTTTAAATTAGTAATAGGAAATTAGTTGACTATTATTGTTGAATAGCTAAAAAGCATTGTTATGAAAACAGTAAGTGTATTAGGACTTGCCATTTTACTTATGGCATCTTGCAGCCAGACAAAGCTGGAGAAGGAAGAAGCAGCTTCGGTTATACGTTCTGAAAAGAATTATCCGAAGGTGTACGAATATGAAGTTAATGTGAGTGATCCGGCAAGTGCCCGGAAGCTATTGGACGCAGGACTGGAGGCGGAAGGGTTAGTAACAATAGATAAAACGCAGAAGCTAAAAGATGCGGGACAACCTATTGTCCATTTTACCGAGAAGGCAAAGCCTTACCTCATCCGCATAGATGAGAAGTATGACAATGTACAGGTGGTAAAGGTGGCAGATATGGACTTAGCAGATGTTACTGGAATTCAATTGCAGGAAGACAACAAAAGTGCTACCGTGGAATATACTATCGCCTATAAGAACATCACACCTTTTGCCAAGCTGATGAAACGTGACCTTTCCGAAAAGAAAGTTGAACGTGCAACTCTTTCTTACTTTGACACAGGCTGGAAACTGGATAAGTAGCAATAGATTTTCTGTGACATTCAATGTTACCTAAATAAAAAAGGTTATGGCCAATTGTGAACAAATCTATCGAGAATACATTACCTGCCTGAATAGTCGTGATTTAGACAATTTGAAGCATTTTGTCCATGACGATGTTTGCTACAATGGCAATCAAATTGGCATTTCGGGTTACCAAAAGATGCTTGAAAAAAATTTTGACGAAATCCCTGATCTATATTTCACTATTCCCTAAAATCCGCAGGTAGTTAATTAGGATGTTTAAAGATTAAATATAGCAACCATTTTGCTTTTATTTTTGTCCCTTTTGGGTCGT
>CAYWVB010000068.1:7613-27636 GCA_964461595.1 uncultured Terrimonas sp. | reverse complement strand
TAGAGCACTTCCTTGGTAAGGAAGAGGTCGTGAGTTCAATTCTCATCAACGGCTCAATAAGTTTTTGAATTTTTCTTAAATAAAAAGTTTGCTACCTGTAATGATCAGAGGTGCGGGGGCAATAGTAATTTTAATCCTCAATTTAAAACAGATAAACGATGTCAAAAGAGACCTTCAAGAGGGATAAACCCCACGTTAACGTTGGTACAATTGGTCACGTTGACCATGGTAAGACTACTCTTACTGCTGCAATAACTGAAATCCTTTCTAAAAAAGGATTAGCGACAGCAAAAAAGTATGATGAAATTGACGGTGCTCCTGAAGAAAAGGAAAGAGGGATCACCATCAATACTGCTCACGTAGAATACCAGACAGCGAACAGGCACTACGCTCACGTGGACTGCCCTGGTCACGCTGATTATGTAAAAAATATGATCACCGGCGCTGCCCAGATGGATGGAGCCATCCTGGTGGTAGCGGCTACCGATGGTCCGATGCCGCAAACAAGAGAGCATATCCTCCTGGCCCGCCAGGTAGGTGTTCCCCGTATGGTGGTATTTATGAATAAAGTGGATCTTGTAGATGATCCTGAATTGTTGGAACTGGTAGAAATGGAGATCCGCGAATTGCTGTCCAAAAACGGCTTCGACGGAGACAACACGCCTATTATCAAAGGTTCTGCTACCGGTGCACTGGCAGGTGATGAAAAATGGGTTGGTAAAATTGACGAGCTGATGGCTGCAGTGGATGATTATATTCCTCTGCCTCCCCGCCCGGTTGATCTGCCCTTCCTGATGAGCGTGGAAGACGTATTCTCTATCACTGGTCGTGGTACAGTGGCTACGGGCCGTATCGAAAGAGGCCGTGTCAAAGTGGGTGAAGCTGTAGAAATCGTAGGTTTAATGGAAAAACCACTTCCTTCTACCGTAACAGGTGTGGAAATGTTCCGCAAATTGCTGGATGAAGGTGAGGCCGGTGATAACGCAGGCTTACTGCTGCGCGGTATTGAAAAAACACAGATCCGCCGTGGTATGGTAATCACTAAACCCGGTTCTATCACTCCTCATACAGAATTTAAAGGGGAAGTATACGTACTGAGCAAGGATGAAGGCGGACGTCACACTCCGTTCTTCAATAAATACCGTCCCCAGTTCTATTTCCGTACTACAGACGTAACAGGTGAAGTTACTTTACCTGAAGGAACTGAGATGGTTATGCCTGGCGATAATACATCCCTTACCGTGAAGCTGATTCAGCCTATTGCGATGGAAAAAGGTCTGAAATTTGCGATCCGCGAAGGTGGCCGTACAGTTGGTGCCGGCCAGGTTACTGAGATCATAAAATAAAGAGCTCCCTAAATCCTCCGAAAGAGGGCTTTGCGGAAGCTGTTTTATATCTTTGCAAAGTACTTAGGCGGCAAGCTTAGGTACTTTGTTTTTAAAAATGGGTTCTTATCTCCTACCTGAGAAGGTGCAGGGATGAGCATCCCGCAAAAAGGTCTTTTAATCTTATGGCTTTTTTAAGCCTCCCCGCAGGGGAGGTTTGGAGGGGCTTTCTTACGGGCATAGTTCAATGGTAGAATAGAGGTCTCCAAAACCTTCGATCAGGGTTCGAATCCTTGTGCCCGTGCACGAAAAATTGAGTCATGAACAAGATAACCGGATATCTGAGAGATTCCTACCGGGAGTTGCTTGAAAAAGTGACCTGGCCCAACTGGCGCGAATTACAGCAGTCTACCACAATTGTACTGGTAGCAACCGTGCTTATTACCGCCATGGTATGGGTAATGGACCTTGCAAGCAATTCAGTATTAAAATTTATTTACTCCTTATTTAAATAATAATGGAAGAAGAAGTAATAAATGCCGACGAAACCAAATGGTATGTGCTGCGTGTGGTAAGCGGTAAAGAAAAAAAAGTTAAGGAATATCTTGACAAAGAAGTGTCGCGTGCCGATTGGGGAAAAGTTGTAAAGCAGATTTTCCTTCCTGTTGAAAAAGTATATAAAGTTCAGAACGGCAAGAAAGTGATGCGGGAAAGGAACTTTTATCCGGGATATGTAATGATAGAAGTTGAGCCCGGTAAGCTGAATGATGAAATTATCACTACGATCAAAAATACCAATAGCGTTATTCATTTCCTGGGAAAAGAGAACCCGATTGCCCTGCGTAAAGCTGAAGTAAACAAAATGCTGGGTAAGGTGGATGAAATGAGCGATGCCGGGGTGACCATGAGCGAGCCCTTTATTGTAGGGGAGACGATTAAGATCATTGACGGGCCTTTCAACGATTTCAATGGCGTGATTGAAGAGGTAAATGATGAGAAGAAAAAGCTGAAAGTCAATGTAAAGATATTTGGCAGGGCTACTCCCGTTGAGCTTAACTATATGCAGGTGGAAAAGATCGTGTAACGACGCCTCTGCTTCTCTGCAAAGAAAATGTAAAAACCCGCCGGTGTACGGCGGGTTTTTTATATAGGGTTATATTAACGTGAGAGATACTGAATAGTGGTAAGGGATAAGTGATAAGAGATGAAATGAAGCTCAAGGGTTCAACAAGAGCCGCAGGCCCGGTCGAATTTTGTTCCAACGGATTTCAATCCGTTGAATGATTCCGTGCTTGAAAAAGCGATAATCTTGCATCTTAAATAATTGATAATTAATTAGTTGAAATACGGTTATTCCAGCGCCTTCTTCCCGGTTATTCACTCTATTCCCTTTTTTTCCACATTATTGTGCCGGGATTTTCCCCGCGGGAATAAAAAACTGTAAGTTTGCATGACCTCACAGGATATATATCTTCCTTTTTTTGCAGGTCATTTGTTGAGTTTGCTGGCATATTTCGTTGAGCTGAAATAGAATAATTTTAAAAAATACTGTTTATAATATTTAATTTTTTAAGTCATGGCCAAGTACATTTTTGTTACCGGTGGCGTAACATCTTCTTTGGGTAAAGGCATTATTTCTGCTTCGTTGGCCAAGCTGCTCCAGGCGCGTGGCTTAAAAGTGACCATTCAAAAATTTGATCCCTATATCAATGTTGACCCCGGGACATTAAATCCTTATGAGCACGGCGAATGTTATGTAACAGAAGACGGGGCTGAAACGGATCTGGACCTGGGACATTATGAGCGTTTTCTTAATATTTTTACTTCGCAGGCCAATAACGTGACCACAGGGCGCATATACCAGACCGTTATCAACAAAGAACGTGAAGGAGCTTACCTGGGAAAGACCGTTCAGGTCATTCCCCACATCACTGATGAGATAAAGCGGAGAATGCTCCTGCTGGGGGACGGGGGATATGATATTGTTATAACAGAGCTTGGCGGAACGGTAGGTGATATTGAGAGTCTTCCTTTTATAGAGGCGGTGCGTCAGTTGCAGTGGGAATTGCCTGAAGAAGACTGCCTGGTCGTGCACCTGACGCTGGTGCCTTATTTAAAAGCGGCAAAGGAGCTGAAAACCAAGCCTACACAGCACAGTGTAAAGCTGCTGAGCCAGGAAGGGGTAAACCCGGATATTATTGTTTGCAGAACAGAGAGACCCTTATCCCCCGAGCTCAGGCGTAAGATCGCCTTGTTTTGTAATGTAAAGACAGATGCGGTCATTGAAGCGGCTGATGCGCCCACTATTTACGAAGTGCCGCTGGCCATGATGCGCGAAAAGCTCGACCAGATATGCCTGAAAAAATTGGAGATCAGCAACTATAATGAGCCTGAGCTTGGAAAATGGAAAGAATTTCTGGATAAACTGAAGTACCCCAAAAATAAGATCAATATAGGTCTGATAGGAAAGTATATTGAACTGCAGGACGCCTATAAATCCATCCTGGAGGCTTTTGTGCATGCAGGTGCAGTAAATGAGTGTAGTGTGAATGTAGTAAATATCCACAGTGAATTTATAAGTGCTGAGAATGTATCTGAAAAGCTCAGCATGCTTGATGGATTGCTGGTGGCGCCCGGCTTTGGTTTAAGGGGAATTGAGGGAAAAATACTGGCAGTAAAATACGCGAGGGAAAATAGCCTGCCATTCTTTGGTATATGCCTGGGAATGCAGATGTCGGTGATTGAGTTTGCAAGAAATGTATTGAATCTGAAAGATGCTCATTCCACAGAGATGGATGTAAATACCCCCAACCCGGTAATTGACCTTATGGAGGAGCAGAAAAAGATAACCGCCAAAGGGGGCACTATGCGGCTCGGTGCTTATCCCTGCGTGCTTAAGGCCGGCAGCCTTGCCGAGAAGGTATACGGGAACCTCGAGATCAGTGAAAGACACCGCCACCGCTGGGAGTTTAATGATACTTATCTGGCAGCCTTCGAGGAACATGGCATGATCGCCAGCGGCAAAAACCCCGAAAGCAATCTGGTAGAGGTCATAGAACTGGCTAATCATCCTTATTTTATAGGCGTTCAGTATCATCCCGAATTAAAAAGCACTGTAGAAAACCCTCATCCCCTGTTTGTTAGCTTTATCAGGGCTGCAAAAGACTTCAATGAGACAAAAAATGCCCGGAAAAAGCCTTCCCTTCAGGGAGAAATGATCTGAGAATGATTACCGGTTTTTGCCGTTCCTCTTGCCGAAACAATTTCAGGTATAGCCTTAAAGTTTATCCAAAGGTGTTACCTTTGCCCACTCAAATTTTAAGGTGATATGCAATTTGATAAAAACGCGATTATTGGCTTTGTACTGCTGGCATTGATGTTCCTTGGTTTTTTTTATTTTACCCGTACCGGGCAGCTTGAAGCGGAAAAGCAGCAAAAGCATATACGCGACTCTATTGCAGCCCTTCAGCCTAAAATTGATACTGCTGCAGCACGTCTTGATTCCATACACCACGAGCAACAAAGCAGGATCACCGCTGCAGGTCAGTTCCAGTCTGCAGTAAACAACGTTGAAAAAGAGACTACGCTTGAAACAGATGTTTTAAAAATCACTTTCAGCAACAAGGGCGCCCAGCCAAAGCTTGTTCAGCTCAAAAAATATAAGTCTATTGACAGCCAGGATGTAAAACTGGTAGAAGAGGGCTTTGATAAGATCACTTATCCCGTGAATACGGATGCAAATCGTACCGTTCAGATCAGTGATCTGTATTTTGAAGGAGGTGAAGTGCTGAAAACTGCCGATGGCGGTCAAACCCTTACTTACCAGCTTAGCGATTCTTCGGGCAGGAAAATCATTCACCGCTTTACACTTCACCCGGGCAATTATATGATTGACTGGAACCTGGAGATAGAAGGAGCGGAAAGCTTACTTACTCAACACAGCATTAATTTCCTCTGGCAAAATCAGGTAAAGCAGCATGAGAAAGATATTGTCACTGAAAAAAGGGAAACGCAGGTAGGATTTTGGACTAATAATGACTATGATTATTTTACATTGGGACGTACCCACGAAAAGCAGTTTGAGAGTCCTTTAAAATGGCTGAGCGTTAAGCAGAAGTTTTTCAATACCACGCTCATTTCAAAAAATAATTTTAATAGCGGTTCCATTAATTGTTCTGAGAGCCACGATTCCACCGGCATTATTACCGCAGCAACTGCCAGTCTGAAAATGGTATTACCTGCCGGCAATGTGGCAAATGTTCCTTTGCAGATATACTATGGTCCAAATGATTATAAGATATTGAAGAGCTATGATATGGGTCTTCAGAACGTCATTAACCTGGGGCAGGGTATTTACACCTTTGTTAAGTATATCAACCGGTGGCTCGTGATGCCTGTATTTGATTTTTTCAAAGGCTTTGTTGGAAGCTATGGGCTTGTGATTGCCCTCCTTACCATTTTTATCCGTGTGCTTACATCTCCGTTGTTGTACAAGAGCTATCTGAGCGGTGCAAAAATGAAGGCTCTGCGCCCGGAGCTTGACTTGCTGAAAGCTAAATTCAAGGATGATCAGCAGGGCTATGCCATGGAACAGATGAAAGTTTTCAGAAGCGCGGGAGTAAATCCACTGGGAGGATGTATGCCGGCATTGCTGCAGATACCGATATTCTTTTCATTATACAGCTTCTTTAACTCAACCATTGCATTGAGAGGACAGGATTTTTTATGGGCAAACGACCTTTCTTCCTACGACTCCATATTGACATTCGGATTTAATATCCCGTTTTATGGTAATCATATAAGCCTGTTTACCCTGCTGGCTACAGCCACCAGCTTGTTGATTTCAATATATGGCATGTCGCAAACGCCCACACAGGACAATCCTATGATGAAATATATGCCTTATATATTTCCCGTAATGCTTCTGGGTATTTTTAACGGGCTGCCTTCCGCCTTAACATGGTATTATACGGTTTCCAATGTTATTACGCTTACACTGCAGTACGTGATCCAGCACTTTATTATTGACCATGATAAGATTGTTGCCCAGTTGGAGCTGAATAAGAAAAAGCCTAAAACCAAGAGTAAATGGCAGGAACGGCTTGAGCAAATGCAGGAAACCCAAAAAAAGCTCCAGGACAAAACTAAAACAAGGCAACAGGGGAAATAATAACTGGTCATTTTCCTGGTTTTTAACCAAGCTTGTGTTTTACAATAATTTGCCGTATTTCTTTTGTGAGAAGTGAAGTGATGCATGTAAGGGGCTCACATGTATAGCCTGCCTGCCGGTAGACAAGTCTGCCGTTTCACGTTTTAATATCTCACTAATGTCAACATAAATGCCAGTTAGGTATTATCACCGGGTTTTTAACAGGAGGTAATACAACCTGCGGTTTCATTTTTCTATCTTTATGCTGAAACTTCTAAAAATGAAAAAAATTATCAGGTTGGCTCTATTTGCTTTAATGGTGCACCAGAGCACTGTTGCCCAGAAAACGCTTTCGGAAGGTACCATTGTGTATGACATTACCGTACAAACGGGAAGTAAGGAACCCCAGCTTGCAGATATGTTTGATGGCGCCAGGACTACTGTTTACCTCAAGGGAAGCCAGAGCAGAACGGAAATGGTCAGCCCTTTAGGAACTACCACTACTATTCTTGATGCGAAAAATAACACCGGTGTGGTTCTAAAGGAATATGGCAATCAAAAGCTCCTGATAAAAATTACCGGTCAGGACCTGGCGGATATTAATAAAAAATATGCCGGCATTGTATTCACTATGCAAAATGAAACCAAAACTATTGCAGGCTACGAATGTCAGAAGGCTGTGGCAAAGCTTAGCGACGGTAGCACATTTATCGTTTATTTTACAAAGGAACTGGTCACAGAAAATAAGGACTACGATTACCAGTTTAAAACGCTTCCCGGCCTTCCCCTGGAATATGAATCTTCGATGGGCAATCTCAAAGTAAAATATACTGCTTTCAAGATTGCATTTGACCCGGTACCTCTTCAAAAATTTGTAGTGCCGGTAAGCGGTTACAGACAATTAACCTACCGGGAAAGTAAAAGCCTGAAAAGCGGAAATTAAGATAGAGCACACCGCGAAGGCACAGTGGCAGGGAATTGCACAGAAGATTTGTCGTTTATTGTTTGTTGTTTATTACAATCATGATCTACGGGAATTTGGTTTTGAATCAAACGTTTACTAACCCATTCTTTAGTGGCTGTTGCAATATATGCAATAGTCTTTTTGTTTAACGCTTTGTTTCTTTTTTACGATAGTCCCCCTTGTATTATCTTTGATAAAAGCCTCATCTGCATGAAACAAATATTGCTGTCTTTATTGGTAATTGTTTTTTATGTAGCCTGTAGCGGTACTGATGATAAAAAAGTAGATAGTACGGTTATAGATTCAGCACTTGCAGCAAAAAACAAAGGTGGCAGGGAAATGGATTCCGTGCAGACCGTTTTGATCGGCACTTTTGAAGGTATACTGCCCTGTGCGGATTGCCAGGGTATAAAAACAGAACTGGCATTATACCAGGACGCAGCTAATTCTGAAAATAATACCTATACTTTGAAAGAAACCTACCTGGGCAATCAAACCGGAGATACTTCTTTCAACAGCTCAGGTAAATGGGATATTCTACGTGGCATAAAAGGAGATCCCGATGCAATAGTATATTTTTTAAATTATGATGAACCGGAAGAGTCCCGCTACTTTCTTAAAAGATCGAAAGACAGCATACTCATGCTGGATAAAGAGCAGCAGATCATTTCCTCGTCACTGAATTACGGGCTTGTCAGGCGTAAATAGCCTTAATAGTTTTCTTTTTGTTGTTTACCCCAGCCCGAACTCAGCATGTCTTTGCGGTATCTGTACATCAGTAAATCCTTTTTTTAGCAGCCTGTTACGAAAGTCCTGCTGCACGTCATATTCACCATGCACAAGAAACAGTGTTTTTACCTGCCGCGGGTCCTGGCATGCAAGAAACTGGCTCAGGTCTTCATAATCACCATGCGCGCTCATGCTTCTTATAGAACCGATCTCTGCATTTACCTGGTGCTCAATGCCAAAGATCGTAACTTCCCTGGCTCCCGCTATAAGCCTTCCGCCCAGGGTGCTGGGCTCGCAATACCCTGTAAATACAATAGTATTACGGCTGTTTTCAATAGTATTGCTGATATGATGCTTTACCCTTCCTCCTTCTGCCATACCGCTCGCAGATATGATGACGCAGGGCTCATTCCTGTAGTTCAACAACTTGGATTCCTGGACCGTTCTTATAAATTTGAGCCCCTTAAAGCCGAAAGGATCCTTATCTGTTTTTAATATTTTTTGGATGGTGTTGTTGAAATATTGAGGGTATCTTTTTATGATATCGGTTGCTTCAACGCTCAATGGGCTGTCAACAAAATAATCCAGCGGGGGGAGTCTGTTTTCCAGCTCAAGCTGATTGAGCGCGAATAGTATTTCCTGGGTACGCCCCACGCTGAAAGAGGGCAATACCAGCTTCCCTTTTTTCTGCAGGCATGCTTTAACCACCCATTGCAGTATCAGGTCCGGGGTGGTAGCATGCTGGTCGTGCAGGCTGTTGCCGTATGTTGATTCGAGGATAATATAATCCGCCTGCGGATAGTTTTGAGGCGAACGTAATATGATGTCCCTGTAGCGACCAACATCACCGCTGAAGGTGATAGCTGTCGTTTTGCCGTTTTCCGTGATCTTCAGATTAACTGCTGCGCTTCCGATAATATGACCTGCATCGGTATATAACAACTGCACACCATCATCAATAGCAAACCAGTTGCCGTAGTCCACCACGTAAAAATATTCGCCGGCTTTCTTTGCATCTTCAGTAGTATAAAGCGCTTCCAGGTAAGGCTTGCCGGAAGTGGACCTGTTCCTGTTGGTATATTTCACTTCATCTTCCTGTATCTGTGCCGAGTCTTCTAGAAGCACTGCCGTCAATTCTCTTGTAGCGGGAGTGCAGAAGATCTTACCCCTGAACCCGTCTTTCACCAGCTTGGGAATAAGACCGCTGTGATCTATGTGGGCATGCGACAGTACAAGATAATCTACTTCAGGAGGGTTGAATCCCCATTCCCGGTTCAGCACATCCGTATCACTGCCAAGTCCCTGGAACATTCCGCAATCAAGCAAAAGCTTTTTACCGTTTTTTAATTGGATCAGGTGTTTAGAGCCTGTTACTGTACGGGCTGCACCGTGAAATGCAATTTTCATAGCGTGTCAATATTATTTAATGCAACAATTTACATGAAACAAATCATTTTTGCATTAAGTCTTCCAAATTATGTCCGGATGATATTGCGAGAGATGAAATGTGAGATGTGAGAGGCGAAACGAATGCCTTCTTACCACTATTCACCATTTCTCTCGTTTTGACATTCCCATATCGCTGCGCTAAAGGGCTCCATATCAACATATACATTTTTGATTGCCGGGATAATTTGCGTATTACCCAAAAGGTTTTGAAAAAGGACTTTCTTTTTTCCCATATACGCTTCTATATCCATGTATGCCCTTTGCTTTGTGTCTGAAAGATTGATCAGCACCATACAGGTCTGCTCCTTCGATACCCGCAGGAATGACAATATTCCTGTCGAGTCATTATCCAGTTTTTTATATTCCCCATACGCTAAAGCGGGATATTTCTTTTTTAGCTGCATCAGCAGTTGGTAATATTTCCACAACGAACCGGGATCCGAGATTTGCTCCTCTGCGGAAGCAGGAACAGCAGCATCCTGCAGCGACGAGTCTTCCCACCACGGCCCCGAATTTTCGTACCAGGCTGCCATTCCGGGTTGAGTCATATCTTTATACCATTTAAACGCTTCTCTCCTCGGGATATCATTTCCGTCCGAATTCCCATATTTGCCAAAACCTCCTCCGCCTGTCATTCCTATCTCCTGCCCGTAATATATAGCGGGTGTGCCGCCGAGCAGCAGGTTTAATGCAGCGCCGGTTCTCAGTTTGCCGGCATGGTTGCCTGCCAGCGTTGCGAAGCGATGGGTGTCATGATTTTCAATAAAAACGATATTTTGGGATTGATCCTGCGATAATGAAAAGGTTTGCGCTGCCGCTTCGCTGATATTTTTTTTGCTGAAGGTAAGGATAGCTTCCCGCAGAGGGAATGCAAAAACTTTATCTGCGCCTACTTCAGTAAGATATTCCTGCCCGAAAGAGCTCCAGTCGGTTTGCTCCGCTATAAACACTATGTCTGGTTTTATTGCTTTCAGCTTTTCAATCAAAGGTCTCCAGAATTTGCTGAATAAATTACTCAGGCGTTGTTTGTTGTCGAGCATGTCCATCATGTGATCAAGCCTGAACCCGTCGGCGCCGCCGTTAAAGCTGCCATCGCCACGGGGATCTATCCAGTAATGGAAAAGGTTGATCATATAGGACTGTATCCCGCTGTTGAGCAGGTTAACTGTTGTTATATCTTTATATACTCCGTCATACCCCAGCAAACCATTAGTGTCGAATATAATTGTTTCAGGCGTTTCGTTTGCACTGTCCTGGTACAATACATAGTCGCTATATGCGGAAGCAGGATTTTTAAAAGAATCTTTGAACCATATATGATCTTCTGTAACATACTGGATCTCCATATCAAGA
Source organism: uncultured Terrimonas sp. (assembly GCA_964461595.1). Taxonomy (GTDB): domain Bacteria; phylum Bacteroidota; class Bacteroidia; order Chitinophagales; family Chitinophagaceae; genus Agriterribacter. The sequence goes on along the minus strand of CAYWVB010000068.1, from coordinate 16,667 downwards.
TATAATTTCATTCCATGCCGGTGCACTGCATCCGAAAAATCAAGATAGTCAGCCATTGTTCCATAAGTGGGATCAATAGCCCCGAAATCTTCAGCAAAATAGTTGTGGTAGTATGGAGATATAAAAAGCGGGGTGAGCAGTATAGCGGTAATTCCAAGATCCTGCAGATAGGGCAATTGTTGTGTTAATCCTCTGAGATCGCCATGTTTATCATTATTGCTGTCATAAAAGCTCCGCTGAAATACATGGTAGATGATCTCCGTGGCGCAGGAAGAGAGATTATTATTCATCAGGTCGGTCATATCGTAAGCTATTTGGGGAAATTTGGCCGTTCCGGCAGCCTTCTCCCGTTATGAACATATTCGTCATAGCAATAGAGTATGTATAGCCCCAGTTCCGCCTCGTTAATCGGTACCAGCAACTCATAAGCCGGGCGATAGTATTTCATAAATGCATCAAGCTCATCCCCGTCCATGCCGGTAAGCTTACGCACAAATCCTTTGGTAAAGCGGTGATCTATGTATTTTTCCTGTTCTTCTTTTATCAGCCATCCCTGCAGGAATTTCAGGTTCCGGTTGCGCCGGAAGCGGAACAGGTTTACGATCTCATCCAGATCTACGCCCACACCACCACCTGCAGCGAGAGGGAGCGTGGAGACACGCAGGCCCGGTTTGCGGTAATTGAATACCTTTTCATATTCCCTCCTGTTTTGCAACGAGTCAAAATGGTAGTCATGCTGTCTTACCGTAACACCGGGCAATTCTATTGCCGAGAGCTGAATAGAAATATCAAAGGCTGCCGGGTTGGCAATGGATTTTACCGGGTATTTGGGAGTCTCTTTCCCAAGGTATGAAAACCAGATTGAGTCTGCCGGGCTTACTCTGATGCTATATGCCCCAAGTGTATCGGTTTGCGTGCCATAGCCGGAGGAAGATAATACGCTTACCCCCGGGAGCGGGATCTTTTGAGTGATATCATATACCCTGCCCTGTATGTCCTGCCCGTAGCCGGTAAAAGCATACAGCAAAGTAATGAGCCATATCCCCCGGCTATACCATCGCACAGCTATCACGGAGTTATATGTTTTTTTCGAGAAAATCTTTCCACTTTCCATATAATTCCTCATGCGGCTCATTGTTTTTTTCGGGTTCGGTCAATGATTCGGGCGTATACGATTTGAAAGCTTCTTCCCGGGAGCTGTATATTCCTGCGCCTATACCCGCACCAATGGCAGCACCTACTGATCCGTCGTTCTTATACAACTCTACCGGCACATTCGTAAGATTTACAAAAAGCTCGGTGAACAACTTGCTCAGGAACATATTTGCCTTTCCGGCACGTATCACTACAGGGCTAACCCCATTTTCTTTGAGTATATCCAGCCCATACCTGAACGCGCAGGCAATACCTTCCTGGACAGCGCGGAACAGGTGGGCTTCCCGGTGAACGGTAAACTGGAGCCTGCCGACCTGTGCGCCGGGCATACGGTTTTCAAGCATACGTTCGGCGCCATTGCCAAAGGGCAGTATCAGCAGCCCTTCGCTTCCCAACGGAGCGCTTTCTGCCATGGCATTGATCTCCGCATATTGCAGGGTATTGCCTGTAATATCTTTCATCCACCGGTTCATTATCCCTGTGCCATTGATGCACAGCAATACGCCGATACGCTTTTCCGCCGGCGTGTGGTTAATGTGGGCAAAGCTGTTTACTCTCGACAAGGGATCGTGTGATAATTGATCGGTTACTGCATAGATCACTCCGGAGGTACCTGCCGTTGCCGCTATTTCTCCCGGTTGCATGACATTGAGAGATAAGGCATTATTGGGCTGATCCCCTGCTTTGTATGCTACCGGTGTACCTGCTTTTAAGCCCAGGTCAGCTGCGGCTGCGGCGGTAACTGTACCGTGTACCGAGAATACCTGCTGTATGGGGGGGATAATAGTATTGTCAAACCCGAAGTATTCCATTATTTTTTCAGAAAGGCTGTCAGATGTGAAATCCCAGAAGATCCCTTCCGACAGCGCCGAAGGAGAAGTGGTGATGCTCCCTGTCAGCTTCATAGTTATGTAATCCCCCGGCAGCATGATCCCGGCGATCTTCCCAAAAATTTCCGGTTCATTCTCCCTGACCCACGCCAGCTTTGAAGCGGTAAAATTGCCCGGGGAGTTCAGGAAGTGCTGTAAGCAATATTCATTTCCCAGCGCATCAAAGGCGGCATTTCCCAGGGCTACCGCCCGGCTGTCGCACCAGATGATGGAGGGCCGCAGCGGCATATTGTTTTTATCTACCGCTACAAGCCCGTGCATTTGATAGGCAATGCCTATGGCTGCAATGTCTTTAGGATCGTATTTCCCCGATGTATTGAGCTTTTGGATACATTGCCTGGTATACTCCCACCAGCTCTCCGGCTCCTGTTCTGCCCACCCGGACTTGTTTGAAATAATGTCGGCTTCAGTTTCAGGGAATTGTGCAGAAGCGATTGCAGAAGCATTATCAGCATTCACCACAGAAACTTTTATGGAGGAAGTGCCTACGTCAATACCGAGGAGAAGCATGGCGCATTTTTGATTTTATTATTATAATTAGCAGCCCAAGATACTAAAAACATTTCCCGTTATATCTTCCCCCTCTTTTTTAACGCAATTTTACTCAGGGTTTATTTTTATCGCTTTGCCGTAAATCTTATATTTGAATAGTATGTAAGTGTTAAATGCTGTTGATGGTGAAGTTTATAATAAAATGAAGCTTATCGTAAAATATTTACTACGAGCTGTTTTTTTTCTTCTTTTTATTGCTGCCGGTACGAAAGATCTGCCGGCACAGGTAAAAGCTATTGCATCAGCGAATAAAAAAAACATCTCCCGGGATGACCTGGTCACTATACAGTTCAATATTGAAAATGCAGACCAGGTACAGCAGTTTATTCCCCCTTCTTTTAATAATTTCAGGGTTGTGCAGGGGCCCATGCATGTATCCGGTTCATCAACCGTGAATGGTAATGAAACAAGATATGTGTCATTCGTATATGTGCTGCAGCCGCAGCATGCAGGCATGTATGCATTATCCGGCGCTTCGGCAAAGGTTAACGGTAAGCGTGTTGTTTTTAATACCGTCCATATAGATGTAAAGCCTTCTTCCGGGCACCCTAATAACCAGTATAGCTTTCCCGGTAATATTGCCGGCGATGCAGATATGCAGCACTTATACAATGATTACATTATAAGGAAGGGGGAAGATGTGCGCGACAAGATCAGGAAAAATTTATTTATAAAGGTGGATGCTGATAAAACCACCTGCTATGAAGGCGAGCCGCTTGTCGCTACTTATAAGCTGTATACCCGTCTTCATTCCGAATCAAAGGTGGCCAGACGCCCCTCTTTCAATGGTTTCAGCGTATACGACATGATTGACCCTTCCTCTGTGCCTTCAACAATTGAGAAGCTGAATGGCAAGGATTTCAATGTATACCTCATCCGCAAGGCACAATTGTTCCCCCTGCAATCCGGTACTTTCCAGCTTGATCCCGCGGAGGTAGAAAATGAAATTACTTTTTTGAGGGCAGATTATGCAATGAAAGACAAAGGGGAGCATTTAAATGATCTGCTGAATGCCTTTGGAGCTGATGACCTGAACAATGAGGGGATTGAAACCGAGAATGTAACTATAAGGAGTAATCCTGTGCATATTGAGGTAAAGGCATTGCCTGCCGTAACGAAACCTCATTCTTTTGACGGCGCAGTGGGTTCTTTCGCCACCCAGGCTACCATAGATCATAACGAGGTGCATGTGAATGATGTAGCCGTAATGAAAGTGATAATAAAAGGGGAAGGCAACTTTGGAGTGATCAATTCCCCTCCCATAAAGTGGCCAAAAGGCATTGAAGTGTTTGAGCCTTCGGTCAAAGAAGATTACCTGAAGTCTGTTGTGCCCATGCGGGGATACAAAACCTTTGAATACAGGTTTGTGCCCAGGCAAACCGGGGATATTATCATTCCCCCTGTAGCATTTTCTTACTTCGACCCGGCTACGGATGTATATCAAACCATTCATACCGACTCGTTGCAGGTCAGGGTAATCCCTGCAACAGCCCGTGAAAATGATCACTCCGAATCATCATTAACAGATAATGAGGGCGGCAGCAGCTTCATACATAAAAAGCTCATTATTGGTATTGCGGGTATATTGCTGATCTTATTTGGGATAATATTATCAAGGCTTATCAGATCCTCCGTGCGTGATGCCGGAGAAGGAATGTCTGCTGATATAGATCATAAGCCGGAAAACGGCTTTGCTGCTCAAAAAGATATCCCCCTCCGGACTGTTGCAGCATCTCCTGCAGAGCCTTTGTTTAAAGCACGCGTTGCCCTGGTGCAACAGAATTGTAAATTGTTTTATAAAGAGCTGAACATCGCTTTGAGGAATTATATTGCCAATAAATTATCTCTTTCTTTCCCCCACACTGATATTAAAACCTTGGAACATGAAATGAGAATGAAAGGAATGGATGATATTGTGATCTCCCAGTTCAGCCTTGTTATACAACAGTGCGAAATAGCGCTGTATACGCCGTCTTTCGGGGAAACTGATATGCAGGCTGCATACGATCTTACTGATGATATTATTCAAACGCTTGAGCGCAAGTAACCGCGGTTAGGATTTATGGAAGTTCCCTAAAAAAAATAAGGCCAGCCCTAGAAAGAGCCAGCCGTTGCTAACCTATGAAAAACACCGAGTTAAAATTAGGTAATTATTTCGTAATTTAAAAAACGATTTATTTTTTATTAGTTATTCTTTCCTGCCTTGCCTTTATTCTTCTGTTCATTTCTTTTCTTACTAAAGCTTTAAAGCGGTCTTCCGAGTCGTATACTTCCTGAGATCTGTCAGCTCCCAGGATAGCGGTGAAGCTTTTCTTATACTTTTTTCTTACATCGAGCAGTTTCTGGTCTATTTCCAGTTGATCAGTTAACGCTTCATCCAGCATTATCGCCCTGGTTTCTTTTCTGTACTGATTAAAAACCGGCCAGAACTTTTCGGCTTCCTGCGGTGTGAGCTGTAGCTGCTTTGTAAGGTACCCGATCTCCAGCGATCTGATCTTTTCCCCAACACGCTCATTACCCGTAACCTGAGCCTCGGTCAGCAAGGTTGCAAATGTAATAAATCCAAAAAGTAAAAAAAATTTTTTCACGAAAAAATATTTAGATTTTTAAGAGCTTTTATCAAAAAGTGATATGATTTTCTTTCAGAGATTTATTACTGCTAACATATACTCTCAGCACCATTACAGAGAGACGGGCCTTATCTGAATATCATCCTGGTAACTAAAAAGGTCATCATCAGGAATCTCTCGTATCATATTTGCAAGGTCCTTATCGCTAATGTTTATTAATGCGGTATTGTAAAAGGCTGCATCTGCGCTATCTACAATGGTATTCTGATTTTCGGGTATATCAGCAAGATAATCAGACAGTATCGCATCCGATATATCTTTCAGACCAGACCCTGGCGCAGATGAGTTATTTTGTGCAACAGGCCCGCCGACAGGGGAGTGACTGTTTATAAAAAAGAAAGCACTGATACCAATAGCGCCTGTAACTATTGCAGCCGCAGCGTATCTCAACCATTTTCTATTGCCCGAGCTCATGCTGAAAGCAGGAGCGATTATATGAGTTTTGTTAGTTACTTCTGCCGAAACGGCAACGGTGAGTTGTTCAAAATAGCCATCGGGCACAGAAAATGCCTGTTTGTTTTTCAGTCCTGCTAATAGTGGTGAAATTGCGGTGATCTCTTCACCGGCGTTGTGGATATTATATCCGGGGCTGGTAGTTTTATTAACTTTTGCCAGGATTTGGTGAGAAAACGTTTCAAAATATCCCTCAGGAACCCGGTAGGGATTCCTTTTGCCGAGATCAGACACCAGATCACTTATCTCACGCAATTCTTTACTTATGTCTGCATTTTGTTCCATAAAATGTTAAGACTAAGTTATATATCCAAAGTTTAATGATTAAGAATAAAATCCTCGATTTTTTTCACCGCGTGATGATAGCTGGCTTTCAGCGCGCCTTCCGAAGTATCCAATATCCTGCTCATTTCTTCATAAGGCATTTCATCAAAATACCTCAGATTGAATACAAGACGTTGTTTTTCAGGTAATTCCTGCATTGCCATTTGTAGTTTCCACTCGGCTTTGGCCGGATCAAAATCCTTTTCGGCACGAAGCTTTAAGGCTACCGGGTTTTCTTCATTATCAATGGATATGGCGAATTTTCTTTTTTGCTGTTCTATAAATGTGAGAGACTCGTTGGTAGCGATCCTGTACAGCCAGGTATAAAGCTGTGAGTCTTCCCGGAAGTTTTCGAGCCCGTTCCATACTTTGATAAATACGTTTTGCAGAACGTCATTTGCATCTTCGTGCTGCACTACCAGTCTCCGGATATGCCAGTAAAGCTTTTCCTGGTATTTTTTGATGATGGCGGTAAAAGCCTTTTCCCTGGTTGCCGGGTCATGAAATTCCCGCAGCAATACTATATCATCAGAAAAGCCGTTACCCATGCATTATATTTTGCGGGGACCTATTTCCGTTTAATAACTTTTTCAGCGGCAGCAACAACGTCAGGAGAATCAAGCCCGTATTTTTTCAGCAGTTCCAAAGGTTTACCGCTTTCTCCAAAGGTATCCCTGGTGCCTATGTATTCGATAGGTATGGGAAAATGCCTGGCGGCTACCTGGGCTACAGCGTCTCCCATACCGCCTATTATATTGTGCTCCTCAACGGTAACTGCACATTTGGTTTTGCGTATAGAAGTCAGGATGGCTTCTTCGTCAATAGGCTTAATAGTATGTAAATTAATCAGTTCTACGCTTATTCCCTTTTCTTCGAGCTCTCTGCCGGCTTCAATGGCTTTCCAAACCATGTGCCCGCAGGCAAATATGGAAACATCCGTACCTTCTGAAAAATACTGTGCTTTACCTATCCGGAATTGCTGGTCTGTTGCGGTGAATATAGGCCATACAGGTCTGCCGAAACGAAGATAAACAGGCCCGATGTGATCGGCTATGGCAAGGGTCGCCGCTTTGGTTTGATTATAATCACAGGGTACGATCACTGTCATTCCGGGCAGCATTTTCATCATGCCGATATCTTCCAGTATCTGGTGGGTAGCGCCATCTTCCCCCAGAGTAAGGCCGGCATGTGAAGCGCAGATCTTCACGTTTTTGCCTGAATAGGCTACAGATTGCCTGATCTGGTCGTATACACGCCCGGTAGAGAAGTTAGCAAAAGTGGTGGTAAACGGTATTTTGCCGCCTATGGTCAGGCCGGCTGCTATACCGATCATATTGGCTTCCGCAATCCCGCATTGAAAAAAGCGGTCGGGAAACTCTTTTATAAATGCATTTAATTTCAATGATCCGGCAAGATCGGCTGTCAGCGCCACTACATCCGGGTTTTTCTTTCCCAGCTCATATATCCCGTCCCCGAATCCGCTTCTTGTATCTTTCTGACCTGTTACCTGTATATCTTTTAACATGAGTTTCGTTCTTTAGAATGCGCAAAATAATGGATTAATTCAACCCGATATTTTTTCCAGTGAATAATTTTTCATCATCCTTAAGCTTTTGCTCCCATTTCCAGGCCGTACTCATAATGTCATCCAACTTATATACCGGGTCCCATCCCAGTATTTTTTTAGCCTTATCATTATTGGCATATATGGCAACCACATCTCCCGGCCGGTTGGGCCCGATAGTATAATAGAGCTTTACACCCGTCACCTTCTCAAAAGTATGTATGGTTTCGAGCACTGTGATGCCCGACCCGGTGCCCAGATTGAATATCTCCGGATTGGCAGTATTGCTGTTATGGATCAGGTATTGCAGGGCCAGGGTATGTGCATGAGCAAGATCGCATACATGGATAAAATCCCGCACGCATGATCCGTCCCGGGTAGGATACTGATCCCCGAATACCGTGATGCCTGGCAGCTTGCCTATGGCGCTCTGGGTGATGACAGGCACCAGGTTTTGCGGTTTGTCAATAGGAAGCTCGCCAATAAGCGCTGAGGGATGCGCCCCTGCAGGGTTAAAATACCTTAGCAGGATGCAACGGATGTGTTTATTGGCTTTTGCAAACTCTCCTATGATCTGCTCGCCCATTTGTTTGGTATAGCCATAAGGAGATTCTGCAGACTTGGTGGGTGTCTCTTCAGTTACCGGGATATTATCAGGATTGCCATATACCGTGCAGGAAGAAGAGAATACAAAGTGAGGCACTTTAAAAAGCTCAACACATTTCAGCAGGTTGATCAGCGAGAGCAGGTTGTTTTCAAAGTACATCAGCGGCTTCTGCACAGATTCTCCCACAGCCTTAAAAGCCGCAAAATGAATTATACCTGCTATATCATCATTCTCTTCAAATACGGCATGCGTATCATTAAAATCGCAGAGATCAACCTTATAGTTCTTTATTTTCTTTCCGGTGATTTTTTCGATTCCTTCCAGCAAAAAGGTGGAAGACCTGGAATTGTTGTCAATGGAGATAATCTCAAAACCGTTTTGAATCAAATCCACTATGGTGTGCGAACCGATATAACCACAACCTCCTGTTACCAGAATTTTTTTCATACACTGTATAAAATTTACTCAAGATACTAAGTTCAAAAGATATTCACCGTAGCCGCTTTTCATAAGCGGCTTTGCTATGTCCAGCAGTTGTTCCCTGCTGATAAAGCCTTTGCGGTAAGCGATTTCTTCAATACAGGCGATCTTAATGCCTTGCCGCTGCTCTATCACCTGTACAAACAGGGATGCCTGCATGAGCGAGTCAAATGTGCCGGTGTCGAGCCAGGCTGTTCCCCGGTCCATAACAGATACTTTCAGCTTTCCTCTTTTCAGGTATTCTTTGTTCACATCAGTGATCTCATATTCTCCCCTTGCAGAAGGTTTCAGGTCTTTAGCGATGGCGATCACGTCATTATCATAAAAATACAAACCGGGAACCGCATAATTGCTTTTGGGGTTGGCAGGCTTTTCTTCAATGGAAAGCGCATTCATTTT
>CAYWVB010000068.1:0-7513 GCA_964461595.1 uncultured Terrimonas sp. | reverse complement strand
CATAATTGCTTTTGGGGTTGGCAGGCTTTTCTTCAATGGAAAGCGCATTCATTTTCTCATCAAATTCAACTACACCATACCTTTCGGGGTCGCTTACCTGGTAAGCATATACAATACCCCCGTCGGGATCTACATTAGCACTGAGCTGTCTTCCCAGCCCTGCGCCATAAAAAATATTATCTCCCAGCACCAGCGCTACTTTTTCTTTTCCAACAAAATCTTCGCCGATAACAAATGCCTGAGCAAGCCCGTTGGGAGCAGGTTGCTCGCGATAGGAAAATGACAGGCCTAACCGGCTGCCATCGCCCAGCAATTTTTTAAAATTAGGAAGATCATGCGGTGTGGAAATGATCAATACTTCCCGGATGCCTGCAAGCATAAGCGTAGACAGCGGGTAGTAGATCATCGGTTTATCGTATACAGGCATTACCTGCTTGCTGATGGCTAAGGTGATAGGATGCAGGCGCGTGCCGGATCCGCCGGCTAAAATAATTCCCTTCATCTATAAACAGTTCTTATCGGTTTGAGAAAAAGACAATCAGGCGAAGATACCTGTTTTGAGTGTAATAGGTAAAGCGCTAAAAAAATATATTGAAAACAAAATATATGATGGCAGCCATTATTGCGCTCACGGGAATGGTAATGATCCATGCCCAAAGTAAGTTTACGGTGACACCCCACCGCACAGCCGAAAGGCGTTTGGTGGCGCCCACGCCCATGATAGACCCGGCTATGGTATGCGTGGTGCTTACAGGTATCTTCATGGTTTCGGTAATAAAAAGTGTGATAGCGCCTGCTGTTTCGGCTGCCACTCCTTCAAAAGGGGTGACTTTTGTAATGCGGCTGCCCATTGTCTTTACTATTTTCCATCCCCCGCTCAATGTTCCCAGCGCTATAGCGGTATAACACGCTATTGGCACCCAAACAGGCATCTCTTCAAATTTTTGAATACTTCCCTGCGAAATGAGGGCCACGGTGATAATCCCCATTACTTTTTGCGCATCATTGCCGCCATGCCCCACACTAAAGGCTGCCGAAGAAACCAACTGAAGCCGTTTAAACCATATTGTTGACCTGTGTGCATTAAGATTACTTAAATAAAGCGTGAATATGCACATTATAAATACGATCACTGTCAGCAGTATAAACTTGAAATTGTGGGAGTAAAAGATCACATTCAAAATATAGCTGTCATACTTTGATCTTAATATGGCAGGATCGAATTCCATCATTTTATATAGAAAAATACATGCAGTTATCATGATGAGCACTGCAAATAATTTTGGCCAAATGCTTTTTCTGAATGCATTTATAAACCACAGGGAAATGATAAAGGCCATGATCATCCCTATTAACGGCGCCAGAAAGATGAATGCAACGATCTGTAGTACCGGGGCTGCATTTACTGCGTTAAACCCGGCATGGGCAATGGCTGCACCGGCAAATCCCCCGATCAGCGTATGCGATGAGGAAGACGGAATGCCAAACCACCAGGTAAGCAGGTTCCAGATAATGGCAGCTGTTAGCCCGGCTAATATCACATGCAGGGTAATATAGCTTTCTTTTACGGTTTTGGCTATGGTATTGGCCACGCCATGATCTTTGAATATAAAAAAAGCAACAAAGTTGAAGAGCGCCGCCCATAGCACCGCCTGAAAAGGGGTGAGCACTTTGGTGGAAACGATAGTGGCAATGGAGTTAGCTGCATCATGAAACCCGTTAATATAGTCAAAGAGCAGCGCCAGGGCTATGATGATCACTAATAATGTCATATCAACCTTGTTGAATATCGGGTAAAGTAAATAATGAAGGGATGTGGATATTGCACATTTCCGTGGTTAGTGATCAGGCGTATTTAACTATAATGGACTCAATTACATTGGCAGCATCTTCACACTTATCGGTGGCGATCTCAAGCGCCTGGTATATTTCTCGCTTCTTTATCACTTCACGGGCATCTGTTTCGGTGGCAAAAAGCCTGTCAATGCTCATATCAAAAATATCGTCTGCCTGGTTTTCAATACTATTGATCTTTACCAGCGATTCTGTGATCTGCCTGAGGTTTTTCATATTCCTCAGCTCATGCACCGCGGAATGCACATGCTCACATCCCTGTATGATGAGGTCGGCAAACTTCTGCATTCCCGGTTCATTAGGATTAACGCGGTAAAATTTGATCTTTTTAGAAGACGCGTGAATATAATCCGCTATATCATCCAGGGCAGAGGCAAGATAATGAATGTCTTCCCGGTCAAACGGGGTAATGAAATTCCTGCCCAGTTCGGTGAATATATTGTGGGTCAGATTGTCATTTACATGTTCCAGCTCTTCTATCTGACCTGCAATGGCAGATCTTTTGTCATAATCCGGCTCATGCATCATTTCTCTGAGCTTACGGGCCATTTCCAGCACTTTTACGGCAACTTCTTCAAACAGGTTGTAAAATACCCTGTCTTTAGGCAGGAAAATTTTCATTATTGAATTGAGCATTGACGAAAATTTGGGCAAAAATACTCGTATCACTTCCCGGACAGGTCAATTTTTGAGAGTTAATGATTTCTTAACATTGGAATTTCAGCCGCTGATAATATTCCCGGAGCGCTTAATATTCCGGTAACACCGGCATAACCTACTGTTAATCTCCCGTTAACCCTGTGGTAATGTGACAGGTATTCCTTTGCCAAAAATTCTGATATGCAGCAATTGATCACCGTTATATTTTTTGTATGCTCCTTATCTTTTGTCCGGGCTCAATCGGCCCGATTATCAGGGCGGGTGCTCAACGAAAAAAATGAACCCGTTTCGGGCGCCTCAGTGAAAGTTGTAAGTACAGCAGAAGGTACCACCACAGATATAGAGGGGCGTTACACGCTTACACTAATGCCGGGAAAAAAGTATGAGCTTGAATTTTCGGCAATAGGATACGAAAATAAAGTAGTAACTGATATAGAAGTTGCAGAAGGAAAGATTAATGAATTAAATATTGTAGCTGCCATCGCTGCAAAAAATCTTGAAGGAGTAATAGTTACGGCAAAAAAATCGAGCGCCAGGCTTGAAACGGCAGCCTCGGCCATACAATTTCAAAAGAATACCAATACTGTTGCTTCAGTGATCTCGGCAGAGAGCATCCGCCGCAGCCCCGACAAGAATACAGGTGAAGTGCTGAAACGAATACCCGGTGTAAGCCTCCAGGGCGGGCGGTTTGTAGTGGTGAGAGGCCTGGCAGACAGGTATAACCAGGCAATGCTGAACGGGATATTACTGACAAGCACCGAATCAGACCGTAAAGCCTTTTCTTTTGATATGTTCCCCGCCCAGATCGTGGATAATATTGTAATCAACAAAGCTTTTGTGCCCGAGTTCCCGGGGGAATGGGCAGGCGGACTGATCCAGATCAATACCAAAGATGCACCCGCAAGGGACTTCCTTAATGTACAGGTGGGTACCGGGTTCAACTCACAAACGATCGGGAAAGATTTTTATACATCCCAGAGAGGAAAAACAGACTGGCTGGGCGTTGATGACGGTTCGAGAGCGCTTCCTGCTTTTTACACCACCAAGACACAGTTTGATGCACTGAGCGCTTCTGAAAAAACAGCAATAGGTAAGGAGATGAAAAATACATGGGTGGGCAATAAAGTAAATGCCCCGCTCAATTTTTCATTTCAGGCTAATGGCGGTATCAATAAAATATTGTTTGGGAAAAAGCTGGGAGGAGTGATCAGCCTGGTATACAACAAATCAAACAGTTATCAAAAACTGCTCAACAGGCTTAACTCAATAGAAGGCGATAATGTTTCAGTTGATTATAATTATAATGATGACAAATATGCACAGGATATAAGCTGGGGCGCATTGGGCAGCGTTTCCCTGCAACTGGACCCGTTGAATAAGATATCCCTGAAATCTGTTTTGAATATAAATACTACCAATTTTGTTACGCAGCGCTCTGGTATCAGCAATGTCAGAAATGATGATATTTATGGCTCGGAAATAAAATTCAGGCAGAACACCTTTTTTACCGCACAGCTAACGGGAGAACACAGCCTGGCTACTCCTTTTAAGTTAAAATGGTATGGTTCATTTAATATACTTGATTCTTATACTCCCGACCAGAAAAGAATATTATATACCAGAACTTTAGGGACTCAGGATCCCTACCAGTTGTCTATAGGCAATTCGCTTTCACAGGAAAGCGGCAGCCGTATTTTTCAAAGTTTGAATGATTATATATATACCGCCGGTGGAGATCTGAGCTACAATTTTAACCTGTTCAGCCAGAAGCAAACGGTAAAAGGCGGGTATATGCTGCAGATAAAAGACCGTCTTTACGATGCAAAGCCGTTCTCGGTATATCTTCCTACAGATAACCCTGCTTTGCGCCAGCTTCCTGCCGACAAAGTATTTGCGCCCGAGAATTATGGTGACGGCGCCGGCAGCAGCAATATGTTTGCTTTTGATATTATTAAAGGAACTAATTTCCGGTACCTGGCAAATACAATACTTAACGGCGGCTTTATACAGTTTGACAACAAGTTTTCCAATATGCTAAGGGTGGTTTGGGGAGTAAGGGTAGAAAACTATGATCAGTTGGTAGGCAGCACAAAAGAAAGCGATCCGCGTTTTACGCATTCCAGGGTAAATGATTTTCTCCCCGGGTTGAATGCGACTTTTAAGCTGGATGCAAAATCTAATCTTCGTGTTTCGGGTTCACAAACAGTAATACGTCCCGAGCTGAGAGAACTGGCTTTTCTCAACCTGTATGATTTTGAGCTCAATGCTTCTGTGCAGGGCAACCCCTTGCTTAAACGTACCAAAGTAAGCAATGCAGATATACGGTATGAGCTATATCCGCGCAGTGGCGAGACCTTTTCTGCGGGAGCTTTCTATAAATATTTCGCCGATCCCATTGAGCAGGTATTCAATGCAGGCAGCGGGGGTGCCAGCACCTTCAATTATCAGAACCCGGAAAAAGCTGTTTCTTACGGGGCTGAAATCGAAGTCCGTAAAAGACTGGATTTTATTAATGTTTTCAGGAACCTCAGCTTCCAGGCAAATGCAGCGTATATCTTCAGCCGGGTGGAAGACAAAGGGCTCAACCTGAAACGCTCATTGCAGGGGCAGTCTCCCTATACGGTCAATCTCGGACTGATGTATGATTTGGAAGAAAAAGGATTATCTGCCACCTTGTTATTTAACCAGATAGGAAAGCGGATATATCTCGTAGGCGATATTTCTGCCGGCGCCGGTTCACCGGATATTTATGAAGCTCCGCGCCCCGTTCTTGATTTCCAGGTAAGTAAAAAGATAATCAAAGGCAAAGGAGAGCTCCGGCTGAATATAGCGGATCTGCTGAACCAGACACAATACTTCTACCAGAATACGGATGATAAAACAAGTTTCCGGAAAGGCAAAGATCCGGTAAGGTTTTCGAGAAAATTTGGGACAGGTTTTGGTATCACTTTCAACTATGCTTTATAGAATCAAACCCATCATTCAACACAAACAAAACAACAGAATATATGAAAAAGGTCATGTTAATAGCAACTGTGGGCGTAGTATTAATAACTGCTGCCTGCCGAAAGATAGAAATAGACGGCGATGGTAAAGGTAACAATAATGGCGGATCAGGAGATGGCTCAACTGTTACCTTAAGTGGCCGTATAACCAAAGATATTATTTTAAAAAAGGGTGATGAAAATCTTCTTTCCGGCATTGTGTATATAGCGAACGGGGCTACCCTTACCGTAGAGCCCGGGGCAGTGGTAAAAGGAGATTATAAAGGCGCTAATGTAGCTGCGCTCGTGATTACACGCGGCGCTAAAATTGAAGCAAAAGGCACCCAGGAGGATCCGATCGTTTTTACCAGCTCCTCGCCGGATCCCCGCCCGGGTGACTGGGGTGGCATAGTATTATGCGGTAAGGCAAGCGTAAACGCCTCCTTTACTGGCACAGGCGGCGGAGATGGCATTCTTGAAGTGGAAGGCGGCATCAACAATGCCAATGGAGACGGGCTTGCCGGTGGTGGCACCACTCCTGATGATAATGATAACAGCGGCACACTCCGGTATGTACGTATTGAATATGCAGGTTACGCCTATCAGCCTGATAAGGAAGTGAACAGCCTTACGCTTGCTGCAGTGGGTGCAGGAACCACTATTGACCATATACAGGTTATCTATGCCAAGGACGATGCCTTTGAATGGTTTGGCGGAACCGTAAATTGTAAATACCTTATTGCTTATAAAACACAAGATGACGACTTTGATACGGATAATGGGTATAGCGGCACCGTTCAGTTCGGGCTGATCGTTCGCGATTCTTCCATTGCTGATATTTCTAAGTCAGAATCCTTTGAAAGCGACAACAATGCTGCCGGCACAATGGTCACCCCGCAAACCCGGGCGGTATTCTCCAATATTACTTCTGTTGGGCCGATGGAAACATTGAATAATAAAGGCAACAGCAATTACCTGGCAGGAGCGCAGATCAGGAGGAATTCTTCTATTTCTATTGTGAACTCGGTATTCCTGGGATGGCCTACAGGTTTGCTGATAGATGCTACTACAGGAAGAGCAACCGACAGGAATATCAATGACAGCACCCTAAGGATCGGCGGTGTGGTAATAGCAGGGTGTAAAACTCCCGTCAATTATACTAAAGGTTCCAACTCTGATGTTACCGGCGCTACTCCGGAATCCATAAAAGCCTGGTTTTTGAAGCCCTATTACAAAAACCGTATACTGGATGAAGCCGATAACTTATATACCCGCCCGTTCGATTACGGCAGCCCCGATTTTATTCCTTTTGGTAACGCTTCTTCTATACTTGTTGATCAGAGCGGGAAGAATCCATATACTTACTTTGATGATCCTGTTATTACCGGGAGAACATTTATTACTCCCGTGAACTTTATTGGTGGGATTGCCCCTGCGGGTGAGTATGCAGGATGGCATAAAGGATGGACAAGATTCAGCAATAATTAAAAGTATGCTGTGTACTGAAGAAAAGCACTGCATACACTGGTATGCGGTGCTTTTTTTATAGCATTATCGGTTAAACTTTTTGTCTTTTAAGAAAAATATGCCCCGCATTTTTTCAATTCCGCCTTATTCAAAAAAGCTTGTCCAGTTAGTTAAAAAAAGGACTGAACAGATTGCAGAGAATCCTTACATCTGCAAACCTTCAGATTGTAAAGATATCCGTGTTGCCTCATTGGGAAATTTCAGCATTTTTTATAAAGTTACAGATACCCAAATAATAATCTCCGCCTTTTGGGATAACAGGCAAGACCCTAAAAAACTCTTAGAGGTTTTTGATCTATGATAAATTCTTTATTTCTGTTCCGGATTATTTAATACAAAAGGAAAGTAAGGGTTGAAGCAGAAAATATATCGGAGTATATGATTAAATACATGACGCTGCAACCATCAAATACCAAGCGCTTTATTGAGCTGGCCTTCCATCTTAGACAACGCTTCTTCAAAATTTTTCTCCAGCATTGACGAACTTC
>CAYWVB010000067.1:0-27979 GCA_964461595.1 uncultured Terrimonas sp. | reverse complement strand
GTCGGGAAGACAAGATTCGAACTTGCGACCCCTTGCACCCCATACAAGTGCGCTACCGGGCTGCGCCACTTCCCGAATCCTTTTTGATAATGTATTAGTGTATCCTCAATACCCTCATACTTTAATCAGGGGCGGCAAAAGTAATTCAAAATTCCAATTTTAAAAAATCAGTTATCATTAAGCGCCGATAGCTGATACCTGACGGCTAATAGCTAATAATACACCGGGTAAAACTTTGCTTTTCCCCTGGAATTGATCTCGAATGTAGGAGAAGGGAATTTAAAAGGTTTAAGCATATAGGTTGCCGCGTCTGCCGGCGCAGTGGAATGTACCCTGAACAGATCAGCATCCGCCGACAGCATGAACCGCCGGGTACGCTCAAAATGCGGCGACGGCTTATCCTTTATCATTGCAGGATTATAATGCCCGCCGGTCATCCCATCCGCGCCATACCCGAGAGAGAATGCCGGCCACACCGGGAACCGGGAAGAAGACGGCAAAAAGGATCTTATATTGAATGAGAGCCAGTAGCTCTGCCCGTTATAGTCTTTTAATATACGGGACGTAAAGCTGTTTCCCAGCTCCCCCCCGTGATACTGTGCATAAGGAGATAAATGCGCAGAGAATTTCATAGTGATCCGCTGCTGGTCCCACCATCGCTGCTGCGATGCAAAGATGGCAGTGCCTACGAGGTTAGCCAGCATGTCTCCTTTTGAAAACCCCCAGTGCGTGGAAAAGCCATCGAGGAGCTCAATGATGGTAAGCCCGCCCAGTGCAGTCGCCGAGCCGATGATGATAGCATCATTTTTCTTTACCCCGCACCACCGCATCATATCATATTGCAGTACGCCTACATTATAGGCGGTGGTGGCATGACCTGCTTTATCCATCTGCAGCCATTCAAGGTTATCATTAAAGAAATGAAATCTGCTCCGGGGAAATTTTTTATACCAGAGAAAATATAATCCCACACTTAATGCCGCAGTAATTGCCGCTTCGGTGATCACTACTTTTTTGAGCCTGTCCTGCCTGTATACTTCTGAAGGGGGGAGGAAGTGCTGCGCCTCAGCAAGCTGCACAACGATGCATAAAAAGGCTACTAAAAACGATTTATAAAGAGAACAGCCTCCCTGATACATGGCAAATATTTGCATATCATTTTACTGCAATACAAACGAAATAACAAAAACTTTATGAGATGAGGCTTCATAATTTATTTAACCGTTGATAAATCCTGCGTCAATACATATTAAAGCATACAATTACAAAGAATATGCACCGTTTAGAGACTGCACCGAATAAAATAATAATGGTGCAACAACTAAAACCCAAAATCAATGAAAAAAACAATCGTTGTAGTGAGCGCGCTTATAATTGGTTGCGCAACAGTAAAGGCTCAGAAAGTATCGTTTGGCGTTAAAGCAGGAGTGCAGCAAAACACTTTCACAATGAGAAGTGAAAGCAATGGCAACTGGCAGAGAAATAATATCACTGGCGCCGGCTTTCATGTTGGCGGTCTGGCAGACATCTCACTTGCAGATCATATCTCTGTTCAGCCTGCATTGCTTTTTAACTCAAAAGGAACAGTTTACACTTCTGATGCAAAAATCAAAATGCTCGCAATTGACGTTCCGGTTAACTTTCTCTACAAAACAGGTGGTTTCTTTTTAGGGTTAGGCCCCAATCTTTCTTATGGTATATCGGCAAAAACTACAGGAGAAGGTGATGACCAGGATTGGTATAAAAAACAGCCTGTAGGCGAAGGCAATGAAGAGAAAAGCATGTTAAAAAGGTTTGAAATCGGTGCTAACCTGACCATGGGGTACCAATTCAAAAACAATATCCTGATCAGCACTAACTATACCCAGGGAGTTGGTAATATCAGCGGTTATACAGAAGGCGGATTTGGAAAAGTGCGTACAAGACAGGTAGGAATTTCTATTGGCTACATGCTTGGAAAATAAATCAGTTTACAGATAAGATTACGGCAGGGCGTTGATATTCCGTTGCAACGGGAATATATCAACGCCTTTTTTTTTATTGTGCTATAGCTGAAACTTTCGCTACAGCTGCTTCCACAATATTCAGCGCCTGCTGTAATTGATCTCTCGTTATGACCAAAGGCGGGGAAAGCTGCAATACATTACCCTGGGAGATTTTAAAGCTTAATCCATTGCTGAGGCAGTCGTACAATATGAACTCCGATTCCTCAATTGCTTTTTCTTTTGTGTTCCTGTCTTTCACCAGCTCCATTCCCCACAAAAGCCCTATCCCCCTTACATCGCCGATAATGGAATATTTTTCTTTCATATCGTTTAAGGCAGATCGCATAAAGGCAGCATCATCATTTACCTTTTGAAGGATGTTATGCTGCTCCATATACTCCAGCATGGCGGTTGCAGCAACACACCCGAGGGGGCTTTTTTCATGCGTATAATGCCCCAGTGATACATCAGCGGCAATATTATAGTCGTCCCTGGCGATCATAGCCGCGATAGGCATAATCCCTGCTCCCAGCCCTTTCCCTATACACACGATATCCGGCTCTATATCATAGTGTTCAAAAGCAAACATCTTACCGGTACGGCCGAACGCAATAGGGATCTCATCAAGAATGAGCAATACACCGTGGCGGGTGCATATCTCCCTTATTTTTTTCCAGTATGCTTTTGATGGCAATTGCACATCGGTATTGCGAACGGTTTCAGCTATAAAAGCTCCTATCTCTCCTTCTTTTTCAATCACATACTCCAGGTATTCGGCATATTTCACATCATTTCCGTCATCACCTAAGATACCACGGTAGGTTGTTGGAGGTGGAATTCGCTCTACCCCCGGTATCAGCGGTCCCATACCTTTACGGAATACCTGCTCGCCTCCCGCTGCAATAGCATCAAGAGAGGCGCCGTGAAAAGAGTCCCAGAGAGAAACCACTTTATGCCTTCCGGTAACTACTCTTGCGAGCTTCAGCGCCATGCCAATCGCTGAAGTGCCCCCGGGAGCAAACAAAACCCTGTTAAGATTGCCCGGAAATAATCCTGCAAGCTTTTCAGCCAGCGTTATGGCCGGTATATTGGTATAACGGCGGGGGCTAAACGGTAAAATATCCATCTGCTTTTTTACCTCGTCTACCACGTAGGGATTACGGTATCCTACCTGGTGCACATTATTACCGTGAAAATCCATATAGCGCTTTCCCGTCAGGTCAGTAATATATATCCCTTCACAGGAGTGAAGCACATCCAGGCAGGGGGTAGACATAGACTGGTGCAGGAAATACTTCGCATCTGCGTCTAAATAATGCCGGGTAGCGGCATCGCTGATCACAGCATACCAGGCTTTGCGGGAATCAGACAGGTTGATATCTCCCTCCGTGCGATGAAATGAATCTTTCATGAAGTAAAAATAGATGTTTAGTAATATTAAACATGAAAAAATATGGCTGTGTTTTAAAAATTTCGGGGCAATGTGAAAGGTAGGCGGTGGTAAGCGCAAGCCATGCCTTGCGTCTACATTTTATACTTATGCCTTATACCCTACCCTCACATTATTGCTCACTTACCATCACTTTTCTGATCTTTGCTCATCTTTTACCTGATGACTCCATTTAAAGATCATTATAAAACGCTTGGGCTTCCCTTCAATGCCTCGCCGGAAGACATTAAAAAGAAATTCAGGAAAATGGCTTTGCAATATCACCCGGATACCAATGAGGGGCATCCTTTTGCGCATAGCCGTTTCCGTGAAATACAGGAAGCGTATGAAGTACTCTCGCAGCCGCAATCCCGGAGCGATTACAACCGGGAATGGCGGCTGCATTTCCCCGCTCAACCCGCTTCGGCAGTACGGGTTCATACCCCGGGATCAATTTTATCAGACATTGTAACACTTCAGCGAAAGGTATTGGATATGGATAGGTTCCGGTTCAATAGGAATGGGGCATTCCTGCAATTAAAGGAGCTTCTTTCCGAAGATAATATTATGCTGCTCAGGCAGGAAGCTCCTGCCGGTATCAGGGAAAAAATCATCAACGCTGCAATGACAACAGGATCCCGGCTGGATACGAAGCATATCCTCTCTCTTTCCGGGAAGCTGGTTTCACTTGCAAACCCCGGTGAACCATTATACTCAACTATACTTACCTGGCAAAAAGAGGCTAAGCAACAGGCGCTCTGGGAAAAATATAAGCCGCTGCTTGCCCTGCTGATCGCCCTGGCTTTATGTTTGTTGATATACCTGGTTACGTAACCAATCAAACGTGAAAGATAAGAGTGAGACTAAAAGATGAGCGGTTTATTTCACTTCTCACGTTTGGCTTCACTATTCTTCCAGCAAATGATTGACGACCTGGTAAAAATCTTCTTTCTGCTTTTCGTAGTCTTTTCCGCTGCCCGGTCCGTTGAAGCCCGCATGTACTTCCTTTATTGTGCCGTCTTTACCTACGAAAACGGTAGTGGGAAAAGCGGTTATTACTTTAAGCTGCGGGATTGTTTTTTCCGCACGCCGGGGATCAGATACCGCCACCGGGGGTATTAAAACGGGATAGGTGATCCCCAGTCTTTTCACAAAATTTTTCACTGCAGTTGCCGAGCGTGAAAAGTCGGCCGTCCGTTCATACGAAAGCCCCATCACTTCCACCCCTTTGTGTTTATATTCATTATACAACTGATTGATGAAACCCGTTTCGTCCATGCAATTCGGGCACCAGCTCCCCATGATCTGGATGATCACGATTTTATCCCTGAACCGTTCATCAGTAAAAGAAACCATATTCCCATCCGCATCCTTAAAAGCAAAGTTCAGCTTTGGGGAGATGCCCGTATTTAAGTGTTCCCGGGAAGATCTTGCCTCTATTTGTGCGTTATCGTTCCTGAATGCCGTCCACACCTGTGCAGCAGGTCCGCTACCCGAAAAGAAACGTCCCCCGCTGATCGTGTTGTTATCATTGATCTTTGCAGAAAAATACAGGGCATAGCCTCCGTCAAAACCGGACATCTTCAGCGAATCACCATCCACTACTCCCTCAAGGAAACGATAGTCGCTGCTCCTGGTAAGAAAAGAGCCTGTAAGATGATTACCGTTTTGCTCAAATAGCCCTACCAGCGAAGAACTTTTGCCAGTAACGGTATCTCTGAAAGCTGCCGACCAGCGCCCGCTGATATTTGCAGTAATATCTTTATGCGTTATTGCAAACCTGTAGTTCTCATTACGCCTTGCCATAAAAGGAATAACAATATCCCTGTCTGCAAGGTGATTTATCCAGCGACCGGTCAGCTCATTATTATTAGTGCGAACCACCCTGAACTCCGAATCAAAGAACGGCAGCCTGATGATTACCGAGTCTCCCTGCTGATGTATGTCATCAACGGTGAGACAATTACCGGCATTCATAATATACAGCAGCTTTCTGCCGGCAGTATCCGTTACCTTAAAATTGAATACAATGCCCACGCCGTCATTTCTCTGCAGCACGCCCCTCCATATACCATTTGCAATGACGGCAGCCTGCTGGGCATAACCTGAATATATCCCCGCTATCATTGCAATAAAGAGCAGTATTTTTTTCATGCGCTTTTAAAAAATAAATATTCCTGAATGTACGTATTCAAGCGGTGCAAAAAAATTTATCGCGATACAATGCTTAAGATTGCAAATTGTTTAACATATCAGCAGTGATACGGGGAAGATCATATTCATGCTTCCATCCCCAGTCTTGCCGGGCTACACTATCGTCTATGCTTTGCGGCCAACTCTCGGCTATATACTGTCGGTAGTCTGGTTTATAATCTATGGTGAAATTGGGGATATGCTTTTTAATTTCATCGGCTATATCCTTAGGAGAAAAGCTGATGGCAGCTACATTATAAGAAGTTCGTATGGATATTTTCTCCGCATCCGATTCCATCAGCTCAATGGTGGCGCGAATAGCATCAGGCATATACATCATGGGCAAATAAGTATCGGCGCCGAGAAAAGAAGTATAGCTCTTTTCCTCAATTGCCTCGTGAAATATTTCAACGGCATAATCGGTAGTGCCTCCTCCAGGTGAGGATTTGTAACTGATCAGTCCCGGATAACGAATACTCCTGATATCCACACCAAAACGCTGGTGATAATATTTACACCAGAATTCGCCGGCATATTTGCTGATGCCATATACGGTAGTGGGCTCAATGATAGTTTGCTGGGGGCAGTTGCTTTGGGGAGAAGTGGGACCAAATACTGCTATGCTGCTCGGCCAGTATACTTTCTGCAACTGCTCCTCCCTTGCTATATCCAGCACATTCAGCAGGCTTTGCGTATTCAGGTGCCACGCAAGCCCGGGATTCTTTTCACCGGTAGCAGAAAGAATAGCGGCGAGCAAATATATTTGTGTAACGTTTTGCCGGATCACCTGCACATGCAGCATTTCCTTGTTCATTACATCCAGGGATACATACGGCCCGGTGCCTTTCAGCAGGTTGTTTTCTTCCCTGAGATCGGAGGCTACCACCTGCGCTTCTCCATATATTTTTCTTAATGCAAGCGTCAGCTCCACGCCAATCTGGCCTGAGGCCCCGATCACCAGTATCTTTTCTTTTGCCATAGTTTATTTGTTATTTGAGTAGCAAGTATGCAATACTTATCACTTACCAGAGGATGCAAAAAAAATAAAATTGGGGCATAATGAAGAAATTTTTATTTTAACGGCTAAATTCCATTTCTATGCTTCAAATGCACAAACGTAAATGCCTTACGATCTTATCCATTTGCGCAATACTGCTGATCGGTGTTGCCGCCACTACCAAAGATGAAGATCCCAAGCCTAAGCCCAATCTCAAAGTATTGCCAAAGGACATAGATCATGAAGAGCTGATCAAAATAATGAAAGGCTTTAATGTTTCTCTTGGTGTAAAATGTAATTTCTGCCATGCGCAATCGAAGACTGATCAGAAAAAGCTTGATTTTGCAAGTGATGAAAAAGAAGCCAAACAGGCAGCAAGAAGCATGATGAAGATGACTGCAAAGATCAACAAAAAGTATTTCAACTTCAATAAGGAAGAAGAAGGAAAGTCTCTAGCAGTTACCTGCAAAACCTGCCATAACGGTAAAGAACACCCTGACAGCAGGATAGTACTACCGGAAGAATAATCTCAGGACACCATTATTTTTGATATCATCTCTTTCATAAGAGACGCATCTTCTGTTCCTGCATCATTTACCCCGACACTTCTCAGGTTATATTGATGCAGGAGCAACAGGGCGCTTTCCACTCCCGCATAACCATAATTGCGCGCTGCAAGCTTATAATCCTTAATAAAGAAAGGGTTGACCCCTATAGCCGCTGCAGCGCTCCTGTCGTCTGAAGCCTGCGCCCCAAAGAGCATATATACCTTACTAAAAAAATTGTAGAGGGAAGGTAAGATCAGTTGTATCGGAGCTGCCTTAGGATTGGACTCAAAATATTGTATGATCCGTATCGCCTTTGACATATCCTTTCGCTGCAGGGCTTCCTGCAATTCAAAAACATTGTATTCTTTACTTATGCCTACATACCGTTCTATATCATCTTCAGTGATATCCCTGCGGTTCACAAGATTTACCAGCAGCTTGTCAATCTCATTATTGATACGGATCATATCATTGCCGATATGATCCACCAGCAACAATACTGCCTTCTGTGAAATAGAATATCCTTTTGCCGCTACCTGTTGACTTGCCCACTCCGGTAACTGGCTGTCATACAGCTTTTTGGTAGAAAGCACTACAGCGTGCTGCTTCAGGTATTTTGCCAGCTTGCTTCGTCCGTCAAGCTTTTTTTCTTTGTGCGCCACTACCAGGATAGTGGAAGATAACGGGTTGGCAATATAGGCTTCCAGCTTTTCAATATCCCTCATTTGCTGCGCTTCTTTCAGCAATACCACCTGCTGCTCTGCAAACATCGGGTAACGGCGACAGGCATTTATTATATCCGCCCAATTGGCATCCTTGCCGTAAAAAACAGAAAGGTTGAAGGACGCTTCTGATCCAGGCAGTAAAGAATGTTCTGCAAATTCAACTACCTGGTCTATATAAAAGCTTTCCTCACCTTCCAGCCAGTATACCGGCTTATATATTTTTTTCTTCCAGTCGGAAATGATCTTTTCAGCGCTCATATCGAAGGCAAGATAAGAGATTTGAAATTTGAAATGTCAGATTTGAGATCTCAACTTATAACAATATGCTCCTTATCAAGGAGGGGAAGGCTTTTGAAGCGCAGGATGATATTGGCTACCGTCGCTACATCTTTCTGGCAATACACTGCGATCCGCTGCAGATCATGATCCCTGTAATATACTTCCCTCACCATGCTCCCGTCAATATCATCCTTAGGGGTCTCAATGCCCAGTACCGCCGCCAGTAAGTTAAGAGAAGTATAATTTTTATAATCCCCGAATTTCCAGAGCTCCATCGTATCAATCATATTGATTTCCCATGGTTTTTTAGCGCTTAATTGCAGCATTTCAGGTAGTGCAATCTGGTGTATCATCAGCCTGCGGCATATATAGGGAATATCAAATTCCCTGATATTATGCCCGGCCAGTATAACCGTATTTCTTTTATCCCTGAATGTATGCAGGATACCCAGGAAATCAAGCAACAGTTTTTTTTCATCATCGCCGCTTAAAGATTTCAAGCGAAAGCCTGTTTCTCCATTTGCATCCTGGTAAAAACAGCCCGTAGAGATGCAAATTATTTTGCCAAATTCGGCAAGAATACCGGCGCGTTGCGCATACCATTCCGTATGTGAAAAATTTTCTGGCATGGTTTTGGACATCTTGTCCTCCCAGAGCCCCTTCCAGTAGTCCGGTAAGTGTTGAAAATCAGGTGATGCGGGCACTGTTTCTATATCAAGTACTAATAAATTCGCAAGGTTAACGTTATATACCATAACCATTTATTTTTGTTTAAAATCAAAAAAAAGAAACACATATGAGTGCATCAAATTATCCCTCCGCAACAAGCTCTTCTCAACCACCTAAAAAAGATAATCGTGGTATTATCTACGGTGTGTTAATTGCAGCATTATTGGGTACCTGGGGTTACATTATTTTTGATAAAAGTAAAACCAAGGAAGTTATCCAGCAAAAGGATGTTCAGTACGCTTCACTGGATTCTGTAAGGAACCAGTTGCTTACCGACTACCAGGCAGCAGAAATAAGGCTGGATAAAATGACTTCCGAGAACGCAAAACTGGACAGTCTTGTTAAAACGCGCGACAAGGATGTGTCAACAATGCGCTCCAGGATCAAAACGCTTATTACCAAGCAAAATGCCAGCGCTGCAGACCTCGCAGAAGCACGTAAGCTGATCAATTCACTTAACGGAAAGATTGAAGAATACGTGAAAGAGATTGAAAGACTGCAGGGTGAAAACCAGCAGTTGACCATGGACAAACAGCAACTGACTACCGAAAAGCAGCAACTGACGGACACTTTAAGCACCAAGATCACGGAAAACAAAGATCTGAGCAGCAAAGTAGATGTTGGCTCTACGCTAAATGCATCCAACTTCCATATTGCAGCTATCAACGAAAGGAAAAACGGTAAGGAGTCTGAAACATCCAAAGCAAAAAGGGCTGATAAATTCAGGGTATCTTTTGATGTGGAAAACAGGCTGTCTACTACCGGCACAAAAGATCTTTACGTGATCGTAAGCAGCCCTGAAGGAACAGTGATCAAGGAAGAAGGGCTCGGCTCTGGTACTGTAAGCACCAGGGAAGACGGTGAAAAAGATTTTACCAATAAAGTATCTATTGATTATGAACAGGGCAAACGCAAAAACGTAAGCTTTGATCTTAAGCAAACCGATAAATACAAACCCGGCACTTACAAGGTAGAAGTATACCAGAATGGGTTCAAGATCGGTGAAGGATCAGTAACACTGAAAAAAGGCGGATTGTTCGGATAGTTTTCAATCACTACTATTATTATATATGCCCGGGGATCATTTCCCCGGGTTTTTATTTTTAGAACAATGCCCTTAACGCTGCCCTGCCTATATGAACGGCATGGGATGTGCCAGCTTTCCGCCCTTCATACTGGAAGTTAAGCTCGAGGTAAGAAGTAAGCCTTTTGGTAAGATCGAGTGTCCATAAGAAATTTTTCCCCGGCAATAATGCATCCAGCATAATATAAGAAACTGCCGTATTTGCCATGTTTGCATTTGCCGGATCCGTATACTTTATCCGGCTGAATGTAAAACGCCCCGTAACAGAAGTGCTGGACAATACATTATATTTTGCTTCAGCGGTAATGGAATGAATGGAAGCCTTCTGAACAGAATCCGTATTTTTTTTATCGTCAAAACGGTAGCCTGCGGAAACCCTGAAATCAGTGCCGTGCACAAATGATATCCTGGGTTCTATACCTACAGATGTAATAGCATAATTCTGGTTATCAAAGTTAGGGGTCATAAGCCTGCTGCTGCCATTTTTCCCCGTCAGTTCCAGCATCAGGGAACGGCTGATATTCAACCTGCTTTTGAAGTTCCAGTCATTCACCTTGCGGCTTTCATAGCCATATGCTAAAAAGGCTTTATTACCGCTCCTGATATTATTCAGATCCATTCCCCACACGCTGCCAGACCTGTTGAAAGAAAAAGAATTGCTGAATACCTGGTTCAGGATAATCAATGAAGTGTCGGAAAGGGCAGCAGAAAAAGGATTAAAGCTCAGGTTTCCCGACATTTCCTTTTTATACACCTGCAGGGAGCTTTGAAAATACAACCGTGTAAGAAATTTTTCAAAATGATTTGCTTTCGCTTTATCAATGGCAGCAGCAGGGTTGATGATGAAGCTATAATTAAACTGGAGATAATTTGCCCTGATAAATTCATTAGTAGGCGTAAATATCCTTATATATTTTGCCTGGTCTCTAAACTGTGCTGTTTCAAATTCATTCAGCTCCTGGATACCATTGCCATTATAATCAATCCATGTATACTCCCCCTGCCCTGCCGGCACTTCCACATAAGTAAAATTCCTTTTTTGTTCCTGCCCTGTGCCCACTTCATACAGCACATTGCCATTGATCATACCTTTCCATTCATTGATCAGGTATTCTGCTCTTCCCAGGATAGTCTCTTCCGGCTTTTGGGTGGTGATCTTTTCGCGGGGAACTTTCAGATTGCGGTAGGTTACGTTCAGCCGGAACTGGTGCTTTTCATTTTTAAGCAATTCAGTATAGACATTGATATTGTTACTACGATCTGTAGTCAATAGTTTTCCTCCGTAAGGATAGCTATTCGCTCTTGTAAAATAGGTAATGCCCCATTTGTTGGGCCTGCTCATTGGCGATTTTATGTACAACTGCCATACATCAAAAGAGAAACTGCCGGTATTAAGGGAGTCAAACATTTTGTACTTGATAACATTGCGCTCCATGCTATATCCTGCGCCGATAGTATGATCGCCCAGCTTTGGAAAGCCGCGCGACACATCAATGGAGGGTTTAAGAAAATACCCCCGCTGGTCGCTCATGGAAAAACCGGTGATCATGAACTGGTTGTTGAAATGCCAGTTGCCATAATCCTCCTTTTGAATAATAGTATTGCGTACACCGTTATATCCATCATCACGGCTGTAAGTATCAAACCCGTATTGCAGGCTGTTGCCCGACTTACCTGTCAACTGGGTGCCCGCATGAAAAAGCCGCTCTGTGGCCGTATTCACGCTAAGCGGTAAGCCCCACTGGCGGTAAAATTCAACAGTACGCAGCCGCTCCACAGGACGAAAACGGTTCTGCACCCACTCATAGCTCATCTGCGATTTCAATACACTACCGGATGTTCCTTTCAGCTTTCTCAGGTCATTAATGAGAAACCGCACCGCATATCCTTTATCATCCGTCTTATCTCTGGTAGAGAAGCTGTTGATATTATAACTGCTCACCGCAGCCTCTGTGCTGACCGCAGTATGGTCTGAAAGAGCATAGTCGGCGCCAATAGTGAGCACCTGCTGTTTTTTGGGAGCCACGAGCAGTATTACAGGCTCATAATTGCCCCGTGGCAGGTTATCAGCATCAGGCGATACCCATTTGAACACTTTTCCGTTGGCAGCATTGGTTTCATCGGCTATATAGTTTCCCCTGCCCTGTCCTACTTCTGTAAAAGCCAGCCCGTACAGCACATCTTCTTTTTGGCGGGTATATACAAATACCGAATCATGCAGGCTGCTGTTGTATACCGTATCTATTTTTTTATATAATATTTTACCTGTTGAAAAAGTATCCAGCGACTGTGAGGGATACAATGCATTCCGGATACTATCTCCTATGTCGGCCAGAAACTGCTTTTGGCCGGGATCAAGCGTTTGATTGATCGGTGAATTTTTAGCGTCTGCATTGGAATATGCAGCTACTTTCAGCTTTAGCTTTGAGCCTATAGCAGCCTCATCCAGCACGTACAACTGGGAGTTGAGATAGTTCCTGTCGGCATAGCCAAATTCCACCTGGATGCGTGAATCCTTTGATATCATGCGCTTAGGCATAAACGTTATCTCCGCAGTATTATAATTGATCACATAATCCTGGTCTTCGCCACGCTGCATCAGCTCTCCGTCAATATATACTCTTTCCGTACCGGCAAGCACTATAAAGAAAAGCTCATTATTGGGTCCCTGCAGGCGGTAAGGTCCCTGGTTACCTTCTGTGCCCTGGAAAATGTTCCTTGTATATTTTCCTTTGGCTATGGCGCCGCTGAATAAAAAATGGTTTTTAATATTCGGGCTTATCCTGTTTTCCTGCTCAAAAGCGGCGCCCTGCAAACGGGAATAATAGTTTAAAAAGTAGTTCTGCTGCTGCCGGATATCTATATCGCCGATATCAAAATGCCAGCCGTTTTTCCTGAACTGGATAAATACCCGGTCAAATTCATTCAGGTTTTGCGTATTGCCATCGGGTTGTATAGGTATATTACTGTCGGTGATGGCCGCTGCAATCTGGATGCTGTCGGCAAGATAGCCGCTCATCTGCAGGTTAAGCGTGGAGTTGAGCACCACATCCTGCTGGTTGCCAAAAGAAAGTCCTCTCCCGAAGCTGCCGTTGTAACTGATATTGCCAAAATCAAAAATAGAGCTCTGATTAAAATCATTTCCGCTGATGGTGGGTACGGCCAAAAAATTATTACTGATACTGTCGAACCGCATCTTTTGGTATACCGTGCGGAACCTTCCGGGGAATACCCGGTATAATATAAGCGCGCTGTCTGCCGGAGGTCTTTTATTCCAGGTAAGAATAGCTTTTATAACATCCAGGCTGTAATAGGCGGGATCAATATTGATCATTTTAAATGTACCCGGCACAATACTTAAAGAATCGAGCCTGACCGTATCCTGCCTGGTACTGATGATCCTTTTCCGGAGATTGGAGAGCGAGGGATTTTGCTGGGCCTGCACCTGGTAAGCACCCCAAAAACACATCAATATCAAAAGCAGCAGGTTTTTCAATCCATCATTTTTAACAACAATGCTTAAAGTTAGAAATTATTGTATATCAATGAAAAAAACCGGCTTTCCCCTGTTTTTTGGCCGGCTTAAGTGTGGATAATTTTTGAGTGTTTTTTGGTATCCTTCATGGTAAGATATACCAGGAGCGAGATAAAAATACAGGCAGTTACATACCAGTAAAACCATGCTTCGTGCCCCGCCTGCTTGAACCATAATGCCACCACTTCTGCCGTGCCTCCAAAAACAGCGGTAGTAACAGCATAAGGCAGCCCCACACCAAGCGCCCTGATCTCGGCAGGGAACAGCTCTGCCTTCACCACCGCATTGATGGAAGTATAGCCGCTTACGATCAGCAATCCCAGCATCACCAGCACAAAGGCTTCGCCTGCTCCCGACACCGCCCCGATAGAAGATAATAAAGGAACAGTGCATATTGTGCCTAAAATACCGAAGCCCATCAGCAAAGGCTTCCTGCCAATTTTGTCGGACAGCAGGCCGAAGACAGGCTGCAGCAATGCAAAAAGCAGCAATGAACAAAATGATATAAGTGTGCTTTGATCAAGCGAGCCCGCCGACATCAGAAGAATAGTTATGTGTCACCCAATTTGAACATTCCGTACATATTCAAACATTCAAGACTTTGCCAAGCTACCCCACGAAATATTTAGCACCTCGCAAGACACACAAAGCCCCGCCCCAAAGCCAACCTTGCCAAGAGCTAACAATGCCAACGCACAGCCCGCACCCCGGCTGACGAATATCTATCAACATTTGTTCATCATTTCAGCAAGACATCTTTACTCGACACCATGCCCACACGCCACCCAATTGACAGAATTCTGAAAACTTCTGTTAAAACTCTCTGCTTAACAGGTTAAAAGGGCTAATGATGTTTTATATACAATTAGTCAGCTTTATCCTGACAATTGATCTATGAAAGATAATTTTTCAAAATTTAATTATGTTTTGTATCATTGCGGTCAGTTTTATCCTGACGTATTAACTATGAAGAATAAGTATATATCAACGCAATCAAATGAACTACTGTCCTATTTTAATGGACAAAGCAAGGCTTGCTTTGACTATACCCAGGCATTTAAAGCATTACCGAATTCAAAGGAAAGTACTGTTCGGCAACTGTTAAGCGACATGACTAAACGGGGGCTCCTGATGCGATTGAAAGAAGGAGTTTATTATATCATACCGTATGAACAAAATGCTGAATTGTTTATGCCCGACTGGCATTTGATAGCGGAACATTTGGTTAAAGATGCTGACCATTATATCGGTTATTACTCTGCTTTGCAAATTCATAATCTGATTACACAACCTTCCCTGAAAGAACAGATTATTGTTTCCAGGCAACTACGGCCATCAGAAATAAAAATTAAGAACATTCCTTTTCAATTTATATATCATAACGAAAAACATTTTTTTGGAGCAAAAAAAATATGGATAGACAATTTCAATAAGGTGCTTTGTTCAGACTTAGAAAAAACATTTATTGACTGCCTTTTTAAACCCGATTATGCCGGTGGTATTGTTGAAATAGCAAGAGCCATTTATATCTCCAAAGAAAAAATCAGGTTTGACACATTACTTGATTATGTAAAAAAATTTGATTCCCAGGCTGTAATAAAGCGATTGGGATTCCTTTTGGAAACACTCGACATCCCCGCCTACCTGACGCAGTCGGGCAGGAACAACAGCATTATTGATGAGTTGCAAAAAATGAAATCAGCCTCTTATGTTGTTGCTGATACAGAATTACCAAAAACAGGAAAACGAATCAGTCGTTGGAGCATCCAGCAAAATATAGAAACGGAAACAATTAAATCGGCTATTTATACATGATTAAACCCGGAGAAATACAACAAAAAGCCAGGGATGCAGGTGTTCGTGACCAGCAGATAGAAAAGGATTATGTGCTGTCATGGATATTAAAAGGTATTGCCCAACATGAGCAGCTTTCAAAGACAACAGTATTCAAAGGAGGAACAGCTTTAAAAAAAATCTATTTTGAAGATTATCGCTTTTCAGAAGATCTCGACTTTACATTGCTTAATAATAAAATACCCAATGAACAGATTTTCGAATGGGTCAAAGAAGTGCTTGAATATGTAAAAGAGGAAGCCAATATTCCATTCGCAATAATTGACAACAATGAACATGAAGATGGCGGTATCAATTTTTACATCAGCTATACCGGCCCATTAGGCGGACAAGGCAATAATAAAAAAGTAAAAGTTGATATTTCCAGAAGTGAGCAACTGGAATATGCTCCGGTAATGAAGGATGTGATTGTCGGCTATTCTGATTTGGAAGCACATCAGCTTTTATGTTATCCATTGGAAGAAGTGCTGGTTGAAAAAATGAGAACTGTTATGCAACGTATGCAGGCAAGGGATTTTTACGACATCTGGTTTTTATTAGAGCAGCATGACATGGATGCTGCATTCCACATGGCAGCGTTTGAGAGGAAATGTGCCAGCAAGAATTTAAAGCACTCGGATTTTTATAGCAAATTAGGAGAGCGTTTACCACAATACAAAGGCCGCTGGAAAAGCTCCATGAGCGAACAAATAAAAGACCTGCCCGACTTTGACCAGGTAGAAAGAGAAGTGCAACGACACCTTAAAAAATTGAAGTTTTAGCAATGAACAGTCACGAAATAGCCTATATTCAGCCGACGGAATTCTATCAGCTTTTGTTGTTATCTTCATCATCAGTTTTTCAATCGGCTGCAGTTCCGGGCTGGACGTTAAAAAATACCAGCACAGCAGCAAGCTCTGTCCGAAAGCGTCATTCCCTTTTTCCTGCCCGCTTTATCGGCAATGCGCCCAAAGAGCCAGCCACCTATCGGGCGCATTAAAAACCCCACAGCAAATATGCCCGCGGCATTCAGCAGCTGCGCCGTACGGTCGCCATGAGGAAAGAACACAGGAGAAAAATACAGCGCAAAAGCTGAATAGGCATACCAGTCGTACCATTCCACGAGATTGCCTATTGAGCCGCCGGTAATGGCTTTGATCCTGCGCCTTGTGTCAGAAATGTTGGAGGAAATGCTTTTTTGATCGGGCATGGTATAAAAGTAAAGAACTCTATTGGTTTTACAGGTCTGCCGGTCTTTCCGGGTTCAGCATGCAGGTACACTGATAGCGTTTTCCGGTAGCGGGAAGCGCAATGATAGGTATGAGTAAAGATGACATATCCTGCTATAATACACAAGAGGATAAACTTTTTTAAGCTTATCCTCTTGCACAAAACAACCAGGTAATATTTTACCAGCCCGGAGTTTGCTTATAGGTTCCGTTGCTCCTGTTTATTTCATCCGGCGAGATCGGCCATGCAATTTTTTCAGCAGTATAATTACGTGCCGGCCATACCTGCTCAATAGTATAAGGAGAATTGGGATCCGTTTTGTTGGAATGGATCCGCCCATGCAGGGGAGCATTGATTGTCGCAACATCGCCCCATCTCTTCAGGTCTTCTGCACGGTCAGTCCACTCACAGGCCAGTTCGCAACGGCGCTCATGCTTCAGGTCGTCCATTGTAGGGCTGGCAATAGGATCAAGCCCTACCCTTGCCCTTACTTCATTTAACGGGCCGGCTGCATCTCCGGGCCTGTTCATCTGCAATAAGGCTTCTGCCTTGAAGAGTAATATTTCCGCGTATCTCATCAAAGGAAGGTTTAACGCAGTAGTCGGATAGTCGCCATTAGCATTTACCCTGTCGTTGGTTTCTGAAATGCCATTTGATCCATAGCTGTAAGGCTCCATATACTTCCTGATCTGAAAGCCGGAGAGGCTGTTAGTGGAAGCATATTTTTTCTCTTCGCCAAAATAGGTAAATGTATCTCCGAATTTAAGAATGGTCACTTCTCTTCTCGGGTCATTTGCTTCATATTCCTCATAAAGCTCTTCAGTCGGCTGGAAATATCCCCAGCCATTGTAGGTTCCCCAGCCTTTATTTTCAAGCACAACACCCGGGAACTCAGAGCCACCCTGGTTTCCTGAAGTCACTGACCAGATATACTCGCTGCTCCAGTTATTGGCTATATTGAATACAGCCTGGTAATTGTCTCTCGGGGTAGCCTTGCCTGTTATTAAGGCTCTGCCGCATTCATTTTTTATCCTGTCGCAAAGAGCAGGTACAAGCTCCCATTTGCTCGCATCGTACTGCGCCCAGTATGCATAAGTCTTTACCAGGTAACCCAGCGCCGCTGCTTTATGTGCACGCCCGCGGTCATCTCCGCTGTAGGTTTCAAAAAGAGGCAATAAGTCGGCTGCTTTTTGGAAATCCGCTGCAATGGCAGCATAGTTGTCGGTAACTGATGGTAATTGCGGTGGAATTCTTGTGCCGAATTCGGGGTTTTCTATGGCATCGTAAGGAACACCCTGATCTTTATGTCCCCACAGGTAGGCGATCCAGAAATGTGCAAATCCCCTGATGAAATAGGCCTCTCCGAGTGAACGTGTTCTTAATTCTTCTGTAATATTAGTGGCGGCAGGAAGCCCGCCGATAGCCACATTTGCTTTGTTGAGCATCCAGTACAGGTCATTCCATCCTCCGGCCATATAGCCTTCACGCCCGGTACAAATGAAGTTTTTGATATTTTCTGCGTCCGCTTTGGAGCGGCCTACTATCAGGTCATCTCCGGCATTTTGCATCCAGAAAAGATTCCTGCCCCAGGTGGATTCATAACGCATGGGCTCGTATAAGGCTGCAACGCCTTTTATTACATCAGATGGTCCATCCCACAGGTAGGCTGTGGAAGGCGATCCGTTGGGCTTGGTATCCACCCAGTCCTTTTTGCAGGACGTGAATAATGTTCCCGCAATGATGAACGAATAAAAAATAAGATGTTTCATATAATGAGTTTTTAAATTTTAGGTTAATATCAAATAGCTTACAGCACCAGTTTTACACCTGCAGATAAAACCCTTGACACGGGGAACTGTCCGCCATCCAGGCCGACCCCGCCAACTTCCGGGTCCATACCACTGTATTTGGTTATGGTAATCAGGTTTTCACCGCTGATATATACCCTGAGTGTACTGTTCCTGATAAGCTTCGGGAAATTGTAACCAACGACAAGGCTTTTCAGCCGCAGATAATTGCCATTTTCAAGATACCAGTCTGAAGGCGTCTGGAAGTTCTTATTGGGGTCGTTGGCAGATATGCGCGGAATATCAGACCCTGTATTGGCAGGAGACCATGCATCTAATATTTTATCCCAACGGTTATAGCCCTGTTCAGAAGCATTTAAGGTAGATTCTTTAAAAGCGTGGAACAATTTAACACCTCCCACACCCTGCCAGAACATACTGAAGTCGAAATTCTTCCAACTGGCGTTAAGCGTAAATCCATAAGTGACTTTTGGAAAAGCATTGCCCATGAAAATCCTGTCTTTATCATCAATCTTGCCATCCTTGTTTTCGTCTACAAATTTCAGGTCGCCGGGCACTGCATTAGGCTGTATTTTATCTCCTCCGGGACCTACATATTCATCAATTTCTTTTTGAGTCTGGAAAATGCCAGCCTGCTTTATCAACCAATAAGAATAATAGGGCTGCCCTACCACAGAGCGATAAGGTGTCAGGGTGCCCCTCCACGCATCACCAAGTACCCATGCAGAGTTGGCATTCTCATCAATATAAGCAACCCTGTTTTTAAGAGTGGCGAAGTTTCCGCTGATCTCGTAATGTATTTTATTGAGCTGGCTGCTCCAGGTTGCACTAAACTCAAAACCTGTATTCCTGATCTTTCCCTGGTTAATCAGCGGAGCGCCAAAGCCAAAGGTGTTGGGCCAGTTGTTGTCCTGATTTTTGATAAGGTCAAATGTCATCTTATCAAAATAATCAGCGGTGATATTCAGCTTTTGATTCAACAGGCTAAGATCAAGACCGATATCTTTTTGCTCCGAGCTTTCCCACGTCAATTCCTTATTGGTGAAAGCCGAAACGTATAATGTATTGGTTTGAGGAGCGTTCTCACCTATTTGATAAGTAGTGCCGTTGCCGAGCGTGGGATAGCCATAATACCTTGCTACCGAATTGATATTCCCGATGCGGCCCCAACTGGCGCGGATCTTAAATAAATCAATCTTGTCTACATTAAAGAAAGGTTCGGAACTGAGCTTCCACGCTGCCGTAATGCCAGGAAACCCTTTTGCCCGGAAGCCGATCGGCAACTTTCCTGCATTGTCTTTACGATAGCTGCCGGTAACAAAATACCTGTCTGCCCAGCTGTAAGATATTCTTCCAACGTAAGACTGGCTACGATCCATCCAGTCGTAATCGCTGGGCTTAATGTCGGTAAAGTTAGCGGCGTTCACGAAAAACTGTGCCCAGTCGGCTTCGTTCTCAAATGTTTTGGCAGAAGCCGCGAATCCCTTTGCTGCATCTTCCAGTGCTGTTGAAGACACCATGACCCCAATGCTGTGCCTGTCAATCACCTTCGAATAGTTGAGTGTGTTTTCCCATATCAACCTGTGCGATTTGCTGGTGGAATAATCTAACTGGTTAGCCGTATTAGGCTTTCCGGGCTCTGTTCTCTTCGGGCTGAAGTTTTTATATAAGCCGGTACTCTGGCGATAGGAAAATCTTGAGGTGAAAGATAATCCTCTGATGACAAGGTTGGATATGGTCAGCTCGGAAACTGATTGGATATCTATACCCTTATTGTAGGGACGGTTACGTAATAAAGTAGCAACAGGATTGATTACATCACCGTGGATACCGAGATAATCTGATTCCCTGGGACCTACACCTCCGAAACTACCATCATCGTAATAAGCAGTAGCAGACCTTGGCATATAGATAGCGGAAAGAATAGTGCCGCTATAGCCGCTTGCGGTTTCTGTTCCTCTTGAGTCTCCATTGTTGACAAATACTTCCTGCCTGAATTTTACATTAGGAGAAAACTTGTAAAAAGCGTTGAACCTGCCGGAAATATTTTTAGCATAAGTATTCAACAGGGTACCCTGGTTCTCTTCATATCTTCCCTGGAAGAGGGTAGAAAACTTATCCGTTCCGGCGTTGATGCTGATATTATGTCTCTGGATAAGCCCTGTACGGAATATGGAATGTATCCAGTCGGTACGGGTCACCTGGGCATATGGATTGATAGAAGCATTCCATCCGTCCAGTGGTGCAAGCCCTGCATTCTCATATGCAAGATTGGATACTTCTGCTTCTTTGTCTGCGGTTAGCGACTGAGGGAGTTTCCATGCTGTTTTCGCCCCCATAAAAGCGGAATATTCAACAGAGGGCTTACCTTCTTTTGCCTGGCGGGTAGTAATAAGAATAACACCGGCAGATCCCGAGAAGGCGCCATAGATAGCAGCAGATGCAGCATCCTTTAAAACCGTTATGGATTCCACATCGGAAGGGTTGAACGGTGCACCAAGCACACCATCAACAACATACAGCGGGCTTTCCCCGCTCCTGTTGCCCACACCGCGGATAACGATGCTGGGTCCCTGGTTGGGATGACCGCCGTTATTCACTATGGTGATCCCCGGCACTTTTCCCTGCATCATACTTTCCACGTTCAGCACCGGGCGGCTTTTCGCCTGTTCAAGATCAGGCACCGTGGCCACAGCCGCAGACAGATCCTTCTTGCGCATGGAGCCATAACCGATAACAACAACTTTATCAAGTGTTGTGTTTACAGGCTGCAATACAATGCTCAGAGCAATCCTGCTGTCTTCTTTCAGTTCATATCCCGAAAGCGTATCTGTTTGATACCCGACATAACTTATAATAAACTGGTAGCCGGTTCCGGGAGGCAGGTTTTTAAAGCTGAAAATACCTTTTTCATTTGTACTGGTGGTTTGAGAAAATCCGGTTGATGCATTCCGTGCCAGAACGCTTACTCCGGGTAGTACTTCGTCACTTTCATTTTTTACGATCCCTGTTGCTGAATTCGTAGCATTTTGCGCCTGCGAATACATGCTCATCGTGCATAGCAGCAACAAGAAAAAGAATAACTGTTTCATAAGAGCTGTCTTTGATTTATAGTTTACAATTCAAAAAAAACTTTCACTGCAGCTTTGGCTGCGGTTATGCTAAAAGCATATTTATGATTCGAAATATTAATTGGGAGTTATAATAAACGCATTGGACTTTTTCTCAACTTTCAGGTCATTTAATATAGCTATTGTATTAAGAAAATTTTCAAGCGATTCTGAAGCAGGATTATGAATTCCTGTAAAACGTAAATCTTCCAAGGCACCGGTTTTAAAGATGATTTTAATATTATATTGTTTTTGTAATTGACTGAATATGTCAGATAAGGGCTGATTGTCGAAATTGAGGAGTGCCGGAATGGGTTTAGATTGTGCTTTAGCTATTTTAGGCAGTTTGTGTTGTGGCGCAGTTTTATCAATGCTGGTAAGCTGATAAGAAAAATCATTATTATTAAAATTCAGTTCCTGTCCGGGTTTCAGAAAAATTTCTTTAAACTGCCGGGAGCTGGCTCCTTCTTTTTTTACTACTACTTTCCCTTCGTATAGCTTTACGGAAGTTAATAAGGGGTCCTGGTCGGAAACAGTGAATACAGTACCTAAAGCAGTAACATTAATGTTTTTTGAGTGAACGCAGAATGGTTTGGTACTGTCTTTAGCAACAGAGAAGGATGCCTCACCTGTAAGTACAATATTACGTCCATGCAAAAAAGCAGAGTCATACCTGATACTGCTGCCCGAAGAAAGCCTGACTGTGCTGCCGTCCGGCAGCAGCATCTTTTGTGTACTTGTCAAACTATTGGTGGAAAGAATATAAATATCAGTTGGTTTTAAAAGGGTCAGCTCCGGAGCTTTTGTCTCGTGTAATTTTGTGTAAAAAAATCCGGCAGATAGTAAAACCAGGAAAACAGAAGCTGCAGCCATCCACTTCCATTTTCTTTCACGCGGCTGGGTTTTTTGCACTATATACTTAAACATGCGGGGTGAAGCTTCCACACTGGTAATATCACCTGCGACAAACTCATCCCAGCTTTTTTCAGTCATAAGCTTGTTTAGCTGTCCGGGGTGCTGCGCAAGCCATTCCTTTACAAAAAACTCTTCTTCAGGAGAACATTCCCTGTCAAGATATCGCTGAATGAGTTGTCGGGTTATTTTCATACAATGTAATGAGGTATTCGTATGAGAAAGCAAAATCCCTTACACCGGCCTAAAAAAACTAATAAAAAATATATGTTCCGGCAAAGAGGAAGAGAGACAGCTACAAAAAAAGCAGGCGAATAGTTTTTTTGAGATGCTTGACCGCCCTGGTAATATGAGTTTCGACCGTTTTGGTAGAGATGGAAAGCTTTTCAGCTATTTCCTTATGTGAGAAGTCATCAATCCGACTGTAAGAAAAGACCTTTTGTTGCATATGAGGCAGTGTACGGATGGCATTCAGAATGTATTCCAGTTCGTCCTTTACTTCAGGATAAGTGGTCTCTGCAGGTGATGCAGCGATATCGTATTCCGGAAGCGGATCGGTTTTCCTTATGGCATTTTTACGCAGCAGATCAATGAGCGTGCTTTTTGCGATCCTGAAAAGTTGTGTGGTAAGACTATAAGATGAAGAAAGCTTTTCCCGTGTTTCCCAGAGCTTTACAAAGCTCATTTGTACGGTTTCCTCTGCAAGCCATGCTGAACGGGTATATTTGAAAATATAATGATACAGCTTTGCATGCTGATCAAAATAGAAGTCGTGAAAGGCCTGTCTGTCACCATCTTTCATATTTTGAAGCCTGTCATCCATTTCTCAAAGCAGTAGTTAAAAATAAGACAAATATCACAATATTGAAGATACGACTGTAGTTAAATAATTGTGATTGAAGAAAAATATATACTTCACTGCAGCAAGCTTATCGGTAAGCTGCTTGTCGCTGGCTTGGGCTAAGCTGTTGCTTTATAATCATTATGCGTTGTCTCATATTCAACAGCAATGTTTCCACTTTTTCATCTATCAGCATGTCATTCATCGCTGCTATATCGCAAAGCGCACGAAGAAATGAGTAAACAACAGCTTATCAATAATTCACCGGAAGAAGCTTCATGTATGCATTCAGCTCAATATGATCAGTCTTTTTAAAAGATGATCCTGCGTTTGACAATTTCAGGATACGTGACACCCGGAAATCCCTGTAGTCATTCCTGTGCCAGCACCATGCAATGAGATGCCAGTTGAGCGCATAAAATACAAGCCCTATTGGCTCTACAGTTCTTGAGGTCACCTCATTCCGGTTATTCCCGTATTCAATATGGAGCATGGTTTGTGAGGCTATCGCATCCTGGATATTAGTAAGATAAGCAAAATCATTTTGAATGTAATCGCAGCTAACCGATCTTATCTGTCCCTGCAATTGCTCAAGCTTATCTTTCTGCGAGCCGCGCAACACAGCCTTTACCTTATACAGGGCAGTCCCGTAATGCTTTTGAATAGACCTGTCGCCAAAGCGGGTAGCTATGCTCTCCATCAGCAGCATCGCATTGGCTTCCTCATTGGTAAAGGAAACAGGTGGAAGAAAATACCCCTGCACCACAAAATAGCCCCTGCCGGTCTCAAAACTAACAGGAATGCCTATCTGCACCAGGGCTTTAATATCCCTGTATACAGTGCGTATGCTTACAGAAAACTTTTCCGCGATACGTTCGGCCGGCAAAAACCGCCGGGACTGAAGCATGGTCACTACACCCATTAACCGGTCTATCCTGTTCATTATAAATAGTTTAGGTCAATAAGAATAATAAAAAAAGTCATTCCGGACAAGCGCAAAATATATAGGATTTTCTTATTCCGGCAAATATTTTTTAATTAAAAAATTTCTTCTTTTTTCAATATAATTTTGAAAAATTTTCATAATTACCACAAAAATATTTGCAATTCAGAAGCATTCCCTTAATTTTGATGAATTTTTTAATCTTAAAAGATAAATAATCGTATTATGTGTGGCATCGTTGGAGTGTTTGATTGTAAAACGGACACAGAATCATTAAGACCGAAGCTGTTAACAATGTCTAAAAAGATCCGGCACCGTGGTCCGGACTGGTCGGGTATTTACAGCGACGACAATATTGTATTGGCCCATGAGCGCCTGGCTATTGTGGATCCACAGTCAGGCGGGCAGCCTTTATATACCAAAGACAGAACGCTTGTGCTTGCGGTAAACGGGGAGATCTATAATCACCAGGAGATCAGGAAGACCTTGCCCGACTATGAGTTTCTCACCCAGTCGGACTGCGAGGTAATACTTGCGCTGTACCGCAAAAAAGGGATCAGCTTCCTTGAAGACCTGAACGGCATTTTTGCCTTTGCGCTATATGACAAAGCCAACAACAGCTATTTTATAGCCAGGGATCATATCGGTATTATCCCGTTTTATATGGGATGGGATGAATGGGGCAACTTTTACGTGGCTTCAGAGCTCAAAGCGCTGGAAGGCACCTGCAACAATATCAAAGAGTTTTTGCCGGGGCATTATTTATACAGCAAAGATGGCGGTTACGAACTGAAAAAATGGTACAAGAGAGAATGGGAAAGCTACGACAATGTAAAGGACAATGTCTCCGATATTGCAGTGCTTCGCAAAGGACTGGAAGATGCAGTGCACCGCCAGTTGATGTCTGACGTGCCTTATGGCGTATTGCTTTCCGGCGGGTTGGATTCTTCGATCATTGCGGCAGTCACTAAAAAATTTGCTTCAAAACGTATTGAATCAGGAGATACGCAGGCAGCATGGTATCCGCAGTTGCATTCCTTTGCTGTAGGGTTAAAAGGATCGCCCGATCTTGCAGCGGCAAGAAAAGCGGCAGATCATATCGGTACGGTGCATCATGAAATTCATTTTACCATACAGGAAGGACTGGACGCCATACGTGATGTGATCTATCATCTCGAAACCTATGATGTAACAACAGTACGCGCATCCACTCCTATGTATTTGATGGCAAGGATCATCAAATCAATGGGCATAAAAATGGTATTGTCGGGAGAAGGCTCGGACGAGCTGTTTGGAGGATATCTCTACTTTCACAAAGCGCCTGATGCAAGAAGCTTTCATGAAGAAACGGTGCGCAAGCTCGGGAAGCTGCATCTCTACGATTGCCTGCGCGCCAATAAATCGCTGGCAGCATGGGGCATCGAAGGGCGTGTGCCGTTTCTTGATAAAGAATTTATGGATATTGCCATGCGCCTCAATCCCGAAGACAAGATGGCGAAAAACAGCAAAATTGAAAAATGGATATTGCGCAAAGCATTTGAAGATTACCTGCCGGAAAGTATTGCCTGGCGCCAGAAAGAGCAGTTCTCTGATGGTGTAGGGTATAGCTGGATTGATACCCTGAAAGCAGTGGCCGCCGAAAAAGTTAGCGACGAGCAACTGGCAAATGCCAGATACCGCTTCCCTGTCAACCCGCCTATGTCGAAGGAAGAATATCATTACCGTTCCATCTTCAGCGAGCATTTCCCTTCAGATGCGGCGGCTGCCTGCGTACCTTCTGTGCCATCGGTAGCCTGCAGCACACCCGAAGCGCTTGCCTGGGATAAATCGTTCCAGAACCTCAACGATCCTTCCGGCCGCGCCGTTGCCAACGTGCATAACATGGCCTATGAAGAGCAGGAACTGGTGAAATAATATCTTTTTGACCAGTACAGGTATGTTAATCGTGAAACGCGAAAATCTCTGGTCACACTTTTCATGTCTCACAATTATTTACGATACAATAGTCTTCACTTAATAATAATATATGGCCCGGCAAATACGCCGGGCTTTTTTGTGTTGCTATCATCTTTATATCTGTCTCGGGTGTATTTCAATTTTTCGCAAGCAATGTGAAACGGATTGAAATGCGGCCTCTGTCTCTCTGAAATTATAATCACACATTTTTGTAAACCTTTTCACGACACTAATTGATGCCCTCCGTCTCGCATAAAATCGTAATTTCGGACAAGATATCTCAGGCAATGTTAGTAGAGAGAATAAACGAAGAAGTAATTATAAGACTACCTTCTTCTGCAGATACTGGCAGACCAAAAAGAAGTAGCTAAAATTGCAAATGAAATAAATGCAAAGTGGTGGAATAAAAACAGGAATAAGCTGACTAAGCGTCTTATGTTTTTTTGTAGACATGAAACAGGTAATCATCATCGGCGGCGGCATCATCGGGCTGAGCTCCGCTTATTATTTGCAGCAGGCAGGCTACAGGGTAACCGTAATAGATAAAGAAGATTTTCAGCACAATTGTTCTTACGGCAACGCC
The DNA here is from genome assembly GCA_964461595.1 of uncultured Terrimonas sp. Taxonomy (GTDB): domain Bacteria; phylum Bacteroidota; class Bacteroidia; order Chitinophagales; family Chitinophagaceae; genus Agriterribacter. The sequence continues at coordinate 1,259 of CAYWVB010000067.1, read as the reverse complement.
GGGTATGTATGCCCCAGTCATTTTGTACCCCTTGCCACACCCGGCATTATATGGAAAGGGCTTAAGTGGATGTTCAACAGCAAAAGCCCTTTTTATATACAGCCGTCGCTTAATGGTGCACTTATAGACTGGGGCGTAAAATTTGCGAAAAGCGCCACCGGCAAACATGTGGAAACTTCGGCTATACCATTGCGTGATATTGCCCTGATGAGCCAGAAAGAATATGAGCAGTGGGCAACCGTTCCCGGCTTTGATTTTGCATACGAGCATAAAGGGTTATTGGAGATCTTTCAGACAGCGCCGGTAGCGGAACATGCCCGCCATGTGGTAGAAAAAGCCCACGGATTAGGGCTTGATACCATTTTACTGGACGCCGCAGCGTTGCAGCAGCTTGAGCCCCATACCAAAGTAAACGCGCTTGGCGCCATATTGTTCAAATGTGACGCTCACCTGTACCCGCAAAAGCTAATGCAGGGTTTGCTGAGCATACTCAGGGAAAAAGGAGTGCAGTTGCTGGGTAACGAAGAAGCGGTACGATTTGAAAAAGCGGGAAGTACCATTCGAAAAGTGATCACGGCCAAAAATGCTTACGAAGCAGAGGAAGTGGTGATCGCCACCGGCGCCTGGAGCCGCAATATGGCAGCCATGGTAAATACAAAAATACCCATGATGCCGGGGAGGGGTTATTCTGTAACCTTACAGGATTCATCCTATCATGTTAACTATCCGGCAGTGCTTGCCGAAGGAAGGGTAGCCATTACCCCGATGGACGGTAATAAAATACGGTTTGGCGGCACCATGGAGATAGTACCCACCACTGCCCCACCCCGCTACCATCGAATAGAAGGCATTCTCAATGCCGTAAAAAGGTACTACCCTGCATTCAACATTCCCATGCCTCCCACAGAGCAGTTATGGTATGGGTTCCGTCCCTGTTCTGCAGATGGTTTGCCGTATATAGGCAGGATCAGGAATTATAAGAATGTCACTATTGCTACCGGGCATTCCATGCTCGGGCTGAGCCTGGGCGCCGGTACCGGCAGGCTCGTAAAGGAGATCATCAACGGCGAAAAGACAAGCATGGATATATTGCCATTTGCGGTAGAGAGGTTTACGTAGAAAGGGATAAGGTGTAAGGCGCAGGGTATAGGGGCCTTATACCTTATACCTTATACCTTATACCTTATACCTTATACCTTACTCCTGGGTGCATTTCAAATTTTCGCATGAGAAATAAGGCTATAAGGGTTAAATTTAGG
>CAYWVB010000066.1:0-29063 GCA_964461595.1 uncultured Terrimonas sp. | reverse complement strand
GCATTTTAAGCATTTAAACTCAAAAAATCACCAACCATTTTTGACCACATTACCTACTTTTTGCACAATATGGTTCTGAACGTTGAAGGGAGTGACACAACAGGCGATGCACAGAGATACTGCAGCCGGTCCCCCAAAAAAATGGTTACCGGCCCTAAAAAGTAAAAGGCCTGTTTTCTTTTGCTGAGGTATATAGTGCAAGCACCAGCGCTACCGCTTTGCGTGCTTCATGCCCGTCAATCTCGAAAGGTCTGCCGGCATCAATAGCATCAGTGAAAGCTGCGATATTCTTTGCATGCAGCTCAAACGGTATGGCAGCGGGATCTGATGCGCCGGCAGCCTGCGCCGGCGCTTTATAGCGGCTGGTCATTGCCGTATCCTCTTCCGTCATGGTATCAAACTGCCAGGTCTTAATATAATTGTCTTCCATCACTGCAGTGCCTTTGGTGCCTGTTATCATAATGCTGCGCGCCTGTCCCGGGAAGGAAGCCGTGGAGCCGTAGATAGACCCGATGGCGTTGTTTTTGAATTTCAGTACTGCTGCCGCAGTGTCTTCTGTTTCTATATGATGACCAAGCGTGCCCATACAGGCATATAAAGTATCTACCGGTCCCATCATATATTGCAGCATGTCTACCATGTGGATGGATTGGTTCATGATAGCGCCGCCGCCGTCAACACTCCAGGTGCCGCGCCATTTGTTTTGATAATAAGCGTCGCTCCGCCACCAGGGCACCGCAATAGCTGCGTGTGATATGGTGCCGAATTTTCCCGATACAACTGCCTGCTTCAGGTGCTTTACAGTATCGTTGAAGCGGTAGTTGAAGATGCCGCCAAGATAAGTGCCTGCTTTTTCGTGGGCTTCAATCATGACATCAATGCTTTCAAGGGAAATTTCGAGCGGTTTTTCACAGAGCACGTGCTTGCCGTATTTAGCGGCTTCTACCGCGGGCGCCTTATGCATGCCGCTAGGTGTGGCAATAGTTACTATATCAACAGCATTGCTGTGCAGCATGGCGCTGTAATCGGCAAACACCGGGCAGCCATACTTTTCAGCAATCAGCTTTGCTTTTCCTGAGCCGCTGTCGCAGACACCGGCAAGTTTTGTATTGGGGAGGGATTCGATAGACTTTGCGTGAAAATCAGCTACCATTCCTGCTCCTATAACACCTATATTCCATGTTTTCATATCCGTACAAAAAAACTTAAATGTAAGAAAAAATGCGAAGGGAAAAGGTGCAACGAACGCACAAAAAATGTAGAACATCAAACTTTATTTCTTTGCCTTCCTTGTCGCTTTGCGTGAAATTATTTTATATTACTCGTCTTTCTCCTTATACTTTTCAAAAGCGCTTTTGGCAAATACACCCGGTGAAGCATGGCTCCCCTGGGGGAAGTCGAGGTTGACATAATTCACGTTCTTAAGCGTGGTGAGATTGATCACGACTGTAGACAGGTATTCGGAAGCGCCGGAAGATCCCATATCATTGGTGAAGATGAAGGCACTGTCTATAGTAGCGTATACAGTATCGTTTGATTGCTTTATATATTCGAGATGAATATCCGGATAAATCGAGTTGATCCCGTTTACCACGCTTTTGGGATCGGTAACTTCGATCGTATCCTTGTATACCTGCGATTTGGTCTTATTATAATCGTCCACTGTCCAGAACAAAACAGTATCAGGCTGATCTATGATCGTTTGCTCCGCCGTGCTGTCTGACGTATCTGCCGGCTTATCCGGCCCGCTGCAGGCGCACATGATGATCGTTGAAAATGCAGTTATTGCGGTAAGAGATATGTAGAATTTTTTACTCATAGTCTGAAGATACTAAAAACGCATGCAGCACCTGTTTATTTTAACAAATTATAAGCCAGAAAGCTCATTATATAAGCCAGGAGGGTCATATAGCCGAGCTGTATCATAGGCCATTTCCAGGAGCGGGTTTCTCTCTTTACAATAGCGAGAGTGCTCATGCACTGCATGGCAAATACATAAAATACCATAAGCGACACGCCTGAAGCAAGGGTATATATTTTAGAGCCGTCGGGCCAGGTGGCGGCATACATTTTTTCGCGCAGCGAGGGATTATATTCATCTGCATCTTCTCCTACGCTGTATATTGTGGCCATGGTGCCTACAAATACTTCTCTTGCCGCAAAAGAAGTAATTAAAGCAATGCCTATTTTCCAGTCATACCCCAGCGGTTTAATTACCGGTTCTATGCTCCTGCCTAATATACCTACATAAGAAGCTTCAAGTAATTCAGCCTTTTTCTCTTCCTCAATGGCAGTGGTATTTCCGGGTGCTTGTTGTTCCAGGGTTGCATACCGCTCCTCCACCTGCTGCATCCGGCCGGGTGGACCATAGGAACTGAGGAGCCACAGGATCAGAGAGATCACCAGTATTACTTTTCCCGCCTGGAAAGTGAATATTTTTGCTTTCTCCACCATGGTGGTAAATACATTTTTCCACCTGGGAGTACGGTATAGCGGCAGTTCAAGAATGAAGAAGCTTTTTTCTTTGATGTTGATAAACCATTTCATCACATAAGATACCACCAGCGCCATTACAATGCCCAGCAGGTACAGCCCGGTCATTACCAGTCCCTGCAGGCTGATAAAGCCGAAATAATATTTTTGAGGTATTACCAGCGAAATGAGGATGATATATACCGGTAATCTTGCGCTGCAGCTCATCAGCGGCGATATCATGATAGTGAGGAGCCGCTCTTTGCGGTTTTCTATATTCCTGGTGCTCATGATGGCAGGCACCGCGCAGGCGAAGCTGCTGATCATAGGCATCACGCTTTTCCCGTTGAGCCCCACTTTGCGCATAAGCTTATCCGTAAGGAAGCTGATCCGCGCCATATACCCGGTATCTTCCAGTATGGTGATCAATCCGAACAGGATCATGATCTGTGGTATAAATACCACGATGCCCCCGAGCCCTGCGATCAGCCCGTTGACCAGCAGGTCGCTGAACCAGGTTTGAGGCAGTATGCCCGACAGCCAGGTGCTAAAAGCGCCGAAGACCCATTCTATAGCGTCCATGGGATAAGTAGCCAGCCAGAAAATGCTTTGGAAAAGTACGGCGAGCACTCCCAGCAGTATGATATACCCCCAGAATTTGTGCAGCAGTATCTTATCTATCCGGTCGGTGAGAAGCTGTTTTTCTTTGGGATCTGCTTCTATTACCGTTTGCTGCATAATATGCCTGATGCGGGCATACCGCTGTGTGATCTCCTCTGCCTGTACTTTGGTATGATTGAAATTATGCTTTTGTTCAATATGCTCTATGGCCTCCTGTGTGTTGTCGTCAAGAGAAAAAGATTCATGATGAATGAGGTAATGTACTGCTGCATAATCGCTGATCTGGGGAAATATTTTTTTTATATCGCCAACCGCCTCCTGTGTTGTAGCCGTGGATTCTGCAAAATTCCTGGATGGGGGTTTATACAATTGCTGTGCAGTTTGCTCAATAGTCTTTTTCAGCTCAGCCATCCCCTTGTTTTTCCTGGGATTTACAGCCACTACCGGTACGCCCAGCTCCCGTTCCAGCCCGGAGATATCAATAGTAATGCCCTTTTTGGAAGCAATGTCCATCATGGTAAGCGCAATTATAAGGGGCTGTTTCAGGTCAATGACCTGGCTGGCAAAAAGCAGGTTGCGTTTGAGATTGCTCGCATCGGCCACCAGTATGTATGCATCTGGTTTTTCTTTGCTGCCGGGATTCATCATTACGTTATAAGCTACCCATTCGTCTGCGCGGCGAGGGTAAAGGCTGTAAGTGCCCGGCAGATCAATAATGGTTGCATATAATGTTTCCGATATCCTGCACTCGCCTGTTTTCTTGTCAACAGTTACCCCAGGGAAATTACCTACCTTCTGCTTAAGTCCTGTCAGTGCATTAAATAAGGAGCTCTTCCCGCTATTGGGGTTTCCTATTAAAGCGATATGTAATTGCTGTTTCAATGTTTGGTATAAGGGAATTTGCAAAAATAAGTGCAAATTATCAGCTGTGGTTTACGAAATTGGAAAGTATACAGAAAATGCCGCAGAGGCGCAGATTTAATCTGTGTCTTTAACTGCTGTTAATTTGTCAGTGGATTGGCCCGGTATCTTCAGCAATTTTGAATATTAACAGAAGAATGGCATGAAAAATGAAAGCATTAATTAACATGACTAATTATACCTTTGCCGCAGGCATTAAATCATTTTATCCCGTAATGAAAAAACTACTGTTTTTTTTATGGTTGTTTTCCCATGTTAATATCCTTCCTGCCCAAAAGCTGAAAAAAGCCGACCGTATTATTGTAGATAACCTGAAAAAGAATATCAGTTATCTGTCTGCTGACAAGCAGGAAGAAAGAAAGGCAGGAATTGAAGGAGAGCAGCATGCGGCAGGCTATATTGCAGCGTCTTTTAAAAGCATTGGCATATTACCCGGGGGGGATAATGGCAGCTATCTCCAGGAATTTGAGATAGAGGATGGGAAGCAGATCAATAAAAGAACAATGTTCATTGTCAACGACAGGGAGATGATGGTAGGCAAAGATTATTTTCCGCTGGTATTCAGCCCCAATGCCTCCATTCCTGAAACTGCAGTGGCTACCTCACTGGCTGAAAAAGGAGTGCCATGGTTCATGGATATTGACCCGGCGCTGGAAGAGCATAAGGATGATCCCAGGTTTAATGTATATGAGTTTGTAAAGAGTGAAGCAAAGAAAGCTTATGATAAAGGCGCTACTGCCCTGGTGATCTACAATACGGGCGATAATAAGGATAATATCGCTTTTAATAAGAAGGACACTTCCCCTGCCGCAGCCCTTCCTGTTTTTTATCTTACCAAAGCAGGGCGGCAGGAATACCTGAAAGATGCTTCTGCTACTTACGATGTGCGGCTGGCGGCAGATATCGGGACCAGGATACTTAAAGAGAGAAACGTGATAGGATATATTAACAATAATGCTCCTTCTACTATCATTATCGGGGCGCATTATCACCATACGGGGCATGGAGAAGAGGGTAATATATTTAAGCAGCAATCAAAGCAGGTATATCACGGGGCTGATGATGCAAGCGGCGTTGCTGCAGTAATAGAGCTGGCGCGTATGCTGAAAAAGTCGAGAGCAAGAAAAAACAACTATCTGCTCGTTGCATTTTCAGGCGCTGAACCAGGGTGGCAGGGGTCAAAATATTTTGCCGAATACCCCACTGTTGATCTCTCTGCAGTCAACTATATGATCAATATGGATATGATCGGCAGCATGGATGATAATGAAAAAGCGGTGACTGTTGCCGGCACACACACATCGCCGGAATGGAATGAAATAATATATGCCCGGAAAAATATTCCTTTTACTATTAAGGTAGATTCGGCGGGAGCAAAGCCTGGTGATTACCTTTCATTTTATCAAAAGAAGATCCCGGCGTTGTTCTTTTCTACGGGGTATCACAGCGATGATCACAAGCCGGGCGATGATGCCGGTAAGATCAATTATACCGGTGAGCTTTATATTATAAAATATATCGGTAATCTCATTGAGGATCTTAATAAAAGAGGAAAGATCGCATTTACCCCGGCAGAGAAAATTTCAACGGCAATAAAATAATTAATGAAGCTTGCAATTGACAATAACGCCCTGGCGGAAGATTTTTTTTCGGATACAAGAGTGCTGGGCATTGTTGCGCCGGTAAAGGATTACCGGTTTTGCTGGGTGGTGAACCAGGCACTGGGTTGCGATTTCAGGCTGAACAATGATCTTGAGATCCAGCTTGCCAAAAAGGGGCGCCGGTATTTCTTTTCTATTTATGAATATAATGAGCCCGGCTCCTCGCTTGGAAATTATATTTACAGCAACCAGTGCAACGGTGAGTATCTTTTGCCTGAATTCAGACATCTTGATTTTCTCTGGTTGCTGAAAGGCGATGAGGTAAAAAATGATTATCTTAATATGCTGCTGCAATCTATAAAAGATATAGCAGGAGTGCAGCTGATCACGGAACTGGATAAGGATAAAATAAAAAACAAGATCCATCTTGTCTTTTAATAGATGGCGTAGCATAAGTGATCATGATGTGCTACGACCCCCGAATAATTTCAAATCTTAAATCTCAAATATCTCATGTGGAAGGAAGAAAATAACCGGCTGTATAAAAAATTTGAGTTCAGGGATTTTTCAGAAGCCTTTGCCTTTATGACCAGGGTGGCGCTGGCTGCTGAAAAAATGGATCATCATCCGCTGTGGACCAATGTATACAATAAGGTAGAAATATGGCTTTCTACCCATGATGCAGGCAATATAGTGACGGAAAAGGACAGAACGCTGGCAAAAAAAATTGATGCATTGATATAACAGGCAGGATCATGTATTAGAAAAGTAAGCTATCCCGGTCCGGTATTTCTTACAGTACCGGCTTGTCATTTTTAGTGACAAGAGTGCGGATAGTGGCGGGATAATAGCAGTGTTCCAGCTCATGTATCTTTTGGGCCAGGCTATCCGCGGTATCTGTTGGCTCAACGGAGCATTTTGCCTGGAATATGGTTTTGCCGTGGTCAAAATGCTCGTCTACATAGTGAATGGTGATGCCGCTTTCCCTTTCTCCCGCAGCTATTACGGCTTCGTGCACAAAGTGCCCGTACATTCCCTTGCCGCCATAGTTGGGTAAAAGCGCCGGATGTATATTAATAATATGCTCTGGGAAAGCTTCAATCAAAGACACCGGCACCTTCCATAGAAAACCGGCCAGGATGATCCAGTCAATTTTTTTTTCTTTTAATGCTGATACATACCCGTCTGCAAAAAACTTCTCTTTTTCTATGATCATTGCCGGGATGTTTTCCCTTTGGGCAATATCCAGCACGCCCGCTTTGGGTTTATTGCTTACAATCAGTGCGATATGGATGCTGCTGTCTTCCCTGAAATGATCTATGATCTTTTGGGTATTAGAGCCTGTGCCTGAGGCAAATATGGCGAGGCGGGTGCCGGGTTGATCATTATTATGATGCAAATTGTTCATCTTTAATTTTTCAGCTTCTTGTCTTTCGCGTAATTCCTTAGTGCAAAGGAAATACAATTTTTTTGCAAAGGCCACTTTCAAATTTTCATTTCGAAAACAATGGTAACAGTTATGATTAGTATCCCCAACCTTAAGACCTTACTAACTGATAAGCCATTACAAATAAGGTAATAAGGCTGCACAGCGCAAGTAATGATCCATATGGGTGTATTTCAATTTTTCGCAAGTGGAAATGTGCAACGATTGAAATCCGTTGGAACAAAATGCTACCGGGGCTGACCAAAAGGTCGTCATTGCGAACGAAGTGAAGCAATCTCAATACTTAAACTCTATCATTCAATGAGATTGCTTCGGTCGTTCCTCCCTCGCAAAGACGTTCAACGACCTTTTTGGTCAGCCCCTTGCTGTTCCGTATTCCAGAGCCGTAGGCTCGATAATATATATATCATTGCGATTTCAATCCCATACGAAAAATTGAAATGCGCCCATCCATGCGCAGGATGACGAAAAACAATGATATTTATGATAGCTGTGAAATAAATCCCATAGGTAAAACCAGCTTACAAAAACATGACAAAAAAATACATAGTATACGAAAAATCTGCTGAAATGCAGGCCAGATAAGGAAAAATTTTTTTCGGAAATGTTAATATTTTATCAGCATACTGACCTATTTTTGCAGCGAACAGGATAAGTCCGCATCATCACAAACTCCTTGGATATAATGAGCTACCAACGATCAACTGTAAAAAGACTTGTTTTTGGATCTCTCTTAGTGTTCTCTCTTTCTTTTTTGGTTAATACAGCCAGCGCACAGGATGGTAAGGCTATTTTTAATTCAAAATGTGCTGCCTGTCACAGTGTATTTAAAGAATCTACCGGGCCGGCGTTGGGTGGTCTGGAAGAAAGAGGTCCCTGGAGCGACAGGAAAAAGTTGTATGCCTGGATCCATAACCCGGCAGCTTTTATGGCCAATGATGCTTATACCCAGGGATTAAAAGCTTCTCATAATGGTATCATGATGACGGGTTTTCCCGATCTGAAAGAAGCCGAGATTGATGCGATCGTTAACTATATCAATACAACTTTTGCCGCAGGCCCTGGTGGTCCTAAGCCCTCAGGCGGGGATGGTAAAGCTGTAGCGGCTGAACCTCAAAGCGACAATACCTTATTATTCGGCGTTCTTACTTTAATACTGGCTGTCATAGCCCTTACGCTGTTGCAGGTGAACAGCAACCTCAAAAAAATGTCTGACGATAAGGAGGGCATACCTGCTTCTGAACCTGTTCCCTTCTATAGGAATAAATTATATATAGCGCTTTGTATCATTGCCTTGTTCCTGGTAGGCGGCTATTTCACCATTCAGGGCGCTGTAGGCCTGGGGCGCCAGCAAAATTATGAGCCTGAGCAGCCTATCTTCTACTCTCACAAAGTGCATGCAGGCATTAACCAGATCAGTTGTCTCTATTGCCATACCGGCCCGCAGGAAGGCAAGCAGGCAAATATCCCTTCCGTGAACGTATGCATGAACTGCCACATGGCCATTAATGAATACACAAAAGGCCCTGCATTATACAGGAAAGACGGCAGCGAGGTAAACGGAACCGCAGAGATCAAAAAATTATATGAATATGCCGGATGGGACGAAAGTAAGAACCAGTATACCGGCAAGGGTAAACCCATTCAGTGGACACGTATCCATAATCTTCCTGATCATGTATACTTTAATCACTCCCAGCATGTGGTAGTAGGACAGCAACAGTGCCAGACCTGCCACGGCAATATCACCGAAATGGATGAAGTGCATCAGTTTGCTGATCTGAGCATGGGCTGGTGTATAAATTGCCATCGTAATACGAAAGTTCAGTTTGAAAACAATAAATTCTACAGCATCTACGAAAAATTCCACGAGGATATCAAGAATAAAAAAATTGATAGCGTGACAGTGGAAATGATAGGTGGAACTGAGTGTCAGAAATGCCATTATTAGTAAATGGCAGTTTGAACGTGCAGCCGTAAATAGCCAAAGAAACTTGTTATAAAGCAAGCATTTTCATTCCGCAGCAGCGGAATAAAATTCTCAAATTAAGTAATAAATGGACCAAAAAAAGTACTGGCAAAACTTAGGAGAGCTAAACAATACAGAGGGCTACCAGAAATCAGTCAAAGATGAGTTTCAGGAAGATCTGCCGATGTTTGACAATAGCAAAGGTTTGCTTGATGCCAAGACTCCGCGCAGAGACTTTTTGAAATATGTAGGTTTCAGCACTGCGGCGGCTGCCGTAGCTGCAGGTTGTGAAGCGCCGGTAAGAAAGAGCATTCCTTACCTCAATAAGCCTGAAAACCTTTCTCCCGGTGTTGCACAGTACTATGCTACCACTTATGTTGCCGAAGGAGATGTAGTGCCGGTAGTGGCTAAGGTAAGAGACGGCCGCCCCATAAAAATTGAAGGGAATGATCATTCCTTCCTGAATATGAAAGGCGAAGGCACTTCCGCCCGCGTACAGTCTTCAGTGCTCGACCTGTACGATACTGCACGCCTGAGATGGCCTGCAGAAGTAGTGAATAAAGAGCTTAAGGAGCTTCAGTTATCTGAAGCATTGGATAAAAAGATCACAGGCGCGCTTTCCGGAACTACTCCGGTATTGCTCACCTCTACTATCACTTCCCCTACCACCAGGCAGGTGATCGCTGAATTTCTTGCCAAGTATCCGGGGGGGCGTCATGTGCAATATGATGCTATTTCTTATAGCGGGTTGTTATTGGCCAACGAAAGATCCTATGGCAAAAGGACATTGCCTTCCTATCGTTTTGATAAGGCGAAGGTGATCGTAAGTATAGATGCTGATTTCCTGGGTACATGGCTCAGCAGTGAAGAATATGCAAGCCAGTATGCTTCGGGTCGTAAGATCAACCAGAAGAACCCTGAGATGAGCAAGCATATCCAGTTTGAAGGAGTGCTTAGCCTTACCGGCGCCAATGCCGACGACCGTTTTCTTATCCGTCCTTCCGAAACCGGCGCTATAGTGCTTAACCTGCTGGCTAAGCTTGGAGGAGGCGTTACAGCTCCCGCTATTGCAGATGAAAAAGTGAAGAAAGGTATTGATATGGCAGCCTCTATGCTGGGCGCCAACAAAGGAGCGGCGCTCGTAGTATGCGGCAGCAATGATCCGGATATGCAGGTGCTGGTGAATGCGATCAATGAGTTGCTGGGCGCTAATGGCGTTACCATCAACTGGGCAGCCCCGGTGCAGATACGCCAGGGTATTGACAGCGAGATGGATCAACTGGTGAAGGATATGAATAGCGGACAGGTAAGCAGCCTGCTGATATATGAAGCAAATCCTGCTTACAATTATCAGGATGCCGCGGCCTTTATCAGCGGCTTGCAAAAAGTTAAGCTTTCGGTATCATTTAATGACAGGGCTGACGAAACTTCAGTGCTCTGTAAATATATCATCCCCCATCCTCATTATCTTGAAAGCTGGGGCGATGCAGAGGCAAGAGTGGGCTTTTATAGTCTTATGCAGCCTACTATTGAGCACCTGTTCTCTACAAGACCTTTCCAGACTTCACTTCTGAAATGGAGCGGCAGCAATACTCATTACGACGAATACTTTAAGAAATACTGGGTAGAAAAGCTGGGTGGCCAGATGGCATTTGATGCTGCTTTGCAAAGCGGCGTGGTTGAACCGGCGGAGGTAAGCTTTGCCTCTCTTCCGTATAATGGCGCTGCTGTGGCCGATGCTGCGGCTAAAATAGCTTCTGTAAAGAGCGGCGACAACACAGAGCTGGTATTATACCAGAAAGTTTCTATAGGCAGCGGTGCTACTGCCAACAATCCCTGGTTGCAGGAAATGCCCGACCCTATCAGCAGGGCTACATGGGATAACTATGTAATGATCTCCTATGCAATGGCAAAGGAGATGGGCATTGCGCTCGACGACAAGTATGAAGTAGAATATAAAAAGCCTGTGGTAGAGTTTACTATCAACGGTAAACCGGTTAAATTGCCCATACTGGCTATTGCGGGTATGCATCCCAAAGTAATTGCATTGGCAGTTGGTTATGGCAGGGGAGAGGGAGTAGGTCTGGCAGGAGCAAATGTGGGCTATAATGCTTACCCGCTGGTAGATGGCAAGGGTATTACCCGTTCCTATTATTCAACCAATGTGACCGGCTATAAAGATACCGGCGACACTTATGATATTGCCTATACCCAAACGCACAACCAGTACGAGGGTCGTGTAGAAGTGGTAAGAGAATATACGCTGGCAGATTTCAGAAAAAATCCCGAAGCCGTTCCCCATTACCGGGAAGAGCTTGCAGAAGATTTTGCAAAGCATACCGGCGATTTCAGGGCAGAAGCTACTATGTATCCCAATTACGAGTCTCCCGGCGCTCACTGGGGGATGAGCATTGACCTGAATGCCTGTACAGGTTGTGGCGCATGCACTATCGCCTGTACGGCAGAGAATAATGTGTCGGTGGTGGGCAAGAGCGAGGTAAAGCGTTTCCACGAAATGCACTGGCTGCGGATAGACAGGTACTATGCTTCTTACAGGGATAAAACAGAGGGCGACAACCTGAACGTAGTTTTTATGCCGATGCTTTGTCAGCACTGTGATAATGCGCCCTGTGAAAATGTATGTCCCGTATCTGCTACTAACCATAGTTCTGAAGGATTGAACCAGATGGCATATAACCGCTGTATCGGTACCAGGTATTGCGCCAATAACTGCCCGTTCAAAGTGCGTCGCTTTAACTGGGCGGATTATACGGGAGCAGACAGCTTCCCCGATAACCAGCATTTCAGCATTGTGGGAGGTCTTGACCCTGTGGTAGCACAGATGAATGATGATCTTACGAGGATGGTGTTAAATCCTGACGTGACGGTTCGTTCACGCGGCGTTATTGAAAAATGCTCCTTCTGTGTGCAGCGCCTGCAGGATGCCAAGCTCAAAGCAAAGAAGTCACAGGATCCGTCTGAAATAAGAAATGTAAAAACAGCCTGTATGCAGGCCTGCTCAACCGGGGCTATTGTATTCGGGAATGTGAATGATAAAGAAAGCAGGGTATATAAGCTCAGAAATGAAGAGCAGAACCACCGTACCTACTATGCGCTGGAGCATATACATGTGCTGCCGAATATAAGTTATCTGGCCAAGATCAGGAATACTGACCGTCCGGTAGGTGTCAAAGAAGAGGAGCATGGGGCTACCGAACTGAAGGAAGAGGCGCAACACTGATATTGCAGGAAGGTAGAATAAAAAATAAACAGCAGAATTATCAATTATAAAAAGTGTTCTGAAAGGAATACAGGAAAAATAACTTAGAAATGAGTTTGATCAAATACGAATCTTTCGTCAGGGAACCATTGGTTGATGGCACAAAAACCTACAACGACGTTACGGAAGATATTGTGTATACCATTGAAGCCAAACCCTCCCGGTTGTGGTATATCGGGTTTTACATTTCGGTAGCGCTATTGTTGTTTGGAGTGTATTCCATATACAGGGATGTGACCTATGGTATCGGGCAGTGGAACCTGGGTAAAACTGTTGGCTGGGGTTGGGATATCACCAACTTCGTATGGTGGGTAGGTATCGGTCATGCGGGTACGCTTATCTCGGCTATCCTGCTGTTGTTCCGCCAGGGCTGGAGAACCGGTGTGAACAGGGCGGCTGAAGCGATGACAATATTTGCGGTAATGTGCGCAGGGCAGTTCCCCATCTGGCACATGGGAAGGGTGTGGATGGCTTTCTTCGTAATGCCTTATCCCAATACCCGCGGTGCTTTATGGCCCAATTTCAACTCGCCGCTGCTGTGGGACGTATTTGCGATATCCACTTATTTTACCGTGTCATTGTTATTCTGGTACTCCGGGCTGCTCCCCGATCTGGCCACCATCAGGGATCGTGCTAAAACAAAGCTCAGGAAGCTGTTCTATGGTGTTGTTTCATTTGGCTGGAGCGGTTCCACCAAGCACTGGCAGCGCCATGAGAGCCTGTCGCTGGTGCTTGCAGGTCTGAGCACTCCACTGGTGCTTTCCGTACACACTATAGTATCTTTCGACTTTGCCACATCGGTAGTACCGGGCTGGCATACTACTATCTTCCCTCCTTACTTTGTGGCAGGTGCGGTCTTCTCAGGTTTTGCCATGGTGCAGACGCTGATGCTGATCACGCGCCGTGTAATGAACCTGCAGGACTATATTACGCTGGGTCACATAGAAGCCATGAACAAGGTGATTGTGCTTACCGGCTCTATTGTGGGATGCGCCTACCTGACCGAGCTGTTTATAGCATGGTACGGAGCCAACCCCTATGAATATGATGCCTTCTTCAAATACAGGTTGGCCGGTCCGTACGGATGGAGCTATTGGATAATGATGACCTGCAACGTGGTATCTCCGCAGCTATTCTGGTTTCAAAAGCTGAGAAGGAATATAGGGTTTACCTTTTTCATGAGCATAATAGTTAATATAGGTATGTGGTTTGAGCGGTTCGTGATCATCGTGACTTCTATCTACAGGGATTATCTTCCTTCTTCCTGGACGATGTATTACAGGCCAACCATATTTGAAATTGGCTTTTACCTGGGAACATTCGGGTTGTTTTTCACCTGTTATTTCCTTTTCTCAAAATATTTCCCTGTGATAGCTATTGCGGAAATCAAGCATGTGCTGAAAACCTCGGGGGAAAGCTATAAGGCTAAAATGGCTGACCTGGAAAACCTTAGCGTTGAAGAATTTTATGCAAAGACACATCATGATGAACATCACTAAATAACTGATGATTGGCGTGGTGTAAAAGAAAAATATATAGAAAACATTATTTCACCTTAAAAAACCCAGAGGTTTAAGGTTATGAACATAAAAAAATTTGTTGTCGGTTGTTTTGATGATGAAGCTGTGCTTTTCCCCGCAGTTAAAAAAGTACGCAAGGCAGGGTATAAGATCCATGATGTATATACGCCGTTTCCCGTGCATGGGTTAGATGCAGCGCTTGGCCTCAGGGAGACCCGGTTGCATACAGCAGGCTTTATCTATGGGCTTACTGGCACTACCACTGCCCTGTCTTTTATAAGCTGGGTGCTTACCAAAGACTGGGTGCTGAATTATGGAGGAAAACCTCACTTCTCGCTGCCAGCCTGGATCCCTATTATATTTGAGCTGACAGTGCTTTTTTCCGCGGTAGGTATGGTGCTTACCTTTTGTTATTTGTGCCAGATCGCGCCTTTTGTGAAAAAGCACCACTTCCATAAGCGTGCAACGGACGATCTTTTTGTAATGGTGATAGAATGCACCTCAAAAACAAATGTTCAGGAAACGGAAGCGTTTCTGAAAGCAGCGGGAGCTATAGAAGTAAATACGCAGGTAGCGGAAACAGGATGGTGGATAGGACGCTATGATATGGACAGGAAATTGTTTGAATCGAAGACGGAAACTATTACCGCTTAATAATAAAATGAAATTGGAACGTTTGGATAATTTGCCAATAACGATCCGGTAAGATCCATTCACCGAAAAGATATAAACAAAGAATGAAAAAAATATCAGTCATATCATCTGTTGTTCTTGTAATCACTATTGCTGCGGCAAGCTGCAGTGACAGCAGCAAACCCGGAAGAGTATATATGCCGGATATGGCATACAGCAGAGCTTATGAAACCTATTCTGAAAATGATATCTTTCCCGATAAGCAGACCAACAGGACGCCTGTAGCCGGTACCATTTCAAGAGATCAGCTGCCGCCTTTTCCTATTGCAGAAGATGCTCCCGGCGATACTACCAATCATGGTAAGGCAAGATTTATTTCAAATCCCCTGCCCCCGCTGGATTCGGCGCAGATGAAAGAAGCTGAAAGACTGTATCTGGTGTATTGCGGTATATGTCACGGCACCAAGCTTAATGGTAACGGGCCTTTGTGGAAAGGTGGCGACGGACCTTTTCCCGCCGCTCCCAGAAACCTGACTGAACCCGTAATTGTAAGCCAGGGAGACGGGCAACTGTATTATACTATGACTTACGGGAAAAATAAAATGGGAAGCTATGCATCACAGCTCAGCGATAAGCAGCGCTGGATGGTAGTACATTATATTAAATCGAAAACTGGACAACCTGCTGCTGCACCTGCAACTGACAGCACTGCAAAAAAATAAAAACAGATTTATATCTATAAAAACAAATTGAGGATGATTAAGCAACAATTTGAGATTCCGGTCGGGTATAAAAAGTGGACTTACGGGCTATTGGCTGTAGGGATAGCAGCTTTTATTGCAGGATTGATTTTTCTTGGGTTTAGCAGCGATGAGCATTCGCGCACCCGCTTCTGGGCGGTGCTGCTCCAAAACAGTGTATTCTTCTTATTGATCTGCAATGCATGTATGTTCTTTATTTGTGCAAATACCCTTGGGCATAGCGCATGGCAGACAGCATTCAGGCGTATTCCTGAGGCCATTTCTGCCCTGGTGCCGGTATTTTCTGTGATCACGCTGCTTGTCTTTATCGGTATCATTATGGGAGGACAGACCCATGTGTATCACTGGATAGATAAAAATGCGGTTGCCGGCGATAAGATACTTACCTGGAAAAGCGGGTTTCTTAATCCTACTTTCTTTTTTGTCTGGACGATCATTACACTGTTTGTCTGGTCTTATACCGGTGCAAAAATGCGTAAGCTCTCCCGCGAAGCAGATGATCAGCCGATGAGCGGGGAGCAGGCCCGTAAATATATTTGGATCAACACAATATGGGCGGGGTTGTTTATCGTGTTTTTTGCGCTGACGGTTGGCTCCACTATTCCCTGGTTCTGGCTGATGAGCATAGATGCACACTGGTATTCTACCATGTATAGCTGGTATACTTTCGGGAGCACATTTGTAGGTGGACTTGCGCTGATCGCTTTATATATCGTGTTTTTAAAGAATCACAAATATCTTGAATATACTACAACTGAACACCTGCAGGATGTGGGCAAGTATATTTTTGCCTTCTCTATTTTCTGGACATATCTCTGGTTTGCCCAGTTCATGCTGATCTGGTATGGTAATATCCCTGAGGAAACTATCTACTTTAAAGTGCGTCTCCAGGGAGTGTATAAGCCTATTTTCTGGATAAACTTCTGTGTAAATTTCATTGCACCGATCTTAATATTGATGACGAGAGGATCTAAGAGAAGCTATTCTATAATGACCTTTATGTCCGTTGCGCTGATCCTCGGTCACTGGCTCGACTTTTACCAGATGGTAATGCCGGGAACATTGGGAGAACATTATAGCATAGGTTGGTTTGAATGGGGTACCTTAGCATTGTTTGTTGGAATAACCATGTTTTTCACAGGAAAGGCTTTATCGAAAGCTCCAATGGTGCCCAAGTATCATCCTTACCTCAAGGAAAGCGTAATGCATCATACATAATTGGGATAAGGAAAAGGATATATAAGTAAATTATTAAAGTATAATTTTAATATAAGATGACCTGGACGGAATATTTTGTAGTCATAATAGTAGTGCTCATATTCATTGTGGTTTTTCAGATCGCGAAGGCCAGCGAATATGTATCTGTACTCAAAGGCGAAAAGAAAGCATTTCAACAAAATAACCGTATCAATGCATTTTTGATGCTGCTATTTTTGATATTGGGGCTTAGTGCAGCCTGGTGGTGCAACAAATTATTATACAAGAAAACGTTGCTGTGGGTTCCTTCTGCATCTGATCATGGTGAGAATATTGATACCATGATGTGGATCACGCTTGCTATTACAGGCTTTGTATTTATTGTTACCCAGATACTGCTTTTCTGGTTTGCTTTCCGCTACCAGTCTTCTGAAAAAAGAAAAGCACATTATTACCCGCACAACAATAAGCTGGAGTTGCTTTGGACTGCTGTTCCTGCGATCGCGCTGACAGTGCTGGTGTCATTCGGACTGTACTATTGGTATCGTATAACAGGAGATGCACCCAAGGAAGCTATGGAAGTAGAAATCACAGGGCACCAGTTTGGATGGGAATATCGTTACCCCGGTAAGGACGGCGTATTGGGCCGCCAGCATTATAAATTAATAGATCCTGCAAAGAGCAATCCGCTGGGACAGGATTGGAACGATGTGGCTAACCGCGATGATCTGCATCCTTCAGAGCTTCATCTTGTGGTGAATAAGCCTGTGAGGCTGGTCATTCGTTCCCAGGATGTGATCCATGATGTTGGTCTGGCGCATTTCCGGATGAAAATGGATGCGGTTCCCGGCACCCCTACTACCATGTGGTTTACACCGAAGTATACTACGGAGCAGATGAAAAAGATTACAGGCAATGAAAATTTTGTGTATGAAATATCCTGCGATCAGATGTGCGGATCCGGGCATTATTCCATGAGAGGGGTGATTGTTGTGGAAACACAGGAAGAATTTGACAAGTGGATCACCTCGCAAAAACCCCAGTACCTGGCAGCGCATCCTGATGGAGGGAACACGCCACCGGCGGCTGCAGCCGATACACTAAAAGTAGGCAGGGTACAGGATGCGGGAGAGGCGCCTGTGGCTGTACATTAGCGGTCGTTAAAATTTTTAATCCGACCTGGATTGCAGGTCAAAAAAATAGTTTGAGATGAGCAACGAAATTGTAATACAACACGGAGTCAGCGGGCATGAAGTTCATGAACATCATGAAGCGCACCACCATCATGAAACTTTCATCACCAAGTATATATTCAGCCAGGATCACAAGATGATCGCCAAGCAGTTCCTTATAACGGGCATGATATGGGCCATCATCGGCGGATTGATGTCTGTATTATTCCGGCTTCAGTTGGGCTATCCCGATCTGCAGTTGCCCTGGCTGGAAGATATCTTCGGGCATTGGGCTAAGGATGGTAAAATCACCCCCGAATTTTATTATGCATTGGGCACTATGCACGGGACCATCCTGATATTTTTTGTGCTTACGGCGGGGCTGACGGGGACTTTTGCTAATTTCCTGATCCCCTTCCAGGTAGGAGCCAGGGATATGGCTTCTCCTTTTCTGAATATGCTTTCTTACTGGTTTTTCGTGGTTGCCAGCGTGATCCTGATGTCTTCTTTGTTTGTACAAACAGGACCTGCAGCAGGCGGATGGACGGTATATCCTCCGTTGAGCGCGCTCGGTGATGCATCGCAGGGATCCAAGATCGGTATGGACCTTTGGCTGGTGAGCCTGGCATTGTTCGTAGTATCTTCATTGTTAGGCGGATTGAATTATATATCTACTATTCTTAATATGCGTACCAAGGGTATGACAATGACCCGTATGCCACTGACGATCTGGGCGCTTTTGTTTACGGCTATACTCGGGCTTCTTTCTTTCCCTGTGCTTTTCTCAGGGTTCATTTTACTCCTGTTCGACAGGCACCTGGGTACCAGCTTCTACCTGTCTGATATTGTAATAAGCGGCACCAAAATACTCCCTAATGAAGGGGGAAGCCCTATTCTGTACCAGCATTTGTTCTGGTTTTTGGGGCACCCTGAAGTATACATCATCATCCTGCCAACTTTCGGACTGGTGTCGGAAGTGATGTCTATCAATGCCCGAAAACCGATATTCGGATATATGGCCATGATCGCATCTATGTTTGCCATTGCCCTGCTGGCCTTTTTGGTATGGGCGCACCATATGTTCGTGACCGGTATGAATCCTTTCCTCGGCTCGGTGTTCGTATTGCTGACTTTGCTGATAGCCGTGCCTTCAGCCATTAAAGTATTTAACTGGCTTACCACGCTGTGGCGCGGCAACATAAGGTTCACTCCCGGCATGCTTTTTTGCATAGGCTTTGTAAGCATGTTTATTTCGGGCGGACTGACCGGCATATTTGTGGGTAATTCCACGCTGGATATTCATTTGCATGATACTTATTTCGTGATAGCCCACTTTCATATTGTAATGGGGGTATCTGCATTTATGGGAATGTTTGCCGGTGTATACCACTGGTTTCCTAAAATGTATGGAAGATATATGAACAATACACTTGGGTATATACATTTTTGGGTAACGCTGGTATGTGCCTATGTCATTTTCTGGCCTATGCACTATGAAGGCTTTGCCGGTATGCCGAGGCGCTATTATGATTACGCGGGATGGGAATCGTTCAAGCAGTTTATTGAGCTTAACAGGGTGATCAGCTTTGCAGCTATTTTATCTTTCCTGGTGCAATTGCTGTTTGTGTTCAATTTCTTCTATTCTATTTTTAAAGGCAGAAAGGTAACATCAAAAAATCCCTGGGGAGCAAATACTTTGGAATGGACAACGCCTATTCGCCCGGGACATGGCAACTGGCCTGGTGAGATCCCTGAAGTACACCGTTGGGCATACGATTATGGAAAAGACGGGAGGGATTTTATTCCGCAGACGGAACCTGTAGGAAAAGACGAATCATCGCATTAAACACGGAAAGCAGTGTATTAAAGCACTGGTTTCTCTTTAAATAGAGTTTTTTGAGAGTAATGGAGGAGACGCATGAAAAGCTGCAGCGATCCGCTTCGTTTGTGATTGTTGACAAGCTGAAAGATTACATGCTGCTGATAAAGTTTACGCTGAGTTTTACAGTGGTGTTTTCCTGTGTGATCAGCTATCTGCTGGCGCCGGGCATTACTTTCAATCTCGTATCAGTTCTTTTATTATTTGCAGGTGGCATGCTGATCACCGGCGCTGCAAATGCTATCAACCAGATAACAGAAAAGGATACGGACGCCATGATGAAACGAACAGCAAAGCGTCCCGTAGCTAATGGAAAGATGACCACTAATGAAGCGACTGCTTTTGCTGCTGTATC
This sequence comes from uncultured Terrimonas sp., assembly GCA_964461595.1. GTDB lineage: Bacteria > Bacteroidota > Bacteroidia > Chitinophagales > Chitinophagaceae > Agriterribacter. The sequence continues at coordinate 9,235 of CAYWVB010000066.1, read as the reverse complement.
GGCAATTATTGGGATCGCAGTTGTGGGGTATTGGTTCAATTGGCTTGCAGCAATGTTGGGAGCACTGAGCTTGTTTATTTATGCTTTTGTATATACGCCGCTCAAAAAAATAAGCTCTGTGTCTGTGCTGGTCGGCGCCATTCCCGGTGCATTTCCCTGTCTTATCGGCTGGGTTGCGGGAACGGATCAGCTCAGCGCAGGAGGATGGGCTTTATTTGCTATTCAGTTTATCTGGCAGTTCCCTCATTTCTGGGCTATTGCATGGGTAGCGCATAAAGATTATACGAGAGCAGGATTTAAGCTGATGCCATCCTCCGCTGGGCCTACAAAGTATTCTGCCATTCAGGCGGTGATATATTCGTTGCTAATGCTGCCGGTTGGAGTAATTCCCTGGTTATTGCATATCAGCGGTATGGTGAGCCTGATCATTATTTTGATCGCTAACCTGTTGATGCTATGGCAAAGCATACGTTTGTACAGGGAAATGAGCGTGCAGGCAGCGAGGAGGGTGATGTTCAGCTCTTATATTTATTTGCCTGTGGTTTTGCTTAGTTTGCTTGCCGATAAGATTGCGGGGGTTTGATAGGTACTAATTGGCATTGTAATAACCTGAAATAAAGAAAAATAATGAGTGAAGCGATGAGTGTGCAGCGTAAAAAGATCCATCCGTACAAGTTTAACCTGTGGTTAGGCCTGGCGGGTATAATAATGATGTTTGCAGGGCTGACCAGCGCTTATATAGTAAAGCGCAGTCAGCCGGGGTGGGAAAGCTTTACGCTCCCGGGTATATTCCTGTATTCTACCATTGTGATACTGATAAGCAGCGTTACTATGCAGATTGCTGTAAGAGCTTTCAGGGAGCGGGAAATGCCGAGGTATCGTTTGTTCTTTGCGATCACGGGTATTCTTGGAGTGGTTTTTATGATCATGCAGATAGCGGGGTTCTATGCCTTTCAATCCCACGGGATGAAAATGATAGGCATGGGGTCCAATGCCGCTTATTCTTTTGTACTGGCTATTGCAGGGTTGCATATTGTGCATGTGCTGGGCGGGGTGATTGCACTGATCATTATTTTTTTCAAAGCGTTCAGCAGCAAAAAGCGTAATTATGATATTATCCCGGTAGAGATTGTTGCCACATACTGGCATTTTGTAGATATTTTGTGGGTATACCTGTTTGTATTTTTTAGTTTATTGCATTAACAACCATTGAATAATTTTTTAATAAAATTTCAACTGCATGTCAACACACGTACCGGCCGGATATAAATGGTGGACGGGAGGCAAAAGCCCTTATAATGTTAGTTACGGAAAGCTCATGATGTGGCTCTTCCTGTTGAGCGATACTTTTACATTTGGCGCATTGCTGATCTCCTATGGTACTATAAGGGTAAGTCAGCCGTATTGGCCGGATCCCAACCATGTGTACAATACTTTCCCGTTCATGGGACATGCCGACCTTCCCCTTGCATTTGTCAGCTTAATGACCTTTATACTGATCATGAGCTCCGTAACGATGGTGCTGGCAGTGCATGAAGGACACAAGAGAAACAGGGTTGGAGTTGAGAAATGGCTGCTCTGGACCATCCTCGGAGGGTTTATGTTCCTTGGATGCCAGGCATGGGAATGGACACACCTTATTACAGGGAGTCATCCTGTTTTGATTGACGGGGTGGTGAAGGAGATCGGTACCACTATTTCAATGAACCCCTTCGGACCTGCTGTGCCGGGCTTAATGCACGACGGACACCAGGTAACCGTGCCCGGCCCGATAGGTTTTGGCAGTTTCTTTTTTGGCATTACAGGCTTCCATGGCTTCCATGTTTTCAGTGGGGTAATGCTGAACATCCTGATGTATTTCTGGACAAGAAACGGCCGTTTTGACAGGTTGGGACATTATGAAATGATTGAAAAAGTAGGATTGTACTGGCACTTTGTGGATCTTGTCTGGGTATTTGTATTCCTATGTTTTTATCTCATCTAATACGAAACAAATTATAATAAAAAGTATTTTAGCATAATATGGAACACGAACATCAGCAAGCTATAGCTTCTTCCCCCGAGATCACATTCGCCCATGAACCGGCTCCTAATACCAAACGGATATGGAAGACCTTCTGGATACTCCTGGTACTTACTATTGCAGAACTTGCACTGGGCTTGTCGCACTATATATTTCACATGGAGGGATGGCTATTGCTTTTTGTAAAAGGCGGAATGATCATTTTGTCGTTTTGTAAAGCCGTTTATATCGTTTCTATTTTCATGCACCTGGGTGATGAAATAAGAAATATGAAGCTTACTATATTGGTACCGCTGCTGTTATTTATATGGTTCGTTACTGCTTTCCTGTGGGATGGGATAGCATGGAAAAATCTCCGTAATAAATTTGACAGGCCTGCTACCGAGCAGGTAGCGCCGGCGGCGCACGATGCGCAAAAACCCGGCGGGCTGGATTGATGATATTAATATAGATCGTATTGCAAAAAACCATCGTGTATCACGATGGTTTTTTTATGCGCGGGAAGACGGGAGAGGAGAAACGTGAAATATCAAACGCGAATGATATGTTCCTATACACTGGTGCCGGCACGAACGATGTTCAATTGGGTGGTATTCCCTTTTGTCGTCTCACCTCTCACGAAAACATACAGCTGTCATTTTGATTTACTTAATACTAAGTATGTAGCGCCGGTAAAAATTAAATACAGGATTCTGATTTTATCTATAAATTAGGCTATGGGAAAATCAAATGATAGCAACACTTACGATGCCATTGTAGTGGGCTCGGGTATAAGCGGAGGCTGGGCGGCAAAAGAGCTTTGCGATAAAGGACTGAAAACACTGGTAATTGAAAGAGGACGCAATGTAGAGCATCTGAAAGATTACCCTACCACCTTTAAAAATCCCTGGGATTTTCCGCACAGGGGCAGAAATACGAGGGAAGTGCTCCGGGATAACCCTGTTGTATCGAAATGTTATGCCTTTAATGAAACCGCTGCCCACTTTTTCCTGAAAGATAAAGAGCAAACCTACACCCAGGAAAAGCCGTTTGACTGGATCAGGGGAAACCAGGTTGGAGGTAAGTCATTGTTATGGGCGAGGCAGGTGCAGCGGTGGAGCAGGTTTGATTTTGAGGGGCCTGCCAGGGATGGGTTTGCAGTGCCATGGCCGTTTGGGTATGATGAGCTGGCGCCATGGTATAGTTATGTGGAACGTTTTATCGGGGTGAGCGGTAATAAAGACGGACTGGAAGTGCTGCCGGACGGAGAATTTTTACCACCCTGGCAGTTTAATACCTGCGAGACCAGCATAAAAGAAAGCATTGTAAACCGCTACAAAAGCAGGCATGTTGTAATTGGCAGGTGCGCTCATCTTACCCAACCGCAACAAATCCATATCGAACAGGGTAGGGGACAATGCCAGGCACGCAGCCTGTGCGAAAGAGGTTGCCCGTACGGAGGGTATTTCAGTTCCAATTCATCCACCTTACCCTGGGCAAAAAAAACAGGCAATCTCAGCCTGCTACCCGATAGTGTGGTGCATTCGGTGATATATGATGACAAGAAAGGGAAGGCTACGGGTGTGATGGTAATGGATATGCACACGAAGGAGATGACAGCATATTATGCCAGAATTATTTTTGTAAATGCGTCAACGCTTGGCACCAATCATATCCTGCTTAATTCTGTTTCTGCAAGATTTCCGCAGGGGTTGGGAAATGATAACGGTCTGTTAGGAAAATTCGTTGCCTTTCACAACTACCGGGGAAGTGTAACCGCTACAATGGACGGCATGCTCGATGCTTACTATTTTGGCAGGAGACCCTGCGCTGTCATGATGCCTAACTTCAGGAATGTATATAAGCAGGACAGCAATTTTCAAAGAGGGTATATGACGTTTTACTCTGCCACCCGGCAGGGATGGAGCCGCGCTGTCCCTGATGATATTACATTGGGAGAAAGCCTGAAGGATACCTTAACAGGTGCAGGCGGATGGAGCATATATATGATGATGCAGGGAGAGACCATACCTAAAGAAAGCAATCATGTACGGTTGAGCAGGGACAAGGTTGACCAGATGGGGCTGCCCGGGCTCGTCGTTTCGGTGGGCTATGATGACAATGATGAGCTGGTATTGAAGGACTTTTCGGAACAGGCTGCTGAAATGCTGGATGTTGCCGGCGCTAAAAATATTGCTTTTCACGACAGCAGGCAGGCGCCGGGACTGGATATTCATGAAATGGGCGGCGTAAGAATGGGGCTGGATCCTAAAACTTCCCTCCTGAACAGGTGGAACCAGCTGCATGCCTGTAAAAATGTATTTGTAACGGATGGCGCCTGCATGGTATCCACCGGCACACAAAACCCGTCGCTCACTTTTATGGCGATAACGGCCAGGGCCGTTGACCATGCTGCTGAAGAGCTTAAGAAAGGAAATTTGTGATGGCGGCTGTATCAACGTATTGCTACTTCCCGCATCTATTCAATATTCCTTTTTACTGCTTTATCCCAAATTGTTTTCAGTAAGTTTGCCGAAGCAGAATTAAAACAACAACTACAATGCCTAAACTTTTTTTATTTTTTATTGCTCTCGGGTGCTGCCTCCATCTTTTTGCCCAGCCGTCAAAGATCAGGCATGTGGTATTAATAGGTTGTGATGGATTTGGCGCTTATGCCGTGCCGGATGCCGATATGCCTGAACTAAAAAGGCTGATGCAAAACGGTGCATGGTCTTTAAAAGCGCGTGCTGTGCTTCCTTCTTCCAGCGCAGTAAACTGGGCTTCTATGCTGATGGGGGCGGGGCCTGCTATGCACGGTTATACAGAATGGAACAGCGCGGTACCGGAAATTCCTTCAGCTGATAAAACACCCGGGGGAATATTTCCTTCTGTTTTCAGCTTGCTGAAAATGCAAAAACCTGCTGCATCAACAGCGCTTATATTTAGCTGGCAGGGTATTGACCCGCTGGTGGAAAAAGGCGCTACCGATTTCAGGTTTGCAGGAAAAGATAATGATGACGTTTGCACAGATACAGCGGCCGCTGTTATCATCCGCAAAAGACCTACGCTCACCTTCGTTCACCTTGACCAGCCTGACGGTGTTGGTCATAATATCGGGCATCGTACAAAGGAATACTACGAAGAGTTGAAGAAAGTGGATGCCCGCATCGGGAAAATAATAGCCGCGGTGAATAAGGCGGGCATTGCTGATGAAACGGTTATTATCGTAACCGCCGACCATGGCGGTATTAATAAAGGCCATGGAGGGAAGTCCCTGGATGAAGTATTAATTCCCTGGGTGATATACGGCAGGGGAGTAAAGAAGAACAAGGCATTGCAAAACCCTATTATAACTTATGATACCGGCGCAACCATCGCGTGGCTGCTTGGACTGAATGCGCCGGCCAGTTGGCGCGGGCTGCCGGTAAAAGAAGCGTTTTAGAAAATATCATAAGATATACTCATTAACAATTCTTATTAATTTATTTTAACTCTATACAAAAACCAACCAACCACGTACTGCTGCCTGGCTTATCACACGGCGAGCCCGGCGGCTAATGCGCATAGCTATGCGCCGAGACTACGCCTGGGAAAATGATAGGACACTCGGCGACAAAGTAAAGGGCAGTCGGCGGCGAAGTAGGGACGACCTGGCTAAAGCCGTTGGCACATCACCGGCCATCATTGGACGCTATGAACGCAATGAGATCACCCCTTCGGTGGAAGTGGCTGCAAAAATTGCCGATGCCCTCGATGTATCGCTGGATTACCTGGTAGGCGCTTCTTCTTTTGTAGTTTTATAACGTTCAGACTTAACTATAATGACCTTCCTTCTCCATGATCATTATTTTTTTTAGCATACTTATAATTCGTATACACCTCAATTAGATAACCAGAATTTAGAACAAGAAATACTATCATTAACAATAGGGATCTTCCCTGTATTGTAGGTGTTGCTATCTCCTTGCCTGCAATTCTAATAAAATAAGAAGAAGAAACTATATCAGGGAATAATGCTATAAGATTAAACGTTGCTAATAGCAATAATATTCCTGTAAACATTACTCCATAATCAAACTTAAAAAAATATACGCCTAAGTTTATGAGAGCAAGGATTAGCGCAATTTGATGTTTTAGTGTTGCATAATAATCAGTTGTAACTATTACAGACCATGTATAAATTAAAACTATAACAGTCAGCAAATACGGCAAAATGAGTTTTATTTTTTTTCTCTTCATAAAAGTTCTCTGAATAATTTTTGCTTTACCAACTTCTTTACTTCGCCACAACGTCTCCCTATAGCCTTGTGCTTAGCCGGGACGTTGTGAGTTTTGCAATCCGATTTCTAACACAACAGCATAACTTGTAACCTCAAATTCACCTTGTTTGTTTTGCAGATAATTTTGAGCTGAACTATGCTTGTAATCAACCGGACTTTCACATAAATGCCATACTCCTTTAACAGGATTTATGTGATAATAGTCTGGTTTCTGATTAATAAATTTTTCTGATTCGCAATGCTTCCAATCAAATGACAGCTCCCAAACATTATGCAATTTATTATTTTGCTTTCGTGATAATGCTATACTTTCAGACAATTGATTTAATATTTCCTCTTCATGATTTTCTTCTAATCTCTTTATTATTTCATATGCCATAAAACGCTTGCCATTGCCTATGATGGTATTGATTGATTGTTTCGCTTTTGTGAATCCTATCATAACATGTATGTGATTGGGCATGATAACATAGCCAATTATATAATGACCATTGTTTTTTAGATAATCAAACCAATTATAAACTATATCATAACCATTTACTTTTTCTATAAGAGGTAACCATTTATAGCAGGTTATAGTAATAGAGAATATACCTTCTGTATAGGGGATGGGTTTTTTTACAGGCATATGACTGATTGTATATTCTAATATACAAACTAAACAGCTTGTTCGCCACGTCCCATCAACTTAGTATTTACTTTCAACTTTTACCTATGTGGAGACGTGGCGGCGAAGAAAGGGTCATGCCTCCTTAGTGACGATTGCCTTATAGCCAGTATGCAAGTAGCCGCTATAACTTTTCACTGGTACACAGGAATACCAGCTTTTGACAATGGGTTCGCCTATCTCATCACTTCTTCAGAGGTTCACTCTCGTTCATCTCCCTTATACTTACCTGATCGCTTTTTCGCAATCTTTTCCCCTGCTGTTCAATACCCGTTTATTATTAAACAAGCACCGAGGGGTGGTTTACAGCCTTCGCTTGCACAACGACTGTGGTAGACCTTCTACCATCTTCTATAACTTCCACGGCACACCCGGTGCCAGCCGAGGTCTGCCGCCTGGCTCATTACACGGCGAGTCCGGCGGCTAACGCGCATAGCTATGCGCCGAGACTACGCCTGGGAAGATGATAGGACACCCGGCGGCAAAGTAACTTTTATCTATGTGGAGACGTGGCGGCGAAGAAATGCTGTAGCTACTGCTCAAAAGCAATTTTACCTACATTGTACAATTCTTTCTGTAATCCAAATAAAATTAAAGAGGCTCCTAACGGGTTAGTCATTCCAAATAATTCCTCCTGCCAGCTTTTCCCTGTCCTCATTGGATTAAACATATTGGTTTTGATGCTATCTATTGCTTTTTTCTGTTCTTGATTGACGGAAAAATCTTTTGCTTGCTGAAAAGTATTGTTCAAACAATTATGTAAGCTATCACCTAAATTTCCTTCCGCTAAAAAGTTCTTAATGACTTTGACACTCTCTACATCTTCACGATTAAGTTGCTTTACGGCGTCCTGTAGACTATCTATAAAACTATCAGTTTGGGATATTTCTTTAAATAAAATATTGGCTCTTGATTTTAAAACTGTATCAGTTGAAGATTTTAATAAATTTTGATAACGCAGAGATAAATACTCTTTTAACTTAGCGTTTTCTGCTTGTAATTCTGCTGACGAACCATCAATCGCTATGTTAACGACCTCGTTGACTTTTTTACCTGATTCATTACAGGACATTATAAACAAACAAATAAAAGCAAACAAGTATCCTTTCATCCCTAAAAATTTATTTTTATTCCTGCGCTTTGGTTTATAGTTTGTTTTTGAATCTTCTTCTCTGATCCCATCTGGATTTGCAAATTTGTGCCATTTGAGCCAGATGTCAAAGTAGCATTGGCTTTTCCTTTAGTGCTCTTACCAATAGAAGCCCCCACTTTCCCGCTTACTGTTCCATTAGAATTTGATGTTATACTTCCTCCAACATCAATGCCTCTACGATTTACTTTAACACTATTTTCAGTAGAAATATTTCCACTTACAGCGTCAATACTTGTTTTGTTAGTAATTGTGGATTTAGAGGTTTTCACTTCTACCTTTTGATCATCGGTTACCTTTATAGTCGTATTGGTCTTTGCCATCGGCTCAGGATTACCAGCGTTAGTATTGTTCCTGACAATGTAATCAAGATTTCCCTCAAAATTGGTACTGGTTTCCGTACTTACCGAAACAGTAGTGGAGTTTGTAATGGTGGTATTTCCGATTGTTTTTGAGGCATTTTCTGTAGAGCCACTCCAGTTAGTTACGTAAGTAATCGCTTTATCGATGCTCCTACCTAATGAACGAAAATTATCAGCTAATTCTTGCCATGCTTTTCCAAAAATATACTCCGCTTCCAATCCTTCTATTTCTCGATGGACAATTACTTTGTTCTCACTGAATGCATAAGGACTATTATACTCATACTCATCTGCCAGTGGATCTATCTGCAAAAACCTTCCTGTTTGCGGATCATGCATTCTATATTTAAACTCATACCAGTCAAGCCCGCTACCATCAGAAAATTCTTTGTTCGCCAACTCCTGTCCCTGGAACTTGATGCGATTCTCCGCAATTCCGTTCAGTGCCTTGGAGCTTATCCCCGTCATAGTGAGTCCGAACGGATAATAATGCGTCTCTTCCAGTATCTGTCCCCTGGTATGGATCACCTGCAGGTTGTCAAAGAACACGTTCACAGGGCTCTCGTTGCTCACGTAAATATACACATATCCATTCTTCGGTGCGGTTTTATTTGTAAGATCCGTGTGTGTTTTAACCACACTGTTGCTGCCCACTTTGCTGAACCCCCCGCCTGCCACCTTAAACTGCTCGTCAAAAAAGATATAGTTGATATAGGCCTTTACTTCGCCACAACGTCTCCCTATAGCCTTGTGCTTAGCCGGGACGTTGTGAGT
>CAYWVB010000065.1:0-29081 GCA_964461595.1 uncultured Terrimonas sp. | reverse complement strand
GACTGCTATAAATATTTGACCATCCATAGGGCTATAATGTTCCCGGAAACTCCGCTTTGGTGGCTATACAATGAGCGCCCGCTAAACGCCATTACGTGATAAGGTTTACTTAACAATGTAAATAGAACGAATATGGAAAAGGCTAACTACATGGACAAATCCCTGATTGTGGATATTCTTACGAAGTCGTTTGAAGACAATTTAAGTGTGAACTACATTATAAAGCAGGACAGGAAACGTGAGCGGCGCATACGTGCATTAATGGATTACTCCTTTGAGGTATGCTATCTGTTTGGAGATGTATTTCTGTCGAATGATAAAAAGGCGTGTGCCCTTATTGTTTATCCTGACAAGAAGAAGACCACCTTAAAATCAGTATGGTTAGACCTCGCCCTGATATTTCGGTCTGTCGGTATCAGTAACATTTCCAAAACACTTAAAAGGGAAAAGCTGATAAACAGTGCACACCCGAAAACACCATTTAGCTATCTCTGGTTCATCGGTGTTGCACCGGGTGATCAAAATAAAGGCATCGGAAGTAAACTGCTGCAATCTGTGCTGGAATATAGCGACCAGCAGAGCCGACCGGTTTACCTCGAAACTTCAACAGTACGAAACCTGCCGTGGTATAGTAAATTCAACTTTCAGCCCTATCACGAAGAAGATCTTACCTATCACCTTTATTTCTTCCGTAGGGAAGTCAAAATGTGAAGGCGATGTTAGTCTTCGGGACAGAAATGCACATTGTCACATTCGCATTTGTGAGCATAGAAATTGTCTTCTTTTTCTATCTGGTCATTTTTAAATTATTCCGACCCGATGACAAGATCACATTTCTAAATATCCTGTTATTGTTTTTACTGATCACTTATAATGTAACAGGAGGTTTGCTGCCCGATCCTCAACTGCCTGGATCGTTTTTCTTACAGATGACTATCGCATACGCTACCGGGTTCATAACTCCGTGCTATTTTCCTTATTACGTGTACAAGGCATTCGGTCTTACAAAACTGAAATTTCATGCTTACCGGGGCGTATATTATTTTCTGGTAGTACCATATTTCATCTTCGTACTTGTATTCTGGACGTTCGGTAGCCTGAAAGATGCACAAAACATCATGATCATCCCCGTACTCTATGGTATTTGGGTTATTATCTCTTTGATTAAGGCTATTCGTTACAAGTACAGCAATAGCTTCCGAAGCCTTGAAGCAAAACAGGAAATAGTGGTACTGTTATTCAGCCTGACTCCCTGGATAGGCTTACCGATTATAGACTATTTCAAATTCGGACAAGCAATGGAAGCGTCTATTACCAATGTTGGTTTTCTCCTTTTGTTCGGTTTACAGGTACACAGGAATGTAACACAGTTAAGGATAGAACATGGAAAATTACTTGAATCGGAACAGCGATTAAAAAGCTGGAATGCAGATTTACAGGAGGAAGTGAACAAACGGACACAAGAGCTGCAAAAGATCAACGAACAGAAAACAAACAACTTTATCAATCTTGTTCATGAAACTAAAACTCCGCTGACGCTGATAAAAAACTACCTCGACGAATACATATCTAAATACGGGGCTGTTGAAGAACTGGATGTTATAAAAGGCAGCGTGGATAAATTAACCTCTGACGTCATAAACCTGTTCGATATTCAGCGCTTTACTAAAGGTATTGATGCCTATAAACATAACCAGATTTCGGATTTCAGTTCCATATTACAAAACAGCCTCCCCTTATTCCAGCACTATTGTTTTATGCGAAAGATTACCTGTATGGTTTCCATAGAAGATAATCTTGTTGTAAAAGCTGATCCCAATGCCATTAACCGTATTGTAAACAACATTATAGAAAATGCGATAAAGTTTACCGACGAAGATGGAGAGATAGTTATATCGCTCACTAAGCAGAAAGACAAAATTGTATTTGCCGTGAAGGATACAGGGAAGGGAATACCATCTGAATTTCAAAAAAAGGTATTCGAGCCTTATTACCAGATCGGGTATAGAAATACCGGGCTTCAGGGTATGGGGTTGGGCTTACCCATCGTCAAAAGAGTGGTTGAAAGACTTGGCGGGACAATTACAATTGAAAGCCAGCCGGAACTGATTAAAGGAACAATGGTTACTATCGTTCTTCCTACTCTTATATTGAGCAAGAGTGATGAAGTAGCAAAACACGGCACAGGTATCAGTAAACTTAAGTATGAATTTGCCTATGGTGCTATTGCTGACGGAGAATATAGACCAGGCAGACGCTCCTTGCTTTTAATTGAAGATAATATTACCATGATTAATTTTCTGCTTCAGAAATTTACCCTGTCTTACAATGTTTTTTGCGCACGAAATGGCATAGAAGCGTTAAGGAAGCTACATGAAATAACGGTCATTCCGGACCTGATTATATCTGATGTGATGATGGACAAAATGGATGGCTTCTCTTTTGCGCGAAGATTATCGGAGCAAAGCCGGTACAATCATATACCCCTGATTTTTCTCACGGCAAAAACAACTCATTTTGACAAACTGAAAGGTCTGAAACTCGGTGCGATAGACTTCATTTCAAAGCCCTTTTCTTTTGAAGAATTGAACCAAAAGGTTGAAACGGTACTGGATAATATAAGCAAGCAGCAAAAAGCAATACTGAATACGTCCATAGCTCACTTGCAAGAGCTGAATAATCATGAGCCAGGCAGCGGTCTTCCTTTAGGGTTAACCAGATTCGAGGAAAATTGTAAACTGCTTCATTTTACGGCAAGGGAGACTGAAGTAGCGCACCTGCTGGTGAAAGGAAAAACCTATAGAATGATTGCAAAAGAACTGTTCATTTCAGAAAAAACGGTTACTAAACACATCCAGAATTTATTTGAGAAAGCGGAGGTCAAAAATAAGATACAGCTCATAAATAAGCTCAGCAAATAGCGGTAAGGTGCTGATTTACTAATATTTGAGTACGAAAATAGTAGTAATTACGTATAGCATCAAGCGGTAAGCAAGCCTAACTTTGTAATGACAAATGTTTGCCATATTAAAAGGGAGGGCTTATGTGTGGAGGTTACGTACTCGAATGGCTGGACACTTTGGTTTCCGTTACCTTGAACCCCGAGAAATCGGAGATTAGGCAAATAGTACCTGAAGACTTAAATAAATTACATAATTTAATAATACAAGAGAGGGACAAAGTACAGGCAGCTATAAAAACCCTGGTGTTTAATCTGAACGATGAAGCAGCGATAAGGTGTACCATAAAAAATTACCACTCCAGCCTGGTTAGCCTGCTTGATCAGGCGTTGGAGAACAAAGTCAGGTTTCCTGATAATTCAACATCCATAACGGTATTGGACAGTTCCATAACATGCGTCGAAGAATTGCTCTTTCTGATCGAAAAGCGTTTTACCAGTTATTTAGGAATTGATGAAAGAGTTCCTGCCACCTATTTTGCACTTTTGAAAAAGGAAGTATTGAAAAGGCTTATACGGGCAGCAAGAAAATATCGCGAACAGCGCCATCTTCTCCCTGCGTTTGATATAATAGCCCTTGATGTCCAAATGCGCTTAAATCTGTCCCCTGATAAGCATACCCATACCTTCCGGGAGATGTTCTACATAAAAGATATTTGCATGGAACTGGAGTCTCTGGAAATTAACGACAGTGAAACAATTTACACAACATTGGATGAGGTACTGATCCGGCTGAATTTTAACAGCAAGGCATATATCTACAACCTTACTCAAAGAATAGCGGCGCATATTAACGCCGTGGATCAGCCGTCTGAAAGAATGGAGCGTTTACTGTTTGACCTAAAATCCCTGAAACAGATTCCTCAAAAGCCCGAAGTAGTTTTCCTGACACAAAATGTAGCTTTGATCAAACAGCTTGATAACTGGTTCTCCCAGGAAATACTCTATCTCGAAAAAAGAATACACTATGCCATTGTTCCATTACAGGAAAAAAAGCAGAAGCAGGTAAATACGGATAAGGAAAAGCATAAATTGCTATCTATATTGTCTGTTGATCAAATGGCGCTGATATTAAGAGCTGCGGACGATCTCAAAATCGTGATGGCGCGTTCTTTAAACAGTGTATTCAAGAATATAGTACCCTACTTGTCAACTCCCTACCAGGAAAACATTTCATACGATAGCATGAGAAGCAAGTCCTATTCCGCAGAAACAAGGGACAAAGAAATCGTGATTGAAACACTTCAGCAGATGATTAAAAGGATAAATGAATACTGAAGATTGAAGTGTAGTTCGAGGGTTGTGGTATTGCCAAGTCTTTTGTTAGTAGTTTATGCTATTCGTTTTGAATCTGCCCATTAAGATATTCCAAGAGTTTAGTTGCAGATAATTTCCCAAATTCGTTCGCAGCTTTCGGACTCGCACCGGTAATCAATTTTCTATCGGCAAAACAGGTTTTGTCTGCTTTTGAGTTTACGATACTTACCCCTAATTTATTCAATTGTTCTCCAAAAAACCAAGTCAACTGTCCGGGCATATAACCAATTAAAGGCGTTTGTTTGTCAACTTTGTCAGGAAAAGCAGCAATTTTGTATCCGTTGAAAATAAAGGGCTCTGTTTCGTTTGCAGGTTTTGCGGCAAGAAATGCGGCAGGCCCGTGGCAAATTGCCAAACTGAACAAGTCTTTTCTGAAAGCCCACTTAATTAAGTCACCAACATTTTTGTCGTCTGGTAAACCAATCAAAGCACCGTGTCCACCCGGAATGTAAACAGCAATGTAATTGCAATTGTTGTCAAAATCGTTTCTCGCAAATTCGGCAATGCTATTTGGTTTCTCAAACCGACTTTTATACTCCTCATAAATTGCCATTACATTTTTGTCCTTTGTCGGCATTGCCCACATTTCAATTTTTACGGATTTGCCTGTCGGTGTAAAAATGTCAAAGGAAAATCCTGCGTTTTTCAAATGCAACATTGGCACAAGTGTTTCCACGGGATGATTGCCCGTAGAAAATATTTTTCCATTTGTCATTGCCAGTTGCGATTGTTCTGTGCAGACGACTAATATTTTGAGCTGCTTGTCTTTGTTTGGCTTACTGAAATTTATTTGAGTATAATCAGTTGTGTCGGAAGTTGCTAACTTCAACGATAGGTTTGACGGACTGTATGCACCGTCTTCTGTTGGATTTGGGTTAAGTCCAAAAAGTTTTTTTATCATACAAAATTTTGCCAGTTATTGTTGCTTATCTACTTTCCAGCCCGTGTCAAAATAGGAAAGGTTTGTGCGTTCAGTTTTCTTTTCAGAAAGATCGCGTTTCATCAGCTTTGCGAAAGGCGTGATATTTTTGTACGTCACCGTATATTCAACGGTAGCAATTTTATTATCGTTCTGTAACTGTATGCCGGTAACTTCTGCCAGATCCATATCAGCTACTTTTACTACCTGTACATTATCATACTTCTCGTCTATGCGAATAAGATAGGGCTTTGCCTTCTCTGTAAAATGGACAATAGATTGTCCCGCATCTTTTAGTTTTTGTGTTCTATCCACAGTTACCAATCCTTCTGCCTCCAGTCCTGCATCCAATAGTTTTTTGGCGCTCGCCGGATCAGTCATATTGATTTCATACTCGTACACTTTAGGATAATTTTTAGCGGCACGTATCACTGATGCCGCTTCTTCTTTTTCCAGCTTGACCTGGCTACAAGATGCCAGAAAGAAAATGGCAAGCCCTAATACACTTACTGTTTTCATAACAATCGGTTTTTAGCTATCCAACAATAATGACCCAATACAATCTCCAACAACAAATTTAAAAAAAATAATTGGCTTATGGGGGCGTAAAAGTGCCTAATTATCAAGGGGTACAAAGGGTACAACTTAGAGTACAACATAAAGTTGGACTTGAAACGCCTTGCTCGTCTTTGTTCTTTTGCTATCGAAACAAAATGCAAACGGCTTTAAGGAGCCGAATTAAAAAGTGTGAACGAAAAAAGCAAGCGTATGTTAAAAAACATTTTATGGACGGACTACATCATTGCAGTCGCCATACTATTAGCCATTTATTACTTCTTTATCGGTGTCCGGTATTTTTCAGGTGATCTTAAAGACATACTGTCGGGAAAACGAAAACTGAGATTCAGATCCGCTCTCTCTAACAATAATACTGAATATCGCACTGATGACGAAGAAAGTCATGAGGAAGCCAATGGTTTTGAAAAAACGACCGATGACGACTTTACAGAAGTTGAAAACCTGATTGAACGCCTGAAGTCGGTTATTGCCGATGCCTCTCGCAGAAAACTAATCCCCCAGGAATTTAAGCAATATCTACGCTTGGTGGTGAAGGAATATCCTACTGTCAGATACTCGCCACTTCGGTCATCTATAAATGAACTGATTATATCGGAATGTCAAAAATATGGGGTTGTTACGCTCAATGACGAGGAAGCGGAACTGTTGTGGAATGTTGTAGAGTAGCATCCCTTTAACGGAGCGTGTTTCCCTGTCCCTCCTGGTGCGTAAGGGCAGATGTGGTAGGAATAGCGGGTTGTGTGACGGCGAAGCCGCTCCGTTTTTTTCAAAGAGTTGATTTCAAATTTTAATAAACAACGTGTGTTATGGAAATGTGCAGCAGGAAAACAAAAAGAAATAACCGTAAAAGGGTTATTATGATCTGTGCCGCTCTGGCACTACTTGCTATCCACTACGGGGCCTTCGCCCAGGATGGCATTCAGGGTATCAACGAAGCCAATACCAAAGTGCGTAGCTACTTCTCCGCAGGTACAAACCTCATGTATGCAGTCGGCGCATTGCTTGGGTTGATTGGCGCCGTGAAGGTGTATCAGAAATGGAACGCAGGCGATCAGGACACGGGGAAAGTTGCCGCTGCCTGGTTTGGCAGTTGCATTTTTCTGGTAGTGGTGGCAACTGTTATTCAATCCTTCTTTGGTGTTTAAAAAAAGGAAAGTATGCAAAGTATGCTAACAGAAAAGTTGTGGGCGTATATCGTCCACAACAATCCAGACCTCATGTTCAGTTTGCAGGAAGACTATTCAGTTTCCCGCTATCTGGAAGAAAAGGTAAGCACCGTCATGCCGATGGTAGCGCAACTTACTGATGAAGGAAAACCGCCTTATATCATCGAGGAACTCTGTCTTAACACAATGACAGAAGAATTAAAGCCTTCCCGCTACCAGTATATACGCTCAGTAATAGAAGAAGAATTTAATGCGGATTACGAGCGGATGAAGGAAAGCGGAACGCTCACCTATGAAGTGGTGAACCTCATTGAAGCCTGCAAGGGAATTTTCAGTGATTTTGATTTTAAAAGTGAAAATGAAGAGAACAGGCATTTGAGATATGCCATCATTGGGCAGGTGCATGATTACCTCGCCTAAGCCAAAAGGAAAAGTGAAGAAAGAAAAAGTGTGGTTATGGCTTATAATGTTTCCCAAAAATTGCATGATAATCTTGCCGCTATCCGTATAGCATTGGATTATCAGAACGGTCGCCCGCTCACAGCGGATGATGTTGTCAGCCTGAAAAAGTACGCAGGCTTCGGCGGCATCAAGGCCGTTCTATATCCTTACGGCACACCGGAAGAATGGCAGACTAATGGTGCTACTAAGGAGGATCTGAAACATCATGGGCAAATAATACAATTACACGACCTGCTCAAAGAAAGTTATGATGATGCAGCCTATAAGGAAATCATCGCTTCTTTACGCAACAGCGTACTTACTGCGTTTTATACGCCGGAAGTCGTACCTCAAACACTGTACAATGTACTGAATGAACGAGGTATTCAGCCTAAGAGAGTATATGAGCCTTCAGCCGGTTCGGGCGTATTCATAGGCGAAGCAGTTACTGCCTTTCCTGATTTGGATCAGATCACAGCAGTAGAAAAAGACAGGCTTACGGGATTGGTGCTTTCTGCGATTAACAGCACCCTTTCCGTTAAAGCGATTACCCATATCGTAGGATTTGAAGAAACGCCGGTTAAAGATAATGGCAGCTACGATCTCATCATAAGCAATATTCCCTTCGGAAATTTCTCAGTGTATGACGAAGACTTTCCCGACAAAGAAATATCGGGCAAAATACACAACTACTTTTTTGCAAAAGGTTTAGATAAGCTGGCAGAAGGCGGCCTGATGGCATTTATTACAACAGATGCTTTTTTAAATAACCCTTCAAATCATGCAGCACGAGAATACTTATTTAAGCGGGCGGATTTCGTGAGTCTGGCGGTAATGCCGGACAACCTGATGAAAGACACAGGAAACACAGAAGCCCCAAATCATCTCTTGATCGTTCAAAAAAATACGGCAAAAGAAAAGATAAGTTGGGAAGAAGACTGGCTGAATGAGGTACGGGAAAGAGAAAATGAATTTGGGCGTTTTCCTTATAACTATTTCATCGCTACGCATGATCACGATGTAGTCATTGGTAATGTGCAGAAACCCGGCACAAACCAGTATGGCAGGGCAACAGAAGTGATATGGCAGGATGGCGACATTAATCAAATCAGTGATAGACTGTATGCAAGTCTTGCCCATCAGTTTAAAAATCGCTTCAATGCGGAACTGTTTCAGAAGGCGCAGGCGCTCACATTACCGGTTGCAGAACAGGAAAGCAAAAAACTGACCTACCTGCCGATGCCGGAAAATACCGAGCAAACAGTACCTGTACAATTAGGGCTATTTGATACCGCTCCGGCAGAACAGATCAACCGTGCGATGGCATATATCAACCCACTTGATGAGACCGTCGTTCAGAAGACAACTGCCCGTATTATCGGTACGATACGCACGACTGATAAACCGAGCCATGAAAATGTTGTATTGCTGACTGCAAAGCAGCACAAAAGCAATCGCTTTTTATACAAGCTCTATTCCAATGTTAAAGAAGTAGATCATCTTTCTGCAAACTGGATGGATGCCCGCTTATTGGGGCACGAGCTGACAGGTATATCCAATTACCTCAAACAGTTTGACCACAGTTTCAGGTATGAAGGTGATCAGACACTGGAAGGATTTTTCCGGTTTGAGCAAAAGGTTCCACTTCCGTTCATTGGTCTGAAACCGTATTATCAGGAAGGTACATTGGTTGTACACATGGGTAGTATCGGAACCATCGGCAATCCCGATCCTGAATATAAACAGGCAGTGTTCCAGCCCCTCGGTCTTCAGGGTAATATTCATTTCTATGAAAATTACACGGCACTCCGGGATGCCTATCTGGAATTATCGGCAAAAGAAGTATCAGGCGAAGCGATCAGCGAAGCTGACAGGGATAAGCTCAACAACACTTACGAACATTTTATTGCAGAATACGGCCTCCTGAACAGCCCTGATAACCGCAGGCGTATCCTGGAAGATACTGCGTTTGGCGTGATTGCATTGTCTTCGCTGGAACGAAGGGACGGCGAACGGTTTGTAAAAGCAGATATCCTTACCCGTTCTCTACATCAGGTAAAAGAGAGATTTATTACCGATGATCCTATTGAAGCCCTTGCCCATAGCCTTAACGATACAGGCAAGGTAGATGCCGGCTTTATCAGTGCCGCAATGGGATTGGAAGAAAGTGAGGTCATAGGTCGCCTGGGCAATCATGTATATCTGAACCCTGTCAGCAATGAGTGGGAAACAGCAGATCAGTATTTGAGCGGCAACGTGGTAGAGAAATTAAGGCAGGCAGAACGCCTGTATGCCCAATTACCCGATAACCTGCAATACAAGCGAAGCGCCGAAGCCATAGCAAAGGTGCAGCCTGAGCGCATCCCTTTTGAATTACTGGATTTCAATTTGGGCGAACGTTGGATACCTGTTTCCTATTACGAGCGTTTTGCGACTTCGCTGTTTGAACAGGACGCTACCGTCAACTATTTCCCGTCACTGGATGCTTTCAAGGTAAGCACAGGAATGAATATCAAAGTAGCCAGAGAATTTGCCGTTACGCCAAAAAGCGGGCGCACAACCTATGGATACACGTTGATGGAACATGCGCTGGAGAACACTACCCCTTTCTTTACCTACGAGGTAAAAGGGCCAAACGATACAACCATCAGACTGCCAGACAACGAAGCCATACAACTTGCTCATCAGAAAATTGAGCAAATAAGAAGCGGTTTTATTAACTGGCTGAATGAATTGCCTGACGGGGAAAAGAAGGATTTAGAGAATCTGTACAACGACACCTTTAACTGTTATGTGTTACGTGAGTTTGATGGCAGTCACTTGAATTTTCCGGGGTTGGACAGGAAAGCTCTGGGTATTGAAGATTTGTACAGCAGCCAGAAGAATGCGGCATGGCGCATTATACAGAACCGGGGCGCTTTGATTGATCATGAAGTAGGATTAGGTAAAACACTTACCATGATTGTTTCCGCTCAGGAAATGAAAAGATTGGGCATTGTGCATAAGCCCATGATTGCTGCACTGAAGGCTAATGTTAACCAGATTGCCGAAACCTATAAAAAAGCCTATCCCAAAGCCCGCATTCTGTTTCCCGGACAAAAGGACTTTACACCGGCACAGCGGCTGCGGCTCTTTCACGAGATAAAAAATAATAATTGGGATTGCATTATACTTACCCATGACCAGTTTGGCAAAATACCACAGTCGCCTGAAATACAAAAAGAGATCTTCCAGACAGAACTGGACAATGTAGAACGCGACCTGGAAACTGTCAAAGAACTTGGCGGCGAAATCTCTAAGAAAATGCTCAAAGGCTTGGAGATACGAAAGAATAATCTTGAAGGAAAACTAAAGACGGTACTCAAAGACATAGAAGAAAAGAAAGATGTAGGGATTAATTTCAGGGAGATGGGTATTGACCATCTTTTTGTGGACGAATCTCACAAGTATAAAAACCTCACTTTTACTACCCGTCATAACAGGGTCGCCGGACTTGGCAATATGGAGGGCAGCCAGAAGGCGCTCAACATGCTATTTGCAGTTCGTGAATTACAGAGCCGCTTCAACAGCGACTTATGCGTAACCTTCCTTTCCGGTACGCCCATATCTAACAGTCTCACGGAAATGTATCTGCTGTTCAAATACCTGCGCCCTAAAGAAATGGAGCGTCAGCATATTGAAAATTTTGATGGATGGGCATCGGTATTCGCACGTAAGACGACAGATTTTGAGTTTTCAGTAACAAATGAAATCATAGCCAAAGAACGCTTCCGTCATTTCATTAAAGTACCGGAACTGGCTTTGTTTTATAATGAAATTACCGATTACAAGACGGCAAAACATATCAACCTTGATAAGCCGGATCTGAATGAAACGCTGGTAAACATAAAACCGACGCCTGAACAAATTGAGTTCATTAAAAACCTGATGCAGTTCGCTAAAACCGGTAACGGTGAACTGATTGGGCGTGGCAAACTAACGCCTGAAGAAGACAAAGGGCGAATGTTGATCGCTACCAATTATGCAAAGAAGATGGCTGCGGACATGCGGCTTATCAACGCATGGAAGTACGGTGATCACCCGGATAACAAGGTAAACGTCAGCGCCCGCAAGATTGCTGAAATCTATAAAGAGAGTATGCAGCATAAGGGTACACAGATTGTGTTCTCTGACATTGGCACACCCAAACCAAATGAGTTTAATATTTATGATGCGCTTAAGGAAAAGCTGATCCGTGATTTTGCGATACCGGAACGGGAGATCACTTTCATACACGACTGGACGGATATTAAGAAGCCTGAACTGTTTCGTAAGATGAACAGGGGGGAAATACGCATTTTATTAGGCAGTACCGAAAAGGCAGGAACCGGTTTGAACGTGCAGCAACGTGTAGTGGCTATGCACCACCTTGATATACCCTGGAAACCTTCAGAATTAGAGCAACGTAACGGACGCGGCGCACGCCAGGGTAACCTTATTGCCAAAGAACATTATGAAAATGAAGTACGAAACTATGTATATGCAGTAGAGCAGTCACTTGATAATTACAAATTCAATCTCCTGAAAAACAAGCAGACGTTCATCTCTCAAATGAAAAACTGTGAGCTGAATGTACGCACGATTGACGAAGGCGCTATTGATGAAAAAAGCGGGATGAATTTCTCTGAATACATCGCTATACTTTCCGGCGATACTTCACTGTTAGCAAAATCCAAACTGGAAAAAAAGATTGCGGTAATGGAAAGCCTGAAAGTATCTCATTTCAGGGAAGTTTCGCGCAATAAATACCAGTTGGAAAGCCTGCAAAATGAGCAGGCATCTACGGTTAAGACGCTCAGTAAATTGACGGAAGACGAAAAAGTTTATAAAGCCAGTCTTCAATTAGATAAGGACGGTATAAAGATAAATCCTATAAAGCTGAATGAAGTCAGCTCAACAGACAGTGAAACAATAGGCAAACATATTATCAAGCTGTACCAGGACTGGAAGCCAGCCGCCGCAGGTGAACATACAGCACAGGTTGGCACACTGTACGATTTTAACCTCTATATCCGCAGAAAGCAGGAAGCCTTTGAAGAAAACGGTGTTTTTGAATACAGGTATTCCAACAGTTTTTATGCGCAACGGGCCGATGATGGCATTAAGTACACATATAATAACGGGCTTCCTAATACAGATAATCCCAAGCTGGCTGCAAGGCATTTTCTCAACGCCATTGACCGTGTTGAAAGCCTGAAAGAAAAATATGAGCATACCCTGTCTGATTTGAATGCAGCTATTCCTAAACTGGAACAACTTACCACGAAGTCTTTTACACAGGAAGTTGAATTACTGCAAATGAAAAATGAGCTGGCGAATCTTGAAAGGCAGATTGCCATCAAAATACAGGAAAATCAGTTGAAGCAGCAACAGGCAACGGAAATCCAGCCACAAGAATCTGCTGAAATACCGGTTATTCAGATGAATGAAAAAGTAAATGGTCATTCCGTTCCGGAAGAAGTGCTGCTTGCCTCACAGCAAGTTGCAGAACGTCCGCGCAGCAGGATGAGATTATAAAAACGATCATTAGAAAATGTTATGGCAAACAGTGTTTATCAAATCAATAAAGGAATTAACCAGAGCATAGAGTTCAAAGGATTGAAGGCACAGTACATCTGGTATTTAGGCGGGGGCGTTGTCGCGTTGCTCATTGTCTTTGCGGTGATGTACATCATAGGCTTACCTACCTACCTGTGTATAGGGATTATTCTTGCTGCCGGAGCAACTCTTGTTATGAAGATCTACGGCATGAGCAATAAGTACGGAGAATATGGCTTGATGAAAGCCCTCGCTCGTAAACAGATTCCGAAGTTGATCAAATCGCGGAGCAGAAAAATATTTATTGGACAAAAAGAAAAATAATTATGAAAAGGGAATTGCCGGTGTATAACATCGAAGGGACTGATTTTATAGTTGACGTAGCCAACCTCCAGCTTATTGAAAAAGCAAATCTGGAAAACGTAATACCGGTATCTGACATGCGGGATGTAGATGACGGGTATGTATTTGATTATAGTCCGAAAGAAAAAAACATACCGTCGTTGTTCGGAGACGATACTGATGTAAGGACGGTAAAGATACCGGAGCTGGTGCAGCTTGACCCGGCGGGGATGGCAGAGAAATATGGCTATACCATTCAGGAGTTGCAGGGTAAAACGGATTTCACATTGATGGTAGATCAGCAGGCTCTTGGCAGGAGACTGATGGGGCAGTTACCGACGATAGATATTGCCGGTCATACCTTCTTTGTTGATATCCGCATGGATATGCTTCGTCCTAAAGACGATTTTCTATCCAATGGAATCGTGTTCAGTCAAATTGATTTCTGCTTCGATGATGAACGGGATGCCTATGTGATACCATACAACCCTAAAAAGCATGAGTTTCAGTGGTTGGATCATGATAAGATCACCGCCATTCCTAAGAATATAATCCTTGTCTCTTTCCCTCATGAAAGTGTATTAGACCCCGTTGGTTACAACAGAAAAGGCGGCTGGGATGAAACACATGATTTAAAAGAAACCAATGTTAAATCTCACTTCGAGGCAAAAACAGTGGACTGGAAGGACATCGGCATCGAAGAAATCATACAGGATAATCTCAAAAGACAACAGAAGGAACAACAGCAATTAAAAAGAACAGACGAAAACCATAAGACCGGCAAGCGGCAGCGCAAAGGGCCAAAGCTATGATGCAAACCCTGCCATAAATGTATTGATAAGTGATAACAGGTAAAACTGAGTGAAATGGAAAAAGTGTTAGATGATATTTTACCAATAATGGATGTGGAGCATGACTGTATCCTAAGCAAACATGGCGACATGACGGTAGTTTTTAAAGCAGAACTTCCGGAAATATTTACGCTGTCAGACCAGGAATATGAAGCCTTTCATCAGGCATGGATAAAGGCGATCAAGCTGCTCCCTAAATTCTGTGTGTTTCACAAACAGGATTGGTTTTTAGAGAGCGGGCATAAGCCGGATTTCTCAAAAGAAGACACCAGCTTTCTCAGCCGGGCCAGCGAACGTTTCTTTAATGAACGCCCTTTCCTTGCCCATACTTGCTACATCATGCTCACCAAAAAGCCGGACGGACGGAAAACATCCAGTTCCATGTTTTCAAGCCTTCTGCGTAAATCCATAGTACCGGAAGAAACATTAAAACCGCAAATGCTGCAAGATTTTCTTGATAGTGCCGGACAGTTTAAAAGGATCATGGAAGATAGCGGTTTTGCCAAGCTGACAAGATTGAGAGAGAAAGAACTGCACAGCCATAGCCGCAAAATGGGGTTGATAGAACAATATTGTTATCTCTCCGAGCGAAATGACAACTTCCTGATGGCTGACATCACTTTTGATGAAGCCATGCGTGTCGGTGATAAATATTGCCAATTATACACGCTGGGTGATGCGGTGGATTTACCTGCTTTGTGCGGCAGCCGTATCAATTACGATAAATACAGCACCGATAAAACAAAATTTAGCGTTGGATTTGCTTCCACTTTGGGACAGCTTTTACCCTGCAATCACATATACAATCAATATCTCTTTATTGAAGACGCACAGAAAACCATTCAAAAGCTGGAAAGTAAAAGACTAAGGCTGCAATCCCTTTCAGCATATAGTCGTGAAAATCTTATTGCCAGAGATGCCACTAACGATTTCCTGAACGAAGCAATCAGCCAGCAACGACTTCCTGTAAAAGCGCATTTCAATGTATTGGTGTGGTCGGATGAAAAGGAAAAGCTGAAAGACCTTAAAAACATGGTGTCGTCTGCATTGGCACAGATGGATGCCGTAGCTAAACAGGAAACCGTTGGCGCTCCGCAGATATTCTGGGCTGGTATTCCAGGAAACGCGGCAGATTTTCCCATGAACGATACTTTCGACACGTTCGCGGAACAAGCGACCTGTTTCCTCAATCTTGAAACCGGCTACCGTTCTTCGTTAAGTCCGGTGGGTATTCGTATGGGCGACCGGCTCACCGGCAAGCCTGTTCATGTGGACATCAGTGATGAGCCTATGAAAATGGGGATCTGCACCAACAGGAACAAATTTGTACTTGGGCCTTCAGGTAGCGGCAAGTCATTCTTCACAAACCACATGGTACGAAGCTACTACGAACAGGGAACGCACATCGTACTCGTTGATGTGGGGCATAGCTACAAAGGGCTGTGCGATATGGTTGGGGGGTATTACTTCACTTACAGCGAAGACAATCCCATACAGTTCAATCCTTTTTTCATCGGTGAAGGTGATAGTCTGGACACAGAGAAAAAAGAAAGCATCAAGACTTTATTGATTGCGCTTTGGAAAAAAGATGATGAGCAATTTAAGCGAAGTGAATATGTGGCGCTATCCAATGCTATTACCGGATATTTCCAGTTTTTAGATAAGCACCAAGATGTGTTTCCCTGCTTTAATAGCTTCTATGATTTTTTGCGTGAAGATTATGTTCCACGGTTGGAGGCTGATAAAGTAAAAGAAAAGGACTTTGATGTAAGCAATTTCCTTTACGTTCTCCGACCGTATTACGCCGGGGGCGAATTTGACTATCTGCTCAACGCAACGGAGAACCTGAACTTGTTGCAGGAACGGCTGATAATCTTTGAAATTGACGCGATAAAAGACTCACCGATCCTGTTTCCCGTCACTGTGATTATCGTGATGGAATTATTCATCAACAAGATGCGCAAGCTGAAAGGCATCCGAAAAATGATATTAATAGAAGAAGCATGGAAAGCACTGATGACCGAGGGGTTTGCGGAATACATAAAATATCTGTTTAAAACCGTCAGGAAATACTTCGGAGAGGCGGTTGTGGTTACGCAGGAAGTAGAAGATATTATTTCTTCTCCCGTTGTTAAACAGGCCATCATAAATAATTCGGATTGCAAGATACTCTTAGACCAAAGTAAGTACCAGAACAAGTTTGACCAGATACAGGAATTACTTGGTTTGACTGAAAAGGAAAAGGCGCTCGTACTCTCCGTTAATAAGGCGAACGATCCGACCAAAAAATATAAAGAGGTTTTCATTTCCCTGGGTGGTATGCTCAGTAAGGTATATCGGACAGAAGTAAGCCTGGAGGAATACCTCGCTTATACAACCGAGCAAACTGAAAAGGTGAAACTGATGGAATATGCTGCAAAGTTTGATGGGAACATGCGTAAAGGCATTGCAGCGATGGCTGAAGACATAAGGAATAAAAGCTAATAACTTATCTGATGAAACTGAATGAACTCATACACGATTTACGTTTGGCGGTGAAGACCCTTTTGGTTTTCGGCAGGCAACACCACGCTACTCTATCTATGTTGGAAGGCGTATATGCAAGACGCCCATTTAAAAACGAACTGATTGCTGGGGTTGAAACAATGCTTACAATAAAACCCTATGGCAGTTTCTATCAGATTTCCCGTACAGAGTACATCAGTAACATGCCGGAAAATGAAGAAACTTGGTTAGCAACATACGGCTGGCATTCTAACGGACATCTTATTGAAATAGGTGGAGACAGGTACTGCATATTTGATGCGGTCTCAAATTCTCTATACCTCGAAACATTAACGGAGGAAGGAAAGACGACGATTGAATTATTTATTAAAATCTATAAGGCATGAAAAAGATATGGTTCATTACAATAATGGCTACTACACTTCTGGTAGTAGCGCCTACACAGCAAAGCCACGCCGTAGTATGGGTGGTAGTAAAAGCTGCTGTTAAAAAAGTAATCAAGGCGATTGACCTGAAAATTCAGCGTTTGCAGAATAAAACTATCTGGCTCCAAAATGCACAGAAGACACTGGAAAATACCTTATCCAAATTGAAGCTGGACGAAATCTCAGATTGGACTAAAAAGCAAAAAGAGCAATACCGGAAATACTATGAAGAACTGGCGAAGGTGAAATCTATAATCTCCTATTACCAGCGCATCCGCGACATAACAAAAAAGCAATTGCGCCTCGTAGATGAATATAACCGTGCCTGGTCACTGATCCGGCAGGACAGTCATTTTACAGCAGAAGAAATTTTGTACATGGAAAACGTGTACTCGGGCATTCTGGATGAAAGCCTGAAGAATATTGACCAGATAAATCTCATTGTTAAATCATTTACCACAAAGATGAGTGATGCCAAAAGGCTGGAATTAATCAATAATGCAGCCGATCAGGTAGATGCTAACTACTCCGACTTGATGGAATTTAACCGCCAGAATACATTATTGAGTTTGCAACGTGCAAAAACGAAAGCTGAGGTGCAAACCGTAAAAAAATTATATGGGCTTCCTTAAAAACATTATGTATGAAAAAGATACTCTTAGCATTATTGGTGTTCGTATCAGCAGCAGGCAGCCTGAAAGCGCAAACTTTTGCAGAGTGGTTTCAGCAAAAGAAGACGCAAAAGAAATACCTGATACAGCAAATCGCAGCGCTTCAGGTATATATAGGCTATGCAAAAAAAGGCTATAAAATAGCCAAAGAGGGCCTTAACACTATTGGCGGTTTTACCAAGGGAGAATTTAACCTGCATACCGATTATCTCAATTCTTTAAAGTCGGTCAACCCGGAGGTCAGGCGATATGTGAAGGTGGCAGAGATCATCGCCTTACAAGTTAAAATTATCCAAAACTATAACCGTACCTACAGGCAGCTTAATAGTAGCGATGCCTTTTCGGAAGATGAGCTGGCATACATCGGCAGGGTTTACAGCAGGCTGCTTGATGATTGTGATAAAACGCTGGATGAGCTGATAACTATTACCACCGACGGAAAATTGGAAATGAAAGATGACGAACGGATTGAACGGATTGATAAGTTGTATTTGGATATGCAGGACAAGTTCACCTTCTCACAAAGTTTTTCCAATGATGCGAAATCACTCGCTGCCTCACGATTAAACGATAAATCAGATGTACAAACCAGCCGTGTATTACAGGGCATTAAAAATGAATAACAATGAAAAAGACAATCATCATTATATCGTTATCCCTCCTGGGCATACTACCTGCCTTTCGTGCGTCTGCGCAAGCCGATGAGATAGCGCAGTTAATACTCAATATCGAGAAGCTGGCGCAGTTCAAGCAGATATTGAGCGATATGAAAAAAGGCTATGAAATTCTTAATGGCGGTTATAACACGATTAAGAATATTTCCGAGGGGAATTTCAGTTTACATAAGGCTTTTCTTGACGGCTTGATGGACGTAAGCCCAACGGTACGCAATTATCGTCGGGTGGCAGACATTACTAATTATCAGATCATCTTGGTAAAAGAATATCGTAAGGCTTATGACCGATTTAGACAGGATGACAATTTCAATCCTGATGAACTGGCGTATTTAGGCCGCGTCTATGATAATTTATTTAAGGAGAGTTTACGCAACCTGGACGAATTACTCACGGTAATTACAGCAGGTAAAACCCGCATGAGTGATGATGAACGGTTGCAGACCATTGACAGAATTTATGAGGACATGCAGGACAAATTAATGTTCCTGCGGCATTTTAATAACAATACAACAATACTGGCTGTGCAGAGAGCGAAGGAACGTAACGATGCGCAGACCATTCGTAAAATCTATGGGTTACAAGACTAAATAAATAAATATGGCAAAGTGTAGAAGGGCCGCCTGGCTGGCGGTAGTGGGATTGATATTGCCTTTCGTAAGCCATGCACAAAGCATAGCGGACGATATGAAAGGATTGCACGGCGTGCTGGAGCAATTGTATGATGAAATGATGCCCCTGTGCAGTCAATTGATTGGCGTAGGTCAGGGTTTGGCGGGATTCGCTGCTATGTGGTATATCGCTTCACGGGTTTGGGGGCATTTATCCAGAGCCGAACCAATTGATTTCTATCCGTTGTTCCGTCCTTTCGTCATTGGCTTCTGCGTAATGATATTTCCATCTGTATTAGGACTGATTAACGGCGTTATGAAGCCCACGGTAACAGCAACTGCTGCTATGGTGGACAATTCAGATAAAGCAATTGCCGTGCTATTGCAAAAGAAAGAAGAAGCCATTAAGAAAACGGATGTGTGGCAAATGTATGTTGGAGAAAGTGGTAGCGGTGATAGAGAGAAATGGTACAAATACACTCATGACAATGAAGATCCGTCAGACGAGGGATTTTTTGAGAGCATAGGCAATGACATCAAGTTTGCAATGTCAAAAGCCTCTTACAATTTCCGCAACTCAGTAAAAGAATGGATGAGCGAAGTGCTACGAGTGTTGTTTGAAGCGGCTTCCTTGTGCATTGATACACTGCGAACGTTTCAGTTAGTTGTATTAGCCATACTTGGGCCTTTGGTATTCGGCATTGCCGTTTTTGACGGATTTCAACATACCCTCACGGTCTGGATAGCACGGTACATCAACATCTTTTTATGGTTGCCGGTAGCGAACATCTTCGGAAGCATCATCGGAAAAATACAGGAAAAGATGCTGGAGCTGGATATATCGCAGGTACAGGATTACGGCGATACATTTTTCAGCAGAACGGATATGGCTTACCTGGTCTTCATGATCATTGGCATTGTTGGGTATTTCACAGTCCCGTCCGTAGCTAACTATATCGTTCACGCCGGTGGCGGTGGTGCGTTGGGTCATAAGGTTACAAGCCTGTTCGGTAGTTCTTCAAGAACCGTAGTGAACACAGCATCAGCCGGTGCGGGTATGGCTATGGATGCTATGGGCAGTGCAGCAAACCGGATGTCGCAAAGCATGGCAAGCAGTGGCACATCCAATCCCTATTTCGGTGAAGGCAAAAGCGGTGGCTCCGGCTACATGGGTGATAAGCTAAAGGGTAATTCATAATAAGCTAAAGGAGGATTTATGTTCAAAAAAATGAAAAATATTGATACAGCATTTAGGCACATCAGAGGTTTTACCCTTGTAGTGGTTATAGGATGCGTAGTGATGTGCTGTTTCGCATTATACAAAAGTTTCAGCCTTGTATCAGAGATGCAAAGCAAGGTATACATTCTCGCCAATGGCAAAGCACTGGAAGCCTATGCGTCCGACCGAAAAGATAATATACCTGTGGAGGCAAGAGATCATGTAAAGACATTCCATAAGCTGTTTTTTACGCTTGATCCCGATGACAAAGCCATTACTGCAAATATCACGAAAGCCCTGTACATGGCAGATGCCAGCGCAAAACGTGCTTATGATGATCTGAAAGAAAACGGTTACTACGCCGGGCTTATTTCGGGAAATGTTAATCAAACTATCACGGTGGATAGCGTGGCTATTGACATCAATGAATATCCTTACCAATTCCGTTGTTATGCTACACAAAGCATTATACGC
The DNA here is from genome assembly GCA_964461595.1 of uncultured Terrimonas sp. Taxonomy (GTDB): domain Bacteria; phylum Bacteroidota; class Bacteroidia; order Chitinophagales; family Chitinophagaceae; genus Agriterribacter. The sequence goes on along the minus strand of CAYWVB010000065.1, from coordinate 8,351 downwards.
CCCACCAGTATAACTACAAGGAGCCTCGTCACAGAAGGCGGATTAAGGAATGTATCCCGTAGTGACAATAACCCACATGGTTTTCTCATCGAGCGATGGAGTACGATTGATAACAGAGATTTAAAAACAGTAAGCAGGAGACAATAAAATCTGGATCATGAAACTATTTGTAAAAAAGAAGGGAAACGATATGGAAGCCAAACCAAATATTTTGTCCAAATGGCTACAGGTAGGATACAAACGGATACAAGGAGGTTGGGCAAACTGGATGAGACGGCGCACAGAGCATTTCTCACAACGAACTTGGATCGTGTTGCTTATTCTCTTTGTACTGTCCACAAGCACATTCTGTGTGTACGTGGCAGTAAATGCCATTACAATTAAAGGCAATAATTCAATAACAATTACTCGAATTAAAAAACCAAAGCATACGACCGAAACAGGGGAAGCTCATACAAATGTTGCTGAGATGTCGGAAGCTGAATACAATCGGATAAAAAAATTCAGACTGTACATGGATAGTCTGGCACGAAGTCCTTCGGGAAAAAACCTGTATGACAGCATAACCCTCCGTCGTCCGGGACTAATGGATAGTGTACGGTTTCTTGAAAATTATTATCAACAATTAAAACAGAAATAGGAATGGAAAAGCAAGTAAAAACTCCGAAAGAAATCAGGCAGCGCAAATTCTTACTCGTATTACCACTACTCGCATTGCCCTTTATGACAATAATATTCTGGGCGCTCGGCGGTGGTAAAGTTGAACAGTTAGAAGCGCAGGCCGCAACAAAGAAAGGCTTCAACATCAATTTACCCGATGCCATGCTGAAGGATGACAAGCCTATGGACAAAATGAGCTACTACAATCAGGCTCAACTCGATTCAATGAAGTTTCTTGAAATGGTGAAGAATGACCCGAACTACAAAAATGTTTTCATGACAGATACAGATGATTACCTGTCAGGGGAAGATGACACCTTTCAGCTCCCAGGCAGCTCAGGAGGATTGAATACGTCACTCTATGGCAGCCAGAGATCTAATGATCCGAATACAGATAAGATTTATCGAAAGCTGGCAGAATTGGACAGAGAGATGAACAAACCGGTGCCATCTTCAACAGAAAGTGATGAATACGATATGTATCAATCTACCGGTGACAGAGGCGGGAGCAATACGACAGTTAATTCTTCTGACATCGACAGGTTGGAGCAGATGATGGACATGATGAATCAGCCTACCGGAGAAGATCCTGAAATGAAACAAATTAATGGCATGTTGGATAAAATACTGGACGTGCAATACCCTGAACGGGTACAGGAACGGCTGAAGCAGACTTCCGCAGCTAACCGGGGACAAGTGTTTGCTGTATCATCCCAAAAGAAGGACAATGCTATTACGCTGTTGGATACAGATCAAAGTAGGGACGGTTCAACCAATGGATTTTACTCGCTTACAGGAGCAACAGCAGTCGCAGATTCGCAAAATGCTATACAAGCAGTAGTCCACGAAACACAGACTTTAGTTGACGGCTCTACTGTCAAATTGCGATTGGTAAATGACGTATTTATAAACGGCATTCATATTCCAAAAGGCAATTTTCTTTACGGTATAGCCTCCCTGAAAGGAGAACGGTTAAACGTAGAGATTAACAGCATTCGGTATAACAATTCCCTGTTTCCGGTTGAACTATCGGTTTATGACATGGACGGTCTTGACGGGATCTATATTCCTGGGGCAATAACCAGAGATGTCGCCAAACAGTCCGCCGACCGGTCTATGCAAACACTTGGCTTAACAACACTCGATCCGTCCTGGCAGGCACAGGCTGCTGGGGCTGGTATTGAAGCCGCTAAAACATTATTCAGCAGAAAGGTGAAGTTAGTAAAAGTGCAGGTAAAGGCAGGCTATAAGGTGCTGCTCAGAAATGACCGTGAAAAATAAACTTTTCTCACTAAATATTAATTACTAAAAATTCCAAAAGATGAAAAAGATCAGTGCAGTAATGGTAATGGGATTTATCCTGCTTATTACGATTTCAAAAACACAAGCGCAAACAAACACAGCATGGCAAACAAAGGAAATTGAACCTTTTCATGTGGCAGTAGCATTTTCTAAAACTACCAACATCATCTTTCCTTATTCGATTGTCAGCGTAGATATTGGAAGCCGCGATGTATTGGCACAAAAGGCAAAAGGCGTTGAAAATATCTTGCAGATAAAAGCTGCAAAAGAAAGTTTTCCTCAAACCAATATCAGCATCGTAACTGCTGATGGGAAGCTCATCTCCTTTTTGGTTGACTATGCCGAACAGCCTTCTGTGCTTAACCTTTCCCTGACGAGTGCTTTAAGGCAAAACACTATCGCTATTCCTTCTGAAACGATTAACCAGGAACGGATGGAACATTATGCTTCAATCGCATCAGTATCGAAAGAAAAGATCAGAGGCATAAAGGATAAAGCGTTTGGCATTCGCTTCAGGTTAAATGGGCTATTCATACATGACGACATCATGTTGCTGCGCTTCAACATTTCCAATCAAACGAACATCAATTATGACATTGATCAGTTAAGGCTATATATCCGTGATCAGAAAAGATCAAAAAGGACGGCAACACAAGAAATTGAAATATTACCAGTGCTTGTACAGGACAATACCAGCAAGGTGGCAGGGCAGTCAGATAATACTATCGTATTTGTCGTACCGAAATTCACTATTCCTGATAAGAAGTACCTGGTTGTAGAACTTATGGAGAAGAATGGAGGAAGACATTTGGAGCTGCACGTAAAGAATAAAAAAATTGTAAAGGCAGTACCGATTAATTAAGTATAAAAGTCGTTGCGGAATGGAAAAGGTGAGTAGGAAATACGACGTCATTTATGCAGACCCGCCCTGGGAATATAAGGTATGGAGCAAGAAAGGTAACGGGCGTTCGGCAGAGGCACATTATAATACACAATCTTTAGGTTATCTCGCACTTATGGACATAGCCTCCCTATGCAACCCTGATTGTGTACTATTCATGTGGGCGACATTTCCATGTTTACCGGAAGCGTTTTCATTAGGCAAAGCATGGGGCTTTAAGTACAAAACGGTAGCTTTTGTTTGGGTAAAACGCAACCAACACAATCATAGTTTATTCCTGGGAATGGGCTATTACACCCGTGCTAATGCAGAGATCGTTCTCCTGTTTACAAAAGGACGTTCGTTAAAGCGGATCAATAAGGATGTACCGCAGGTACTGATCCATCCCAAAGGAAAGCATTCACAAAAGCCACCCGAAATACGCCATCGCATCGAAAGGCTGTTTGGAAATCGTTCACGTCTGGAGCTATTCGCCAGAAGCCGTAACGGTTTTTTTCAAGACACTGAATATGAGGGGTGGGATGTATTCGGCAATGAAGCCAATCATTCTATCCCGATTAATCTTAACCAACATTTATTTCCATTAAAAGTTTGAACGATGAAAATCAGGAAAGACGACTATCAGGATATTCTTGAATACCTAACAAAAAAGCGTTGGGAAGGTGAAGAATTTGTCGCCTTTCTTGAAGATGCTTTTCCGGTTAGTAAGGAAGAACTGTTTACGTTCTTCACAGAATATGACGTTCGGGAGTTCTGCTACGAAATGTCAACCGATACAGATTTCTACAACTTTATGTCAATAATATCTGCTTGTAGAGCAATGAAGGAAGCTGCGGAAAACAAGGAGCTGTTGATAGAAAGGAATGGCGCGGTTGACATCTCGCTTATGGTTGCAGCTCGGTATGAACGATTAGAAAAAGAACAGTTTAATAATAATCATTTTAATAACAATCAAAATTCAGAAGTCATGAATCAGAAAAATTTTGAATACCTGCGTGACCAAGTGAAGTACACGGGGTTTGGTGAAGGGTTTGAAAACGACCTGAAACAAAAAATTCAGGAAGGGAACCCGGAATTTAAGTTGGCCTATGAAACGAAGTACGATAATGATACCGTGAACGCCACATTGAATTTCAGCCAATCGAAGCAAAGTGATATGTACTTTTTTAACTCCTACCAGGTTAATGTGCAAAAAGAAAATGCCAGCGAAGGAATGGAGCAGACCTTTTACATTAATAAAGGCAATAATATCACCTTGAAAGAAGCCTTTAATCTGATGGAAGGCAGGTCAGTAAACAAAGATTTAACCAACAAAGAAGGAGAAGTCTATAACGCCTGGATACAGATGGACTTTAAGCAAAGCGATGACAACGGCAATTTCAAACTGAAGCACTATCATCAGAATTACGGGTATGATCTGGAAGCTGCATTGTCTAAACATCCTATCCGGGAATTAGGCAACGAAGAATACAAATCCAATTTAATGGATTCATTGAAAAAGGGGAATCTTCAATCTGCTACATTTCAGGTTAATGGGGCAGACCAAAAGCAGTATATCGAAGCCAACCCTCAATTCAAAACAATCAATATTTATGACAGTGGTATGCAAAGAGTGGATAATCGTCAGTCGAAAAAGGAACGGCAGTCTGAGGGCGAAAGTCAGTCAGCTAAACAAGACAATAAAAAGGAAAAGCAGACACCTGCTGAAGATGATGGCCCTGAGATACCGAAGGCAAAGAACAAAAAGAGAAAAAGACCAAGCATCAGCTAAAAATTAAGCAGCCCGGCTTACGGTAATAGTCGTGATGCCAAAATTGTAAAACTACTTTTAAAAGTGAAGTTATGAATGACAGCCTTGTAAACAGAGTAGAAGCAGATTTGAACCAATGGCGTTCAAAAGAAGATCGGTTTAGCAAGTTATTTTCTTTCAGCCTTTCGTCAAACAGAGCGTTGCTTAAAGAAAAGCTGAATTACTACGACCGTATTGCAGCAAAGTACAAAGACACACAGGATCTGGATGAGCGATTTGCGCTAAGGGTGCTGCGGCAGGAAAGGAAGCGTATTGAAAAGCAGCTATACCCTAATCTGCTGATAAGGTTGTTACGGCGGTTGCTGGTTGCGCCTGTGAAGGAACAAATTGTGATAAGGCAGGATAACAGGAAAACAGAACAAAATAGCCAGGCACTGCACCAACAAGTGCAGCGCTCTGGCTTTCCTGACCTCTCCGCAAAAATTGATGAGCAGATCAGGCTGGGACAACAGCAGTTTTCTATCCCTGTTTCTTACTACCTCAACAATAAGGAAAGATTCGATCATCAGCTATTATTTGCAAAAGATCAATCCGGCCATTATCATTTTGAAGGATATAAAACGGCACTGTATAACGAAGCTAAACCCGATGAAAGACGGCAGCAATATTTTAGTATGCGTCATGAGCATAATATTAATGCTACTGAAGCCTACAACCTATTGTCAGGCAGGTCTATTCAGAACAGTGGAACCTGGCTACAGCTCGACTTCAATGATAAAGAACCGAATGGAAACTTTCGCGTCAAGCAGTTTCATTTTGATTATGGATATGATCTGGATAAAGCGCTGCAACAGCTTCCATTGAAAGAACTGCTAAATAAAGGGGAAACGGATAGTATAAAAGAAAGATTAAAGAGCGGCGACCGGATTTCGGTAAGTTTTGTCAAAGATGGCAATGAACAAAGATTTTATATTGAAGCAAATCCTCAGTTCAAGTCGGTAAATATCTATGATGAGCATTCCAGAAAGCTAACCCTTAATACGGCATTAGGCAATAAGACAATGGAAGCCATGAAAGTTACCCATAAGGTCAATGAACAGCAACAACATGCCAGAAAAAACGGTATGCAGATAGGATAAAAGGTGTGAATAATGGATAGGTTATATTGCTTATCGGATTTTTTTGAAGCTATCGGCGCAGATGCCCGTATCAGCATTACTCATATAGGCATTTATGCTGCCTTATTGCAATACCGCATACAAAACGGTTTTGCCAATCCTATTCAGGTTTTCAGCCATGAGATATTAGACATCGCAAAATTATCGTCTGCTATCACTTATCACAAATGCGTGAGGGAATTGAGCGAATACGGTTATATAAGATATGAGCCATCGTTCAACAAGAACAAAGGCAGTAGGATATATTTCCGTGATCCGGGTGTGTCAGAAGGCGTATTATAGATTTTAAATTTAATATGATATTATGGAAACGATGATTTTCATACCCAAAGAAGAAGATTTTCGTAGGTGGATTAAGGAGGAAGTCAGGGAATTGCTCAGTGAGATAAAGCCAATTCCACCGGAAACAGAGGATACAAATCCATTGATTAGCAGAGCTGATACCGCAAAAATGCTGGGAATATCTTTGGTCACTCTTACGGATTGGGTCAAACGGGGACTGCCCCGTCATAAACAGAGGGGAAGGGTCTATTTTCTGAAATCCGAAATACTGGATTACTTAAAGAAGGATACCGGCGGTAAGACGCAAAAAATTTAGAAAAAGCCAGCTACAAATGCTTGTTTTTTTGTATATGAATCCGACTATTGAGGTATTGAGAGGTTTGTAGATGGAGACTATTTTTGTTATTTTTGCAATAGAAAGTTCTTTGACCTCACATCATAAATCATCAAACTGATTGAAAATAATCGTTCTTCAAAGAGGCATTGTTTGAAAATTGTTTGAAAATTTTGAAAATGGCATAAAAAAAGGCCGTCTTGTTCAGACGACCTTTTGTACCCGAGGCGGGAGTTGAACCCGCACGAACATTGCTGTCCATTGGATTTTAAGTCCAACGTGTCTACCAATTCCACCACCCGGGCAAAATATTTTTTATGTCAAAGTACACAGGATTTTAAGTCCTGCGTGTCTACCATTTCCACCACCAAGGCAATAAAAAAAAGTTATTGGCTACCAGCTTTGCCATTAATTGTTTCAATAACAAATAGCCTATAACAAATAACTTTTAAAAAGAGAGCGGAAGACCGGGCTCGAACCGGCCACCCCAACCTTGGCAAGGTTGTGCTCTACCAAATGAGCTACTTCCGCTTATATTAAAGAACTATTTTGAGGCCGGCAAAAATAGGGATATACCTCTAACTGCAAAAAAAATTATAGTGAAAATTTATTTGTACTGTGGTACATATAATGTGTTACCTGGCATTTCCACATCTGGCTTGCCTTTATAACGATGTACATACAAATTATAACACATGCCTGTTAATAATGCTACTATGCAAAGCACCTGTAAATAAAATAAAAAACGGGATGAGTTTACCCAATTGTATCCAAACTCTTTGTCTTTGTATTCAGATTCGTATGACATGAAAAAAATTTTATCGTTGCAAAAATAAGGTCTGAAATGAATATTATTCAGCTAAACTAATAATTTCTGAAAAATGTTTTCTTTTTTGTATAAAATAAGCCCAAATCAAACTGCCTTTATAAACACCATTGATACTTGTCAATTTTTTCATTGGTAGTTTTTGATAGGAATTTTTTTTCATCATCCAGCTTATCACACCAGCATGAGCTTTAAACACTGCAGTAAAAGTTTTCACATCTCCCTGCAAAAGGCTCTTGCCGGCAAAAACCCAGTCTAACAAAACACGCAAGGGCAGTTTCCATAATTTTTCACCTGATGAAAGATTCTTCAGTAACATGATCAGATTATTCCTGAAGTTCAGGTATGCTTTCCTGCTGTTTGTTTTGGATAATGTGCCACCACCCACATGATAGACTTTTGATGAAGGGCAACAATAAATTGAATATCCCTTTCTCTGCAACCTCCAGCAAAGGTCAATTTCTTCCATGTGTGCAAATAAATGGCTGTCGAAACCATTCATTTCATTATAACAGGAAGAACGGATACATAAAGCAGCGCCTGTTGCCCAGAAAACTTTTTCTGCTTTATCATATTGGCCATTATCAGTTTCACATGTATCGAAAATACGGCCCCTTGCAAAAGGATAACCTAACGCATCTATCCATCCACCGCATGCGCCTGCATATTCAAATAGATTCTTATCATGATAGGATAAAATTTTCGGCTGGCAGGCTGCAATAGTTTTGTCTGTTTCCATCAATTCAATCATATCTTCAACCCAATCTGGAGTAACTTCCACATCAGAATTCAATAAGATATAATATTCAGATTCAACATTTTTCAAAGCCTCATTATATCCGCCAGCAAACCCGTAATTTTTATCTGATACAATTGTTTCAACCCCGGTAAAATTCTGTTGCACATAAGCCACACTATCATCAGTTGAACCGTTATCTGCAACAATTATTTTTTTACGAGGATAAGTAGATGCCAAAACTGAAGGCAGGAATTTTTCGAGAAAATTTTTACCGTTATAATTCAGTATCACTATGGCAACAGCGGGAAAATTCAATTGCAGTTTTGCGCCAAAAATAACCTGAAAGCTTTAAATGAAAAGTTATTGAATAACAGATGGG
>CAYWVB010000064.1:0-29327 GCA_964461595.1 uncultured Terrimonas sp. | reverse complement strand
ACGGCGAGTCCGGCAGCTCACGCACATAGCTATGCGCCGAGACTACGCCTGGGAAGATGATAGGACACTCGGCGGCGAAGTAAGTCTCTGCATCGGCCAATATGGTACAGGCAGGACTCGGCGGCGAAATAACACGCTTTATTTCATGAGATCATATGCTTGCGCTATTTGGGGGTTGCCGGGCTGTCTTGTGATTTTTTATTAAATTAAACCAGGTCAAGCAAATCAATTCCTGAGATCTGATGCAATGATAACTTTCCCTCTGAAGCATCTTTTATTGTTTGATTACCGACCCAATATTTTCGTTGAGTTAGTTTAACCTCTTTGGACATTTTCTTAATGAACTTTGTAAATAAACTATACATCTCTTTAAGATTATTATTGGGAGTAATTTTATTTTCATGATGATAATAATAAGGATAGATACCTATGTATCCTGCACCAACAATTTTTTCTTCATGCTCTCCAATGATTGGAGAGAAAAAATCAATTGTCGGCCCACCGTATCGCTGCTTTATAAAAAACTTTCGATTACCGCTATTGTCGTCAAAAAAATCTAATTCTAAGGGATAATGAGAATACTTACTGTTTATCAAAAACAGTAATGGGCTTTCGTTGCAAAATTTCAAGTATCCATCTAAGTCTGATACGACTTTATATTTATCACTACCGTAGTGTAAGTTGGGTATAATCTTACATTCATTTTTAAAAGCAAATTTTACAAATTCAAATCTTTCCTTCTCACTTAAAAGGAAATCCAATTGTGGCATGGCTGTCTAAAATTTAATTTACAGGATGTGTCTCTTGATCAACTTTTAGTTTTTTATATTCTTTTTCCCTATTAATATTTCTTTTGCTATTTGGTTTTCTTTCTGCTTCAAAGACCTTCCTTGCCTTACCCTTTTTATCTACAATTTGGACATCAGGCCTTCGCCTTGAGTCATGACCTTGAATTTTTCTTTCTCTGACAACTGTTTCTCCTGATTTAGTCTCTTTCTGAGCCTGCTTGGTCAAATCATCAACCTTTTTCTGATGGTCTGGTTTACCTCTCGAACCATGAGGATTAGGCACACCATTGGAAAATGTAGTTGCTAAATTTTTAATAGCTGTAGGTGCTGCAATTAAATATTGTTGACCAAGTAAGGGTACTACGGCAGGGCTCGCAAATCCTAAAGTTCCAGCCTCAACAACTACAGAACCGGCTGTAACACCTGCAGTCCCTCCAAGTGTCAAAACATCACCAAAAGTTGCACCAGCCTGGGCAACAGCGGCATCATGGGCATCAGAAAAACTACTGGGGTCGCCTCTTCCAACTCCCCCCACCTGGTTTGTAACAAATGCGTTACCTGCTGCAACAGCAAATGTTACTGCGTCTTTACCTAATTGAACAAGTCCATCAATAAAACCTCCGCAACAATCATCACCTTCATTCCCCAACGGATCACTAACCCTTATCGGGTTATTATACATAGAAGCATAAGGAGAGATATCTTCGTAACCATCCGTTTCAGGATCTATCTGCCACCATCTTCCGGTTTGAGGATCAAGGTTTCGATAATAGGCATCATATATGTCTAAATCCAAGTCTTCATTGAACTCAATGCCGTTATACTTTCTTTTATTTTCGGGAGCGTTATTCAGCGCCTTGGAGCTTATTCCCGCCATAGTCAATCCGAACGGATAATAATGCGTCTCCTCCAGTATGATACCGTGTTTTAGGTTTACCTGCAGGTTGTCAAAGAACACATTGATATTCGGTGTCTCATTGCTCACGTAAATATACAGATATCCGTTCTTATTAATGGCTTTATCAGTCATCACGTGGGTCTTGAACTGCCCGTCAGTACCCACAGCGTCGGCGCCGCTGCCGCTGCCGTCATTCACCATATTGAGCTGGTCGTCCAGCAGTATCCAGTTCAGGTAAGCTTTCGGCTTGCCTGTTTCTGTGGCGCCGCGCATATCAAAAAAGCCTGTCACGGCAGGATCCAGCAACCCGCTGTTCTGCAGCTCCAGCGCCGTGCCATGCGCAGGTGACAGCCCGCTGATCCCCGCGCTCAGCGCCGACACCAGCGCGCTCAGCGGGCTTACAGGCGCATCCGGAGTAGCCCCGTTCTTCTTATACCAGCTGCTCACGCTTACATTGAACTTGTCGCCGCTCATCACCCGCAGCAGGATGCCGGGACCAATCTTGTTGTCATTGCCATTGGTCTTTGCCACATAGTCATTGGGGCTCGTAGTATTATCCGCAGGATATCCGGATATGCCCGACACTGCATAGCGGCTGCTGCCGATATTGCTGTAGTAGGTATCTTCCGTAGCGGCCTGCGCCGTCTCCATGCTCGCTTTGGGGTATACGTCCTGCTTCAGCTCTTCGGTGATCACAGCGCGCACATTGCCCAGGTGGTCTTTAAGGAAATAGTCGTATTCAAAGCCGTTGGTCAGCGCAGAAAGCCGTATCCGCCCCTCTTCATGCGATATGAACTGCAGCTTGTCCGTATAGTCCGGATGAGCGGCATCGGCGGGTGATGTTGTTTTGCTCTCATATACCAGCCCACCCAGGTAGGTGGTGGTAGTGGTAATAGTTTTATTGCCGTTGGCAGCCGAGGGGTTTTCGGTGGTGATCTTTTTGAGCTTGTTGCCTGCCGCATCATAGGTATAGGCAATGGTGCCCTTGTTGCCGCCGGCGCCCCTGATGGTCACCAGCTCCGGCAGGTTAAGGTAGTTGTATACAATGCCATCGCCGCCAGATGCCGTAACGATATCCTTGTTCTGGTCTTTGACCATATTACCGTTGGCGTCATAGCTGTAGTCTGCGGTGGTGGTGGTTTTGGTCTGTACCGGGTTTAAGGCAGATACCCGGAAGTCGCCCAGCTTTGTTGCCGCATCATTAAAGGCATCGCTGATATTGAGCAGCCGGTTGCTTTTGCCGTCCGATGCATAGTTATAGGTAAGATCGTCTATCTGTACCGAACCGCTGAGCTTCATTCCCCACTGCTGCATGCGTTTGATATTGCCGTTGGCATCGTACGCTGTCTGAGGCGTGGTGCCGTCTCCCATGGTTACGGCATAGTTCACTGCCGTGGCATCCCATATCGTAGAACCGTCTTTCCTTTGCTCAAACATGGCTTTGAGCATCCTGCCTGCGGCATCATAAGTAAAGTCATATTTGCGGCACACATCGTCGCCGTCGGTTTTCCATATCATGCCCGTAATGTTGCCGTTGAACAGGCCGGCTTTAAAGTTCCGGCCTACTTTGCTGAACCTGTTATCATAGCCCAGCTCATAGCCGAATGCCGTGTTGTCATAGGGCCATTGTGAGGGATAGGTATAGTACCTGTTTACTCCCAACAGCCAGCCCCGGATATTATAGTCGTATTGTAAAGTCTGCAACGGGCGCCGGGGGAAATAATATGTTCCTGTTGCAAAGTCTTTTTTACCACCCAGCTTCTTATATTTCAACTGCCCCAGGGCGTCATATTCAATGGTGGAAATGGTGGCATAGCCAGACATGGCATTGCTGTTGACCAGCGTATTGCTGAGCTTCTTTTCCGTCTTCACCACCCTGCCCAGCTCGTCGTAAGTGGTTTGGGTAACGATAATGGTGGTCTGCGCCGGGGCGCCTGCCTTCTCCTGCTTCTGCACGGTCACCAGCGGCCTGCCCGCCCAGTTGTATTGTGTGGTCAGTATATCCACCGCCCCTGTTCCGGTAATGTTCTGGCTGCATGCCTGTATCAGCCTGGCCTTGTTATCGTAAATGTTGACCGTGTACAGGTAGGCGGAGGTTCCCGGCACTTTTGTCCTGGTACCCGTCACCAGCCCCCTTGTCGCCGTGGATTGTACATTTGCCTGCGCATAGGGCCAGGTAGTATTGGAAGCAGCCTGCAGGTGGCTGTCGTAGCTGTTATCGTAGCTGCCGGAAAGGGGATTACCATAGGAAGAACGCCAGCTATAATCGTCGTAAAAAGTATGGGTCAGCTCATCAAGCCCGGCAGTGCCCGGGGCAGGGTAGGTAGATGCAGAGCCCGAAGGAATAGCTGCGGCGGCAGCTACATGGGAGGAATACGCGGTGGATGTGGTCCACAGCCCGGTGGCTATAGGCCTGTTCAGCTCATCATACTGGGTATACATCCATTTTCCCCCGGCTGCAAGGTTCCCGTCCTGGGTAAGCGCCAGCCGGTCGCGGCTGTCGTATACCATCAGCACTTTGGCAGCGCCGGGCGTTTTTTTCACGATCATGCGGTTGCGCTGGTCATATTCATAGCGAAAGCATTGCTCTGCCAGCAGAGTGGCATCCGGCACCCAGTTGTAGGGCGCCTTCAAAAGCAGCTCTACTCCCCGGGGCTGGATCACGCAGCGCAAACGCCCGAAATCGTCATAAATATAATAGGTGCAGAGCCAGCCTGTATAGCCCCTGCCCAGCCCGTTGTCGTCGCCGCCGGTGAGCTGCACTTTTTTAAAGATCACTTTCCCGTCCTTGTCTTTGAATTCCACTGTTTGCTTATCATGCTCATCAATAGTGACGGTCTTGTACAGGGTGCCGTCGGCGTAGGAGCCGGTAACGGCATAGCTTCCCATATCTCCGGGGGTGGAGGGGTCGGAGACCGTCCATATTTTCACGCTGTCCACAAAAGTATTGATGTAGTACTTTATCCTTACATTATGCCTTGCAGCTTCGCTGGCGCCGGATTCGGTACCCACCCAGAATGCGCCGGGCGCATAGCTGTTATCCACCCTGTTCAGGGGGGAAGGCTCGTAATTGGTCCTGGAATATGACCAGGTCAGCTGGTCGGGACCGATATTGATCTCCTCGTTAATACCATACATCTGGGTATTGTAAAAAGCAGCCTGCTGCTGCAGGGGGTTGAGCTTGAATAAGCCATCGTTTTTGGTGGCATCCGTTGCCGTGGAGGCAAAGGGGAGGTACTTGAATGTTTCGCGGCCAAACTCGTCGTATACCACTGCCGTAACCATATCCACCGCATTGGCGGAAGATACCGGATCGGCGGGATTGGTGATAAGAGAGCCCTGTTTGATAACGGTCTGCAAAGCCCTTCCCAGCCCGTCGAAATATTGGGTGGTCCGGGTAACGTCTTTGCGGGGTCTTGACAGGAGCGCATTTGCATCGCTCTCCGGCGCCATGGCATCCCAGGTGCGCACGTAATTGACTTTTGTGCTGGCATCAAAGGGAGCGGGGAGCGCCCGGGGATATTGTGCAACAACAACAGCGGGGACGCTCAGCACTGACAGCAACAGGGCCCTGTTGCCGGGTAAAAGTTTTTTGATCGTTTTGCGCATATACCTTCCTGTTAGTGTCATTGGTTATTGGTTTGCTGGTACTGGTAGTCTATTGTCTTAATGACTTTGCCATCCTGGTCTCTGATGGTCTTCAGCCGGCTAAAGGAGTCGTATTCGTAAGTAATGGTCTTGCCGGAGGGGTCAGTCTGGCTGGTCATACCTGCTTGCGGTTTGTAAGTATAGGTGGTGACCATTGCCCCGGGAATATTCCTGAGATTAGCAAGATGGCTTCGCAATATGGCATCACTGGCAGGATGGTCCAGCACGCTTTGTGTGATATAGGCTGATGCTGCACTATAAGTGCTGTTGAGGATCTTCGCCACAGGGTACTGACCCTCATACCCCCACAGGTATACCTCTTTGACATCATTGACTTTTTGTTGCTCAACGACATTTCCGTTAGTGCCATACATAAAATTCAGCCGGGGCCGGTAGCGGAGATCCCTGCTGATATTTCCGTTCACTACGGCAGCAGGCACAAAATCAGTAAGCGGTGATGCAGATTCCACAACACTTACCTGAGCGGGAAGCGGTAAAGTGGGATGGTAGCTGGTAAACACAGATGAAGTCAATGCCTGTACATTGGCTGGATTTTTAACATAGCTGCTCTTTTCAACGGGCGCTGTGATGACATGCAGATCCTGCAGGTTTTTAACGCCCAGGGCATCGCTGCCTGTAGCGGTGATATTCGCAAAATCAAGGGGATACTTTATGGTTTCTGTTTTAAGCCGGGATCTGCTATCGGTAGTCGTGATCTGGGTGGGCTGCATATGGGCGTAGTTGCCGTAAGTATAATTAGTAGTAGTGGTCAGCGGTGTGGGCCCGTCATAGCTTGTTACAGTGCTGGAAGAAAGAAAATTCCTCGACACATTGTAATACAGGAGCTGAAGCGAAACAGGTACCGTTCTGTCGTACACGGGGCAGCCTGTTGCAGACCAGCCCCCGTATGCAGGCGGGTTACTGGGCCGGTTGGCAAAATCAAAATCAGACCTGGCAACAAAGAATTTTATATTGTCGGTACCGGCTGAGGTTGGATGAGGATTGTTCACATTATCGTAGGTGTTTTTTGTCTCTTTTACCAGCACAAGACCACCGGGCCCGTTTTTATACACTTTTGTATTCAGCAGTTGCTTGCGGATATCTTCATTATCTATCCTGATAGAGGGCATTAGGTTGGGAATGTAATCGGTAGCTGTATTATAGGTGTAAACCGTTTTGCCCAGGGCAGTTCCGTCTGCCGCGTTCGTTTCCATTTCTTCCACCTGCTGGTAAGCTACGCTGGAACCTCCTGTTCCACCAACCGGTACCGGGGACGATTCCAGGTAATAAATGTTCGATGTATAGGTTGTAGGGTAATACTCTGGCCCCGGGTCCGTAACCGGAGGAGTGACACCCGATACGGACACTTTTGCCTGCACATAGTAATTGCTCAAAAGAGTATAATAATCGCCCTGGAATAAAGAAGGGCAGGTAAAATAAGGCTGTATATAATTATATGTTTTCAGCAGGGTATTACCGGTAACAGGATCTGTATGGGCGATCTTTTTTATTCTTAAGCCCCCGGCATAAGTATTTTCAGTCAGGGTTTGTATCTGTGAGCCTCCGTCAAGATTTTGTACCAGGGAAGCACTTAACATAAAATGAGTAGATTGATCCCAACTGCTCAAAACCCCCTGGTCAACAAGATAAAGCCGGTATGTATGCCCGCTAAGTATATAATTTACATTGAAGTGATTATATGTTTCGGACGTTTGGGCACCTGATTGCAATTGTGTGAGTATGGTATTATCTATAAGCCTGCTATCTGTTACATCAATTAATATGGCCTGGGGCTTGTTATTAATACAGTCAACGCTGCAACTATTGTTGACCGCTCCCGAAAATGTAAAAGTATATGATGAAACAGTATAGCCGGCGGGGGCAGCCGGCACTGTAAATGTTATATCAATACCTTCTGTGCTACTGCCGGGGATCATATGCGTGGTGGTAACATTTCCGGCAGTTGCGGTGCTGGTTATGGGTATGCTGATTGTTCTTGTAGATATTATCTGGTTAGGCTGGAAAGTAAACTCCGTTTTCCCCCCGGTAGGATAAGTGATGCTTTTTATCATCCCCTTCATCATAGATGCGGAATCGGGCGTTCTTTTTTCAGGAGCAAAATTGATCCGGTTATTGGCAGTTGTAACCAGTGTAAGATCAGTATTGGATGTCTGCCCATTGTAATACCCCCAGATATCCTGGGCTTTACTGTCATAAGGAGGAGCGTCGCCGGAGGCATAGCTGATCTGGTAGGGCGGGTTGGCAACGGCAACCCCATTCTGGTAGCCCATTTCAGTAACGGCGTCGAGCCTTAAGGAATTAGCACCTCCCCCGCTGAACCGGGAAATAGTAAAAGCAATGGTCTTGATCTTTTGTTTTACGCCATCCAGAACGGAATAAATATCAATGCTTTGCAGGGGAGTAAAGCTGTCCAGATCGGTATAATTAAAAATAATATCGGTATTCTTGCTTGATATTTCCATTAGTACAGCGCATCGTTCTATGGAAGTGACTGAATTGGAGATGGTTACTGTTGCAGGGTCGCCCACACCTGCAGCGTTTGAGGGGTATCGGTTAGCTGCTATGGCAAGATAATCCTCATAATGCGCCCTGATATTGTTTTTCGGGGGAGTGGTCCTTTCAAAATAATCCTGGAAACCACTGTATTTAAAAATTATTGTATCAGAACGATCTGCCGATATCATCCTGGTAAGGTACCACGCCGATCCTCCGTCATAAGGAGACGTGGTGGTTCTGTCGGAAATCTGATAATCGGCTGCAGTACCGGAGATAGAGCTGTTGCCCCCAAACTCGTAAATAACACCATCAGCTCCGGTCATGGTATAAGCAGCAGTGCCGGTGCCGGGATTACTGATCTTAATGGGCTGATAAGGAATTACTACGGCCCTTTGCCCGTTTGCATCAGGGCTGTTCCTGTACAGGAATTTACCGGACAGGTTTGGTGCGCTGAAGTAATAAATATCCGGCTCCCCGTCCCACATATAATAATAGCGACTGACCAGGGGGGCATCTAAATAGCTGTTAGACAAATGATTGGCTACACATATTTCATCGTAATAAGAAAGGGTGGTAGCACTACCCGATACCTCTGCAGGCCAAACGGTGTGCAGCCATCCGCCGTTTGCCACATCGCCGGTAGTAGATAAGTCGTCCGGGAATCCATGTACTACGCGGTTCACCATCCCTCCAGCGCCCAATGTCCAGCCAAGCCCCATAGTAGAGGTCCTGTCCACTACTTTTATTCCCCCGGAATGATAGCTCAGGCTGAGGGGCACCTGCAGCCTGGAGGAAGTCAGCGTATACAACGGGATAGAGATGTCCGGTATGCCATTGCTCAGGCTCACAGGAAAATCAATATACCTGCTCAGCCCCGCTGCCGTGGGCGAACTGGAAGAAATAACATTCGGCAGCTCAGGAGATTGAGCTGAAGCAGGTTGAACGTTGCTCCATAAAAAGAAACACGCCATTATTACTTTCCAACCTCTTTGTATCCGTTTATTATAAATCATGCTAACCTTATTTTTACCTTTTTCAAAAATTATATCCAACCCTCCACACCACTGCCGGTGTGTTGGGCACATTTCTGCGGTGCAAAAAATCATACATTACCTGCATGGAGCCCTGCATAGTTTTCCCCCTTTTCAACGGAGAGCGCATGCTGTACTTTTTGGTTACCCCTGCAAGCGCACTCTTCGTCCAGGGGGTATAGTTTTTGAACACAGCAAGACTTTCTATTTTCCTGCCACAGCTCATTTCTGCACCCGCAGTAAACCAAAGGCGGCCCATCACCCTGCTGCTGCCACCCAAAAGATCCGGGGCCTTCCATTGCGCAAAAGCCCGCATCCCCACCGCTTCTCCCGTGATCCGGAGATGTTTCCATCCGGTTCCCCAGCCGATTTTGCCACTTATACCTGCACCAATAATATATTTTTCATTTAGCTTATACCCGGCAGTAAAAGCAGCATCGGTAGTGACAGGAAAATAGTTATTTGATTTTTGTGTCTGAAAACTGGCGCTCCATTCGATGCGTTGCAAAAATCTCCTTGTTTTCTGCCCGTTGGGCTTAAAGTTTTCCGGCATGCTTATCCCGCCGCTATTGCCGGCGCCACCACTCTCCAGCTTATCTTTGATGCTGCTCAGCTCCTGCTGTGCGGCGGCAATCTGCTGCCGCATATATGCCATAGGATTGCTGCCGTTAGCTGTTCCCAGGCTGCCAAGGTTCTGCTGAAGGGTCTGCTGAACGCTGATACGGGTTTGCAACCCGGCTAAGGACTGGGGTGAGCCGTCGTTGCCCGGTGTGGGGAACAAAGCGCTCAACATGGAATATCTCCCCATGAATTTTTGAAACGCAGGGATATGGCGCAAAGTAGCCAGCATCTGCTGTACCAGCTTATCCGGATCATTCAGCAGTTGCCTGTATTGCTGCAGCAGGGCAGCGTAATAATATGCCTGCTGTTGATACTTCACAAGGCTTTTGCTGACGGAGGCAGGAAGATGGGTATAGGTCTTCAGCATTTGTCCTATCTGCTGCTGCCTTTGCTGAAGATAGCTCTGTAGCTCTGTGGCGGTTTTCAGCTTATGCTGCAGCGCATTGGCCTGCTCCAGTGAGCTGCCAAGGCGGCCGCGGATATCCTTTGCTTTGGAAAAAATATTTTGGGCATCCTTTAGAAATGCCAGGGATCCCTGAAGAGAATCCAGCCCTGCCAGATAGTCCCCTGAGGTAAGCCTGTCAAGTTTACCGGAGGCGGCATCCAGCTTTTGGGACAGCTCGTCATATTTCCTTTGGGAGTCGCGAAATAACTTAGCAGTGCGGGAAGAATCAACTTTGGAAAGCTTTGCCCTTATTTTCTCTTCCCGGCGGGAAAGCCTGTGTAAATATTTTTCAGTTTGCCTGGTAAGCGCTTCATCCATGGTGCCCAGCCTGTTCTCAAGGTGGGTAACCAGCCTGTCCGGCACCTGTATAACGGAATCGCCCTGGTTGTTTTGCGCCAAAATAAGTTTGGACAGGAATATAATTAATACAGTTAGTTTGTATCTCATAGATGCCAATGGGATAGGGTTGAATATCTTATATTCGCCGCGAATATCTGTAAAAAAATCATTTCAAACACAAAATCATCCTGTTATTTATCACAGGCATATACCATTGAAAGCAATTAATACCTGAGTATCAAATGTTAATATATTTAAAAGCAGTAAAAATACTGGCTGGAAAAGACTCTCCCAACGGTGTTCCCATGCCGTTAAAAGATAAGTCTCATGAAGTGTCAGGGAATAAAAGCTTCCCATGTTGTCGTACTTATACGGGCGCATTTCAATTTTTCGCATGGGATTGAAATCCCGGCGAAATATATGTAATCGGGCCTACAGCTCCGGAATACGGGACAGCAAGAGCCGTAGGCTCGGTAGCATTTTGTTCCAACGGATTTCAATCCGTTGCACATTTCCGCTTGTGAAAAATTGAAATACACCTTACTTATACGTTTAAATCAATTTAAGTACTATGTCTAGTATTCTCCGCCATTTCCGCCACTATCTTCGCCCCTTTCAGGCAAAGCGGTATACCGCCGCCGGGATGCACTGTGCCGCCGCAGAAATACAGCCCGTTAACAGCAGGGCTGAAGTTGGGATGCCGCAAAAAAGCAGACCGCTTTGTGTTGGAGCTTATCCCGTAAATGGCGCCACCATACGCTCCCGTATTTTTTTCCAGCCATACAGGATCAAGAACAGTCTCGGTTATTATATAGGGCTCTACATCTTCCCTGAGTGCACCGCGCAGCTTTTTTAATACCCGCTGCCGCGCAAATGCTATAAGCTGATCGCGGTCTGTGGTGATGCCGGAAGGAACGTTGATCATCACAAACCAGTTTTCCATACCCGCAGGTGCGTGACCGCTTTCCATTTTACCGGTGATATTGATATAGACCGTTGGATCTTTGAATAAAGTTTTACCGGCAAAAAGATGCCGGAACTCTTCCTTATAATCACCGCTGAAGAAGATATTGTGCAGTTGCAACGAAGGAAATTCCTTTTTCATTCCCCAGCAAAAAACAATAGCGCTGCTGCTCTTTTCCTTCAAGGCAATTTTTGCGGCGGTACGCTCATCGCAAAGAAGATCGCGATAGGTAAAATAGATATCAGCGTTGCTCACCACTATATCTGAAAAAACATTTTCACCATTCGCTACAACACCTTCTATGCGATCCCCTGCACAAATGATACGCTCCACAGGGGTGTTGAAATGAAACCGCACGCCCTTTCTTACAGCCAGTTGATATAAGGCTCTTGCAATGCTGATCATACCGCCTTCAGGATAAAATACCCCCTCATTCAGCTCAACATGCGGCACCATGCACAGCATAGCAGGTGCGGCATAGGGATTTGAGCCGTTGTAGGTGGCAAAGCGGTTGAATACCTGTATGGCTTCGCCGGTGGCAAAGCTTTTTTCATGATACTCATTAAGCGTATCAAACAGCAGGTATGGCCGCAACGACCTGAGCGCTTTATAAAATGACGGATTCTTTATCAGCGATCCTGTACGGAAGGGAGTATTCAGGAAAATATTCCCTATGCTGTTATAAAGTCGTGCGGAGTGGTCAAGATAAGCAGCCACGGTACCGGCAGGCTCTTCAAGCTGCTCTGTAAAAGCCTTCAGCAGCTTTTCCCTGTCAGACCACGCTGTAAATGTCTTCCCGTTGGCGAAGAAATATTTACAGGTGCTTTCCAACTGTTTATAAGTTATATAATCGCCGGTGCGTTCGCCAGCTATTTCAAATAATGCTTCCAGCTCCTGCGGCTCTGTAAAAAGCGAGGGTCCGGCATCAAAGCGAAAGCCATCTTTTTCTATAAGCGAAAGCTTGCCTCCGGCATGGCTGTTCCTTTCATATACCGTTACCTGATAGCCGTTCACAGCCAGCCGTATTGCTGCTGCCATGCCGGCTATGCCGCTTCCTGTAATTATCGCGCGGGATGAATGCATAAGGCAAAAAATTAACGTTGTGCAGGGAGGTAAATTACTTCATGTTGACAATACCCCAATAAAAAAAGTCATCCCGGTTGCCCGGGATGACCCTTTTATATGCTTCAAAACCGAATTAAGCGATCTCTACTTCAGCGCCGGCTTCTTTCAGCTTAGCTGCAATTTCATCAGCTTCTGCTTTAGCCACACCTTCTTTCACTGGCTTTGGTGCGCCGTCTACCAGGTCCTTAGCTTCTTTCAGACCAAGACCGGTAAGATCTTTTACTACCTTTACTACGCCGAGCTTATTAGCGCCTGCAGCTTTCAATACTACATTGAATGCAGTTTTTTCTTCAGCAGCGGGAGCGCCGCCGCCTGCAGCAGGGGCAGCCACAGCTACTGCCGCAGCAGCAGGCTCGATGCCATACTCGTCTTTCAAAATTGTTGCTAACTCGTTTACTTCTTTCACTGTCAGGTTTACCAACTGTTCAGCGAATGCTTTTAAATCTGCCATTGTTGTCAAATTTTTACCGCCTTCATTGCCTGTGCTCCGGCGGAGTTATTAAAAAAATTTGGTTGTATATTATCCTTCAGGCTGGGATAATTAATTTGAAAATGGGGCAATTTGAAAATTTGAAAATGAAAGGCATTTTCAAATTAGCATATTTGCAAATTGTCACATTATTGTGCTCTTTCTTCCAGGGCTTTGATCAGTCCTGCAAGTTTGTTGCCGGCATTCAATGCGCTGATAACATTCTTGGCAGGCGACTGGAGCAACCCGATGATATCGCCGATAAGATCCTGCTTGCTCTTCAATGTGGTGAGCGCAGCAAGCTGGTTATCTCCTTCAAACACATCGCCATCAATGAAAGCAGCTTTCAATACCGGTTTTTCGTTGTTATTTGCCTTCCTGAAAGAGCTGAGGATCAATGCAGGCTCCTTAGGGTTTTCGGAAAACAACAGCGCTGTCACATTATTCAGTGATTCGTATACACCGGTATACCTTGTACTGTCAATAGATTCGAGCGCCTTTTTGATAAGGGTATTCTTTGCCACTTTCATTTCAACTTTTTTATCGAAACATGCGCGGCGCAACTTACCGATCTGCTCTACGCTCAGCGACTCGGTATCGGTTACATAAAAGTTATTGTATTGAGAGAACTTGCCTTTCAGCAGCTCAATCACTTCGTTTTTTTCCTGTTTGGTCATACAAATAGATTTATATGCTGTAAAGCATTAGTTCATTAATGATTTGGTATCAATAGCAATACCGGGGCTCATGGTGCTAGCCATAAATGCACTCTTGAGATAAGTGCCTTTGGCGGTAGACGGCTTTGCCTTAATAATAGCATTGATAAACTCCTGGCTGTTCTCGGCAATTTTTTCAGGTGAAAAACTTACCCGGCCTACAGAAGCATGGATGATCCCTGCTTTATCTACCTTAAATGCGATCTTACCGCCTTTTACCTCGTTCACGGCTGCAGCCACGTCATTGGTAACGGTGCCTGTTTTAGGGTTGGGCATCAGGTTGCGGGGACCAAGTATTTTACCAAGCTTACCGATCTTAGGCATCACCGCAGGTGTAGCCACGATAACATCCACATCCACCCAGCCTCCTTCAATTTTGGTAACGAACTCATCCAGACCTACATAGTCGGCGCCTGCAGCTTTTGCAGCATCTTCCTTATCGGGGGTGCAAAGCACCAGCACTCTTTTTGTTTTACCTGTGCCGTGGGGTAAGGTAACGGTTCCGCGTATGGCCTGGTCAGCCTTTTTAGGGTCAACGCCGAGGCGCAGGTGTATATCAACAGAGCTGTCGAATTTAGTGGTATTCACTTCTTTTACAAGGGAGGAAGCTTCCTTAAGCGAATACGTCTTGCTCTTATCTATTTTAGCTTCCGAATTTTTTCTTTTTTTACTGATTGCCATTTTCGTTCAGTTTTTGGAAGTGAAGGTTTAGTTTTCCCATGGAGCCTGTCCGTCAACAGTGAGCCCCATGCTGCGGGCAGTACCGGCCACCATGCGCATTGCGCTTTCAAGCGTAAAGCAGTTAAGGTCAGACATCTTATCCTTTGCAATAGCTTCTACCTGGCCCCAGTTCACCTTGCCTACTTTGGTACGGTTGGGCTCTTTAGACCCGCTCTGCACCTTTGCAGCTTCCAGCAGCTGAACGGCTGCGGGAGGAGTTTTGATGATAAACTCGAAAGACTTGTCGGAATATACTGTGATTAATACGGGAAGCACTTTTCCCATTTTGTCCTGCGTGCGTGCGTTGAACTGTTTGCAGAATTCCATGATGTTCACACCCTTGGAACCCAATGCAGGACCTACCGGAGGTGCAGGGTTCGCCTGACCGCCTTTTACCTGTAGCTTTACAAAGCCACTGACTTCTTTTGCCATTTTTTTACGTTTTTTGGTGATAGCGTCCCGATAGCTACCGGGACTCCCAAATTCAAAAAAGAACTTTTTGGGGCGGCAAAGGTATGATTTCGAATCTGAAATTTCAAATTTGAGATCATCAATTTCCCAAAACTTCTTTCAACTTTTGATCCAGCTCATCCCCCCGGAGATTTTTCCCAACAATACGCCCCTGGGGGTCCAACAGAAAGTTCTGGGGAATGGATTCAACGCCATACAATTTAGCCGCGGCATTGTTCCACCATTGCAGATCGCTCACATGTGTCCAGGTAAGGTTATCATCGTGAATGGCTTTGAGCCATGCGGCTTTTGCCCCGGGGCGGTCAAGAGATACGCCTAATATGGTGAACCCCTTATCCTTATATTTATTATATGCACTTACCACATGGGGATTTTCCGCCCTGCAGGGTCCGCACCAGCTTGCCCAAAAATCAACCAGCAGATATTTTCCCCTCAGGGAAGACAGCTTCACCGGGTTGCCCAGGGTATCATTTTGGGTGAAGTCTATGGCTACCTGGCCGATGGCAGTCCGTTTATCTGCGTCAATACGCCCCTTCAGCTCAGCAGCGGAATGATATTGCTTCAGCGCCGGCGACAGGGCATTGTATAAAGGCTCTATCACATTCACATCAATCTCGCCGTTGCCTGCATATTGCTGCAATACAAATAAAGATACCGGTGAAGCAGGGTTATTCTTAATATACGACCGGAAAATATGCTCTTTTATATACCCCTCCATAGCAATGGCTTTCGTTTGGATCTCCTGCACCAAAGACGTATTACCTGCCTGGCGGGCATCGTTGAACTGGTAATAATACGCCCGCATACTGTCGCTGTACGGTTGTATCTCCGCTTCAAATTTTACAAAATCCTCGTGCGCTTTGGAGCCATTTACCGTGATGCTGCTGAAGAACCGGTTGCTGGTAACCTGTATATTGCCAGGTTGCAGGTAAACGGTTACCGAATACTTTTCATTTTCTTCAGTTCCGGCATTACCATGCTTTGCCGTCAGCCTTGACAATACCGGTTCTTCAATATTACCTTTAATGGTATAAACGCCATTCACCACCTTTGCGCTGTCTGCAACGCTTATATTGCCATTAAAATAATTGATATATACCCAACTGATGGTATCTTTTATACCGGAAAGCCTGCCAGACAGGGTAAAAGGCGAGCCACCGGTGTCCTGGGCTGAAATAAAGGCCGGTATAAACAGCCATATACTTAATATACATTGCTTCATGAGACAACTTAAGTATGCAAATTACTGAAATTTACCCGTCCCCTGTAATTACCATTAGTGCTTGTTTTGTATCTTCGCCTATTACAGCTTACTATGGTTGTTATGAACATAGGAAGAAAAAACATAAAACAACAGTATAAAATAAAAATTCATGGAACTGAATGTCTTGTCCATTATCATAGGTGCGGTAGGGCTGGTAATAGGTATAATAGCGGGTAAATTCATTTTTGCAGCAAATACAAAAAAGCAGATAGATGAAGCAAATGCCCAGTCCCGGAAGATCTTATCTGACGCACAGATATCATCCGAAACCCTGAAAAAAGAGAAGCTTCTTGAAGCAAAAGAAAAATTTGTACAACTGAAAGCCGAGCACGACAAAGAAGTGCTTGAAAAGAACAAAAAGATCAACGAAGCCGAAACAAGAGTCCGCCAAAAAGAGCAAAGCCTCAGCCAAAAAATTGAGAACGCCGAAAAGCAGGTAAAAGAGAATGAAGTCATTAAGGAAAACCTCAACCGCCAGATAGAAGTTGTAAGCCAGAAGAGGACGGAACTGGAAAAACACCAGGAAGAGCATATCCGCAGGCTGGAAAAGATCTCTGCGCTCACCGCAGAAGAGGCCAAAGCGCAACTGCTGGAAACCCTCAGGAACGAGGCACAGTTGCAGGCGCTGTCCATACAACAGGAAATCATTGAAGAAGCCAGGCTGAAAGCCAATAAGGAAGCAAGAAAGCTGGTGATACAGACCATTCAGCGCACTGCTGCAGAACAGACTATTGAGAACACGGTAACGGTATTTAACCTGGAAACCGATGAGATCAAGGGGCAGATCATCGGCAGGGAAGGCAGGAATATCCGTGCCATTGAAGCTGCCACTGGCGTAGACCTGATAGTGGACGATACCCCGGAGGCTATCGTATTATCATCGTTTGACCCCCTGAGAAGAGAAATTGCCCGCCTCGCATTACAGCGGCTTGTAACCGACGGCCGTATCCACCCCGCGCGTATTGAGGAGGTGGTGGAAAAGACCCGCAAGCAGCTTGAAGAGCAGGTACTGGAGATCGGGGAACGCACCGTAATAGAACTGGGCATCCACGGGCTGCATAAAGAGCTGGTAAGAATGGTGGGCAGGATGAGATTCCGCTCTTCTTACGGGCAAAACCTGCTGATGCACAGCCGCGAAACTGCTAATCTCTGCGCTACCATGGCGGCTGAGCTGGGGCTTAACCCCAAATTAGCCAAAAGAGCCGGGCTGCTGCATGATATAGGCAAGGTACCTGATGAAGAAAGCGAGCTGAGCCACGCATTGCTGGGCGCCAAGCTGGCGGAAAAATATGGGGAAAATCCTGCGGTGGTGAATGCTATCGGCGCCCACCACGATGAAATGGAAATGCAATATGTCATTTCCCCTATTGTGCAGGCCTGCGACGCCATCAGCGGTGCACGCCCGGGTGCCAGAAGGGAGATCATGCAACAATACCTGCAGCGCATCAAGGAGCTGGAAAATCTTGCGCTGGCCTATCCGGGCGTGGAAAAAGCTTATGCTATCCAGGCGGGACGGGAGCTGAGGGTAATTGCAGAAGCTGATAAGCTGACTGACGCGGACAGCGACAAATTAAGCTTTGAAATAGCCCAGAAAATACAAACGGAAATGACCTATCCCGGTCAGATCAAAGTAACGGTGATAAGAGAGAAGAGAGCTGTAAATGTAGCAAGATAGCTATCAGGTATCAGCTTTCAGCTTTCAGCCCTTATACTGACACCTGATAGCTGATGGCTGACAGCCCAAAAACATTTGGTATTTAACCAACCGCTTATTACCTTTGCGTCCCTTAAAATTAGTAGTTATGAGCACTGCAGTACAATTTGTTCACGAACAATTGACCCCTGGAAAATCATTTCCGAAGTTTAAAGCCGGTGATAATATCACTGTTAATTATAAAGTGGTGGAAGGTAATAAAAGCCGTATCCAGGGCTTCAAAGGCGATGTGATCAAGCGCCAGGGCACCGGAAGCACTGCCACCTTCACTGTTCGCAAAATCTCTGACGGTGTGGGTGTGGAAAGGACTTTCCCGCTTCTTTCTCCTAATATTGAATCAGTTACCCTGAACAAAGTAGGTAAAGTACGCCGTGCCAAGCTTTACTTCCTGCGCAGCCGCAGCGGCAAGAGCGCCAGGATCAAGGAAAAAAGAATGGGTATATAATATTATAAAACGCTCTTTGCAAACGGAAACCGGCTTATGTTGGTTTCCGTTTGTTGTTAAAAGGGGGTTAAGCCGGCCCGGTATTTTATTTATTCCTTTATCAAACAATTAAAATTGTAACTTTGTTTGCTCAACTTTAAAAATTATTAATGATGTTATTATCTAACTACAATTCGTTGCTGATATCAATGCCTGGTGGTACTGAGTGGATACTGATTATACTTGCCGTACTGATCCTTTTCGGCGGGCGCAAAATCCCCGAGTTCATGAGAGGATTAGGACGCGGTATAAGAGAATTCAACGATGCTAAAAGCAACGTGCAGAAGGAGATTGAAGAAGGAATGAAGGATAAGGATACTGCTGCCGCTAAAAAACAGGAAGCTTAATAACCCGGGTTGCCCGGATATACCACAGCGCAATATATTTCTGCCGGAGGCATAGCCCCGGCATTTCTTATTATGGAAGGAGGCAATCCTGGTTTTAGAAAAAGCGCCTTAACGCCACTGCATCAAAGCGGAGTTTAATGCCTCTTCCACCCGCACTCTCGGCTTATGAAAATAGATCATCCCATGGCCCGGCAACATGATATCCGTGTCTACTTTTGAAAACTTCAGCAATGACTGTGTATATATCTTCTTATCAAAATCTATAGAGCCGCTCCAGCCAAAATCGCCGCTGAGCAAGGTGCCTATCACATCGCCGCTGACTACGATTTTCTTGCCGTGCAGGGTAAAAAAATACGCCGTGCATCCCATACTGTGTCCCGGCAAATGCATTACGTCAATCCGAACTCCCAGTAAATCCAGAGACTCCCTGTCTTGCAGTACCATATCCACAGAAAAGGGACGAAAGGTCTTATGATAAAGATAACCGCAGCATCTCTCATCACCCGCAGCAACAGCATCTGCGGTCTGTTGTATGGCTGCCATTTTCACTCCCTTTTGCCTGAGTATATGGCCGCCACCTGCATGATCGAAATGAGGGTGTGTCAGTAAACAATAACGGATATCCTCAGGCGAAAGATCCCAGTGCCGCATATTGGCAAATATTTGGTCCATTGTATCGCCGCAGCCACAGTCAAACATGAGCAACCCTTCTTCAGTCTGCAATATATAGGAGTTGCCGTCATTCCATAATGCTCCCGGCTGATCAAAGGTAAGCCCGTTGATATCGCCTCCCACCTGGAAAAGCCCTTTCAGAATCTGCATGATCTTATTTTTAAAAAATGAGATATAAACCACGCAGTCATACTTAGTGGTTGGGGCAAAATTTGCTCATATCCCTTCCTCATTACTTCTTAATAGAACAGTTCAGTTCCGGCACGTATTTTTGAGGATAAGAAGAAAAGATATACTGATGAAAAAGATATTAAAAAAAATCGCACCTCCTCCGCGCCATACAAAACCTATCCGCACAGCGGAGGATATTGAAAAAAGCCGGGACAACAGGATAGACCAGGACTTTCCCGGCTATCCGCATGCCCCGTCTAAAGAAGAGACCATTAACCCTAAAACAAACAATCAGCGCAAAATAGCAAATGCTCCTGCAAAAAAATAAAGCCTATTTTTAAGCAATGGAGTCGTTGAAATTATTTATGCTTTTGATCGGTTGCAAGCCCCCGGGAAGACAAACTGAACAACATGATATTTTCTTTGGTATAGGCAGGTCGCTTGAAGATCTTAAGGAAGATATTTACCTGTTCTGGCCGGAAGCAAACAAAAAGCTGCATATTGATGCGTGGAGGGAAATAACACTGGTAGACGGTTTTTCAGTAAATATTCTTCTCCGCAGTGAGAAGGTACACAGCCATGAGCATGGGCCTAAATTATTCTTTCTTAACCTGGGTGGTTACAAGCAAAATGAATTTGAAGAGTACCACTACAAAATGATAGTGGCCTGCACAGAGAAAGGAGAAGCTATCCGGCGTGCAAAGCAGACAGCTTTTTACCTGCATACCGGTTTTGAAGGCGCTCCCTCCCATATAGACGATAAGTACGGTATAGACGTAGATGATATTTATGAAATAGAAGATATTCTGCCGCAACGGCTGAAAAGTAAATTTTGTATACGCTTGTCAAAGTCTGCTGAAACACACGAAGATGATATACATCCGGGCTATGTTAAGCTGATATTATGATAAAGGTGAGAGGTGAGACGACAAACGTGAAACAACAAATATGAGACACCTCTCACCTTTCACGTTTGTCCTCTCACTTCTCACCAAGAAATATGACACATTATTTATTGTTAACACAACCATAGCCCCTGTAACACCTTATTTGCCTTCCAGCCTGTTGCAATACTCCAGTGAGCCCAGCCTGAAGCGCAAAGGTATTCCGGTCACTTTCTCTGCCTGCAACTCTTTTTTGCAAAAGAAACCGAAACAGGTAGTATAATAATCACCGGGAAGCTTAAGAAAATCGCGTGAAAAGATAAAGGTCGGAGCCGCCTTATATACAGAGTCGCCGGCATTGAGATGCACAGCGTATGCACTTCGCTGTTGTGATCCCGCCGTTGAGGCAATAACATCAGTTAATATACGCACTGTAGATTTTTGTGCCGAGACCTGTTGCTGCGCTGTAGCCGTAACAGCGCCGGAAAGGCTAAAAACCAGGAATATGCTCAGCCGGGATATCATTACTGCATAAATGTAACATTTTTATGTTTTGACCTACTGATATATTTGCAGGATATTACTCTTTTGACTACCGATAATATACAGCAGCATTTTCTCGACACGATACGGCAGCATACCGGTATCCTGCATACAGTATGCCGCATGTACTGCCATATTGCAGAAGACAGGCAGGATCTGTTCCAGGAAATGGTAGCGCAGGTATGGAAGGCATTTCCCGGATTCAGGAATGAAGCGAAAATAAGCACATGGGTATACAGGATCGCATTGAATACGGCCATTTCTGATTTCAGGAAAAAACAGCGGAAGATAAGCACGGTAGCATTAGCTGTCAATGAAATATTAATAATATATGGAGAAGAGGCAACAGCGCAAAAAGAAAGATCAGCGCTAATGCAGCAGGCAATTGACCGCCTGTCTGATGTGGAAAAAGCACTGGTTATGCTGTATCTTGAAGATAAAAGCTATGAAGAGATGGAGGATATACTTGGGATAAGCCAGGGCAGCCTGAGAGTTAAAATGAATCGTATCAAAGAGAAACTGAGAAAAAATGTTGCCGGCTATGAAAAAGAATAATCAAAGACATTAACCTTTATGCAATGGAACTGGAGCTTCTGAAAGAAATATGGGTGGAGGCAGATAATAAGCCTGCAAATGATCCGGCTTGGGGGGATGCCATACTGGAGATGACAAAAAAGGCGGACCTCAGTATAATATCCGGCATGAGGCGCAATCTTCTGATCGAGGTAATAGTAGTATTGGCTTGCGTTACAACTATTGCCGTTTTTTATTTCGCTGCATTCAACGGGCAGCTGCAGGAGGTAAGCTGGATGTATATTATTATCGCGGCTGGCTTTCTTTTTTATTATTACAGGAAAAATGCTTTGCTGAAAAGAATGCAATGCCCGGTGTGTGATGTAAGATCAAGCCTGGAAATACAATTGAATACCCTTGAAAAATATGTGCGGCTGTACCTGATCGGCGGCACTGTTTTGGTACCGGCTGTATTAGCTGCATTTTACATACTTGTGCAGCATAAGCATATTATGATCTTGCCGTTTTCAAATATAAGCGCCGGCCGGGGACTGGCATTATACGCTGCACTGTCTGTAATACTGACCGTGACACTATTCTTCTTTCACCGCTGGTATATTTATAAACTGTACGGCAGGTATATTCAACGCCTTAAACAGATGCTGGAAGAAATGAACGGATAGCAGCCATATATGTTTTCCGGGTCCACGAAGGATGATTTATTCGTGGCTTTGTCTTCCTTTGTTGTATCTAACTATTATTGTGGGGCTACGATGTTATCCAATCCATAATAAGATTGGCCCTTGCGCCTGTTTCTCCTGTGCTTGGACATTTCCCCTCTCCTCTCAGCTCCTGCACTATTGTTTCCAGCAATGGCTGCTGCACATGCGGCGGATAAGGCACATCGTATTCCTGTATGCCGTCTGCTGTTTCCACCCTTATAATGCTGCTTTCAAAAAAAGAAAAAATGATCTTCCCTTTTGAACCGATGATCCGGGACCGATCTATCCGCTGCTCTTTGTTTATGGTATAGCACCAGCTTCCGTTTCCAAGTATACCGTTCTCAAATTCGAAATTAGCGACCACCGCATCATCTGCCGGGTACATCCCGGCCTGGTTGCGGGCAATCCCTTTCGCATATTTTACCGGGCCAAAAGCATATTCCAGGAAATCGAACTGGTGCGACGCCAGATCATGGAAATGACCTCCGCCGGATATTTCAGGAAATACTCTCCAGCGCGGCTGTGGATTGTCGCCCACTTCTTCATCGTAAGGCTGCCAGTGCAGGGCAATATTGATCAGCCGTATATCACCTATTACTTTATCATCAACCAGGTTTTTCAGTGTCACAAAATAGGGCAGCGTTCTCCGGTAGTACGCCACAAACACAGGTACTCCCGCCTCACGTCCCAGCCTGTTGATCTCAGCACATTCCCCATAATTTCTTGCCATAGGCTTTTCTATATACACAGGCTTACCTGCCTTTATAGCTTTTGCGGCATACTCAAGGTGAACATCAGGCGGCGTAGCAATATATATGGCATTCACTTCAGGATCGTTAATCAGAGCATCCACATCAGTATACCACCGCGGGACACGATGCCGTTTGGCATAATCCGCCGCTTTTTCCGCCTTTCGAGCCATTACTGCCACCAGCGAAGCATGCGGCACTTTATTGATGGCAGGAGCCCCGCTTTTTTTTTCGGTAACATTTCCGCAACCTATCATTCCCCAGGATATTTCAGCCATAAGCAATCATTTTACATTGATGATCTTTTACCAAAAATATTAAACGACGGGAATATCGCCTGACCCTCCGGATATACCGCTATCTCCAACCGCCCTTTTAATAACAGCTATATCTCCATTAAGCTTTTGGCTGAACAAAGCAATATCTGAGCTGTGAACAACAATATCTGCGCCTTCCCTGATCCACTGCACCTGTCTTTCGGGCTCCAGTGAAAAATGAATGCCAACGGAAAGTCCTTTGCTTCTTGTAGCATGAATGATCCTTTTAACTGCGGCTTCAAACTCAGGATGATCGTATTGTTCAGGAATGCCGAGGCTGATAGAAAGATCATGCGGGCCTATGAATACTGCATCCAGCCCCTCAACGCCCAGCAAAGCATCAAGATTATCCAGCGCCGGCACACTTTCAATATTAGCAATACAGATATTACCACTATTATACCTGTTCAGGTATTGCTTCATTTCAGCAGACAGCACCTGTTCGCCATGTAATACCTTTTGTAACACTTTCCCTTTGAGCGGGCGGAATTTTGTGGCGCCCACCAGTTCCCTGATCTGGTCTACAGATTCGAGGTATGGCGCTATAACGCCTTTAGCGCCTGCATCTATGCACTGACAGGCCAGAAAAGGATCCGGCGCCGGTATACGAACGACAGGAGTGATGCCGTAAGCCAGCATGATCTGGCACATACGCGTCATATCTGCCCGGTTCAGTGGTATATGCTCCGTATCAATAAATGCGAAATCAAGCGCTGCCTTTGAAAAGATAATAGGCCAATTGGGTGAAACAGAAGTAAAGCAGGTGCCATATACTCTTTGTCCATGCCTTAATTTTTCCAGTAAGCTTTTAGCCGTTGCTTTGCTCATAATGTTCATTAAAATTATGTCAGTATGTTATTGTGCTAAAGATGAAGGGCAACAGCGAACGGTGAATTTCACCTCTTACCATTAACCATCTCTCCTCTCGTAAAACGATAGACATGAACGGGCAAACGTCAGGCATTCACCTCCCACCTTTCACCACATTCACCATTTTCGCCGGGTCCACTACCACATACTTAATGGACTTGGTGTTTTTGCCGGTATGATATGAATAAGTCATCCGCAGCAGCCCGTCTGAGGTTTGTATAAGACATGGATAGGAATAGCCGCCATCGTCTTTGGCATGGTCCTCTATCCGGGTTTTCCATTTCCATGTTTTCCCTTCATCATCTGACAGGTAGAGGCTCAGCCTGTACCTGCCGTCATCAATATCATTTCCCAAAAATGCCCATTTGCCGTCTTTCAATACACATAGCTCAACGCTGGCGGTATTAGGTATGTCTGTTTTAAGCGCGGCAGACCAGCTCTCGCCGTTATTTTTTGACTCACTGCGTTGTACACGCGTAGGTTCATCGCCACTGTCACGCATAAACGCTACTATAGTGCCGTCTTTCTTTTGGGCAAGCGCCGGTTGTATAGGCCCGCGCCCGACAATAGGCAACCCGGGACGCCAGGTTTCACCATCATCATCAGAAATAGCAGTCATGGAAAAGTTGAAACCGTCTGAATATAACGGAAGCAAAATCCTTCCACTGCGGGTGATCAATGGTTTTATTCTTGTCATCCACCCTATGCTTCTTTTTTTGAGGTCTCTGCTGGCTTCCCCGATCATTTTATCATACGGTGGCGCATATTCCGCCCATCCATGCCCTGTCTCCGGCAGCTCTTTAAAGCGCGCAGCTACTTCTTCGGCAAATTCTTCCCCCGGCTTTAATAGAATATTATCCTGCCAGCTCCATACAGGCGCTCCCTGTTTCAGGTAGTTCACAGACGTCTTGTACCTCAGGATGGAAAATTCCCAGCGGTTTGCCTGCACAGCGATCCATACCAGGAAAAGTTTGCCGCTCCTGTTGAGGAACAATACAGGATTGCAGTCAGGCAGCCCGGGGGTATCTGCCAGCACAAAAGGTGCACTCCATTTTTTTTGCCCCCTTTTCAACCGGGCACCCATTATTTTTACATCATCGGCGCCCTTTTCTCCACTCCCATAAAACCATGCAGCAAGATAATCTCCGTTAGGCAAAGCCACCAGGCTGCTGCCATGTGTATGTTTCTCCTGCAAAGGGAAAATGATCATGGAATCAACAACAGGCGACTGACCGAGAACGATAACCGATGTTATCAAAAAGAAAAAGAAGGTGAGGGTTATTTTCATGTATAATGTATGCTCGTATATTGTATTATAGAGCATATATTATGAGACGCATACTCACAGGATATCTTCTTCATCTCCCAATACCAGCAGGCGCTTTCTGAGATACTCATTTCTTTGCTGCAGGCTATTCAATTTGCTGAGCAGGTGGGCAATGGCATCAATCCCCTCTATATTAATATTGAGGTCATAATGCAACCGGATAAATTTTTCCAATTCATGCAACTGCTCCATATGAACATACGTTGTTTCGGCAACCGTAATAATTTCAAGTAAGCCATATTCACCCAATGCCTGAATAAAGGACGATTCAATATTATATTGTACACAACATTCTTCCTGGCTGATAAGATCCTGCATAAAATTTAGATTAAGATTTAGACAATTCCCTGAACAGCTCTTTTTGCTTTTCTGTAAGGTTTGTAGGTAATTTTATATTCCAGGTAATGATCAGATCTCCGAATGAGCCCTCTTTTTTGTATACCGGGAAACCTTTCCCTTTCAACCTGGTTTTTGTGCCGTTTTGCGTTTCAGCCTTCAGTTTCAGCTTTACTTTTCCATCCATGGTATCCACTACTTTTTCTCCACCCAGTATTGCGGTATACAGGTCAAGGTCTATTGTAGCATACAGATCATCTCCCAGCCTTTTAAAAACAGGGTCTTCCGTAATTTGAAAAGTTATATACAGGTCGCCGGCAGGTCCGCCATTTATACCCTGAGAACCATATCCTTTCAATTTAATGGTTTGACCATCCGCAATGCCGGCAGGAATAGTAATGCGTACGTTTTTGTCATTCACGGTAAATGTGTGCTGGTGAGTCGTATATGCCTCTCTCAAATGAATAGTAAGGGACGCATTATAGTCCTCCCCCCGGAATTTGGCCGATCTTCTGCCCGCACCTGACGAGCCGCCCCCGCCAAACATCGTGTTGAAAAAATCAGAAAAATCGCCCGAAGCGAAATCACCGCTATATTCGTACCCTTCACCTCCAAAATCATATGCATTGCCTGCATTTGTTCTTTGAGATCTTTTAGCATTTTCAAACTGCTCTGCATGCTGCCAGTTTTCACCATACTGATCGTATTTCTTTCTTTTTTCAGGATCGCTCAGCACTTCATTAGCTTCGTTGATCTGTTGAAATCTTTTATGCGCTTCCTTATCATCCGGATTAAGATCCGGGTGATGCTGCCGGGCCAATTTCCGGTATGCTTTCTTTATATCTTCCTGTGAAGCAGATTTGTTCAATCCCAATACCTTATAATAATCTATAAATTCCATAATATATTGCCACTAAATAATGTACAAATTAGTGCATGAATATACGAAAAACAATTTTTTACGCCGGAGCAAAGCCGCTGCGTGGATTGTAGACAGCTTACCGGATCATCTCATTTCCCTGCCATCTTTGCCTCTAATAAAGGGCGTTAAACCGGGAAAATTGACAAATTGGCTTATTTCATCCCTCAAAATAAGCACTTAGTCGAAATAAGGGTATACTTGTATCATATACTTTTCTTTACGCCGTTTTATATGCAAATCGAATGTTATGAAAAAGATTTCAATACTACTTATCGCCTTTGTAATGACTGCAGGAGTTAAAGCACAAAACAATAACTATCATTTTATTTCACAACTCCACCAGAGCGTGAAATATGATTCGGTAAACAAAGCATACTTTGTTGATAAACAGGTAAATAATGTGGCTACCATCAGCGTAACGGATAACGTTATCTCTTTTGTGTCCAATGAAGGCGCCACATCCTATATCACTACTATCCGTATTGATCCTGCCCAGCTTCAGTCGCTGGATAAAAAAGCAAGCTTTGCTGTAAATGGTATAGAGGTAAAGACGGGCAAAAAAGTAAAGCTGGGGTTCTGGTTTATCGGTGAAGACCTGGATGAAGTAAATTATGTAGATGAAGCTTCACAGGTTGCCATAGGATATAAAGACCTGAGCATGGCCAATACTGCCGGTGCCATCGTTATTGACAACGCAGTAGCTAAAGCAGGCAGGTAGTTCCCGCATACAGGCAGCGTATTGATTAACATATATCAAAACAACATTCAGATACATTTTACTGGTCAAAAGAGGTGTCTTCGAAAGGGGATGCCTCTTTTCCTTTTAACCTCTCACAAAGAAATAAGAAAAATTATTGTTGACATAGCAATAGTTCTAGCCATCTGCGGGACGTGCAAATTGCATTTCATAAAGGCGGGCATAAAATCCATCCTGCTCCAGCAGTGCCGCATGGGTGCCGGCTTCTTTGATCTCTCCCCTGTCAAGCACCAGTATTTTATCTGCCCTGCGTATAGTAGAAAGCCGGTGTGCAATGACTATTGAAGTCCTGCCCTCTATCAAAGTATCAATAGCATGCTGAATGAGCTGCTCACTCTCTGTGTCTACCGAAGAAGTAGCTTCATCAAGGATCAGAATGGAAGGATTGTAAAGCAGGGCCCGGATAAAAGACAATAGCTGCCGCTGGCCCAATGATAAAGTGCTTCCCCGTTCCATTACATTGTAATCATAATTGCCCGGCAATTGCATGATAAAATCATGCATACCGATAAGCTTTGCGGCATGTATCACCGACTCCTCACTGATGCTTTCATTCCGGAGGGTTACATTTTCCCGGATCGAGCCTGAAAAGAGAAATACATCCTGCAGAACAATGCCAATTTTGCTTCGCAGTGCGTCGAGCCTGTACTGCTCAATATTGACATCATCAATATAGATACCTCCTTTTTGGATATGGTAGAGACGGTTGATAAGGCTGATAATGGAAGTTTTACCACTACCGGTATGCCCTACAATAGCCAGTGTTTCTCCCGGCTGGATAGTAAACGATATATCTTTCAGCACATAGTTGTCATCATTGTAAGCAAACCATACATGCTTAAACTCCAGCTTTCCTTTGATACGGGCAGGAGCATAATCGCCTTCTTTGACAATATAATCTTTATTGTCCATCACTTTGAAGATGCGCTCGCTGGCTACCATGCCCATCTGCAGCACATTAAATTTATCTGCGATCACGCGCAGCGGGCGAAACAGCAGGTTGAGGTAAAGCATGAAGGCGATCATTATACCTAATGTGGCGTCACCATCCAGGGCGCCCTGGGCACTCCACCATATCATCAGCCCCATAGAAACAGCAAGGATGATCTCAACAAAAGGGAAAAAGACGGAATATGCAAAAATGGCTTTGATATTGGCATTGCGGTGCTCCCTGTTGATTTTCTTAAATTTTGCAAATTCCCGGTCTTCCGCGGCAAAAGCCTGCACGATCGGCATCCCTGTAATATGCTCCTGCACAAAAGCATTCAATTGAGCTACCGCATTCCTTACTCTTTGAAAAGAAACATTTACGCTTTCTTTAAACCAGTAAGTAACTATGACCAGAACGGGCAGGATAGACATACAGACCAGCGTCAGCTTCCAGTCGGTAAAAAACATCACACCGAGAATAGCAAAAATAGAAAGCAGGTCGGCAATGATAGGGATAAGACCATCAGCGAAAATATCATTGATGGACTCAATATCATTGATCGTCCTGGTGGTGAGCGTGCCAATAGGCGTTTTATCAAATTGGGAAAGATTGAGATGAACGATCTTTTTATACACTGCAATGCGCATATCTTTTACCACCGTTTGACCAAGCCAGGAGGTAAGAAAAGAAAATGAAAACCGTAATAGGGTTTCCAGCAACAGCAGCCCGATCTGGATAATAGTGATCAGTATGACCATCTGGGCAAGCCCACCTTTAATGTACTTATCAACGGTAAGCTGGATCAGCCAGGGGCGCAACGGCGCCATAGCAGCCAGGATAACCGCCAGCAGGACAGAGGTATACATCTGCCTTCTGTAAGGAGCGGCATAGCTGAATACCCGCCTGAGTGAAGTAAAATCAAAAAGCTTTTTTGCAGGTGAGTGTGCCGACATAATTAGGTTGCAAACCTACGAAAAAATTAATGGGTGGATACCTGATAATAAGCCGTTATCAATAATATTAATATAAAAAATAGTTATCTTTGATTTCAA
>CAYWVB010000063.1:0-29892 GCA_964461595.1 uncultured Terrimonas sp. | reverse complement strand
GCTTTTTTGGATGGACAAGTTACAACTTTTAACAGACATTATATATTTGACATGATACTAGAACTTATTGATAGCCAACGATTGGAGAATCCAGTCCCGGGCACATTAAAATTAAAAGGTTATAAGTGATTGACTTGTAATCTTTTTTATTTCTGTCAACTTTCGGCTTTTTATGAATTTCCTGAGAATACCGAATAAAAAGACGATAAGATTTATTTTCTATCATGACTCTGGAAGAGGCAGGAGAGGCCTGATAAATTGTAATAACTAACTTCCTAAATTCTTTTTAAACTCGCTTGGTGTAACCCCTTTGACCAGCTTAAACAGTTTATTAAAATTGGAAATGCTTTTGAAGCCGCAATGATACCCGATTGTCCCGATCGTTTCATCGCTTTGCGCCAGCAGCTTGCAGGCGTTGGCAACCCGTACAGCATTCACAAATTCAACAAATGTTTTTTGTGTACGGCTTTTAAAGTAACGGCAAAAAGCCTGCTTATTCATATTCCCTACCGAAGCGATTGTATCTAATTCTATCTCACGGGAGAAGTTTTCAAAAATATATTTAATGATACGGTCAAAGCGCTCATTGTCTTTTAAGCTGTAGGTGTTTAAGTAACCATCGCTTGCAATCAATTTATACTCCCGGGTACCGGAAAGGATTTCAAATATCTCTACCAGGTAAATCATTTGCCGTAGCCCTGCACTTTCTCCGATCTTCAGCAGAAGTTCTTTTAATTTTTCTTTGGTTTCTCCAAAAAACAACATACCTCTTTGAGCGGTTAACAAAGTCGCAGAAAGTTTGCTCATGTTTGTAAAGTGAGATAATAAATCCACTATTCTTTCCGGGTCAAAAAAAACGGATATTGATTTGGCATTTGCTTGTTGTTTCTTATCAGGCAATATTTCATCGCCAGGCAATATAATATGATCAGCGCTATGCCAGGCATGCGGCAAATTTGCGCCAAGTAAGGTAAGCTCGTCTGCATAGTAATGCTCAATGCTATCGCCTATGATCCGCCTGCCATTACTTTCAATGATGTAGGTTAACTGGCATTCTTTATGAAAATGAAAACCCGAATAAAAAACGGGTTGATCAACCTTCACCAGCCAATACGCTTTCGATTGTTCACCCGGTAAAACGTTTGCAAATACAGGTTTCATGATATGAACTTAATTAAAAAACACCTGATAAGATTGGATACTTTGTTTTGATCAGACATAGGTGCGGATAACTCTATTTCATTTTACCCATAAAAGACATTTACTTCCCTGTTTGCTAATATAGAGGAAATATATGTCAATTTTCGACTTGAAAGGACTTATTCAATATAATACTTTTGGATAGTCTTTATTTATTCATTCACCAAAAGCTTGTGCATTATGAGAAAAAAAGCAATCCCAAAATTGGTTAGAAAAGCTCCTTTCTTCCTGTTATTTTTCTTTTCCATTTTATGTTTGGAAAGTGTGCAGTCCCAATCTTTAAAAGGTCAGGTTACCAGTACAACGGGCGTAGCGCTACAGGGGGCTACGGTAACAAATTTGTCCACAAAAATGTCGGTCGTGTCCGACGAAAATGGAGCATTTACGATAGCTGGCAAAACTGGAAATATCATTTCATGTTCAATGGTTGGTTACAAGTCTCAAACGTTAACAGTTAGTTCTGCTGCTATTACAATTATGCTGTCTCCAAGTGTTAGCAATCTTGATGAAGTGGTAGTGATAGGTTATGGTACACAAAAGAAAGTAAACTTATCCGGGTCTGTTGCTACAGTTTCAGGAAAAACTATTGCTGAACGGCCTGCGCCTAATTTGCAAAATCTGTTACAGGGCCGTATAGCCGGCTTAGACGTGGTGCAACCTACCGGCGAACCCGGCCGCGACAATGGTTCTTTTAGAATCAGGGGATTGGGTTCTTACGGCGCTTCATCCAGTCCGCTTGTTTTGGTAGATGGAGTGGTAGCTTCTATAAACAACCTGGCTCCGCAGGATATTGAAAATGTTACTGTATTAAAAGATGCAGCCTCAGCTTCTATTTACGGTTCAAGGGCAGCAAATGGGGTAATACTCATCACCACCAAAAAAGGAAAGGCTGGAAAAAACATAATAGAATACACGGGTACATTAAGTACAAGTGAGGCTACCAAATATCCCGATCTCATTACCAATTCGGTAACCTATATGGAAATGTTTAATGCTGCACAAGCCCGGAGTGGACGGCCGGCAAAATACACGCAGGCCCAAATTGACTTGTATAAAAACAATCCCAATTCCGATCAATATCCCAATTTCAACTGGCTGAATTATGTATTGGGTAAAGGCCCCATACAACAACACAACCTTGCTTTTTCCGGTGGTTCAGACAAAACCACCTACAATATGTCTATTAACTATCTCGATCAAAAAAGCATTACTAAAGGCTATAACTATAAACGCTACAACGGGCTCCTCGATTTTTCTACCCAGGCACATAAAAGGGTAAAGGTAGGCGCCAATGTTAATTTCTCCTTCCAGGATGCCGCTGCTCCCTGGCTTACCAACGATAATTTGTTGTTGCTGGCTTATGCTTCTGCACCTACTTTTAAACCATTTTTGAATGACGGAAGTGGTCGTGTTACCAACAGGGATTTTGAAAATACAGGCGGGGTAAACCGCACTGTAGAAGAAGTGTATAATACCGGCTCACAAATAACCAAAACCTATAACGTAAATGCTCAGGCATTTGCTAATGTAAATATCCTGAGCGGGCTTAACTGGTATTCCAAAGCTGCGGTTACTTTTTTTAATTCTGATTATAAGAACCGGCAATATGGTACCCAATCCTATGCCTACCAGCCACTTGCCAATGGAGATTATAAACAAACCGCGAATGGTAACCCAACTTTTTTTGGTTTGCAACAAACTTCCACCCGAAACATTACAAAAACTTTTTACAGTACACTGAACTATACAAAATCTATTGGAGATAACAATCTGAATGCGCTGGCTGGTTACGAACAACAGAATTATTTAGGAACCAGCATAAATGGTGCCAGGTACGATTTTCCCAATAGCACTATTATGGAGTTAAATGGTAGTTCCGGCCTAAACCAAACTACGGGTGGTACCTCTACTGAATGGGCATTAAGGTCATTTTTTGGCCGTGTGAATTATGATTATAAACAAAAATATTACCTGGAAGGAGATATACGATATGATGGTACTTCCCGTGTGGATCCTAAATATCGCTGGGGTACCTTTGGCGGTGGTTCTGCTGCCTGGAAAATATCCGGCGAAGATTTTATTAAAGACAATTTTAACTGGGTAGATAATCTTAAGCTAAGAGCATCTTATGGTACGCTGGGTAACCAGGAAATAGGTAATTATCCCTATCAGGACGTCTTGTCTCTTACCACATATCCTTTTACCGCTCTTAGCTCAGGCGCTATGCTCACCAGGTTGTCAACAAAAAATTTAGAGTGGGAAAAAACTGCGATGCTGGATTTTGGCCTGGATGTAGATCTTTTTAACGGACTTTTGGGCGCCACTATAGACTGGTATAAAAAGAATACCACAAATATACTTGCACAACGGGCCGACCAGCCAGCCAGCCTCGGTTTGGGCGCCCCTATTGTAAATGCCGGCGCCATGCAAAACAAGGGTATAGAAATAGAAGTAAGACACCAAAACACTATTGGAGATTTTAGCTATGGCGTAAGCGCTATAGTACACAGGTACAGAAATAAAGTGACCAAAGTACTCGCAGAAACACTGGGCACTTTCGAAGTAGGCCAACCTTATAACAACTTCTTTGTGTACGAATGGGTAGGCATTTTTCAAAGCCAGGAGGAAATAGATAAATGGGCCAAGCAGCCAAACAGCGGCGTGTTAAAACCAGGCGACTTAAAAATAAAAGATGTAAGTGGTAATGGTACCGTTGGCCCCGAAGACCGGGTTCGCATCAGCAGCTTCCCTAATTATACCTATTCATTTAACCTTAATGCCAGTTGGAAAGGATTTAGCTTAACCGCCTTTTTCCAGGGGGTACAAGGCCAAAAAGTTAGCGTAAATGGCTGGGGCGTAGATCCCTTTATACAAGGTGCCGCACCTCCTGCCAAGTTTCTCAATGCCTGGTCGCCTACCAATCCCAGCAATAGCATACCTGCAGTATATGTTAGTGGTTATGCCGGTGTATCTGGTTATAATTCTACCTATTATTTACAAGATGCTTCTTACCTGCGTTTAAAGAATCTGTACTTATCTTACCGTTTACCGGAAAAAATAACAAAAAAGATATCCTCTCAGGGAATTATAGTATTTCTATCAGGAGATAATTTAATTACCTGGACAAAATATGAGGGTAACGACCCCGAGCGGGCCGGCTCAGGCAGATTTGCACAGTTCCCCCAATTAAAAATTTATAGTGCAGGTGTTAACATCAAATTTTAGACCGGCACAAAAAATAATTAAACCAGGTATTTCAACCACCTAAAAAATGAAATAATGAAACTAAGATATATAGGTAATATTGTACTCGCTTTTACACTTTCGGGAACAATTGCCTCCTGCACAAAAGGGTTTTTAGATAAAAACCCAACTGATGCCATTTCTAGCGGCACATTTTGGAAAACAGAAGCCGATGTACAAATGGCCCTTACGGGAGTATATAAAAAATTGCAGAGCGGTTTTTTTGGCCATAGCAAGTCGTGGTTAGATGCTTATTCTGACAATGCTTACGACAGGCATGGATATTTTGGGTTTGGCGATTTAACTATGGGCATCGTAAACTCTACCAATGTACCTGCGGCCTTCTATAACGTACCTTATGCAGGCATTGCAGGTTGTAATTATTTTCTGGATAATATAGACCAGGCCCCTATAGATGATCAGAAAAAAGCAGCTTATAAAGCGGAGGTACAGTTTTTAAGAGCTGTGTTTTATTTCGATTTGGTACAGGCTTATGGTGGTGTGGTGGTATACAAAACAGCACCTAAAACTGTTGACGAGTCAAAGATTAAACAAAGTACCAGAGACGAGGTCTTGGCCTTTATACACGAAGACCTGGACTATGCCATCGCCAACCTACCCGATGCGGTCTATAGCGGCCATGCCGTAAAAGCCAGCGCACAGGCGCTAAAGGCAAAGGTTTTTATGGTGCAACAAAAATGGGCAGAAGCGGCAGCGCTTACCAATACGATTATAACCGGCGGTAAGTTTTCTATTTACCAGGGTGGCTATGCCAACCTGTTTGTAAATGCTGCTACTCAGCAAAATAATCCGGAAATTATGTTTTCCACCAAATACCTGTCGCCCAATAACCCCCAGGAAGGAGAAGGCGTATTGGTAGAGATTGGCTGGTACGGCGCTATAAATCCTTACCAAAACCTGGTAGATGAATACGAAATGACTAACGGTAAAATGATTAATGAAGCTGGTTCGGGATATGATGCAAATAATATGTATGACAATAGAGATCCACGTTTAAAAATGACCATAAAAGTACCCAACGATCCATACATCAATCCTGATGGCACAGAGTTTCAGTTTTCCGATGCCCTGCTTACCGGCTACAGTCAAAAAAAGTATCTCGACTTTAAACTGCTTCCTTTCGACAGGAGTAAAACACCGCTT
This sequence comes from uncultured Terrimonas sp., assembly GCA_964461595.1. Classification (GTDB taxonomy): domain Bacteria; phylum Bacteroidota; class Bacteroidia; order Chitinophagales; family Chitinophagaceae; genus Agriterribacter. Next base: position 24,285 of record CAYWVB010000063.1, on the reverse strand, counting down.
ACAGATGCCAACATTATTCATATACGCTATGCTGATGTATTGTTGATGTATGCAGAGGCTAAAAATGAAGCGAGCGGGCCCGATGCTTCTGTTTATACGGCTATAAATACTGTAAGAGCCAGAACAGGCGTAAATATGCCACCCGTTGATCAGGCGGTGTACGATACAAAAGACAAACTAAGAGATTTTATTCGTCACGAAAGAAGGGTGGAGTTGGCATTGGAAGGCAGCCGTTACTTCGACCTCAAACGCTGGGGTATTATGGATGCTAAATTGTCTCCATTAAAAAATCCGGCCGGCGCACCATTGATATTCGGAGAAAAAAATAATGTGTTGCCTTTCAGCCAGGGCGAACTGGATAAAAATCCGCAATTGACACAGAATGCCGGGTACTAAAAGGCAACGATGTAGAACCTTTTTTGGCATATAAAGTAGATATAAGCAGTGTTAGAATATCCCGGCTATCAAATGATGCCGGGGTATTCTTGTTTATATTCGATCTGTTATTTCTAATAGCTGTCTGCAATAGCCTGTTTATGCCATGCGTGAGGATTATAAAACTATTTATTGTTCATGTAACCAATTAGTATGCAATCCGGAAAAATATTCCTTTGTTGCTTTGTTTTTATGTTGATGGCCAGACATCCTTTGGTGGCGCAGGATAACAACGCCACCAAAATTTGGTACGCCACCCCCGCCAATGCTTTGGCAATAGATTCTGTAAACGGAGGGATTAGTGACCCGGAGTGGCTGAAAGCATTGCCTGTTGGTAATGGCACACTGGGCGCTATGTTTTTTGGAGATGTAAACCATGAGCGTATTCAGTTGAATGAAAAAACACTGTGGAGTGGTAGCCCCGATAACGGTGATAATCCCGAAGCTTCAAAATATGTAGAAGAAATAAGAGCCTTGCTATACCAGGGTAAGTACAAAGAAGCAACGGAACTAACCAATAAAACACAAATTGCAAAAGGCCAGGGTTCTGGTCATGGGAATGGTGCAAATGTTCCCTTTGGCTGCTATCAAACATTAGGCGATTTACGATTGGATTTTAAAACCGGCGCTGACTATAAGGATTATTACCGGGAGTTAGACCTGATGAATGGCATCGCATTAACAAGATATAACCAAAATGGTATAACATTTACCCGTGAGGTTTTTGCCAGCTTTCCCGATAACGCAATTGTGATAAGGTTTACCGCCAGTAAACCTGGTGCCATCAGTTTCCGGTTGACACTTGACCGGCCGGAACGATTTACAACGGAAGCAGAAAACAACAGCCTGATGATGACCGGAACACTCAATAATGGAAGAGGCGGCGATGGCATGAAATACAAAACCAGCGTTACGCCGCAGCTTACCGGTGGCACCATCAGGGCAGATGGCAACAGCTTGCTTGTTGAAAAGGCAACGGCAGTTACGCTTGTAATAACAGCCAAAACAAATTACCGCCTGCATTATCCGGATTTTATAAATGAGCATTATGAAAAAGAATTGGATGATATTACCCGAAAAGCTGCGGCAAAAAATTATGAAGCTTTAAGGAGCATACATGTAAAAGACTTTAGTTCCTTCATGAATCGGGTAAGTTTCAAACTTGGAAATGCCGCCAACAATTTGCCAACAAATGAACTGCTCCGGAAGAATTTTGAAACGAAAAATGAACAGGCGCTTTATCCCCTCTATTTTCAGTTTGGCCGTTACCTCTTACTCTCGTCTTCCAGGCGGGGAGGTTTGCCGGCTAATTTGCAGGGCGTATGGGCCAATAAAATCCAGACCCCGTGGAATGGCGACTACCATACCGATATTAATGTGCAGATGAACTATTGGCCTGCCGAAGTAACCAATCTTACCGAAAGTCACCTGCCTTTGATAGACCTTGTTACCATGTTAGTAGAGCCGGGGAGAAAAACAGCTAAAGTGCAATATAATATGAATGGATGGGTACTGCATCCTATCACCAACGTTTGGGGATATACTTCTCCCGGCGAAAGCGCCAGTTGGGGTATGCATATCGGGGCTGTAGCGTGGATATCGCAACATCTTTGGGAACATTATGCATTTACGGGCGATAAAGCTTATTTGGCCAAAGTTTATCCGATCTTAAAAAATGGATGTTTGTTTTATTTGGATTGGCTGATGAAAGATCCCAAAACCGGAAAATTAGTTTCGGGGCCATCGGCTTCCCCCGAAAATTCTTTCGTTGCGCCAGACGGATCCATTGCGCAAATCAGCATGGGGCCATCGCATGACCAGGAAGTGATTTTTGATCTTTTTACTCATACACTACATTCCATAAATCTATTGGGAATAAAGGACGATCATTTTAAAGAGACGCTTACCAAAGCCAAAGACAACCTGGCAAGGCCCAAAATTGCAGGCGATGGGCGACTGATGGAATGGGCTGAAGAATTTAAGGAGGAAGAACCTCAACACCGGCATTTATCGCATCTTTTTGCATTGTACCCCGGAAACGAAATTACATTGGATAAAACACCTGCATTGGCCCAAGCTGCAAAAAAATCTTTGGAAGCAAGAGGCGATGGTGGTGTGGGCTGGACGTATGCCTGGAAAATTGCTTTATGGGCCCGCCTGCATAATGGCGACCGGTCTTTGCAGATTTTAAACAATCAATTACGGCCAACCAATGACGTAGACACCAAATATAATGCTGGCGGCGGCACTTATTATAATTTGTTTGATGCTTGTCCGCCCTTTCAAATTGATGGCAATTTTGGGGTTATTGCCGGCATGGCCGAAATGCTTTTACAAAGCCATGAGGATTGCATTGAGTTGCTTCCTGCTTTGCCACAAAACTGGAAAGACGGTTCTGTAAACGGTTTGGTAGCCCGTGGAAATGTTGTAGTAAACATGCGCTGGGCAAATGGTAAGCTGGTTGACGCAAGTATCATTTCAAGAAATGGAGGAAAATCTAAGATAAAGTATAACGGTAAAGTTTTTGAATTGAATACAAAGCTCGGGCAACGGATTAGTCTAAACAAATATTTTTAACGAACACTTAAAAAATATGAAAAGGCAACGCTGAAATGCTCGATTGCCATAATAGAGTGTGTAATTAAATGACCTTAATGTTTTTTTAGATAGCAATCTGTTGTAGTTGGCTGCCAATGTTGAAAGTTATTTGATCTCATTTATGCTAATATTGAGGAAATACATGTGAATTTCCGACTTGAAAAGATTATTTCAAAAGAATAGCTTTGGTGGTATCCATTTTTAATAGTTAAGAAATGCTTGCCATCAGATGAATAGCAGCCGCAACTTCCTAAAGAGCGTTTCAGCCAAAGGTTGTCTGACGGAATTGCAAAGTCACATCCGGCAATGAAACGGCTATATTGCTGGTTGTAATATTTGTGGCAGAGATGGTGCAGTGTGTTGTGTACTGAATTAATAGCGTCGCTTGATTACAGGCAGAATTATTTTTAATAACCATAAATTATTGAGTAATGAATAAGATTGTTTTTTCGCTTATTTTTTTGTTGCCATTTTCTATTGCTTTTGGGCAATGGAGTGTGTTGGATACCGATCCCCGGTATCTTAAAAACAAAGCTAATAATCATTCCTATCAGCCATTTACCCCCGCCGAATGGAATGCCAGCAACTTTGCCTCGGCAAAAGATATGCAGTGGTTCAATGACGCTCGTTATGGTATGTTTATTTCGTATGGACTGAGCTCCTACGTAAACAAAGATCTTAGCTGGCCCATTGTGATCAATCATAAAATGCCTGATCCCGGTCATGGGGCTTATCCCGACAGCGCCTGGCAAAAAACATGGCCGTCACTTTGGAAAATGGAAAAATTTAATGCCGCCGAATGGGTGCAGATTGCAAAAGATGCAGGCATGAAATATATGGTGATTATTGTAAAGCATCACGACGGTTTCCATTTGTGGGATACAAAGTTTTCTGATTTTAAAATCACCAACACGCCTTTCAAAAGAGATTATTTAAGAGAGCTGGTGGATGCCTGTCATAAAGCAAAAATGCCCATCGGAATTTATTATTCGCAAAGAGACTGGTATCATCCTGATTATGCGCCTTATGATACTACAAAGGTTGACCGTACGCCGGCACCTCCATTTGTAAAAGCAAAGCCGGGACAGGAGCTGGTGCAAGGCCCCACGCATAAAAAATATATCGAGTACCAATACAACGTAATCCGTGAATTGCTGACCAATTACGGAAAGATTGATCTTTTTTGGTTCGATGCACTTTGGTTTGGCGGCATGTTCACTGCGGATATGTGGGATGCTGAAAACCTCACCCGCATGATGCGCAAGTTGCAGCCGCATATTATAATTAACAACAGGGCAAGTATTCCAGGAGATTATGATACACCCGAACAAAGAATTGGCATGTATCAAAGCCGCCCCTGGGAAAGTTGTATGACGCTTAATGGCAGCTGGGCTTTTGATCCCGTTCCGCCAATGAAAACAACCAAAACGCTTATAAGAGAAATGCTTACTGCTGCAGCCGGAAACGGAAATGTGTTGCTGAGCTGGGGTGCCAAATTTGATGGTGAATTTGATCAGGCACAAAAAGACACCCTGGTAAAAATCGGAAGCTGGTTGAAAAAATATGGTGCTGCCTACTATGGCACTAAAGGGGGGCCCTGGATGCCCAACCGTAATTTTGGGGCTGTTTATAAAAAGAACAAAGTTTACCTGTATGTGTATAACTGGAAGCCGGAAGGCTTATTGCTGCCGTTTATTAAAGACAATACTGTTTCCAATATTTCACTGCTGAATGTAAATGAAAAGGCCGCCTGGAAAATGACCGGGCAAAATCTACAGATTGCTAAACCCACTAATCCTGATGATATCGTGACCATTGTAGCCATTACCCTTCGTAAGCCGGTTACCGCTGTTATGGAAAATAATGTGTCAACCATTTTTGATGATCCGGCTTTTGGCAAAAAATTACTCACAAAAGCAATTACTGAAAACGATTGGAAGGAAAAAGAGTATGTGATTGATTTAGGAAGATCTGAAGATGTTACAGGGATAAGAGTTTACGAGAGTGGAAGAAATATAACAATCGCCACATCCGCCGATGGACAAAACTGGCAGGATGCCGGTGAAGCCGTTGGCGAAGCAACGGATATTCCTGTTACAACCTTAATTACCGGGGCTTATGTGCCGGGTAAATCTTTAAGATATATACGCTTAAAAACAAATATTCCCTTTAACTTAAAGCTGGATTTATATGCAAAGTAAAAGGCTGTGAAGCCGGGTGGCTCCGGTATAAAACAGGTGTTAGCTATTAAAAATCAAACCATTTTTCGTTTTTATGATTTCAACACCAGATATAATAATAACAATTACTTACATTCTTTTTATTGTTACTATTGGTTTATGGAGCAGCAGGAAAAAGGGCGGTACCACCACCACGTCGAGGGAATATTTCCTGGCAGGCAAAACCCTACGCTGGCCGGTTATCGGGCTGGCTCTTTTTGCAACCAATATTTCCTGTCTGCACCTCATTAGCCTGGCGCAAAGCGGCTTTGATACGGGGTTAATTTATGGTAATTTTGAATGGATGGCTGCCTTCACGCTCATTTTGCTGGCGGTACTGTTCATTCCCTTCTACATTCGTTCCGGCGTTTCTACGCTACCAGATTTTTTAGAAAAAAGATACAATGGTGCCTGCCGAAACTGGCTGGCCGGCATCTCTATAGTTTCTGCTGTTATCATCCATATTGCATTTTCCTTTTTAGCCGGTGGCATTGTGCTGGAAACATTGTTTGGCATCAATATGTATGTAAGCATTATTGTAATTGCAGCGCTTACCGGCTTGTACACCATCATTGGCGGATTAAAAGCCGTAGTAATGACGGAAAGTATCCAGAGTATTGTACTAATCATCGGAGCCGTACTCATTACCTATTTTGCGTGGCAGCATATTGGAAGCTGGCAACAGATTAAAACCGTTTTGCATGAAAATAATTCATTAGATAAACTAAGTATGATCCGCCCCGTGGGCGATAAGAGCGGCTTGAGCTGGGTTGCAGTATTTCTGGGCTATCCTGTAATCGGCATCTGGTATTGGTGTGCCGACCAAACCATTGTACAACGTGCATTAGGAGCCAAAGATGAAAACCATGCGAAAGTGGGTTCTTTGTTTTGTGGCTTTATAAAAATCTTACCCGTATTCATATTTGTTTTTCCGGGATTGTTGGCTTTTATATTGTATAAAACCGGCGGATTTGATTTAAGCAGCCTGCCTAAAGTGATGAAGGATGGTGAAATGGTTCCGGATAGTAAAGCGGTTTACGCATTAATGATTACGCAATTAGTGCCCAAAGGCGTGGTGGGTATTTTGGTGGCGGCATTGTTATCGGGGCTTATGAGCCAGATTGCGGGGGCGCTCAATTCAATAAGCACTTTAGCAAGTTATGATTTATATAAAAGGATCAAACCCGATACCTCCGATAAAAAATTAGTGTGGGTAGGTCGTTGGACAGCCGGTGTAGCACTGCTTTTATCTGTGCTGTTATTGCCTTTGCTAAACCAGTACCAGAGTTTGTTTGAAGGCTTAAGCGATGTGATTGCGCATATTGCACCGCCCATAACCTGCGTATTTCTGTTGGGTATTTTCTGGGGCAAAGCATCTGCTAAAGCAGCACAATATACCCTTTGGATCGGATCCGTATTAGGAGTGGTTGTGTTCATCATCAATAAAACGACAGGCGCTTCCACGCTCATTGGCCGCATACCATTTATGATGATGGCTTTTTATTTGTTTATGGCCTGTGTAATTATACAAGTCATCCTGTCGTATGTATTTCCGGTACAACATACCGAAGACAGCGAAAAACTGTATTGGAAATCTATCCGGGAACCACTTAAGGAAAAAGGCTGGCCAGGCATTGGCAATTATAAAATACTTTCTTTTTTGTTGATCGCAGTAATGGTGGCATTATACTGGGTGTTTAGATAACCTGGTTATTGGGTATCTGAAAATTGAAACAGAACAGTTTTGTAAATAATTATGATGAAGTCTTTAAAGAACATATTATATGTTGCCTTTTTTTTATTGTGGCATCCCTGGCTTGGCGCACAGTCGGCTATTTTTTCGGTAAATGATGATTATGTAGACCGGCACGATATTGTTTACAAAACCCCGGCTTATGAAGGCTATGAAGGCTTCCCCCTCGGTAATGGCGACTTAGGCGGCATGATCTGGAACAACAAAAACGGCCTTGAAATTCAGGTAAACAAAAATGATTTGTTTGATAAACCCGGCGATGAGCTATACAGCACTTTACGCAATGGTGCAAGAATAAGTATTGACTTAGGCGCGCCTGCTTTTGAATGGTTATATCTTAAAGATTTTGACGGACGCTTATCCCTGAACCACGCCGAAGCTAATTTCAAAGCGATAACGCCATTCAGAACAACGGTAGTTAACTCCTGGGTAGCCCATGACAAAAATATATGGGTTGTCAAAATTCAATCAAAGGATTCTGCTTTTATAGCTGGCGGCACGCCAATCCGGATTAACCTGGAGCAATGGGGCAGCCGTACCATGCCCGGGTGGTATGGCAGGATAGACAAAAATTATGAAGCAGGTATTGGTAAAACCCAAACTAAAACGGCAGGAAATAATATTGTTTTAGAGCAGGAACTCAAAGGCTTGCGTTATACCATTGCCTGCGGTGTGGTTATGCCGGGTTCGGATGTTAAAGCCGAAATCATCAGCAATCATCGTGCAGCACTAATAACTCCTGCAACTGACATTCAAAACCTGACGCTGGTTATTTCGATGGCCACCAGTTATGAAACTGAAAATCCTACGGCAAGAGCCATGAGCCTGCTGCATGATTTTATGACACACCCCATTGAGGAATCAAAAAAACAACATGATGCGTGGTGGCGTAGTTTCTGGAACCGCTCTTTTGTTCATTTGGATAATGATTATATCGAAAACATCTATTACTTCCGTCGCTATTTAATGGCATCTTCTTCAAGAGGCCGATTTCCGGTAGTGTTTAATGGCGGATTATGGAACTGGAACCACGATCTCCGCAACTGGGTTACTCCTCACCATTGGAACACACAGCAGCAATATTGGGGACTTTGCCCCTCCGGCGACCAGGATCTGCTGCTCCCCTATATCAACACTTATTTCAGGCTGATGCCCTATGCAGAAGAACATGCTAAATTGAGAGGCGCTGATAACGCTATTCTTTGGAGCGAACCGCACGACTTTTTGGGCAGCATGACTTTCTGGAACCGGGACGATATGATCAATAATTTTACGCCAGCCAGCCAGATTGCCGGTTTCTTTTGGGAATATTATCAGTTTACGCTGGATAAAAATTTTCTTCGGGAAAAAGCCTATCCCTTTATGAAAAAAGCGGCTGAGTTTTATGTAAAAAAGCTACAATGGGATAGCATAAAACAACAGTATTTCATTTATCCCTCACAGCCCTACGAAAGCCCCGAAAGCAACTCGCTGCTCAACCCAACCACAGACCGTAACATGATTGTTTCTCTATTTAAAAATTGTAGGGAGGCTGCTGCTATTTTAAAGCTGGATAAAAATAAAATTGAACAATGGAAACATATCACCGATCATTTATGGCCGCTACCGGTACGCAATATCCCGGGTGTATGTAATGAAATAGCGCTGGCTTATGATAAAGACGGTACTATGTATCCTTCCCTCAAAGACCGCAGCGACCAGCTGTTTCATTTTAGTGCCAATACTTCTATTGTATTTCCTGCGGGCATTATTGGGATAGACAATAAAGGAGAACCGCTTTTTGATGCGGTGGTAAATATCCTCAGGGAACACAGTCCTTACCGCAATGCCATTTCTCCCGATCCCATTGTGGCAGCCCGGGTGGGTATGGGCGACAGGGTACTGCTATTTATGCAAAACGGCATAAGAAGACAGCAGCATTTTCCGCAGGGATTGTTTTATAATATAGACCATTGGTGGAACCTTTCTTTGTACAAAGACAGTGTAAAACAACCCGATATAACCACACAGCGGGATTATATCTACGATAGAAGGACGCATTATCCCAACTCCATGCCTGCGCAACCTTTTGTGCAATGCGGGTTGGAACCTTTAAGTATTTATGGCGCAGCCACTAACGAAATGTTGCTGCAAAGCAATGAAGATAAAATACGCGTCTTCCCTGCCATCCCACAGCATTGGGCTGTTTCCTTCTCTTTGAAAGCCAGAAATGGGTTTAAGGTTTCTTCGCTTAAAGAAAAAGACCAGCCTGCCATAGCGGTTGAAATTTTGAGTGAACTGGGACAACCTTGCAGGCTGGAAATGCCCTGGCCGGGAAAAGCCATAGCCATTACCAATCAGATTAGCGGCAGGTCTGTAAAATTTAAAATTGAAAATAATGTAATAGAATTTCAAACTACTCCGGGTACTTCTTATTTGATTCAAAGAAAAAATGAGCGTACGCTGGCTCCTGTCATTTTTAAATCCGAGCCGAACAACAATGTGAAAAAATTTTATGAAGCGCAGCTTGGTATGGCAAGAAATTTTTAACGACTCGTAAAATAAATTGAAATGGACAAAACTAAGAAACTGATAATCGGGCGATGGATATGTGCATCTTTAATGTTGTGTTTTAATTTAAAGATTGCTACAGCACAAAGTATCCCGATACCCAATAAGCAGCAGTTAGCCTGGCAGCAGGCAGAGTTAGGTGCTTTAATCAGTTACGACCTGCATGTGTTGGATACCAGTAAATATGTGCAAAGCGAAAACCGTATTACACCTATTCCCAATTATAACATTTTCAATCCTCCCAATTTAAACGTTGAACAATGGGTACTGGCTGCAAAAACAGCAGGTGCAAAGTTTGCCATTTTTACCGTAAGTCATGAAACAGGTTTTTCATTTTACCAAAGTGATGTAAATCCTTATTGCATGAAGGCCTTAAAATGGCAAAATGGCAAAGGCGATCTGGTTCGGGAATTTGTAGATGCCTGCCGCAAGCACGATATATTACCTGGATTATTTGTGGGCATAAGATGGAATTCTTTTTTTGGAACCTACGATTTTAAAGTAAATGGTACAGGTGAAATTCAAAAAAAGCGGCAAGCATATTATAACAAAATGGTAGAAGGCATGGTTACAGAACTATGCACCCGATACGGAAAATTATTTGAAATATGGTTTGATGGCGGTGGCAGCAGTCCCGATCGGGGTGGCGCCGATATACTGCCCATCGTAAAAAAATATCAGCCCGATTGTTTATTCTATCATAATACCCAATTAGCAGAAGCCCGTTGGGGTGGCAGCGAAACAGGCATTGTAAATTATCCATGCTGGAGCACATTCGCCTATCCTTACATCGGTGCCGGGGAATCAGCGCCAAAAGAAATTGGAGCCAACGATTTTGCTTTGCTAAAAACCGGCGACCCCAATGGTAAATATTTTATGCCTACTATGGCGGACCTGCCTTTGCGTGGCGCAAAGGGGGGGCATCAATGGTTTTGGGAACTGGGCGATGAAAAGCATATCTTCTCCGTGAACCATCTGATTGATGTGTACAAAAAATCGGTTGGTAGAAATGCCACACTTATTATTGGTCTTACACCCGATAATAGAGGATTAATGCCGCAGCCCGACATTGATACACTGGCAGCTTTTAATAACGCAGTTAATAAGTTGTTTGGCAACCCGATTGCTGGTTTAAAAACCATCGGCAAAAAAATGGAGTTGGAAGTTCCGAAAGGTAAAAAAGCAAACTTTATTGTTTTAGGTGAAGACTTGCAGTTTGGTCAGCGGGTCCGCTCCTTTCAAATACAGGTTAAACAAAAAGGAAGCTGGCAAACAGCCTTTCAAGGATCTTCCATTGGGAATAAATTCATCTACCAATTTCCAACCGAATCTACATTTAACCGGGTGAGGCTGATTATTAACGAAGCTGTAGAAAAGCCTCTTATCAGCAAGTTTGAACTTTATTAACAACATTCAAATTGATGTTATGACGAAAGTTAAAAGAATACGTTTTATCAGTTGTTGCTTCCTGCTATTGCTGTGTAGTACCAATCTTAGTTTAAAGGCGCAAACCAGCGAGAACCCCAGGCTCAAAGAGTTTATGGATCTGCGTTTTGGCATGTTTGTTTGCTGGAATGTATCCTCATTGCGAGGAACTGAAATGGGCTGGTCTCGTGGAAGACAGGTGCCGATTTCTGACTACGATAGCCTATATAAAGAATTTAATCCGGTATTATTTAATGCAGATGATTGGGTAAAAACGGCAAAGGACGCCGGCGTGAAGTACCTAGTGTTTACGGCAAAGCATCATGATGGATTTTGTTTTTGGCCAACAAAATACACCTGGTATAATATTATGGCAACCCCATATAAAAAAGATATTGTGGGTGAATTGAATAAAGCCTGTAAAAAATATGGTATCAAATTCTGCATTTATTATTCCGATTTGGATTGGTGGCATAAAGATTATCCTATACGCCAACCCGACGATCAAACTCCTGATCCGAAGTCAAATATGAGTGCCTATGTAACCTATATGAAAAATCAGCTAAAAGAGCTGGTAGATCTATATCATCCATTTTTATTTTGGTTCGATGGCCAGTGGGAAAAACCATGGACAGATTCAATAGGTAAATCTATTTATGCTTATCTAAAAAAACTAGATCCGAAGCTGGTAATAAACAACAGGCTGGGTAAAGAAATGGCTGGAGACGTAAACAAAAAAATAGATCCTGCTAATATGGTGGGTGATTATGATACACCAGAGCAAGTAGTAGGAAGAATGAACATGGTTACGCCATGGGAAAGTTGTTTCACCATTTGCCAACAATGGGCCTGGAAGCCTAATGATAAAATGAAGTCATTAAGTGAATGCCTGCGCATTCTTTCTCAAACATCAGGCGGAAATGGCAATTTATTATTGAGTGTGGGGCCTATGATGGACGGCCGCATAGAAGCTCGGCAGGTAGCACGACTGAAAGAAATAGGCGCCTGGCTTCAAAAAAATGGAACGGCTGTTTACAATACCCTTGGCGGGCCGTACCTGCCAGGCAAGGACTTTGCTACCACGCGCAGAGGCAATAAAGTATTTGTGCATATAATCAATACCGATACCGGTTCCATCACCCTGAAAAATATACCTGGACTTAAAATAAACAAGGCGTATATATTAGGCGGAAAGCCTATTGAGGTTGTAAACAGCGACGCTTCATTTACACTTGAATTACCAGCTGACCGGTTAGACAAACTGGAATACATTGTAGTCCTGGAAATGAATGGGAACACGGAGAATGTAAAAATTGAAGAATAAAAATAAAATGACAAGGATTATCCGCTTTCTTTCAGTAACGGCACTCCTTCTTTCTCTTTGCCTGTATTCTTTCGCACAAGGCAATGGTCCAAAGCTGGGATTGAAAAACCTGTGGGCTATTTCTCCAACCGATACTAAGGCTGATATTTTAAATAAGGCAACCCACGCTATTCCCACTCCCAACCAGTATGCAGCGTTGCAAAATGAGTTTTTTGGATTCATTTGCCTGGGACCAAATACATTTACCAGAGTGGAATGGGGAAGCGGAACCGAAGATCCTTCGGTGTTTAATCTGAGGAATTTAGACACCGACCAATGGTGCCGTACCATGAAGGCTGCCGGTATGCGTATGGTGGTTATTGTAGCAAAGCATCATGATGGCTTTGTACTTTGGCAAAGCCGGTATACGAATTATGGCGTAATGTCGTCTCCATTCAAAAATGGTAAAGGGGATATCGTAAAAGAGCTTTCTGCATCCTGCAAAAAGTATGGATTAAAATTAGGCGTGTATTTATCGCCTGCCGATCTGAACCAGATGGAAAGAAAAGACGGATTGTATGGAAATGGAAGCGCTTATTCCGAACGCACTATTCCCAGGGCTGTACCGGGCAGACCTTTTACCAATAAAACTACCTTTACTTTTAAAGTAGATGATTACAACGAATATTTCTTGAACCAGTTATATGAGTTGCTTACTGAATATGGCCCTGTCAGTGAAGTGTGGTTTGATGGCGCACACCCAAAACACAAAGGCGGGCAAACCTATAACTACCCGGCATGGCGAACACTGATCCGGAAGCTTGCACCCAAAGCTGTAATTTTTGGTAAAGACGATGTGCGTTGGTGCGGCAATGAAAGCGGCCGCACAAGAGCCACCGAATGGAATGTAATGCCTTATCCATTCAATCCTGATACTGCCAGCTATTTTCCTGATTTCACTAATGAAGATCTTGCCAGCGATCAAAAATTGTACAATGCAAAATACCTGCATTATCAACAGGCAGAAACCAATACTTCCATAAGAGAAGGTTGGTATTACCGGGATGATACCGAGCAAAAAGTACGCAGCGCCGATGATGTGTTTGATATTTATGAGCGTGCAGTTGGTGGCAATTCTACTTTCATGCTCAGCATACCCCCCAATCGTCAGGGAACCTTTTCAGAAAGAGATGTCAACTCGCTGGTAGAAGCGGGAAAACGTATAAGAGAAACATATAGCCATAATTTATTTGCGGGAGCAATCGGTGCCAAAGCCTTATTGGATGATAATGCACAAACATACGTGCAGCTAAAGCAAAATACAGGTGAGTTATTAATCAATACCAAAAAACCTATAACCATAAACCGGCTGATGTTGCAGGAAGCAATTCTATCTCATGGTGAAAGAGTAGCCAAACATGCGCTGGATGTATGGATTAATGACCAATGGAAGGAAATTGCCAGCGGCACAAATATTGGTTATAAAAGAATACTTCGCTTTCCTGAAGTAACAGCTTCTAAATTCAGAGTGCGCATTTTAGATAGCAGAGCTGCTCCGGCCATAAGTACTGTAGCTGCATATTATTACAGAACCAGGCCGCCACAGCTGGAAATAAATACAGATCTTAACGGTCTTGTTTCCATTACTCCGAAAATTCAGGATTTCAACTGGAAAACCTATGGCGAAAATGCATTAGCTAATATAAACAGTGGAATAGAAATAAGGTACACAACAGATGGAACATTGCCTGATAAATATGCTAAACTCTATACAGCGCCTTTGCAATTAAGTAATGGAGTATTAAAGGCAGCAGCGTTCAGCAAAACAGAAAGCGGCAGCATTGCTACCGCACAAATTGGCATACCCAAAAAAGACTGGAAACTGGTTGCTGAAAGCAGCGAACAAAATGCACATACAGGTGTAAGCGCTTTTGACGCCAATCCTAAAACTTTCTGGCAATCTAATGCTACCGGGAGCAGGCAATACATTATTATTGACCTGAATAAGAATTATAATTTAAAAGGATTTGGCTACACGCCTCAAGCGGCAAATAAAGAAGGTATGATGCAGAAAGGGCTGATATATGTTAGTGCAGATGGGAAGAATTGGACGGAAGCGGGGAGTTTTCAGTTTGGCAACCTGATTAATGATCCCACAAAACGCAATTTCTTTTTTCAGCAAAATATTAATGCACGATTTGTGAAAATTGAAGCAACGGAAATTGCCAACAATGGTAACTCTTTGTCTATTGCTGAAATTGATCTTTATGAATAAAATATTGCTCAACCAGTTTGGGTTACTAAAATTTTATGAAACATGAAATTTATTATTGTCATTCCATTATTCTTAGTATTATTCTCAGGCACTGCAGTTTGTCAGACAAATAGGCCGGATTGGAAAGAATTTGACAACCGCCCCGTAGCCGAATGGTATAAGGATGCTAAATTTGGAATCTTCATTACATGGGGAGTGTACTCTGTACCGGCCTTTGCGCCCAAAGGAAATTACGCCGAGTGGTACCAGTTTTGGTTACAGCAGAAATCGTTTAAAGGCGCTGTAGCCGACTATCATCAAAAAGTTTACGGAGATAAAACTTATTACCAGTTGGCAAACGATTTTAAAGCCGAATTGTTTAATCCCGATGAATGGGCCGCATTGTTTGAAAAGTCCGGCGCCAGGTACATTGTACCCGTTGCCAAGCACCACGATGGCTTTACCTGGTGGTACAGCAAGGAAGCCAACGAACACTGGGGTTTTCCCTGGAACGCAACTGAAGTAGGCCCTAAAAGAGATTTATTGGGAGACTTGCTCAACGCTGTGCGCAAAACATCTGTTAAGCCCGGTGTTTATTGTTCTTTATACGAATGGTATAATCCTTTGTACAAAAAAAATCCCGAACAGTATGCACTAACGCATGCCATTCCGCAAATGAAGGAACTCATCACAAAATATAAACCCTATGTATTGTGGACGGATGGCGATTGGGACGATAGCGATACTACCTGGCATTCAGTAGATTTTTTAAACTGGCTGTATCACGAAAGCCCGATGAAAGACAGCATTGTAACTTACGACCGGTGGGGTAAAGGCATTCGGTTTAAGCACGGCAATGTATATACACCCGAATACCAGCCCGATATGGATTTTGGCGATCATTATTTTGAAGAAAGCCGGGGTATTGGTTTTTCTTATGGTTACAATCGTGTGGAAGATAGTTGGGATTATAATTCTTCTCAAACTTTGATTTTATTACTCTCCGATTTAGTAAGCCGGGGAGGTAATTTTTTGTTGAATGTGGGTCCCGACAGGCATGGAAAAATTCCGCCTGTCATGCAGGAAAGATTACTGGATATTGGAGCCTGGCTTAAAACAAATGGCGAAGCTATTTACAATACAAGAAAATGGAAACAAACATGCCAATGGAGCGCCGGCAGGCGTGATTACAAACCGGTAAGGGAAGAAGGAGATTTTAAAGCTAATGGTGATTTTATTTTGAAACAGACAGTTGACCCCCCTAAAGGCTATGCTGCAAAAGAAGCATTCTTTACTTATAATCCCAAGACCAATAACCTGTATGTCATTTTACCAAAACGGCCGGCAAAAAACCAATTCGTTTTGAAAGGTATCGTTTTACCCAAAAACACAGTGGTACGCTGGCTATCTGCCAATCAACCATTGAAATGGAAGGTGGAAAATAAAAATACCATTATCCAATTGCCGGCATTGAATACAACCGAATCCAATGCGCAGGCTGCTTACAGTATTAAAATTGAAAATTTTGGAAAATAACAAGCTCAAAATAAGCAATACGATTTCAGTCAGGAAAAATAAAATGATTATGATGCGTAAATCCTTGTTCTCTTTTGTTGTATTGATGCTGGTTGCCGCTTCTCTTTTTACCGCCTGCCGGCAGGCGCCAAAAGCAGCAGACGAAGCCGGTAAGCAAGCCGATACCACATCAGTAAAAACCGCTGCCGGAAATGTGCAGCGTTTTGGAATGGTAACAGGTATTAAACCCGATAAAATTGAATATTACAAAAAACTACACGCCAATGCGTGGCCACAGGTGCAAAAAATGATTACTGCCTGTAATATTCAAAATTATTCCATCTACCTGCAAAAGATTGATAATAAATATTACCTGTTCAGCTATTTCGAATATACCGGTAATGATTTTGAAGCAGACATGAAAAGGATGGCAGCAGATAGTACTACGCAACGCTGGTGGAAAGAAACCGATCCTACACAAATTCCTTTACCGGAAGCAGCGGCTAAAAAAGAGATATGGACAAATATGGAAAAGGTATTTCACCAGGATTGAGAAAACAAAAGTTTTTATTTATTTAAAATATTAAAAGGCAATGATCAGAAATTTAATAAACAGTATGTTGCTGGCGGCAATCGCTATCACTTCTTTGTTTGCCCAGCCCGAAAAGAAGTATAATTTAAAGTTTGATCATTTGGCCGCTCGTTGGGATGAAGCCATTCCGCTTGGCAACGGAATGCTGGGTGCTTTGGTGTGGCAAAAGCAGGGAAAGCTCGGGCTGTCTTTAGATAGAGCTGATCTTTGGGATGAACGCAAAGCGATGGATCTTTCTACATTTAATTTTAGAGATGTGGAGAGATGGGTACGCTCAAATAAATATGATTCTGCACACCTCTTAGGCGATCATCCGTACGATAATATCCCTTACCCTACTAAGCTTCCTGCAGCCGCCATGGAGTTTAATATAGAACAATTGGGGAATGTTGTTTCAAATGAGCTGGATTTAGCAACAGCGTTAAATACGGTGAAATTTACATCCGGAGCTATTTTTAATTGCTATATACACGCCGCTAATAATGTGGGATATTTTTCTTTCGAGAATATGCCAAAGAATGTATCGGATCTTCCCTTGCCTGAGTTAATCGTTCATAATTACAATAGCCAAAGCGATAAAAGTGAAAGCGCTAATGCACAATCCGGAGAAGGCTTAATAAAACTGGGCTATAAAAAAGGTACAGTAATTAAAACCGGCAATGCTTATACATATCGTCAACCCACAACCGAAGGTGCTTATTTTGAAGTAAAAATTCAATGGAAAGAATTACCAAACGGCAAACTGATCGGATGCTGGACGGTGCAAAAAAATAAAGCGGCCATTTTACCTTCTTTGAATTCAAAAGCTAATGAACCTACCGGCTGGCCCGCTCACAAAAAATGGTGGCAAAACTTTTGGTCAAGATCTTCGGTTAATGTTCCGGACTCCGTTATACAAAAACAATATCTAATGGAAATGTATAAACTGGGAGCCGCGTCAAGACCTGATGCTCCCGCTATTACATTACAAGCTGTATGGACGGCAGATAATGGCAGCCTTCCGCCATGGAAAGGCGATTTTCATAACGATCTCAATACTCAATTAAGTTATTGGCCGGTGTATACCTCCAATCATCTTATTGAAGGCGAAAGCTATATCAACTGGTTATGGAACAACAAAGCTGTCAGCGAAAAATATACCCGTCAATATTTTGGCGTTAAAGGATTAAATGTTCCCGGAGTGGCTACGCTTAATGGCCATCCCATGGGTGGCTGGATTCAATACTCCATGGGGCCAACAGTGAGTGCCTGGTGTGCACAACATTTATATTGGCAATGGAAATATTCGATGGATGAAAAATTTCTAAAAGAAAAAGCCTATCCTTTTATACACGATGCTGCTGTTTATTTAGAAAACATCACTCGCCTGAAGGATGGAAAAAGATACCTGCCTTTAAGCTCCAGTCCTGAGTATAACGATAACAATATAAACGCATGGTTTTTAAACTGGACCAACTTTGATCTTTCACTTGCAAAGTTTTTATTTACAGCCGCTGCAGAAGTTGCCCGTGCCAATAATAAAAATGCTGAAGCCAACAACTGGGAAATATTGTTAACACAATTGCCTGACTTAAATACAGATGAAACGGGATTAACTATATCTCCCGGTGTACCACAGGTTCATTCACACAGGCACATGTCGCCGTATATGGCTATTTATCCGCTAAACCTGCTTGATGCAAACAAGCCGGAAGACAAAGAAGTTATACAAGCCACATTTAGGCATTTAGAAAAACTGGGAACACGCGCATGGTGCGGTTATTCATTTAGCTGGATGGCCAGTCTTTATGCACGGGGTTTCGAAGCAGAAAAAGCCGCCGAACAATTACACATCTTTGCAACCAACTTTTGTTCGCCAAATAGTTTTCATTTAAATGGCGATCAAAAAGGCGGGCAATATTCGGGGTTTACGTATCGGCCTTTTACATTAGAAGGCAACTTTGCTTTTGCCCAGGGTGTACATGAACTGCTGCTGCAAAGCCGCAACGGATATATAGAGGTTTTTCCGGCAGTACCTGCTGATTGGAAAAATGTTTCATTTAAAAATTTACGGGCCGAAGGCGCATTTATTATCTCCGCTAAAATTGAAAACAAAGTGCCTGTAAAGGTTGAAGTAAAAGCAGAAAGAGGCGGAACACTGCATATCAAACAACCTTTCAAGACATGGATAGTGAAAGGTGTTGCAAGGTCACAGATTAAAGAGGAAGCGCCTGGAATACTTTCGGTCAATATGAAAAAAGAGCAATTGATTATTTTTGAAAACGGGTATGAATAAATGAATAGCCTGGATAAAACGTAAATTATTATGAAGCAGTTTTTTTTATTATCAGCATTTATTTGTTTTTCTTTAGCGTTATCTGCCCAGCAGCGCCCCAACATTATTGTGTTCCTGGTAGATGATATGGGATGGCAGGATTGCTCCCTTCCTTTCTGGAAAGAAAAAACACCTTTGAACAAAACGTATCATACGCCTAACATGGAGCGTTTGGCAGCAGAAGGCGTAAAGTTTACCAATGCTTATGCGGCGCCGGTTTGCACACCAAGTCGCACCGCAATGCTTACCGGTATGAGCCCTGCACACCTTGGTATTACCAGTTGGACTTCTACATCAAAAAACGATAATACTGATGCTGCCGATAAACAGTTTGACGCAGCCAACTGGAATATAAATGGATTAAGTCCTGTACCCGGAATTGAAAGAACAGCCTGTGCAACAGCATTTCCACAAATTTTAAAAGATGCGGGGTATTATACCATTCATGTTGGTAAAGCGCATTGGGCTTCGGCTGGAACCCCCGGAGCTAATCCACACAATTTTGGGTTTATGATAAATATAGCCGGACATGCAGGCGGACACCCGCAAAATTATCTCGGCGAAAAGAATTATGGTAATCCGCCTGCGCAGGTAGCGCAGCCGCAAGCCGTACCGGATATGGAAGAATATTATGGCACAAATACATTTCTTACGGAAGCGCTTACGCTTGAAGCTTTGAAAGCTATAGAAGAACCTATAAAAAGAAAACAACCATTTTATTTAAACATGGCCCATTATGCCGTACACATGCCTATTATGAGTGATGACCGGTTTATACAGAAATATTTAGATGCGGGCATGGATAGTTTGGAAGCGGCTTATGCCACCCTTATAGAAGGAATGGATAAGAGTCTTGGCGATATAATGGATTATCTGAAAAAGAATGGTGTTGAAAAAAACACGGTCATTATTTTCATGAGCGATAATGGTGGTTTAAGCCTCGTTCCTCCAAGGCATGGTAAACCGCATACACAAAACCTGCCACTCAAAGCAGGAAAAGGTTCGGTGTATGAAGGTGGAATTCGTGAGCCCATGATTGTAAAATATCCCGGTATGGTTAAAGCCGGTGCTACCGCCAGTCAATATGTTATTATTGAAGATTTCTTCCCGACAATTTTAGAATTAGCGGGTATAAAGAACTATAAAACATTCCAGCATTTGGATGGCAGAAGCTTTGTGCCCATTTTAAAAAACCCGGGTTGGAAAGATGGAACACGGGATTTAGTATGGCATTCACCCAATAAATGGCAGGCTGCTGATGGCCCCGGAATTAATTATCGCAGCGCCATCAGGAAAGGTGATTGGAAACTGGTGTACAATATGCGTAACGGCTCTGCAGAACTATACAATGTAGCGAATGATATTGGTGAAATGAATGATGTGGCTAAACAAAATCCCGATAAAACAAGAGAGCTGCTTGACCTGCTCGGGTTGCGTCTGAAAAACTGGAAGGCGCCAATGCCAATAGACAAAGCAACCAACAAGCCGGTTGCCTGGCCGGGTATAACTACATCAAAGTAGTATTACCTGTTTGTTACATCGACAGGAGGGAAATAACTTTTTTACTGAAGTCTTTTATATGAAAATTTCACAAATAGAAATCAGGCTGTGCAAACAAAATGAGCATGCAATTAAAAAAAATGAATTGCGTGGCGGCATGCAATCGGATTTGGAATACCTGGTGATTTCAATGACTACCGATACAGGACTAAATGCAAGCACATTTGGTTTTGCCGGCAAAAGTGCCCGTATTGCAGGCCAGATTGCATGTGATGTATTAAAACCTTTCTTCCTGGGAAGAGATCCTCATTACAGGGAGAAGCACTGGCATGATTTCAGGGTAACCAATCGCTGGTGGCATCATTTGCCTATTTATTCCTATGGCCCGTTTGATATACTGTGCTGGATCCTTTGTGCACAGGAAGCGGGTTTGCCTTTGTATAAATATATTGGCGCTTATCGTGATGCAGTGCCGGTGTATTCGAGCTCATTGGTTTTGGAAAGCCCTGAAAAATATGTGGCGCAGGCCCTTGAGGTGAAACAAAGAGGATGGGCTGCTTATAAGCTGCATCCTCCCGGCGAAATGGAATTTGATCTGCAGGCTTATACATTATGCCGTGAAGCTGTTGGTGCCGATTTTAAATTAATGGCAGATCCGGTGGCAGCGTATAATCATGAACAGGCGTTTAAAATCGGACGGGCTCTTGAATCATTAAATTATTACTGGCTGGAAGAACCTTTGTTTGATGATGATTTTCAAGGGCTGAAAAGGTTAACGGATAAGCTGGATATTCCCATTTGTGGTACTGAAGTGTTACCCGGCGGGCCATATAGCACTGCTCAATGTATTAAAGATAATGTGGTGGATATTATCCGTACCGATGTATCATGGAAAGGAGGTATAACTTCAGTACTGAAGACCGCACACCTTGCAGAGGCTTTTGGTATGCAATGCGAAATTCATACAGCAATTTATTTGCCGCTGGAACTTGTGAACCTTCATTGCGCCGCAGCCATTCGCAATTGTGAGTTTTTTGAATTATTAGAGCCGCTTTCCACTTTTGATTTTGGTCTGGCTGAACCGCTTCGTATAGAAGATGGGCAAGCGCATCTGCCGCAAAAGCCGGGGCTTGGCATTGAACTTGATTGGGATGATATTCATAACTCCACATTCGCTGTATTTTAAAATTAATCTTAGCCATAAATAAACATTAATAAATTAACATGAACAATAACTGGGCAAATCGTTTAGAGAGCTGTTATACAGGAGCTGTTTTTGATGTATTGAAAGGAATGGGCTATTCCAATCAATTGCTGCCGCACAGCATAAGACCTATTAATATTCATCACAAAATTGCAGGGCCGGTATTTACCATAAATGGTAAAGTAGATTACAGCATTGATAAAGACACTTCACTGCTGCGCTGGTGCGAAATGTTATCAAAAGCACCTGAAGGTCATATCCTCACCATTCAGCCAAACGACGATACACTTGCTTATATGGGAGAATTATCGGCAGAGACCCTTACATATAAAAAATTAAAAGGAAGCATTGTGTATGGCGGTTGCAGGGACAGTGCTTTTATTGATCAGATTGGCTTCCCTGTATTCTGCACGTATTTTACGCCACGTGATGTGGTGGCATCCTGGTATGCTGAATCTCTTGGAGAGCCCATCGTTATTGAAGGTGTAAAAATTGCAACGGGAGATTATGCGTTGGCAGACAGGGATGGGGTAATCATTGTTCCCCAACAAATAATTGCAGAAGTAGTTGAGCAGTCAGAAATAGTGCTTAAAACAGAAAACCTGGTAAGAAAAGCCATTTTATCGGGTGTGGATCCGGTAGAGGCTTATTTACAATTCAAAAAGTTTTAATATGGCTCATTCTATGTTACAAACAGAAAAAATATGAAATTCACACATGAAGAAATATATCCGGTTACACCCAGCAGATAATGTATTCATTGTTATAGATACCATTCATAAAGATGAACAGGTTGATATAGATGGAAGTGAAACCTGTTTTCAGCACACTGTACCAGTTGGGCATAAAATAGCAGCACACATCATTAACCCGGGCGATAGCATTATAAAATACGGAGTACCCATCGGGCTGGCTACACAAGTGATCCATAAAGGCGATTATGTTCACCTGCATAATGTAAAAAGCGCTTATATACCCACTTACACACTCGAAACAAAATTTTCAGAAACTGATAAATGATTTTTCAAATGCAATGGGAAGGATATTTAAGAAGTGATGGCCGCAAAGGAATACGCAACAATTTACTGGTTGTTTACCTGGTGGAATGTGCACATCATGTGGCCCGGATCATTACACAGCAGTTTCCCGGCACATCTGTTCAGTTGATTGGCTTTTCAGGATGCTATCCCAATGAACATGCCGACCGGGTAATGAATGCTTTATGCATTCATCCCAATACAGGAGCAGTATTACTGGTTTCTTTAGGCTGCGAAAGTTTTAACCGCAATACGCTGCAACAGAACATTATTGCTTCAGGCCGGTTATGCCACACACTTGTTATTCAGCGCGAAGGCGGAACAAAAAAAACAATTGATGCAGGTGTAACATGGGTAACAGAAGCTTTGAAAAGTATGGAGACAGTGCCTAAAACAGATATGGATGTTGCTGATTTAATTATTGGCACTGTATGCGGGGGCAGCGATGCTACGAGTGGCATTACCGCTAATCCCGCAGTGGGCAAGGTGTTTAACAGGCTGGTTGAAAACAGGGCCATTGCCATTTTTGAAGAAACAGGAGAAATGATAGGGCTTGAACATATCATAAGCAAGAGAGGCATCACAAAAGAACTGGGAGAAGAACTGCAGAAATCAGTAGAGAAGGCAGGCTGGTATTATACACAAATGGGGCACGGTAGTTTTGCCCCTGGCAATGCAGATGGCGGGCTTACCACTATTGAAGAAAAATCTATGGGCGCCTATTGCAAAGGTGGCGACGCCCCTATCAGCGGGCTTATTAAGCCTGGTGATTTGCCACAGAAACCGGGGCTTTATTTAATGGATGTTGTGCCCGATGGGCCTTTAAAATTTGGCTTTCCCAACATTAACGACAATTCCGAAATTGTAGAAATGATTGCCAGCGGCAGCCACATTATACTTTTTACAACGGGCCGGGGCTCGGTAGTGGGCTCTGCTGTTTCTCCAGTAATTAAAGTATGTGCCAACCCTCAAACGTATGATCACATGCGGGAGGATATGGATGTCAATGCCGGGCGTATACTATCAGGTAAATCTACATTAGATGATGTGGCCGCTGAAATTTTTGAATTGATTCAGCGGGTAGCAGCAGGAGCGCAAACATGTTCAGAAAAACTAGGGCACCAGGAATTTGTTTTGACGTATAAAACATTTACACCCGCAGGGCCATCGTGCCTGCCGGTTTAATTTTATGGTTGTCGTTCTCCTGGCTCATGAGAGGTTATGATTGAGAAAGATTTGTTCTCCGTAATCAATTGCCCGGCACTCCGGTGAAAAATTGCAGGTTAGCCTTATCCTTTTTCGGTAAAGTTTTGAGTATTTTTACCCTTTTGAACTCATTTTACTTAAACCGACTTGATGAAATTTTTATCTTCCCGTATTGTTATATGTAAAGGGAAACTATATTGTACTGCCGTCTTTTTTCTTTTGTCCATCCCCGGGCTGCACACATTTGCACAGCAAAACAATCCCTGCACTATCACCGGAAAGCTTGTAGACGCCGGGCATAATACAGCGCTTGGGTTTGCTACGGTAAGCTTATTTGCAGCCGGGGACAGCAAAGCTGTCAGCACCATTAATGCTGCAGA
>CAYWVB010000062.1:0-30256 GCA_964461595.1 uncultured Terrimonas sp. | reverse complement strand
AATGCCCCGGTGGTGGAATTGGTAGACACGCTCCGATAAAAATCGGAGTGACCTGCATCTCCGAGGGCTCAACAAAAAGTTCTTTATAAATTATTGCCCCGGTGGTGGAATTGGTAGACACGCAGGACTTAAAATCCTGTGACCCGCAACGGTCGTAACGGTTCAACTCCGTTCCGGGGCACTTTGTTGCAACCTATGTACTACGTATACATCCTCTACTCCGCGAAATGCGATCGCTATTATATTGGCTATTGTGCTGATATAGAAGCGAGGCTCCAGCGTCATAATGCAGGGATGGTAACGGCAACCCGCAATTGTCGCCCCTATAGTATTCGTGGTTTCAAACTCTTTGGAACAGAAACCGAAGCCCGGAAAGAAGAGTCCCGCCTCAAAAGACAAAAAAGCAGGAAATATATTGAATGGCTTTTAGAAGAAAATTGGTAGACCCGGCTACTGGTCTCCATCACCTGTCTTCTTATATAAAGTGAATTGCACTTTATCAACTGCCCGGGAGCGGTGTCTCTGACAAAGAGTAAATGACCTGCATTAGCTGCTCTAAAAAGCTTAATTATCAAAAAAGCATGTAAACATGTCAAAATGAGTTTTGTTTTTGGAGTTATGTCCGGTTATTTTTGGTTATACTCTTTAGAAACGGGCAAAATATGAGCATTGAACGATGCATACTCGGTACGGCTGGATTAGGCGGTGTATGGGGTCCTGTGGATCCGGGGGAATCTGTTAGCACCGTGTTGCTTGCCCTGGAAAGCGGTATGAATGCCATTGACACTGCTCCCGCGTATGGCAATGCCGAAAAATATGTAGGAGAAGCGCTTAAAAGCTGGAAAGGGAAATCCCCCCGGATAAGTACCAAGGCCGGGAGGTTAAAGAGTTTTAATGCTTCAGACGGCATTTATGATTATAGTGATTATGGTATCTGGCGCAGTGTGGAACAAAGCTTATCTATCCTCGGGGTTGATGCTGTTGACATTTTATTCCTCCATGAACCCGACCGGCTGCCATCGAACGGTATTGCCCCTGTCATTCAAACACTGTTGAAGATAAAAGAAAAAGGATATGCAAAAAAAATTGGATTAGGCGGTAACCCGCCTGACTGGTTTTTGTCTTACCTGCAGCCGGAGGTGTTTGAAGTGGTAATGGAATTCAATAAACTAAACGCGTGTAACACAACCGCACTGACCGGATCACTTCCATATTGCCTGAACAACAACATGGAATATTTTGTTGCCAGCCCGTTGAATATGGGATTGCTTGGCGACCGCTTTGCATCTTATGTAAGCAACCCTCCTTCATGGCTTCACCCCAACATTTTAGCGGGAGCGGTTTCAGCCGGCAAAATTGCTGAGGAACATCACCTTGTCTTACGAAACCTGGCGCACAGGTTTCTTCTGTCTTTGCCATTTCCGTTTAAAATTGTTATCGGCGCCTGTAGCAGGCAGCAATTGAATGAGAGCATAGCTGATTTTTGCCAGGGACCTTTGGAGCCTGAAATAATAAATAAAATATTAAGTACAACCTGCAAGGAAAATAGTTGAAATGTATACGATAGATAACGAAGTTTTTAAGATAGTCAATGCCCGCATCAGGGCGCTGGAGCCCACCCCTAATGTAATACCATTTCAGGATGCCACTATGGGCCCGTTCCAGACTTTTAGTATTGCCATACTTACGCTTGAAGATGAAGATGGCGTTATAGGTGAAGCGCCTGTGTTCAGCTCCTACAATAATATACTGGAAAGCTTCCTGTGGCCCATATTGCTGCACAACCGGGATTTACCCTATAGCAGGTTATACCGGCAGCTATATTGGTCAATTCGCAATGAAGGCTTCCGCGGGCAGGCTTCAGCTTTGTTGGGGCAGGTAGATTTAGCGCTGCATGATCTTGCAGCACGCCGCCATAAAGTTCCGCTGCACAGGTATTTGAATGCCAAAAGAAATGACGTGAAATTTTATGGCAGCGGCGGCGGCACTAATTATTCTTTAAAAGAACTGGAAACGGAGCTAAATACTTTTCTCAAGGCAGGCGCTGATTGCTACAAGATGAAGGTGGGTAAAGACTTCGGCTCAAAAATGAAAGAAGACGTTGAACGTGTGAAATTTGTGCGGCAATTAATAGGAAAGGAGATAGCGCTTGCGGTTGATGCCAACCAGATCTGGACGTATGAGCAGGCTTTGCAATTTATTGACATGGCCGGCGGAGAAGACCTGGCGTGGTTTGAAGAACCCGTTCATTCAGCCGCTATTGACCAGATAGAAAAATTATGCAGCAGCACCCCTGTTATTATTTCTTATGGAGAATCTGAACGGACATCAAGAACTTTTCCGGCACTGGTAAATGCAGGCGTGCGTCATTTGCAACCTGTTCCCACCCAGATCGGGGGCATAAAAGAATGGATGGATGTGCGGGACCTTGCCCGGCTTACCGGCACCCGGTTTTCTTCAGGAGGATATTCCTTATTTACGGCTTCTTTAATGGCAACGGCTCATGAAAGCTGCCAGGTGGAATATTTGTATGACATCATGCAGGGACTGGAGAAATATTTTTATATACGGCCCGAATGGAGAGATGGGAAATTTATATTGCCGGAGAAAGAAGGAATAGGTGTGCAGGTGGATTGGGAGCTTTGTACGAGGACCGGTAAGATCGTTTTTGATAAATCCTGGAGCAGGAAGGATATTAAGCATTATGCTCCCCTGGTTTCTATTTAAACAGTATTAATATTTTGTTGTGAACGTAACACTTTCCTGGTTAGACTATTTTGTTCTGCTGATTTACCTGGTAGCGTTGCTGACGGTAGGAATTTATCTTGCCAAAAAAAATCAATCCAATGCAGACATCTTCCTGGGCGGGCGCTCTCTGAAATGGTGGCAGATCGGCTTTTCTATGTTTAGCGCCAATGCGGGTCCCACTATGCTTGTCGGCTTTGCCAGCATTGGTTTTTCGCAGGGAATCGTAGGCAGCAATTTTGAATGGCTTGCCTGGATATTCCTGCTGATGCTTGCCATGTTTTTCCTGCCGCATTATCTCTCTACTAAAATAAGCACTATGCCGCAATTCCTGCAATTGCGTTTCGGTGAGAGCGCATACAATTTTTTAGTGATCTATAGCCTCATTTCCATACTGGTTGTATGGCTGGGCGGCGCCCTATACGCCGGCGGCTTGATCATATCACAAATTTTTGAATGGCCTTTAATGCGGTCAATGCTCATTGTAGCTGCTATTGCAACCAGCTTTACGGCTATAGGCGGTTTAAAGGCAGTAGTACGCACCGGCATTTTTCAGTCAATAATTATTATACTCTCCTCGGTCATTCTCGTATATATGGGAATTCATAAAATCGGGGGCGTATCAGCATTGATTGAGCAAACACCCAAAAATTACTGGGTATTGTTCAGGCCTGCTTCCGATCCCGAATACTCATGGGTGGCTGTTTTGGCGGGCTATCCCGTTGTAGCTATTTATTACTGGTGCGCCGACCAAACCATTGTTCAGAAAGTATTGGCGGCAAAAGATATCAGCGAAGGACAATATGGCGCCATGTTCATCGCAGCGCTGAAAATAATAATGCCCCTTATTTTCATTTTCCCGGGTATCATGTGTTTTGTTCTGTTCAAAGATGTTGCACGGCCTGATAATGCCTATGTTACTATGATAAAGCAGTTAATGCCGCACGGCTTGCTGGGACTGTGTGTAGCCGCTCTGATTGCTGCCCTGATTGATACCGTTTCGTCGGCGCTTAATTCTTTCAGCACTGTGTTCACTTTGGATGTTGTGAGCAGGTATAAAAAAATGGATGACGCAGCGCTTCGCCGGTTTGGCAAAGTGATAACGGTAGTTGCTGCCGCTCTTGCTATTGGTATAGCTTACCTGTTTTCGCATTCCGGGAAAGGCTTTTTTGATCTGATACAAGGGCTGGTATCTATATTGGCGCCTCCTCTTTCCGTGGTGTTCCTTGCCGGTATTACCTGGAAGCGTGTCAACAGCCTTGCTGCCAATACCGTTCTTTATGGGGGCGGATTAGCCTGCATAGTTATAGGCGTGTGCTATGTGGTAGGATATCCCTATAAAGGATTCTGGCCGCATTTCCTTTTGTTATCTGTATATATATTTCTTGCACTGGCTGCCGTGATCATCTTAATTACGCTCCTTTCCGGATCAGAGCAGGAAACGTTTTTGCCTTCACTTATGGAAACGAACCGGAAGGCTGGTCATCAAACCCGTAAAGTGTGGAGAGGCTGGGCTTTGCTTGCGCTTGTGATGGGGATTATTTACTGGATCTTTAATTAGGCATATTCCTGATGCGTATGAAAAGAAATTTATTTTTATTCCCGATGATGGTAACGCTGTTTGCCTGTAACCAATCTCAACGCAGCGGTCAGGCTGGCGGTAAGCTGGTAGAAAAGGTTTTTGTTGTGAATATTACCGGTGGCGATAAGCCATTGCAGGAGTACCTGCATTATCACGAACAGGTATGGCCTGAAGTAGAAGCCGGGTTCAAAAAGGCAGGGTATAAAAAGATAGCCCTGTATCATTACGACCATTTATTGGTGATGATTGTTACAGTGCCTGAAAATGCAGACTTGGATGCGATGGGTAAAATTGCCGGATCATATAGCCCGCGGTGCGCTGAGTGGAATGAATTAATGAACAGGTATCAAAAAGGTGTGCCCGGTACAGGGCCGGGACAGACCTGGGCAGAAGCTAAACAGTTTTACCGGTTCAGCAATTGATCCAATGTTGTTAGCCGGTGATTAACCAATACAATTTTAATGACAATGATAGTTTCAATGAAAAAGATTCTTTGTTTTTTGTTTGTATTAAGCAGCATTTATGCTTTTGCAAAAGCAACACCTGCCAGCCGTAATAGTGTTCATCCCAAAGAATATCATGTATCT
Organism: uncultured Terrimonas sp.; assembly: GCA_964461595.1. Taxonomy (GTDB): domain Bacteria; phylum Bacteroidota; class Bacteroidia; order Chitinophagales; family Chitinophagaceae; genus Agriterribacter. Next base: position 25,342 of record CAYWVB010000062.1, on the reverse strand, counting down.
GTTGAAGGCGATGATGCCAATGACGGTTCACAGGCAAAGCCTTTTAAAACGATCATGGCTGCTGCCGGCATGGCCATGCCGGGTGATATGATAACAGTACATGCAGGTGTTTACAGGGAGCAGATCACACCCCCGCGTGGTGGCAATTCCGATAAAGAGCGGATCATCTACCGGGCAGCTAAGGGAGAGAAGGTAATAATTAAAGGGTCTGAAATCATTAAGGGTTGGCAGAAGCTGGAAAAAGACACCTGGGTAGTAAAAATCCCGAATAATCTTTTCGGCAGTTTTAATCCTTATAAAGAGATCATTCAGGGCGATTGGTTCACACCCACGCCAAACGACCGCAAATATCTCAGGGGCGCTGTTTATCTGAATGGCGACTGGTTAATGGAAGCAGCTAAAAAAGAGGAAGTTTTCCGGGCGGCAGATGAAAAAAATATGCTGTGGTGTGCATCGGTTGACGGGGACAGCACTACGATCTGGTCGCAATTTAAAACAGATCCTAATTATGAACTGGTAGAGATCAATGTACGGGAAACAGTATTTTATCCCGATAAGCCTTTTATCAATTATATAACAGTAAGCGGCTTTACTATGGAGCAGGCCGCCACCAATTGGGCACCTCCCACAGCCGAGCAAAAAGGGTTGATTGGCACACACTGGAGCAGAGGCTGGGTTATTGAAAATAATACTGTTCAGTATTCAAAATGCGTGGGCATCGCTTTGGGAAAATATGGTGATGAGTTTGACAACAGGAATACCGAATCTGCCGAAGGCTATGTTGGAACCATCAATAGGGCGCTGGCATTCGGCTGGAATAAGGCGACTGTCGGAAGCCATATTGTCCGTAACAATACGATTGCTTATTGCGAACAAACGGGCATTGTAGGCAGCATGGGGTGTGCGTTTAGTGTGGTGGAAGGCAATGTGATCCACGACATTCATGTAAGGAACCTGTTCAATGGCGCAGAAATGGCGGGCATAAAATTTCATGGAGCTGTGGACGTGCAGATCACCGGGAACCGTATTTATAACACTACTTTAGGCATCTGGCTCGACTGGATGGCGCAGGGCGTGCAGGTAAAAAATAACTTGTTGTACGATAATCATCAAATGGATTTGTTTTTGGAAGTAGATCATGGCCCCATGCTGGTAAGCAACAACGTGATGCTCTCTAAAACAAACCTGTATATGAATTCCAGCGGCGCAGCATTTGTACATAATTTATTTAAGGGTAAAGTAGATATTATTAATTATGACAGCCGCCTTACACCGTATATGTTGCCACATTCTACTTTTGTAAAAGCGCTGCATGATAATCCTTCAGGCGATGTGCGGTTCATCAATAACCTTTTTGTGAACGGCGCCGACGTGAGCCAATACAGCAAGGCACTGCTGCCCATCAGCTTTGACGGGAATGTTTATACCAAAGGAACTGTCCGTATAAAAAATATAGAGACTAAAAAATCTTATGGCGAAATGACCGAAGCCGGAAAAGAAAAAATGAAAGCATACAAAGAGCAGATCGCGCTGGAACGCAATGCAATAGTTGATACCACATTCGATGCTGCAGAGCAGCTCATTACGCAAAATGATAAAGTATATTTGCAAATAAGCCTGGACAGAAAATGGCTGCAGCGTAAACGACAGTTGCTAACGACCGGTAATTTAGGCAAAACAATAGTGCCCGGTCTGCTGTTTGAAAACGTTGACGGAAGCCCGGTAAAAATAAGCGCTGACTATTTTGGCAAACAAAGAGATACAGCAAATCCTTCTCCAGGCCCTTTTGAAATTAAAAGCAGCGGCTCTCAAAAAATAAAACTGTGGTAATGGGTGAAGAATACAGTGATCTGCATTTTGCAAAGGATTCCATAAACAAAGACGACGCTGCAGCTGTAAGCTTTGTTTTAAAGAATACCGGATCCAGGGCAGGGGATGAGGTGGTGCAAATGTATATCAGCGATTTGCTTTCCTCCGTTGCCTCCCGGTGATGGAACTAAAGGATTTTCAGCTGGTTCATCTTTTACCCGGAGAGAAAAAGGAAACAGCTTTCAGCGTTACCCGGGATTATTTATTTGAAGCCTAATTGTCTTTCGCTGTTTCATTGACTTTACCCGCCACTTTTTCTACATTGATGCCGGTGCCCTCTTCCTGCAGTATCAGTTCTCCATCAGGATTAAAAACACTGATAATATTAGAATGTGAAAAATCTATCGGGGATATTTTTTTGTACTTCATCGAAAGCACATTGGCAAACTCCTGTGTAGCGGCTTTGTCGCCACGCAAAAACACCCAATGCGGTGCATCCATTCCTTCTGTTTTGGCAAAGCCGGCAAGATGCTCGGGAGTGTCTGTCTCGGGATCAATGGTTACCAGCACCAGGGATGTTTTGTTGAGATAAGCCGGCTTTATCTGTTTTTCTATTTTTTTCATATTGGCTACCAATATCGGGCAGGAGGCTTTGCAGGAGGTATAAATCATCACCACCACCAGCGTTTTTCCTCTCAGTGTATTTAATGGGTAAGACTGGTTATGCTGGTCCTGCCACAGGGTGGTCAGGTGAAATATAGAATCAGACGGCAGCTCTTTTTTGGCATTGTGCGGTTTGCAGGAAAAGAGTAATAGGCTTGCTGCCAGTATAAAAGATATTTGTTTCATTTTTATTTATTTTCAGTTTACCATTAAGATCCATTAATCCTCTCTCTTAATGCTCCTTCATTTCTTAACGGTTCATATCATAGCATTAATGCTCATTGACGGGAATATCTTTTGCACAGCGAAACCCAAGATTGGGAATAGTATAATCAGCCTTTACGGAGGCCCGCAATGCAAACCGCATAAATGCCGCGTAGTTCATCACATCAGTTGCCGAAGTGGCGCCCCCGGCGCAAAAAAGACTTTTATCGTCATATTGCCCGCTACGTGAATCGTTGGTGGTCAATACAGCATTAAAATCATCTGTCCATTCCCAGATCAGGTCAAAAACATTATATACACCCCAATAGTTCGGAGGACTTTGCTTTACCGGCCGGAACTGGCGGTCTTTTTGCAGGTACAGGTCAATGATAGCATCGGAATATTTAGCTTTCTTTCTTGCATTCGGTGTTACTTCGTCGGCCATAGCCACAAATTCCCATTCGTCTAATGCAGGTAAGCGTTTTCCAACACTCCTGGCAAATGCTCTGGCTGCAAACCAGGATACGTTGCATACGGGAGCATCCGGCCGGGCGCCTGCCGGCAGCGTGGTATCAGATGACCATACCCGGAGATAATTGGTATCGGCAAAAATCCTTTTAACATGAGATCGCTGCCACTGCGGATTTGCTTTTACAAAGGCAAGAAATTCACGATTAGTAACAGCACGCTCGTCCAAAAGGAACGGCGATACTTTTACCATGCCTGTATCGGAACCATAAAATGGACGGTACTCCCCGCCTGGAATATGAACCATCCTTACATCCGCATTTATCGGGTGCAGCACATCTGTAACCTCATACGATTCATCTGCTGTTCCTACAGCAGTTCCCTGCTGTTTAGAGCATGAGGCAAAAAGGACAATCACCAATGCACCCAATAAATGCTTCATCTTACAAAGTTTGTTTTTGCAAACCGGGTTTATTCTTTACCGCTTACTTTACCGGCAAACACTTTTGGATTAGGTTCCCCGGTTACTTTCAGCTTACCTATACAGCCTTTGTTGAATGCTCTTGAAAGAGAGTGGTCAACCAGGACAAATTCTCCCGGGACTTCACATTTAAATTCCACAATGGCAGAGCCGCCCGCGGGGATCATTGTTGTCTGTACATTGTGCGTAACAGTAGTACCGCCTTCGGGGTAAACATTGTCAAAAATTTCACCGATAACATGGAAAGAAGAAGTCAGGTTAGGACCGCCGTTACCAACAAAGAGACGAACCGTTTCCCCTACTTTAGCCTCTATCATATTGGCGCCCAGCAGAGAACCTTTTTTGCCGTTGAACAAAACATAGTCGGGATTTTCCGCAACGGCTTTGTCATTATCAAACTCCAGGACACCTTGTTTAACTGCAGATGCTTTGGTGTAAAAATCACCCTGCATAATATAATACTCCCTGTCCACAGGTTTAAGACCGCCGGCGGGTTCAACCAGGATCAGACCATACATGCCGTTCCCGATGTGCATAGGCACCGGAGGTGCAGCGCAGTGGTATACATACAGTCCGGGATTCAGTGCCTTAAATTTAAAAGAAGCTTCTTTACCGGGAGGGGCAGATGTTACAGCAGCGCCGCCACCCGGGCCTGTTACTGCGTGCAGGTCAATATTATGCGGCAATACGCTGCTGGCATCGTTTTTCAGGTGCAGCTCCACTTCATCGCCCTCGCGTATGCGGATAAAGCTGCCCGGCACACTGTTGTTGAAAGTCCAGAAAGTATATTTTATCCCGTCGGCTATTTCACCTTCCATTTCAGTGGTCAGCAAATTCACAATTAATTTTTGGGCACCCCTGGTTCCTACCGGTGCAGGCACTTTGGGCGCTGCGGTAACTTCCGCCTCTGCTGCCTGCCCTGTAACTTCCATATTGATAGCCAGTTCTTTTCCGCTGCTTGTGTTTGCCTCTTCAGCGTTGCTTTTGCAGGCTTCGAAGAGAAAGGTTGCAGCCAGCATTAATAATAATATCAGTTTGTTTGTCATACTATTTGGTATTTGGTTGAAAAATGTATTGTTTAAAATTTTAGTTTTAAGATTGCTGCATTTACATTCAGCGTACACCAAACCCAGTGCTGCAAAGAATGGGAAGACGCTATACTTTTCAGAAAGCGGGTAGAGGAGGTAACGGCATACACTGAATAACCACCTGCCAGGCTGATGTAGGAATGCATATTGTAATTCAAATCAAAGTCAAACTCCTGGCCCAGGTTGGCAGATAATTCGCTGGCGCCTTCTTTTAATGCAACCGGCGAAATGAACTGGTGCGCAGCCAGCGCAAACATCCACTGCGCATCCGGCTTATACCCTGCTTTTAGATAAGTATCGCTAAGCCCGGTATTTTTATGCGCATTACCGGAATAGTAATAATCCATGCTGCCGTAGAACTTGTGGTTGGTGCCGAAGTAAGGAATAAATGCGTGATTGCCCTTTTGTGAAGCGCCATTTGCATTATTGCCGCTCAGCAGGTCGCTGCCCAGCGCAAGGCTCCACTGGCTGGTCAGCATTTTTTCTACGTTCGCAGCCAACAGGTATGCATTGGTTTTTACACCCTGCTGATTTTTACCCGCCTGGTAATAGGAAGAAACACTGTATTTCCATTCCGTGCCGGTGTGAAAATAATTAGCGCCAAAGGTCTGCGTAAAATAAGTTTTGGCACTTTCATCCGTTTTGCTTTCTGCGTCCTGGAAACCAAGATTGTTGATCAAAAGGCGTAAGCTGTTTTGCTTGTCAAAATTGTATTTGCCCCAAACATTTTGCATCCATTTATAATTTGCCGCACCTTTTGATGAAAACAGCGCCCCCGATGGATTGCTCAGGTTATTGCCATACAGCTCCCTGTAATTTTGACTGAAAGCTGCGTGTGCTTTAAATTCCAGCTTGTTTTTTTGGAACTGAAAAGAAACGGCATCGTGTGACCGTCCGCCCTGTGCCCAGTCCAATGCCCCAAAGAAACGCTCATCATCCAACGAAATGACCTGTCGGCCTATTTGCAGTTGTGCGGCAGGACTCATCCGGAGCTTTGCCCAGGCCTCAAAAAAAGCCAGACCGTTATTAGCGCCTGCACCCTGGGTAAGCGCCTCTTGTCCCCAGATTGCTACATTTTGGGGAGAAAGCTGTAAAGACAAAATATTTTTATGTTGATAATTCAATGTCACCCTGCTGCGCTGGCTGATCAAAAAAGCAGGCTTTCCTCCTGTAGGCAATGGCTGAAAAGTACCCTGCCTTAACTCTGCCCTCGGTCGCAACTGAGCCGTAACAATAAGCTGATTGGAAGTGTCGGAACCGTTTTGTGCAATCGTTGCATTTGCAACAACAATACTTAAAGCAACAACTGCAGATACACTACGAAGAAAAGAAAATGTGTTCATAGCCGTCATGAATTGATTACGACGCAAAGGTAGATAGCCTGATAATTGAGCATATATTTGTCCTCAATCTCTCCTATGATTTTCATCATGTGATGTGATGCCGAAAGCTATGTATTGATCATTTTCCTGTACTCAGCGGGTTGCATGCCTTTCAACTTTTTGAACAGGCGATTGAAGTAAGTAATATTATTAAATCCACTTTCATAACAGGTTTCCTTAATGCTCATCCTTCCTTCTGATAAGAGCTTGCAGGCATGACCGATACGTAGTTCTGCAATAAACTGCGTATAGCTTTTCCTCGTACAGGATTTAAAATACCGGCAAAAAGAATTGGTCGTAAGGTTGGCAAGCTTTGCAACATCCTTAATATAAATAGTGGTCCTGAAATGATGCAGCGTATAGTTGTAAATTTTGTTGATCCGCTCAGATTGCGTAAATACATTGTCGCTGTGGTAAGCCGAAGAAATAAAAACAGATTTTTTGAAATCTGCCAGGCTTATCAATAATTCCAGCAGAAAAACGATCCTTTTGGTATCGGAGGCTGCTATTAACTCCGTTAATAAATTTTTAGCAGGGGTTGTTTTGCTGCCCCTGAATACCATGCCTTTTTTACTTTTTTCCAAAAGAGTAACGATTTTTTGGTTTTCCGGAATGGCTAAAAAACCTTTTCCCCAAAAATCTTCCCGGAATTGTGTGAGTTCAATGTAAGACTTAACAGGAGAAGAAGCTGTATACGGCGGATCGAATTTCCAGTAATGCGGTAAGAAGCTGCCGATGAAAACCAAATCCCCGGCTTTAAAATGATGTATGCCATCGCCCGCAAACAAAGTCCCGGCTCCCTTTACTACATGGATCAGCTCAAACTCAGGGTGATAATGCCAGTTGTTATTTTTATAAGACTTGTCGTCTGCTCTTGCACTGAAAGAAACAGCCGGGCCTGATGTGATCTTGAGCAGGATAGGTTTCATCTGCTATATTCATATTTATGATAAAAAGGCTTATTTTATGGTAAAATAGTGTTAGTGTTTGTAAAAATACGTTGTTTTTAATGGGAAGTATTCAATTACTTTGGTATTCACTAACAGTGTACATTTTCATGCTGCTTTCAGATAAAACTATTGTTGTTACGGGCGGGTGCAATGGCATTGGCTATGAATGCGTAAAGGCTTATGCTAAAGAAGGCGCCCGGGTCGCCATACTGGATATTCAGCCTGCAGATCATTTCATCAGCGAAGCCGGAGATGGCTGTCTTGCTTTGCTGTGCGATGTGGCTGACGAAAACCAGGTAGCGGCTGCGGTGGAACAAGTCGTCGGCCATTTTGGCAGGATAGATGCTGTGCATAACAATGCAGGTATTGCCAGCCCCTCAAAGCCTTTGCATGAAACCACCGCTGCCGAATGGCAGGCTTTGATGAATGTGAACCTGTTCAGCATTTATCTTACTACCAAATATGCGCTTTCGCACCTGCAACAATCCAAAGGCTGCATATTGAATACGAGCAGCCTTGTGGCTGAGATTGGACAGGAACAACATGCGGCCTATGCTGCAACTAAAGGCGCTGTTAATGCGCTTACGAAATCAATGGCTATTGACTATGCGAAATCTGGCATTCGCGTAAATGCCGTAGCGCCCGCAGGCGTGTGGACACCCACCTTAAAACAATGGATCAGGGAACAACCCGATCCGGGAGTAATGCAAAAATATCTGGACGATATTCACCTGTTAGGTTATTGCCCTGAGGGAGATGTGATAGCAGACGCCTGTGTATACCTGCTTTCAGACAAAGCCCGTTTTGTTACAGGATGTATTATGCCTGTGAGCGGCGGGGCGGAACTGGGCTACAGGCGTTAAAACATCATTTAAACTACGATAAGACAGATGATTAGTAAAGTGATTGTTAAAGACAAAAGATTCGCTTTGCAAAATGGCGCAGGCAGCGATGCCGTGCATAAAAATCCCGTGTATTCGTACGCCGTTACTGCGTTGACAGATGATAGCGGCATTACAGGAACCGGTTTTGCTTTTACACTCGGGGAAGGGAATGATCTTGTTTGTAAAGCTGCTTCTTTTTATGCTGAGCAATTAAAAGGGCAGGATATTGAAATGCTGATGGCCGGTTTTGGCACATGGTTCAACCGCTTTGCCAATGAGCAGCAATTCCGGTGGCTGGGACCGCATAAAGGCGTGGTGCATCTGGCGCTAGCTTCTGTTACTAATGCGTGTTACGATTTGTGGGCAAAAAAAAGAGGCGTGCCATTGTGGAAGTTGCTGATTGATCTGCCGCCGCAGGCCATCATAAATACGTTGGACCTGTCTTACTTAGAAGAGGTGCTTACAAAAGAAGAAGCTGTTGAAATGCTGGAACAGCAAAGTACCACCAGGAAAGAAAGGGAATTGGTAACGGCAGCTGGTTATCCTGGCTATGACACCTCTGTCGGCTGGTTCAATTATGATGATGAACAATTACGTGTAAATTGTAAGAAGGCGATTGAGTCCGGCTTCTCCGCTTTGAAATTAAAGGTGGGCGCCACTGATCCGCAACGCGATATCCGCCGTGCAAATATTTTAAGGGAAGCTGCCGGCGATAATATAAAAATAATGCTCGACGCCAACCAGCAATGGACGCTTCCGCAAGCTGTTTCTATTTGCCATGAATTTAAAAAAATGAACCCTTACTGGATTGAAGAACCAACGCATCCTGACGATATCCTGGCGCACCAAACCTTAGCCAAAGCAATTGCGCCTTTAAAGCTGGCATTGGGCGAACACGTTCCCAACCGGATCATTTTTAAGAATTACCTGCAAACAGGCGCTGCCTCTTTTATACAGGCAGATGCCGTGCGTGTGGGAGGTGTGAGCGAGTTTATAACGGTAAGCTTATTGTGTAAGAAATTCGGTGTACCGGTAGTGCCGCATGTTGGCGACATGGGCCAGCTACATCAGCACTTGGTTTTGTTCAATCATATTGCAATGGGACATGAGGCTTTGTTCCTGGAGCACATCCCGCATTTGAAAGCATATTTTGTACACCCGGTTAAGATACAGAACGGCGTATATATTACACCACAGGAAGCGGGAAGCAGTTGCGATCTGGTTGATGATTAATTAGTTGGCAGTAAACGGTCAGTATAATGAGTTCAACGATTGATATTTTTATCATCATTTTGTACATTGTTTTTATTGTCAGCACCGGACTTAGTGTTATTTTTTATCTCGTTTTATATCCGCTCCAATGTATCAACCCTTCCCGGTTTCCTTATGTATGCAAGTGTTATCGTAATAGCGCTGCTTAGGTAGAAAACTTAAAATTAATTACATAAAACAACACGAATGAAAAAGAGAATAATTGCATCCGTCGTTCTGTTACTATTCGTTTTCGCAGGCGTATATGCACAAACAAAGACAAGGCAGGAGGCGCTGGATGATTTTATGAAAGACCGTTTCGGGATGTTCATCCATTGGGGACCTGTAACGCTGCGCGGCACGGAGATCGGCTGGAGCCGGGGCAGAGAGGTGCCTGTAGAAGAGTACGACAATTTGTATAAAGAATTTGATCCTGTGCTGTTTAATGCAGAGGATTGGGCAAAGACCGCCAGAGATGCCGGCATGAAATACCTGACGATCACGGCAAGGCACCACGATGGCTTTTGCCTGTGGCCTACAAAATTTACAGATTACAATATTATGGCAACGCCTTTTAAGAAAGATGTTGTGGGGGCGCTCAGTAAAGCCTGTAAAAAGTACGGCATTAAATTTTGTATGTATTATTCTGTGCTGGACTGGCATCAGCCCGATTATCCGTTCCATTTACCGGAAGGAAAACAGCAGCCCGACCCGAAAGCCGATATGACAAGGTATATGCAGTTCATGAAAAACCAGCTAAAAGAGCTGGTTACCAATTACGACCCGTATATGCTTTGGTTCGACGGGCAATGGGAAAGCCCCTGGACGAATGCAATGGGAAAGGAAATATATGATTACCTGCATCAGCTCAAGCCGGATATTATTACCAACAACCGGCTGGGGAAAGAGTTCGCCGCAATGGGAAACAAAGCTATTGACCCTTCTAAAATGATCGGCGATTATGATACGCCGGAACAGGTAGTAGGGCGGCTGAATATGACCATGCCCTGGGAAAGCTGTTTCACCATCTGCCAGCAATGGGCGTGGAAACCGAATGACAAATTGAAATCTTTGAAAGAATGTTTGTCCATCTTATCAAGAACCGCCGGTGGCAATGGCAACCTGCTGCTGAACGTGGGACCAATGCCTGATGGAAGAATAGAGCAGCGGCAGGTAACCCGGTTAAAGGAGATCGGCGATTGGCTGAAGATCAACGGGGCAGCCGTTTACAACACATTGGGCGGGCCTTATGAGCCTAATGATGATTATGCAACCACGCGCAGGGGGAATAAGATTTACGTGCATATTTTGAATACTGATACAACTGTGGTTACGCTTAAGGCATTGCCCGGCCGCAAAATTGTACAAGCATACCGGTTAAAAGGACAACCTGTAAGTGTTGGGCAAACCGGCAGCAACATTATCATTCCTGTATTGAAAAGCGATGAGCCTTATGTGGTAGTGCTGGAGCTTGACAACACAGCGGAAACGATCCCTGTAATTCAATAACAAATAAATAACTGCAACACAACGCTGATGGCGGGAAACTGATCCCTGCCAGCAGCCTTTACCGGATGGGACCGCCCACATGAAGCAAAATGATGCGACAATTTGAACTGCGTCGTCAGACCGGTTCTTTTTCTGCACCCGCATTATACTGTTTCAGGAAATCTCTCGGAGGCATGCCTTTAATATCCTTGAAATGCTTGTTGAAATTCGAGAGGTTATTGTAGCCGCTATGATGACAGGCTTCCGTAACGTTATGATTGCCCTCAAGCAAAAGCTTGGCTGCATGCCCGATACGCACTTCTTTTATAAAATCCGTTAACGTTCGGTTGGTTTTTGATTTAAAGAACCGGCAGAAAGCTGCAGGCGACATGTGTACAATGCTTGAAATATCCGGCAAAGAAATATCCGTTTTAAAATTCCCGAATATATATTCAAATACCCTGTTTATTTTCTGCGCTTCCGCGGAGTTCTCAACTGTATTAAAGTAAGGAGATGATAATACCCGGTAAGAATCAGAACGGGAAAGCATGTCCAGCAACTGAAGCATTAAGGCGGCCCTTGCCATTCCGTTTTCAAAAAGCATTTGCTTCATCAGTGTTTTTGCCCTGCCTATTGTTGAGCCGGAAAAAGATATACCTTTTGCCGCATCGGCAAACAGCTTATTTAATTGTTTTGCTTCGGGCCTTTCAAGCAATTGCTTACCCAGGAAATCGGGAAAGAAATGAATTACGATAGCCGGCGAAGGAATTGACGGATCAACAGCTTTGTAATATTGCCAGCAATGTGGTAAATAACTTCCCAGCAGCACCAGTTCCACTCCTTCAAAATCTTCTATATTATCTCCGATAAAACGTTTTCCCGCACAGTTTTCAAGCAGGGCGATCTCAAAGTTCACATGAGATTTCAGCGAAGTATAACGCTTAAGCTCCAGGATATCTGTACGGATGGTGAATGACTGATCCGGCGGAAAAGTAAAATTTTCATATATGTACTGCATCGTCAATACTGTTTTGTGGTTGATCAAACACCTTATTCAACAACTGGTTTACCACCCAAATAAAGAACTCCGATTTAATAAAAACCTTCCTTAGAGTATAGATTTTAAGTCACCCGGCTCAGGTTAATGAGGCAACTACCCTGCGAATTTAAAAAAAATACTTTTTTCTCAAAAGGGTATGTTTCAATTTTTTACAGGCGGGTGACTGGAAACCCCGGCAGAGCTCTTTTTAGCGTTTTTGAAAAGAGGGCTGTAAGGGGTAATGATGAGCTTCGGTACCCTAACATAAGGTTATAGTCCATAAAAAAGTATCATTTACACAGCATTTCAATTTTTTAGAGGTTACAACAGGCTGGCATATCTATTTGTAATTTACATTAGGTTTTCAACATTCAATCCGCCCCGATATGTTATGGGTGCATTTCAATTTTTCGCAATGGATTGAAATTCCACGCAAAAAATTGAAATACCCCCACGTATTATTTAGCTATAATTTTCCCTTTCATTACAACATGCAGGCTGCAAAAATAATTTGCAGACCCGTCAATTACTTTAGACCAGGATTGTCCCGGCGGCAGCGGTGAAGAAGACCATAATTTTTTATCTTCTTCAGTTATATCATGTTCAACAGGATCATGATTTATAAAAACGACCGTATCACCTTTGTTTACTATAATTTCTGCAGGAGAAAAAGCCATTTGCTTTATTTCAACCGTATGCCTTTGATGCGGTTTTGGCTCGTCATTTCTGACACTATTACCTGATGTACATGCGGAGAGTATGAGCGCAACCATTAGCCGGGAACAGATTATGCCTGCCGGTTGTTTTAATGGTGATCTCATTTGTTCAATGTTTTCTGAAGCATTTCAGCATGAGCCAGGTGGGTTTTCAATGCGGGCAGTATGGTCTCCAAAAATGATTTCAATTCCGCATTATCTGTTTCGGGAATGAGGACTTTTTCAACCGCGTCAATTACTGCTTTATGATATGCCACTTCATTGTTAATGTAGGCTTTATCAAAAGCTCCTGCTTTTTGAGCATTCAGTCGTTTTTTTGTTTTTTCAGCATCTGCCAGCAGCTTCTTTGTAAGATCGTTCGTCCTGGGAGTAACATTAAGTTTCTTTGCCAGCTCAACCGCCTGGCCAATTACCGCCTGGTGATCTTTGGTCATTGTTTTTGCAAAATTCAGCACCTCGCTGTTCGACGATCTTTTTAATGCAATTGCCGCATAATCTATATCAATCTGGTTTGCGGTAACGGCAACAGAAGCAACTTCGGGATCTGTGAGCGTGATGGTCTGCCGGGCATTCAATGCATACAAACTGAATAAACCACTTACTAACGCACATGACGCTTTTAAGAAATAACCATTTCTTTTTTTCATTTTAGTATTTTTGATTTATTTATTAGAGTTGGAAGAAGAAAAAAGGTTACAGTATCTTAATAATTTAAAGTCTGCATTTCCATTATCCGCGATTGACCGGATATTTCAAGCTTGGTCAAAATACCTGTTACAGCTTCGGTCATAAAGGAAATGAGGTCTTGCTTTTCCGAAAGCTTTTTTCATTTCAAAGTGAATCTGTCCGGAAAAAATTTAGGAAAAGAGCCGCCGCAGTATGAATATCGGGTGTAGCATTGTCATTCGTTCCTGTTCCCGACGAGAGCCTTCCAGTTTTGTGAAACATATGACAATGGTGAAGATGATCACTATTAGAAATGCACCAGAACAATTATAATGGAATTTTACATTTACCGGAATACTATTCTGCTGATAACAGCTTCCCGTTATGATCCAGCTTCACCTGCACTGTTTCGCCTGCTTTTACGACAGCTTTAGGCCATTGTACAAACGCGGTATAAGATAAAGGTTTCATCGCCTGCCTGCCGGTTTCTGCAAAAACAGCAACACTGGCGTCAAACTGTGTCGGGTTTTTTATCAATAGTGTTGTGCCTGTAGCGTCCTGCTTAACAAGCTTTGCTTCCACGTGGTCAAAAACATACATCTTTTTCTTATCCTTTTGTATATATATTCCGGGCAATTCCAATCCCATCAGCATACCGTTGGTTTCCGTCCATGAGTTGCGGGTATTGATAAAATTGCCTATGGCATCCCGGCCTTCCGCATCGCCGGGCTGTATGCGCTCCATGCTGGAGCCGGCAAGATTATTGGTTGTTATGTGATGCGGTGGTATGTTCACGGCTTCAGCGTGTGCATGTTGAATATCTCTTATTAAGCCGGCGTACAATGGATTGCCTGTTGCCCGGTAGAGCTTAAATAAATAATCGCCTGATGCGGTACAGATACCCGGCGCCGCATGCTTGTTTTGAATGCTTGCCCAAACCGCGCCTGCCATTTTTGATTGCAGCTTTCCAATTTGACTGTCAGGCGGAAAGACAGGATCGTAAGAAATGGTCCACGTGGCGCAAAGCGCCGCCTGCACCTCTGCTTTCTTCAGCCAGCTCCGGTCGCCCGTATAATAATAGAGGGCCATCAATGATTCCAGGAATCCAAAGGCAGATTCCGAGTTGGCATCCATGGAAATATCGCCGCAGTCGCCTCCCGTGAGCCCCTGTTTTACTACATCGCGTTCATAATAATAACCGGCTGACTCCCGCGCCGTCTGCAGCCAGTCCGGGCGGTTAAAGTAGGCAGAAGCCATTGCCAGCCCGGCCGGAACAACAGCCCCTGCCGTTGAATTATAAACGGCGATCTTACCTGTTGCCGGTGCAATGTATTGTCCAAATTCGCCATCGGTGTTCCAGGTATGTGTAAACGCCGCAGCCAGCTTTTGAGCCGCTGTTTCCCATCCGGGTTTTATGGCAGCGCCATACCCCTGCGCTTTAAACAGCATCAGGTGCTTTAACAGCCACAGCAGCGCATCTGCATTTTTGCGCACCATCGCCTGTATGTCGGGAAATGCGGGATTCGTCTTCTCGGGGCGCAGCTTCCCGCGGGCGGTAATGCCCCCATAGAAATAACCGCTTTCGCCCTGCAGCCTGCTTACCACGAAATCCAGCTCTGCCGCCACCCGGTCCCGTTCTTTTTCATTGTTGAGCGCCAGCATGGGGTAACTGTTTATCATACCGCTCACCCAGCCTAACTGAAAGTCGTTGTTGTTCTCGGGCAGGTAATAGCTGCCTGCAGGCAGTTCCCGGAAATTATTGCTGCAGATAGCAGTAGCCAGCCCCATATAGTAGCTCATCGGCAGCCAGTTCCGGGGTTGGTTAGTGCCCGTGATATCCTTACGGTGCTTCATAAAGGTGATGAGCAGATCCGGGATACTGCCCGACTTTGTTATATACAACCGCATGCGGAGCGACAGCCGGTCGCCGGCTTTCCAGTCAGGCGCTTTGTCCCCGCTGGGATGAAAATCGCCAAAGCCGGCCGCCAGTTTTCGCATAGCCGGCGCCGATAGTGAAAAGCTGCAACTGTCCTGCGCGGCATTTTCAGCAATGGTGAGACCGTGATTACCCCATTTCGACCGCTGATCTGTCAGCACCATAAAGCTCTTTTGCATTGCCGGTGCATAAAAGCACATAGCGGGAGTAGCCGTATTGCCGGTCTGCAATTCAACAAGCGAGGCTTTTCCCGGTTCTGCCGACAGGCGCGGGTTATTGGAGATCGTTAAAGGAACTTTGGGATTGTAATACATTTCCTTTGGATAACCGGGGTTGTAGCCGTTGCCTATGGACGGGTACCGGTTGCCATTATACACAATAGCCGGGACCAGCACATAATTATGGCGGCTCCAGCCCGAAAAATCAAACGCTACGCTTACCGCAGTTGATCTAGCTTCTCCTTTCGTTAATATAAAAGTTGCCGTTACATCCAATGCTCCCGGCAATGACGGTACGGGCTTTGCATCTAACAATACTTCCCATCCGTCGGGCAATGCCGGGTCTTTAGCCGTAGCGCTGTGCCCGGATATAAGATTGGTGCCATCATATTGTTGTATACTTACTACTGCATGACCGTTCAGGGGGTGCAGCCATTGATCTATTTTTGAAAATGACTGGGCAAAGGCACATGAGCCAAACCAGCATACTGATATTGCTAACAGTATACTTTTAGAATGAATATTGCCGGACATAAGTTTAATTAAAGGCATTAAGTAAGCGGTGAAATTACTCCGGTATCAGTAATTGTAATTAGTTCAGATTTGACTAATACTGATGGTTTTTTAACCCGGAGGCAGCCGGGTATATTAGATCCGGGAGGGGTGAGCTTGTTGCAGGATCTGGCTCCACGACAGTTTTACATATTGCCCGGATTGCAAACCCGGCGCGCTGTAGAGTATTTTTTATAAAGCAGGTTCTAAAACAGGGATCATTGGCGACAGGAACAAGAATTAAGAAATCATTATCGTGATGTTGGCTTGCCAAAAAGGAATTCTATTGCCAAAAATGTTTTGTGGATGTGAAAATAATGCATAACATAAAACCGGAATGGCATTATACCGGTAAAATATTACGTTGTACAATACCGATATATTTGTAAACTTCGATGCTATGAATTTTGAATTGAAGCCAAATTGAGCATTCTTAATCGCAGGGGAATTTTAAAACATTTCATATGCTTAAAAAAAATATTATTATCCTTACTTGTTTTGTATTAAGTACAATAACAACATGGGCACAGGATTCTTTGAACCTGAATTCGCCCAACGGAAAAATTCATTTTCAATTATCCGTTCCTAACGAAGGAATAAGTTATGTCACTTCCTATCAACAAAAGGAGATCATTCAATCTTCCGCCCTGGGGATTGAAGGATGGGATCAATTGAGCTTACATTCCGTTACTTCCATTCAAAAAGATACTTCGTGGAAACCGGTGTACGGAGAAAGGAATATTGTTCGTGATCATTACAATGCAAAGGTTTTTGCTTTTTGGAAAAACAATAATGAGCGGCAAACCATTCAAATAGAAGTAAGAGCTTACAATGAAGGCGTTGCTTTCCGCTATACTTTTCCTGAATATAATTCCGGCGGCGCTGATATTGTGATCAGTAAGGAGCTTACAGCATTTACTTTGCCCGATGATGCGAAAGCATGGTTTACTGATCATGCCCAGGGTAGTTACCGGTTACTTCCATTAAAGAATTGGCCGGGCCAGGCCGAACGTCCATTGACACTTCAACTAAGCAGCGGTTTGTATGCCTCCATTGCCGAAGCACAGGTGGTTGATTATTGCCGGACAAAATTTGCATTAAGTTCTTCCAAACAAAATACAATTGTTTGCTCCATGTACGATAAGGTTGAATTAACGACTCCGTTTTCAACTCCCTGGCGTGTAATCTTTATAGCAGAAAAGCCTATACAATTACTGCAAAACAATGACCTGATTTTAAACCTCAATGATCCCGGCCGGATAAAAAACACAACCTGGATCAAGCCCGGTAAAGTGATGCGCGAAGTAACGCTTTCAACGAAGGGGGCAAAAGAACTGGTGGACTTTGCTGCAAAAAGACATTTGCAATATATCCACTTCGATGCAGGCTGGTATGGTGCAGAGGAAAGCGCTGCATCTGATGCAACGCATGTAAATGTTGACCCGCGCCGTAATCCGAAAAATGATTTGAACCTGCAGGAAGTGATTCGTTATGCAAAACAAAAAGGAATTGGTGTTTGGCTGTATGTCAATCAAAGAGCATTGGTGAGGCAATTGGATACATTATTGCCGCTCTATGAAAAGTGGGGCGTTGCCGGAATTAAATTCGGTTTTGTGCATGTAGGCTCTCATCGCTGGACACAGTGGCTGCACGAAGCTGTAAAGAAATGTGCAGCGCATCATTTGATGGTGGATATACATGATGAATACCGGCCAACAGGATTCAGCCGCACCTATCCGAATTTACTTACCCAGGAAGGGGTGAAAGGTAACGAAGAATTTCCTGATGCAACAGACAACACTATTCTTCCTTTTACAAGATTTTTATGCGGCCCGGCTGACTATACCATCTGCTATTATCACCGTCCGGAATTAAAACCTGCTTTGGCCGGAAGTACAAGAGTATTGAAAACAACATCGGTTCATCAAATGGCTTTGCCGGTTATTTTTTATAGCCCCTTACAATTTATGTATTGGTATGATAAACCGGCGGATTCACATGATGAACCCGAACTGGAATTTTTTGATAAGGTTCCAACCGTGTGGGACGATAGTAAAATCATTGATGGAGATATCGGACAATTCATCACTGTGGCAAGGAGAAGCGGGAGGCAGTGGTTTGTGGGCAGCATTACCAACAACAATGAAAGGAATATTACCATCCCATTCTCGTTTTTGGATGCGGGCAAAAAATATAAGGCGACTGTTTACTACGATGATGCCTCCTCGCCTGTACGGACAAAGGTGTCAATAAGATCTTTTGAGGTGGATGCTTCAAAGACGCTTGAATTTCACTTGCCGGCATCCGGTGGGAATGCAATTTGGATAACACCCCTTTAATCCTGAAAATAAAGTTTCAAAGTCCGCTGACCTGAAAATGGGTACATGAAAAATATGGGTTGAGTTAAAAAAACATCAGTTTGGATCAATTTTGAAGGTTTTTTACAAGTTCGTATAATATAATAGCCACGATTGCACGAATGTATTTTAATATATTTATTCGTGCATTCGGCGGCTTTGTTGTATTTATAAATCACTCCGCTTTCGGGGCGCCGGAATTCGTGGCTGATTATCATCCTGCACATTTCCCATAACAGCATCGCTTACTAAATTAAATATGCCCGGCAGATAATAAAATTGCGCCCGATTAAAAAAATCAAAAAAGCATTGAAAGAAATCAAAACAGGAGTTGTTTAACATTTGCTTGTGAAACTACCTTTATCCGCAGTTTAAAAATAATTGCCTGCCATAAAGCAGGCGTTATTAATTCGTCAAAAATTAAAATTCTATGACTCAATTAACATCAAAACTTCTGCATTATGCAGCACTATGCTGCTGTTTGTTTTTTTGCTTTAATCAGTCTTACGGGCAGACGCAGATTAGGGCCAATGGAACCGTTACCGACGCCGGAAGCGGCAATCCTTTAACAGGAGCAACGGTAAAAGAGGAAGGTGGACAGCAGAAAGCCACTCAAACCGATATGAACGGGCATTTTGAAATTTCGGTTCCTGCCAAAAGCAAATTAAGAGTAACGATGACGGGGTACAAGCCTGTTGTTGTTAACGTAAAATCATCAGCGCTGATGTCTATTCAGCTCGATACATTGGCGGAGAACCTGGAAGAAGTAGTAGTGGTGGGCTACACCCAGCAAAAGAAGCAGTTGCTTACCGGCTCTGTGGGCGTTGTGAAATTTAGCGACAAGCAGGCGGAAATCCCTACAACATTTGCAGGAAATCTACTGGCAGGCCAGGTGGCGGGCTTACAGGTGAGCACATCGCGTGGCGTTCCGGGACAAACTACGCCTGCTATTACCATCAGGCACCAAACCTCATTTAATGCCCAACCCGTATTATATGTAATTGATGGCAAGATTTCCAGCACTACGGATTTTAATAATTTAAGCCCTGTTGAAATTGATAATGTAACAGTATTGAAAGATGCCGCTACTACGGCTGCTTATGGTTCCAGGGGTGCGGGTGGTGTTATTTTAATAACTACCAAAAGAGGAAAGGCAGGTAAACCAACCATTAACTATACGTTTAACACAGGCGTGGACAAGCTTACCAGGAGCCTGGATCTTACCTCAGCCGTAGAAGCCGGTAAATTGTATAATGCTATTAATACTACTTCAGACCCTGCCGCATGGGGATGGACAGAATCGGATTTCGATTATTTCAATTCACACGATTTCGGCAGCGGCTATGGAAATGGATTTAATCAGTTGGATATTGTTTTTAGAAATCCCTTTACCTCTACACATAACCTAAGTGTAAGCGGCGGTAGTGATAATGTGCAATATTTTGTGGGCGGGTCTTATGTAAAACAGCAGGGTTTTATCAAGGGGCAGGATTATGACAAGTACAATATCAGGGCCAATATTACAGCTAATGTTACAAAGAATTTTCAGGCTTTTGCCGGCGCTTCGCTGAATAATGATATTACTTCCGCCAATGCCTGGGGAGCTAACGGCTACGACGATTTGTATGGGAAATTATTAGTATGGCAGCCCGACTGGCCTGTGTTTACCAATACCGGCAAACCTATCAGCTATGGTTGGATAGGTAATATGGGAGCAGAGGTAGAAGGAATGGGCGGCTATATGCGGTACAATTATTTAAAGCCTGTAATTACGTTAAGCGGTATCTATAAAGCGCCTTTCTTACCCGGGTTAACGGCGACCGCAACTTTTGTCAAATCCTACACGACCAACAGGTCTAAAATTTTCAGAAAACAATATACCATGTACAATGTAAAACACCATACATTGCACCAATGGGGCTTAAATGATTCTGATATAGTCAGCTCTACATTATCTTCCACGGCGAACCCGTCTTATTTGCAGGAAACTGATGCATGGGGCGAAGACAAGCAGTTGAACCTTCAGTTAAATTATCAGCATTCATTCGGGCTGCATCACATCAATGCTGCTTTGGTGTATGAGCGGTATGAGATAAGCGGTGGCGGGATGAACGCCTGGATCAATGGATTTCCTAATTATACTACTGATCAATGGTGGGCAGCCAATTCTAAAAGCGGAACTCAATTTGTTTCTAACAGCAACGGAAATGCCGATACCACTTTTGGAAGAAAGTCGTGGGTTGGTCAGTTCTTTTACGATTATGCCAATAAATACATTGCCAGCTTCACTTATCGCTACGATGGATCGGCTATTTTCTCTCCCGCTACACGATGGGGTTTTTTCCCGTCAGGTTCCGTGGCATGGGTTATCTCAAAAGAGAATTTCTTTAAAAATGTAAAAGCAATAGATTTTCTTAAAGTAAGGGCTTCCGTCGGACTTACGGGGAACGATAATATATATCCTTTTTACCAATGGCAGCAAACATACCAAAACGGTAGTTCGGCCTATTTTGGTACAACACCGGCTGTTAGCCCGGGTATTACCTACGGAACTGTTCCAAATCCCAATGTTACCTGGGAGAAATCGTTAAACAAAAACTTTGGTATAGACATTGGATTCCTGGAACATTTTAATGCTACGTTTGACTATTGGCATACTTACACCTACGATATCTTAGGTTTAAGGATACAAACTACCCCGCCTACTTTCCCAAGAGCTTTGCCTGCAACCAATTACGGAAAAGAAAAAGGACAGGGGTATGAAGCCACCATTGGTTATACCGGTAACATTGGTAAAGTGCGGTTTGCAACAAGCATCAATGCTGCGTACAGCTATGCCTGGTACACTTTAAAAGACCAGAATGTAACTTACGATTATCAAAATATGATAGGCGATGGACGTACTACAACCAGGATAGTAGGGTATGTAGTAGATAAAATGCTAAGAACGGATGCAGATGTAACCAGCTACATGGCAGCGAACCCTAATTATAATTTATATGGGGATCTGCCTTATGCCGGTGATTTTGTGTATAAAGATATAAGCGGCACAGGTGCAGCTAAAGATGGGCAAATAGATGATAATGATATAAAGGTATTGCGCAAAAACAATGACCCGATTACAATAGGCTGGAACCTGAGCGCATCGTGGAAGGGGTTCTCTGTTTCTGCAACCTTTGCCGGCAATCTGAAGTACTGGAAAAATTATCAGTATTTAGGTGTGGAATGGAACCGTACCTGGGAAGAATGGTACACCAACAGCTGGTTATTCAATCCTACCGGCGGCGCTTTGCCAAGAAGGTATTCGGCAGCAGGGGATGCAAGATACGGTAATAACCTTGCTACAAGCAAATTCTGGATGGCAGATGCAAGCTTCTTAAGGTTGCGAAATTTGAATCTTGCTTATAATTTGCCGGCTGACTGGTACAAAAAGACAGGATTTACCGGTGTCCGCCTTTATGCTTCGGGATCCAACCTGTTTATCATCAGCAAGTTTAATAAGAAATATTTCGATCCTGAGTTGGACAATGGTGTAAAGTTCCCAATCATAAAGTCATTCAACTTCGGAGCAAGTATTACATTCTAAAAAATCAAAAATATACAGATGAAAGATCTTTTTATAAAACTATCCATACTTACCCTGGTTATAGTGACCGGGTACTCCTGTAAAAAAGGACTGGATTATCAGAATGATAAGGCTATTAATCCTGCGTCAGTATGGACCAATGCATCAGCAATACAGGGTTTTCTTTCAGATATTTACGGTAGCAGCATGCCGGGTTGGCCGCTGGGCAGTGGCCAAAATTCAGACGAAGGGATCAATGCACCCAAAACCCTGTCCAACTATCAGAAGGGAGTATTATCCGTTTCAACAACAACCGTGAACCTGAGCTATGGTGCCATTGAAAAATGTAATTTTTTCATGGATCAATTGACGCAGGTTCCCGAGTCGGTACTGGCATCTTCTTTAAATAAACAATATACTGGCGAGGCCAAATTTTGGAGAGCCTGGTCCTATTGGGGCATGGTGCGTTATTTAGGCGGTGTGCCTTTAATTTTGCATACACAGGATTATACGGATACAGCAAGCCTGAAAGTGCCACGTAGTAAAACATCGGATTGCATTGCGCAAATCATCAAGGATCTGGACAGCGCTGCATTGTTGTTGCCAGCAGCAACGCAATATGCAGCATCCGATTATGGCAGGATAACCAGGGCTGCCGCTATGGGATTAAAAGGCAGGATTTTAATGTGGTGGGCGAGTCCTTTATTCAACCCAACGAATGACGCTGCAAGATGGCAGGCCGCTTACGATGCCTGCAATGCCGCGGTACAGGAAGCAGGCGCCGAAGGTTACGGCTTATTAGATAATTATCGTAACATCTGGTATTCGGGCAACAAAGAGCTCATAATGGTAAACCAATATTACTATCCCGACCATTATATGAACTTTGCGCCTATCAGGGCTTACGCTTCTACCAATGGCGCCGCAAACAGCGATCAGCCCCTGCTGACATTGTTGCTGGCTTATCCAAAGAAAGACGGATCGCCCATGCAGTTCGACAAAACGCAATTATCAGATCCCGCGTATAATGCACAATTCCTTACAGATTTTTATACCAACAGGGACGACAGGTTTTATGCTACGGTATATTTTGGCGGAACGCCATATCCAATGCCCGACACAAAAGACAAAACCTATTGGGCTGCATGGCAATGGGATGCTGTGAATAATAAATATAAGAGCTTAACATTAAATTATTCGCTTACCCCGGATGCAGGCATTACAGGCTTTTTTGACAGAAAAGGATTAGATACCACTTTGACCGGAGCACAGGTGCCGACTGGTGCAGCATCAGCAAAGAGCTGGTGGAGCCCAATGCGCTATGCCGAGTTATTAATGAATTATGCGGAGTGTGCGAATGAAACAGGAAAAGGTTCTGAGGCATTGAATGTGTTGTATCAAATCCGTAAGAGAGCCAACATCAGCGCCGGTACAGGTAATTACGGCATTACAGCTACTTCACAGGCAGATATAAGGACTGCCATTATCAGCGAGCGCCAGGTAGAATTTGCCTTTGAGAACTTCAGGATGGAAGATCTGAGAAGATGGAAAAGATATGATATCTTAAATAATCAGGGCGCCAGGCATGGATTGTATATAACGCTCAATCCGGTTGCATCATTACCGGCAGAATACCAGTCTGTTTTAGACCCTGCAGTGAGGGCGAACTTTTCAGCAGTTTACATTGATAATTTGGATGGCGACCCCAGCTATAAATTTAATTATGATGTGAACCATTGGTTTTATGCAATACCTCCGGCACAAATATCTATAGAACCGGAAAATTTGCCACAGAACATCGAGTGGGGCGGTACTTTCGACCCGCTACAATAAAGTGTTTTCTCACCGCTTGTTTTCTAAAATTGACAATCTTAGCCGCTCTATGCGGCTAAGTTGTTTGTTTTTACTTCATAAGAAGTAAAGTAGTGAATGCTGCAAATACAGCCGGGGCTATCTCTTGAGGCTTGTATGAGTGTTGAATTGGTTGTTAGGGTATTTTTAGTATAAAGAAAAAACAGCGCATAAAAATGCAATATTTTCATGTAGAAGCGCTACATACGAACGGCGGGATTTTGTATAAAATGAGCGAGTTCGCTAAAATTTAAAAAGGAAACAGTATGAAGAAATATTATTCATGCTAAAAAACATTAAATGAAAAAATGTTTCTTATTCTCTTTTGCAATCGTAGCCGCTGTTTTATCAAACACCGGTTTTGCACAAATAAATGCTGATACGGAAGTTGTATCGCTACAATCCGGTAAGCAGGGAGGCGCAAAACTGTGGCCGTCCCGGGTTCCTGCTGATTGCCCCGTCAAGCAATCAAAAAAATATGCAGGGCTTGGGTTTACCGGGCATTTTGCAACGTATAGTAATGCCGATACATGGTATCCGTCCTGGGGAGCTGATGATAAATTGTATTCTTCTTTTACTGATGGAACCGTTACCGGTTTAAATGATAAAGGAGAAAAGGTTACGGTAAAAACTTTTTCGGGAGGGAGATCGGCAGTTGTTGGTCATGCCATCATTTCAGGCAGCGACCCGATGGATCTTTCCATTTCAGATCCGGATGCTATTGCCGGTGACCCTGCTCCTTACGGCGGGCGTTATCCCTGTGCCAGCCTGCATAAAGATGGTGTTTGGTATATCGGCACTTATGCTTTGAACAGTGCTCCTTATGGGCTTAACTGGCCAATATGCGGACCGTTTGCAGGTTTTCATATTTCAAAGGATAATGGTAAAACATGGATCCCCTCCCCGCTTTCCTGCGCGCCGGGGAAGGCGCTTTTCCCGGAGCCTGCAACAATGAACGGGCCGGTGAAATTCGGGGTGCCACATGTTGTGGACTTTGGAAAAAATATGGAAAATTCCCCCGATGGAAAAATGTATATGGTTGCACATGGTTCTTTACAAAAAGATCAGGAAGACCGCAAAGCCAACCTGAGCTGGACTACCGGCGACCAGATTTATTTATGCCGTGTAACGCCTTCCCCGGAAACGGTCAACGATGCAAACTCCTATGAATATTTTGGAGGATATGATGCCCGCAACAAACCGGTTTGGACACATTCTTTGTTGCAGGCGAAGCCAATACTCGACTGGAACAATACCTGCGGCGGAGCAACGATCACCTATAATAAGCCACTGAAAAAATATTTGATGTGTGTTACAAACGGCGGCAATACAGAGAGCATGTACGATTCTTATATTCTTGAGGCCGACAGGATCACCGGGCCGTGGAAAATGGTAACCTATATGAAAAACTTTGGTACACAGGCTTATTTTTTGAATATCCCCGGCAAGTTTATCAGCCCCGGTGGGCGTTCCTTCTGGCTTTGTTATTCGGCAAACTGGCAAAACCAGCTGGGAAAAAATTACGCATCTGTTCCCGTTGGCGGCACTTATTCAATGACACTGCAGCAAGTACGGCTGCTTTCTCCGGAAGATACTTTGGGAATGCCGGAAATGCCGGTTAATGATGTTCCGTAAAGCCATTACGGCGTTTTATATTTGAATCAGCCTTTTGGAAAACTTCTGCGTAAAAATTATTGAAGAGCCCGGCAGCTTTTATTTTCATAATAAGCCGTTATCAATAATATTAATATAAAAAATAGTTATCTTTGATTTC
>CAYWVB010000061.1:0-30626 GCA_964461595.1 uncultured Terrimonas sp. | reverse complement strand
GGGAGAAGCCTGGAGTTTGATCCAATTAAAATGAAATGCATTAATGACGCTGAGGCAAATGCAATGCTTACCAGAGAATACCGACATCCGTTTGTGGTGCCGGATAAGGTTTGATTTTCTTTTGCCGCGGAAATACGAAATAGTTCATTATTCAAAACGACTAAATATTATATTAATATGCAACATAAAAAAATTACGCAGCAGGATAAAACAGCTTATGAAAGGGATGGTTATTTGCTTGTACCGTCTATGTTCTCCCCTGAAGAAATTGAATTGTTGTATGGCATCGCAATACATGATGATGTGATTAGCAAAAAAAGTTATGATCGTGGAGATAAAGAAGGGTTACGTACCAAGCTTGCTTTATGGTATTCACTTGATAATGATATTTACAGCCTGCTCGCCCGATCAGAAAGGATTGTTTCAGGGGTTGAGCTGCTGCTCGAAGGAGAGCCTGCACATTTTCATTCTAAATTAATGCAGAAGGAGCCGAAAGTAGGAGGCGCCTGGGAATGGCACCAGGATTATGGTTATTGGTATCGGGATGGATTTCTCTTTCCCAATATGCTTAGCGTTCTTACGGCGATTACGCCCGCCAACAGGGAAAACGGATGTCTTCAGGTAATAAAGGGATCTCATAAACTGGGAAGGATAGAGCATGGCTTTGCCGGGGAGCAGGTTGGGGCAAATCAGGAAAGAGTAGATGAGGCACTGAAAATTATGGAGCTTGTGTATGTTGAGATGAACCCCGGAGATACACTTTTTTTTCACAGCAATCTTCTCCATCGCTCGGATCGTAACAATAGCACTGACCCCCGGTGGTCCTTAATATCAGCTTACAACAGGAAGGACAATAAGCCGTTCAAGGAAATTCATAAGTCATCTTATACGGCTATAACAAGGGTTAATGATAGCGCCATTCTGGAGTATCAAGGCGGTAGTATTTCAGAAAACGCAGATTTTTCAGTCAAGTCGCCCCACAGCAGATAAAAGTAGGAATATAGAATGACAAACTGCAAAATCATAAAAATGGGTATGTAATATGGTAAAAAAAATATTTTTTTCAATCCTCATTGCTACTGCAAATTTTTTTGCGCCCTTATTTGCACAACATCAGCATCATACACACGAACCCCAAAATATTACTACAGATGTTGAACCTCAACCATTACTGGCACAGGCTATTCGGCTGAAAGATGCGTTATCTTTTTTAGGTAGTTCTTTGTCGGCGGAAGATGAAAAAAAGTTGCAAGCGCTTCAATACCAACCACTTTCCGGCGAAACGGTAAAGCAGGTTCAACATATTCTTGATCCTTATTGCCTGGCGTTGATAGATATTAATCCTGAGGCGAGAGTAAAGGTTTCAAGAGGACCGGCAAAAGCAAGATTGATGCAGAATGGTTGGGTTAGTTATTTAGTTAAAGTGAACAACCTGGCTAATGTTACCACGCAGCTGGAGGTCGAAAGCCCCAATGCGGCTACTCCGTTATATGCGCCCTCTAACAAGCCTCATGTTGATGAAGCAAGAAAACTTACCGCCGGTCAGGTGGCCAACCGGTTCATTGAAATACAACTTTACCGAAACCGGCCCATGCTTGCTCACCTCTCTGGATTAAAGCTGGAATATGCCATTTTGCAGATTTACAGCAAAGATCCCGGGCAACGTGAGGTGGAAATTGGTTTCAACGTAGGGCAGGGAACGCAGGATCTTGGCTTCCGCAATACAATTAATATTCTTTTCAATATTGATCCTTCGGTACAGGTAAACCTGGATATAAAAGACGATGACGGTTCTCCCACAATGGCTTCATTGCTTATTACCGATGGTATCGAGCGGATTTTTGATGATAGTGTGCTGACTATAAAGAAGAATGCCGATTATAGATTGGCGGCAGCCCAGAGCGACATGGTAGATAATTTCCCTCCGGATCGTACGAATTATACAATACCTGCCAGCCTTATTGGCATTTATCCGCTACCTTCCAGGCGGGTAGCGACATACGACGAATACCCGGATTTCTTTTTTCAGCCACAGGTGTACCGGTCGGACGGAGAGCATATATTGCTGCCACCCGGCAAATACAATGTTACGATTACGAGAGGTCCTGAATACATCAGCCAGAAGAGCCAGCTTGTTGTACCGAAAGGTGTAAAAAATTTTACGGCTTCTTTTAAACTAAAACGATGGGTAAATATGGAGAAACTCGGGTGGTATAATGCCGATCATCATGTGCATGCTGCAGGTTGCAGCCATTATGATAGCCCGGAGGAAGGCGTAAAGCCTGAAGCTATGTGGCGGCAAATACTTGGTGAAGACGTAAGCATCGCCGCTTTGCTGGCATGGGGCCCAGGTTGGTATCATCAAAAAGAATATTTTACGGGGTACGACAATCCTCTTTCGACATCAAAAAATATACTGCGAAGCGATGTCGAAGTCTCGGGTTTCCCTTCTTCACATGCCGGACATGTTGTGCTGCTACGACTGAAGGAGGACGATTATCCCGGCACTACTCAAATTGAAGAATGGCCAAGCTGGACTTCGCCTGTGCTTCGGTGGGCCAAGTCACAAAATGCAGTTACAGGTTATGCGCATTCAGGCCGGGGGCTGGAACCAATAGAGCCAACTTTTGCACTGCCTAATTACATAACACCCAAAATGGATCATATCGGAGCCAATGAATATATTGTTACGGTTACGCAAAACCTGGTTGATTTTTATAGCGCGGGCGATACCCCTCCCCCTTTTGAACTGAATATGTGGTATCATACGCTGAATTGTGGATTCACGCCGAGGCTGAGTGGAGAAACGGATTTCCCATGCATATTCGATGAACGGGTAGGGATGGCCAGGAGTTATTTTAAACCGGACGGCAAGCTTAGTTATGACAGCTACGTTGAAGCAATAAAAAAAGGAAGATCTTATGTTTCTGAAGGGAACTCGCATATCATCAACTTCTCTGTTAATGGTATAGAAGCAGGAACCGG
Source organism: uncultured Terrimonas sp. (assembly GCA_964461595.1). GTDB lineage: Bacteria > Bacteroidota > Bacteroidia > Chitinophagales > Chitinophagaceae > Agriterribacter. The sequence goes on along the minus strand of CAYWVB010000061.1, from coordinate 27,641 downwards.
CGAAAGCAAATTAAATTTGAAAGAAGGTGGGATAGTAAAGATTACCGCCGCAGTCGCTGCCTATCTTCCCGAACGGCAGGATGAGGCAGGTGCGGCTATTGCACGGAGCGCTTTGACTGATCTGCCTTACTGGAATATCGAACGGGCACGCATAGGGTCAACCCGGAAAGTAAGGGTAGAGCTTATTGTAAATGGAGCGCCTGTAGATACCTGTGAAATAGTTGCTGATGGTGGGTTCAGGAATATCGCGTTTTCCTATCGTGTAACACATTCTTCCTGGGTTGCATTAAGAGTGTATCCGAGTTCACATAGCAATCCGGTTTTTATTATTGTCAATAGTATACCGATTCATGAACGTAGAAGTGCTGAGTGGTGTAAACGGGCAGTAGATCAATGCTGGAAAATGAAGCAACCTAATATCCGTTTGGAGGAACGCCCTGCAGCAAAAGCGGCTTATGATGAAGCGCGTAATATCTATGACAAAATTTTACAGGACGCTTCAGGCAAATGACTGTAATGAAGCACCAATATACGAAGCGTCAGCATCTTAACTACGTGGTCATATAAAGAATAGAATTTTCTAAGTCAAATCAAATTAGAATGAAAATACAAACTATCTCAATATTTTTAGCAGTAATCATCTGTATATCGGGCTGTGCAAACGTAAAACACCAATCTAAAACTAAACTGGTTCAAAAAGTATCGCTGATAAAAAATGAAGATGAGCGTAAGGTTGATGTGATGATTGATGGGAAGCTATTTACAACCTATTGGTGGCCTGCTGATGTGATGAAGCCCGTATTATATCCTGTGTTTACTTCCAGGGGAACAGAGATCACACGTGGATTCCCGGTTAAACCAAGGGCTGGTGAACGAACAGATCATCCGCATCATGTTGGTGTTTGGTTGAATTACGGTTATGTTAACGGATACGATTTTTGGGGTGCATCCTATGCCATCCCCCAAGCTGTAAGAGACGCCTCTTACGGGTCAATAAAACATATCAGTATTGATCGGTTAGCGGAAGGAGAGAATGAAGGCTCACTGGTGACATCCGAAAGCTGGGTAACAGCAAGCGGCAAAGAACTGTTGGCTGAAAAAGCAGAATACAGGTTTATCGCAAAGGGTACATCATGTATAATTGACAGGATCACAACTTTGAAGGCTACTGGCGAAAGTGTGTCACTAAAGGATACTAAAGAGGGCTTTTTTGCAATACGTGTCGCCCGGGAACTTGAATTACCTTCTAAAGAAGAAATTACACTTACCGATAAAGATGGTAACCCTGAAACCGTAAAGAAAATGTCAAATGAGCGGGTATCAGGATCCTATAGAAGCAGTGAAGGAGTTACCAATGAAAAAGTTTGGGGAACCCGCGCCAAATGGGTTAACCTGTTTGGCAATATTGCTGATGAAAAGATTGATGTGGTTATGTTCGATCATCCAAAGAACATAAACTACCCAGCCTACTGGCATGCCCGCGGTTATGGATTGTTTAGCCTAAATCCCTTTGGGGTTAAAGATTTTACCGATGGAAAACAGGAGTTGAATTATAGCATCCCTGCCGGAAAATCAATTACATTAAGATATAGAATAGTTATTCACTCTGGCGAACATTTGAGCAATGCAGAAATTGAAACATTCGCTGACGAATTCTCCCAAAGCTATTAGTATTATATATTCTTACATTAGTTCGATGTATCCCGAAAAAATCAGCTTTTCAGCTTTTCAAAGTTCGAACCACACCTTAACTCAATAGTTGACCTGATGTATAAGCTGGATGTGGGTTTTGATGAAACTAAAAACGGGACAAAGCGAAAACATCACTCTTGTCCCGTATAGTTGGCCTACCTGGATTCGAACCAAGACAGACAGAACCAAAATCTGTTGTACTACCATTATACTATAGGCCAATAACTACTTTGAAAGCGGTCGCAAAAATAGCTACTTGGCGGTTTTAAACCAAATTTGATTGCTTATAATCAGGACAAACGCATATAAAGCAACTATAGATTATTATAAAGACAATTGATCCTCTTGTATTAAGCAATATTTTCATGTATTGAAAAAGAGTATAAGAATTGATGCGGGTATGGCATGGTAAGGAAAAAAACCACAGAACATTTCCTGTAGTCAGTTTAAGCGTGAAATGGGAGTAAAGAAAAGTACTTTGAGGAGAAATGCTTTATCATCAGGACAATAAAGTAACCATAACGTAAGTGTTATTCATATTTGTCGGATAATAGTTTGTTTTACCAAATTCTCCCATTTTTATTCGGGCTGTCAGGCAACCCATCCTGAAATTTCATTGAGGCGTGTGTACCATCGCAAAATGGCTTATTGCCCGATTGCCCGCAACGGCATAGCGCCTGGCGGTTACGTACTTCATAATATTTTCCATTACTACTCTTAACCGGTATACCTCCTCTAAGCATAATTGGCCCGCTGCACTGGTTCATCATATCCTCAATAAGGCTCACTGAAGGATTTTCGTAAGTTTCAATCGGTTGCTGCGTTTGATTGTCCCACACTATTAATCGGCCGCCGGGGCAGTGGTGCGCCATTTGCAAAGTAAGTTCTTTGGCTGCCTCTCCTTCTGATTGTACTTCATTCCATACGCGTTGACCTGCATCACAAAAACGGGCAAAAGCACAAAATTTTTCATCGTCGCTTAATGATCTTTCCGGTCCCTGAATAAGCTCTGATGATTTTAACTCAGGTTCAAAAACAGCCGTTTCGGTAAGATCAATTTCATCAGGATCTATGCCTTTATGCGAGCCATCGCAATATGGTTTATTTCTTGACATTCCACACCGGCAGAGTGCCACCACATCTTTTGCAGGATAGCTATGTCCTTCCTGGTATGAGGTGGAAACGCCCTTTTCATCGGGCATGATAAATTGTTGAATAATTGGCGTAGCGCCATGTAACATTATGGGGCCTTTAGGCATTATTTCAGCATATATACCCTGTCTGGCCTGTTTGGTGCCAATTTGAATTTGAAGATTTTGTGTTGACATAGAATTAATATTTACCTGATCAAAAAAAGTTGATAATTATACTAAATTTAATAATTGTTCTGGCCATTTCCTTCCGCCGGTGATACGTTTTTGCAAACCGGTGTTACTGCTTACCAAAAGGGAGCGCCTTGTAATCTGCTAAATTTTAAACAAACTTTTAATACCCGTAGATGCAATTTGCAGCCCCACACAAAAAAGTAAAAACGCAACTAACCGGTTGATAATATTTTCAGTTTGAGAACCCAGGTAATTTAGTATTAACCTGGTATTTAAATAAAAAATTATAACCAGTATGCACATAAAAATGATGGCAATTAAAATAGCGCTTGTATTGATAATGTAATTTGTAAGATTAGCATCTACGCTATGTGCACCCAATGTAAACAAAACTGAAATAGTACCTGCACCGGTGGTTAAAGGGAAAGTGATAGGATAAAATAATTTGTCTTCAATTGAATCGCTTACCGGGGCAGGCGATGCACCATTATCGGTCACAGGTGGTTGTGGTTGGCTATTATTATCTGCGCTAAGCGACTCCCAGCCGGTTTTGCAAATCATAATTCCGCCAGCCAGTTGAATTACAGGTATGGTAATACCGAAAAGGTTTAATAAAAGATGACCTGCAAGAAGGAAAAAAGTACAAAGACAAAATGAATAAAAGGCTATTTTTCTTACGGCCGCTTTTTTTTCTGCCTTGCTTAACCCCGAAAAATAAGGACTTACCAGGAGTGCCGAACCTATGGGGTTTACCACAGGAAACAAGGCAACCACACTAATAAACAATAAATGTAAGAATGACTGTAGCATAAATTGGTTTAATATAAATACAATTCCCTGAACTTTTTCAAATCTACATTTAGTTTTTGTGTAATAAAATTTTCCTTGTTTCCATAGTTCTTTTCTATTTTGCCGCTCAGGTCATCGCCTGCGTAGCCGGTTGAGCGTTTATCTTTGTTGTTAGTACAGGAAGCGGTGAATGTTACCATTAGCAGGATATTAAAGAGGTTTTCATTTCTATTCCATTTTTTTATCTTTAAAATTTACAGCATCTCTCTCAAATATTTCATGCCCGAACTTGCAATGTCTACTACTTCGCCTGTTCTGCCGTTCCACATCATTTTTGCCATTGAGGTTGCAAAGCCTTTCATTTGATCAAAGCTAACATGTGGCGGCATTTCCAATGAATTAGGATCAGTAAATACACTAATTACCGCTGGTCCATTATGTGCAAAAGCCTCACGGAGCGCAGTTTCCAGCTCATTGCTTTCTCTTACATTCCAGCCCTTCATGTTCATGGCTTCGGCTACTTTGGCAAAATCGGGATTCACCATATCGGTCTGCCAATCCATATAACCATCCACCTGCATTTCGAGCTTCACCATGCCCAATGTGCGGTTGTTGAAGATGATGATTTTAGCCGGGATATTGTACTGGCTGATGGTCATCAGATCGCCCAGGAGCATGCTGATACCGCCATCGCCACATAAGGCGATTACTTGTCTTTGAGGATGCGAAAGTGCTGCTCCCATTGCCATTGGCATGGCGTTGGCCATGGAACCGTGGTTGAATGAGCCGGTGAGATAGCGATTTTTTCTTCCTTTGATGTAACGCGCTGCCCAGGTAGAAGACATGCCGGTATCCACCGTAAAGATGGCATCATCATCAGCTAATTCATTTATCAAATGGGCTACATATTCAGGATGTATTTTTTCTGTTTCCGATTTGTCTTTTACATAGCTTAGGTAATCTTTTTCAATTTCCCGGTGCAGGTCAGTCATTTTGGTTAGAAAAGAATCATCGGTTTTAGGTTCAATCAGCGGCAGCAATGCCTGTAAGGTTGCTTTTATATCGCCACAGTAGCCATAATCGGCTTTGCATTTACGTCCTAAGTGTTCGGGCTTTTCATCAATCTGAACCATGATGTTTTTTTCGGGTAAAAATTCTGTGTACGGAAAATCTGTTCCCAACATCAACACCACATCGGCATCATGCATGGCATTGAAATTTGATTTTTGCCCAAGTAATCCTGTAAGCCCCACTGCATAAGGGTTTTCATCTTTGTCGTAAAAAATTTTTCCTCTTAAAGTAAAACCAACCGGCGATTTTATTTTTGCTGCCAGGGCCAATACTTCCTGCTGCGCATCACGGCTGCCGTAGCCACAGTAAAGCATTATTTTTTTATTGTCATTAATGAGCGTAGCCAATTGTTGTAAATCGGTTTCTATGGGCAATACTCTTGGACTGGTATAAAAATTATGGCTTGAGGAATTGCTTTCACCGGCATCTGCCGAAGCTACATCGCCCGGCAAACCCACTACCGCCACACCTTTGCGGCTGATGGCAAACTGTATACCATTGTGGAATGCCTGTATAGCCTGCTGCGGTGTGTTGGCCATAAAACAAAATTTGCTGCAATCGTCAAACAGCTTGGTTACATTGGTTTCCTGAAAATATTCCGTTCCCAATTTGTGCGATAATGCCGTTGAAGCGATAGCGATTACTGGGTTTCCTGCACGATTGGCATCGTACAAACCATTTATCAAATGCACATGCCCCGGTCCGCTACTGCCCATGCAACAACCAATACCATTCAGCTCTGCATCCATTGATGCAGCATAAGCGCCTGCTTCTTCATGCCGTACATGAATCCATTGCAGGCGCCCGTCACGGTGAACGGCATCGTTTACGGGGTTTAAACTATCGCCGGTTACGGCAAAAATTCTTTTTACCCCCGCATTTACAAGGGTTTCTACTAATACATCTGATACGTTTTTTGACATGGCAATTATATTAATCTGGTAATAATTTAAGACTTATTTTGCAGAAAGGGAGGTGTGTAATTTTTAATCACAACGTGTTCTTCATTGTTGCTGTTATCATACGCGTTAAGCTGATAAAAGCAGTTAAGCAATACAACTGATTTGATCAATATTTTTTTCGCTTTATTAAGATTTATACAAATCGTTTATTTCATTTTGTAGCTTACTAATTCTGTCTTTAACTTCCTGGCTCAGTTTATCAGGTGCATCTTTAATTTTTTTAAGATTTAATGCCAGGATGATTGCTCCAATACCTACCATAATAAATGATACGGCGGTAAGTATTACCAGCGAAATACCGGTAAAAAGTGGTGAAGCCAATAAGATAAACGATAGTATAATTCCTAAAACACTGGCAATGGCAAGGTTGCCCCAATTCATCCTCTTATGATCCCGCAGGTCGAAAGCTATACCTAACATTTGAAATGAGCGAAACATTAGGGTGAAACCTACTACAAAAGGTAAGGTGGCCATAGAAATTCCCGGATAGATCATCAGGTAAATACCAATCGCCAGGCTTAATAAGCCGGAAACAAAATACCAGCCCCAGCCTTGTAGTGACTTACGGTTTTGTATAGAAAACATTATTTCCATTAACCCGGAAACAAAAAAAGAGACGCTGAAAAAGATGACAAGCGTAACATAGGTTTCCAGAGGTACTGTAAAGATGTAAATGCCGAGCCCGATAAAGAGGATACCGATAATGAAAGAGATGTACCAGTGCCTTATGGTATTTGTTAAGGACTGAGTGAAATTTGACATATTGTTTGTTTTTAAAATGAAAAATAAAATCGTTTATTAAGATAGCAAGTGCTATATAATATATATAAATGCTGATTACAATAAAGTTTTTAAAGGGAGTTGATTGGTACTTCTTTCAATTGTACGAAGTGAATAGCGCTTCGGATAATACCCAAAATGTCAGGATAAGACGCATTAATATACGATATATTGAAATGATGGCCTTGTTCTTTTTTTAATAGAATTGTACATTAGTCATCATATATATGCAGAAAACTATAGAATTACGCCTGATAGATCTATCGGCAGAGGTAAAAGCTGTGGCAGGAACACTGGTAATAAGCTTCACCCCGATAAAAGTGTATTTTTTCTCCTCAGGTAATTTTGGTGATTTTTTATAAAACAATATAGCCTGTTATGTACGCTACTGCTTTATGGTGAGTTTCGGGTACCTGGCAGATTATAACCAGCAGGCTGTTATTTTTTTTCCGTATTCATCAATACTTTCCTCGTAGCGTTCACAATGGAATGGCCTAACTGCGCACTTAGCGTGAAACAATACTTTTTAAACTGAGTGTATTAAGCCCCAAAACCACGTTAACAAAGCCTCAAATTACCTGTTTTGTTCGGTTAGGCTTCTTATGCCCTGTTGCTATAATGCCTTAACGAGGTAATAGTTTTTTTTACCCTTTTGTATTAATACATATGTATTATGCAAAAGGTCAGTCGTATTAATTTTACGGGCTATATCGTTTACCTTTTCCCGGTTGATGCTTACGCCACCACTTTGCACCATTTTTCTGGCTTCCCCTTTACTTGGGAAAGTACCTGTTTCTGCAAGAAATGAAACAATATCTACACCCTCATTGATTTTTGCTTTAGAATAATCAAACATTATCACTCCTTCCATGTTTTCAAGATCATCGGCGCTTAATGTTTCAACTGCTGCAGTTTGCTGCGAAAATAATTTTTCAGTGGTTTCTACCGCTTCTTTAAATCCATCTTCACCATGTACAAAAATAGTTACTTCTTTTGCCAGGGTTTTTTGTAATTGCCTTACGCCTGGATTCTGTCCATGCTGTTCAACAAGACTGGTAATTATTTCAGGTGTTAAAAAAGTGAATATTTTAATCCATCTTTCTGCATCTTTATCTGATGCGTTTAACCAAAACTGGTAGAACTGGTAAGGGCTGGTCCTTTCCGCATTCAGCCACACATTTCCTTTTTCTGTTTTTCCAAACTTGCCGCCATCTGCCTTGGTAATTAACGGGCAGGTGAACGCGAACGCTTCGCCATTGGCTTTTCTTCTTATTAATTCCGTGCCGGTAGTAATATTACCCCACTGGTCGCTGCCTCCCATCTGCAGCTTACAGTTTTTGTTTTGATGCAGCCAGTAATAGTCGTAGCCCTGCATCAACTGGTAAGCAAATTCGGTATAGCTTATCCCTGTATCTCCTTCGATCCTTTTCTTCACGCTGTCTTTTGACATCATATAGTTTACGGTGATATGCTTGCCCACATCCCGCAGAAAATCTATAAAGCCTAAATCTTTAAACCAGTCATAATTATTGACCAGTTCAGCGCTGTTCTTAAGCCCCGGGTTAAAATCAAGATGCTTTTCAAGTTGTTTCCTGATACCGGCTATATTAATATCTAATTGTTCCCTGCTCAGCAGGTTGCGTTCTTCACTTTTCCCGCTGGGATCTCCAATCATTCCCGTTGCTCCTCCAATGAGTGCAATGGGCTTATGACCAGCTTTTTGTAAATGCACAAGCAACAGAATAGGTACCAGGCTCCCGATATGAAGGCTGTCTGCAGTAGGGTCGAATCCTATATAGGCTGAAGTCATTTCTTTATTTAGCTGCTCTTCTGTCCCCGGCATAATATCCTGTAGCATGCCACGCCATCTCAGCTCTTCTATTAACGTCATTTTCAGGTGGTTTTGCGCAAAAATAATGTTAGTTTACCATGCATATCCCAAAAGACAATAATTTTATGCGCTGATCCGTTATAAAGGCTTGAGTTCTAATGTCCATCAAATTCTACAGGACCAAATGCTTAAGGTATATTTGTACGAAATAAAATGGATGGATCTGCTGTCAGTTCAACAATTGCTCATTAGAAAAACAGTTGAATGAAAATCGCGCTTTTGAGAATATGCCTTATCTGCTTATTGTGTTACCAAAGTTCCTCTTATGCGCAGTTCAGAAAGTATTCAAATGAATTTTTGAACATAGGCGCCGGTGCAAGAGGATTGGGAATGGGAGGGGCACAGGTAGCTTCCGTTGATGACGGCACTTCCGGCTACTGGAATCCCGCAGGGCTGGTAAATATCAGGGAAAACCCTGTGGTAAATTTTATGCACGCCGAATATTTTTCCGGGATAGGGAAATATGATTACGGCAGCATAGCCATTCCTTTGAGCGATCAAAAAAGAACAATTGGATTATCGCTTCTCCGGCTTGGTGTGGATGATATTCCCAATACGCTATATTTAGTGGAGCCCGATGGCTCGATCAATTATAATAACATAAGGACTTTTTCTTCGGCAGATTATGCTTTTTTGTTCTCTTATGCGCAGAGCTTAAAACAAAGAGGCTCCAAACTGATAAGCTTTGGCTTAAATGCCAAAGTGATCTACCGTAATGTAGGGACATTTGCCAAAGCCTGGGGATTCGGCATTGACGGTGGTATCCAGATACATGACAAGCGCTGGAAGCTGGGTATTGCTGCAAGGGATATTACCACTACCTTCAACGCCTGGAGCTTTACTTTCAGCGATGAAGAAAAAGAAGCGCTTTATCTTACCAATAATGAGATTCCGGTAAGGTCAACCGAACTTACCGCACCCCGCCTGATAGTAGGCGGGGCGTATGATTTTAGTCTTGGAAAAAAATTCAATCTTTTGGCTGAAGCAAATTTTGACATCACTTTCGATGGCAAAAGGAATGTTGTTATCAGCGCCGACCCGGTGAGCATAGATCCAAGAGTAGGGGTAGAATTGGGATATAAACACCTGCTTTTTGTCAGGGGGGGGATTTACAATTTTCAAAAAGCGCTTGCAGACGGAGATACGCTGAACCGGAAAAAGGTATGGATATACCAGCCGAGCATAGGTACCGGGTTTAAGCTTAAGCACCTTTCCATAGACTATGCTTTTACCAATCTTGCCAATCAGTCCAACCCCTTATATACGCACATTGTTTCTTTACGTGTGGATCTTGTGAAAAAGGAAAAGAACAAAAGCGTAAAAACAAATTAGTGTAATTATGAATCGGATTATACTGCTGATATTATTACTGAGCTGTGGCGCTGCCAGGGCTCAGTATAATAATGAATGGATAGATTATAATAAAACCTATTATAAGTTTTCCGTTATAAAAAACACTTTGCACAGGATATCACGGGCTTCGCTGCAGGATATAGGGCTGGCAAATGTGCCGGCAGAACAATTCCAGCTCTGGCGGAATGGTGTCCAGATCCCCCTTTATACTTCGGTTCCTTCAGGGGCGCTGGGATCATCTGATTTTATCGAATTCTGGGGAGAGATGAATGATGGAAAGCCTGATGCGAGCCTGTATGTTAATATTAATAACCAGCTCAATGACAAATGGAGCCTCGAAACAGATACCGCATCATATTTCCTTACGGTGAACCCTGTGGGCAACAATCTCAGGCTTACCGACCAGGCAAATAATGTGGCCGGGAACGTTTTACCGGCCGAGCCCTACTTTATGTATACGACCGGTACTTATTTCAAAAATAAGATCAATCCGGGCTATGCAGAGATCGTAGGGGAATATATCTATTCTTCAGTATATGACAAGGGGGAGGGATGGACAAGTGATGATATTGGCGCGGGCGCCACATTAACCAGTGTTCAGTCACAAATGTACCCTTACACCTCGGGGCCGGATGCAACGCTTTTAGTAACGGCAGCGGGGAATGCTGTAAATAACCGCACATTTACTGTTAAGGTAAATAATACCACATTGATAAATGTGGCAATGGATGCCTTTACCGACCAGCACCAGCAGGCAACCTTCCCTGTGAGTCTTATAAGCTCCGGGTCGGCAAGTGTTGCGGTTACCAATGTTTCCGGAAATCCCAATGACAGGATGGTTGTCGGCAAGTATGAGATTACCTATCCCCGTCAATTCAATTTTGGGAGTTTTTCTTCTTTCCCTTTCGAGTTGCCGGCCAGCAATGACGGCAACTATTTACGCATCACTTTCGCATACGGAGCAGCCCCCCCTGTATTATATGATCTTACTAATCTGAAAAGATATATTGGCGTAACAGATGAGGCGGGGATTGCAAAATTTGCGTTGCTTCCTTCGGCGCAAAAAAGAAAATTGGTTTTGGTAAGCCAGGTGAGCAGCAATATAGCTGACATCACTGTATTTACGACAAGGAATTTTGTCAATTATGCACTTCCGGCAAACCAGGGAGATTTTATTATTATTAGCAATCAGCGTTTATACAATGGAGCCAATGGCAATCCTGTGGAGGCGTATGCTCAATACAGGAGATCGGCAGCGGGAGGAGGGCATACATCCAGAGTATACGATATTGATCAATTGACGGACCAGTTTGCATTTGGTATTAAACGACATCCTTCTGCCGTTAAGAAATTCCTGAAATATGCCCGTTCCTTTTTTTCAACAACTCCTTCCAATGTTTTCCTGATAGGGAAGGGGGTGTCGTATGTCCAGGCAAGATCATACGAAAGCGATCCTCTTCTTGATCAATTGAATCTTATACCTCCTTTTGGCTACCCGGCCTCGGATAACCTGCTGGCGTCAAATGATAATGAAACGGTTTCAGCTATTCCGACCGGTCGGTTGTCTGCAGTCAGTCCTGCAGAAGTGGAAATATACCTTGAAAAGGTAAAAGAATACGAATCGGTAGGTGTGAATGCGCCTCAGACCGTAGCAGGGAGAGCCTGGATGAAGAATATTGTACATGCCATTGGCGGAGGAAATGCGCAATTAAGCCTAGAGATAGGAGGATATATGAGCCAACTGAAAAATATAGCGGAAGATACGCTGTGGGGGGCTAATGTCGAGAGCTTCAGCAAGAGCTCTGCAGTAGCCTCACAGCTTACGTCTGATCAGTTGAAAAGACTGTTTGAAGATGGTATCGGAATTGTGAATTATTTTGGACATTCTTCTTCAACCAGTACCGAGTTCAATATTGATGATCCGTCCGTATATCAGAATCAGGGTAAATATCCTTTGTTCCTGGTAAATGGATGTTTGGCGGGGGATATTTTTAATTTTGATCAAAGCAGGCTGTCTGTACCGGCAACGCTGTCAGAAAAATATGTCCTCATTAAACAAAAGGGAGCAATAGGTTTTGTGGCCAGCACACATTATGGTATTGTAAGTTATCTGAATTCCTATCTGAGGGGCTTATATCATGCTTTTGGAGGTAAGAAGTATGGAAGTTCCATAGGAAAGATAATGGAAACAGCATTTGCGTCTTTCCTGCAGGCTTCTCCTGGCGACTATCTTGCAAGGCTACATGCTGAGGAGGTTACGCTTCAGGGTGATCCGTCTATTACGCTTTACCAGCAGCCATTGCCTGATTATATAGTAGAAGCCCCCAACGTAGTTATTCCTCCTGTTATAACGGCTGCCGACAATTCTTTTAAAGCGGCCATTAAATACTACAATATTGGAAAGGTAACCGGTGATTCGATCTATGTGCAGGTGAAACGTTTTTACCCGGATGGCTCTAATAAGATTATTTTAAATTCCAGGGTCCGGGCAGCTCATTACAGTGATAGCCTTTCGTTGGACATTCCCATCAATCCGGCGCTTGAGAAAGGTGAAAATAAAATTGAAATAACAATTGATGCCCAGAATGAGCAGGAAGAAATTTCTGAAACAAATAATACTGTTTCAAAATCATTTTATATTATTGAAAATACGGCCACTCCTGTTTACCCGTATAAATATTCAATTATCAGTTCCGGCAATCTTACCTTTTATGCTTCTACTGCTGATCCGCTGGGCGGGGCACGTCAGTACATTATGGAAATTGATACAACGGCATTGTTTAACTCATCGCTTAAGAAATCAGTGACCATAGATGCCCGGGGGGGATTACTGGAGTTTAAGCCGGCGATGACCTTTAAAGATAGCACAGTATATTATTGGCGGGTAGCTCCCGTCCCGGCATCTAATGAAGACTATGTCTGGTCACTTTCATCCTTTATATACCTGCCAGGCAGCGCTGATGGATTTAACCAGTCACATTATTACCAGCATTTAGACAGCGATGAGGATGGACTAAGATTATCTGATGATAGGAAATGGAGTTTTTCCACCGTTTTAAATAACTTATTTATAAGAAATGGTGTTTATCCTACGGCTTCAGGTTTTGAAGCCTCGTATGTAAACGGGCTGAACGGGCAGGATATATTAGGTGCGGGATGTTATTACGACGAGCTGATTTTTCAGGTGATTGATCCAAATACTTTCAGACCGTGGAAAAACGATTTTTCTTCCGGTTCTCAGGGGCTTTATGGCAGTATGATATCAACCTGCGGATCCAAGAAAACTTATAATTTCGAGTATCTTCTCTCTACCCCGGAATCGAGAAAAAAAGCAATGGATTTCATGGATATGATCCCCGACGGGGCTTATGTCATTGTGCGAACCAATTCAAATCCCACTCCTGCTAATAATACCTTTGTAGATAAGTGGAAAGCCGATACTTCATTATATGGCAGCGGCAACTCCTTGTTCCATAAACTGTTCAACCAGGGGCTGACTGATCTTGATTCATTTTATCGCCCGAGAGCATTTAGTTTTGTTTACAAGAAAAATAGTATACCTGCATTCTCTCCTCAGTTTAAATTTGGCGATGATGAATACAGCCTTATTACTATGTCGGTTGACTGCACTTCTCTTGATACCGTTGGATACATGACTTCACCAATGCTTGGACCGGCAAAAGACTGGCAGACGCTGCATTGGGACGGGCTAAAACTTGAAAACCCTTCAAATGATCATGTGAGCATTGAAGTGGAAGGTGTCAGGAATGATGGGAGCAGCGAACAATTATTTATGGTAAATGAGATGCAGAAGGATTTTGACATATCTTCTGTAAATGCAGCAGAATTCCCTTATATCAAATTGCGGATGAAGAATGTAGACACCAGCAATGCTACACCCTATCAGTTGAAATTCTGGAGAATAAATTATACACCCTATCCCGAAGGCGCTATTGCTCCTGCCGTATTTCTGCAGACCCGGGATACCGTAGACATTGGGGAAAAAGTTGACCTGGGAGTGGCATTTAAAAATGTCAGCGATAAGGATTTTGACAGCCTGAAAGTAAAATTTGTTTTAATTGATAATAGTAATGTGCAGCATTTGCTCAATGTATCAAAGAAAAAACCTCTTTTGTCAGGGGATACAATACAGGTTAAATACACTTTTGACACCCGCAATTACAATGGGTTGAATACCTTTATGATCAATTTCAACCCCGACTATGATCAACCCGAACAGTACCTCCTCAATAATTTTCTATACAAGAGCATATATGTTAAACCCGATACTTACAATCCATTGCTTGATGTCACTTTTGACGGGGTACATATTTTAAATAATGATATTGTTTCTGCAAAACCTCACATTCTTATTAAACTAAAAGATGATAGTAAATTTTTATTACTGGAAGATACCTCTCTTATAAAAGTACAGGTAGTATACCCGGATGGAACAGTAAAAAGTTTTTCGTTTAATACCGATACCCTGAGGTTTACCCCTCCATCTGTTTCAGGGGGAAGCAGTAATGATAATACCGCTACCATTGATTTTAATCCTGCTTTTCTGGAAGACGGCAACTATGAACTAAGAGTTACAGGAAGAGATGCAAGCGGCAATGCAAGCGGGCAGTCAGCTTATAAAGTAAGCTTCAAGATAATCAACAAGCCTATGATCTCAAATCTTTTTAATTATCCGAACCCTTTCACCACTTCCACTGCATTTGTATTTACACTTACAGGAAGTGAAATACCACAAAATTTACGCATTCAGATATTAACCATTACCGGGAAAATCGTTCGGGAAATAACCAGGGAAGAATTAGGCACAATAAGAATAGGGCGAAATATTACTGAGTTTAAGTGGAATGGCACAGACCAATATGGGCAGAAACTGGCGAATGGTGTATATCTCTATCGGGTGATAACAAATTTGAATGGTAAATCTTTGGACAAATACAAAACCGAAGGAGACAATACTGATCAATATTTTAATAAAGGGTATGGTAAAATGTATTTGATGCGTTAGAATCCTGTGAATGCTAGGGCCTCGATTCATTAGGTTTGAAACCATCGGTGACATCTGCACCTCTAAATAAAAAATCCTTGCAGGAACCTTCAATACAAGGAATATCATTATCGCCGCAGCCTTCTTTGGGAAATGCGATATTAAATTGAATGTCATTACAGACTTTTGAGGTAAATGATTGGGATGCTGTTCCCATCGGAAATACTATCTGCGAGACGGAGAAAAAGTATACGAACCTGTAAACTGTATAACAAGCCAGCCCTGCATTTACTATGTTCAGAAGGAACAGAGGAACTTTATTCCCTATATGGAGTTGCAAACTGACTCTTTGATGAAGTAACCACATGGATATGCCAATAAAACTAATAATGAAACCCCATCCAAATCTGGGATCGGGGCCAAGTAGATACCAAAAAATCAATCCGGTTGCAACTATCGTTAATGACAATCCGTAAAGCCTGATAGCGGTTCTTTTAATCAGTAGTAATACAGAGCATATTAATACTAATAGCAACACAAGAACAAATTTGTCAGCGATGCTGCGATGAAACCACCATATTGGCATCCATTGGTGAAAATGCATATCCAGCGTTTCTCTTATATCTTTATCGCCGTTTTCAGACTCTGTTTTTGCAAACGCTGTGATATATTGTGCTTCATGTGCCGCTTTATACCTGGGCATTTTCCAGTCTGCATGAATAATATCAGGAAATGGGGAGGGATAAAAAACATACCCAGAGGTAATTATATTTCTCACCATACTGTTACAAACGATCATAAGAATAAGAACGATCAGTGCTATATTCTTACTCATTTTTTTTTGCGAAAGTAGTTTTACCAAGCCATATATACCCAGCAGACAAATAGGAATGGCAGATAATTTTATGGACAGTGCAGTAAAAGAAAAAACAACCTGTAAACTGATCGAAAGATTATCCGGAAGATCTTCTTGCGCAAAGGATAAGTAGACAGCAATAAGGATAAATATTGCCGCAATAAAGTCCGGACTGGCTGAGCTTGCAGTAAGACGAATCTGGGTATAGCTCCCGAAGCTTATTACCAATAACCCCATCCAGAATATTGCCAATGCAAAATTCCCTTTGTTAATATTACGGTTAATTAAAGAAGCAATAAATATGATATACCATATGCATACTATAGACCCCAGATAAGTGTATACGCCAGCTTTGATAAATGGAAACGTAAAAAGGGAATTTAAGGTAAACCAGGCACTTTGAAAGCCAAGCCGCGGATTAAGATTGGCAAGTCCCGGGACAATGCGGTAAGAGTGTATCCATTTAATAATTTGTATATGGTACCCGATACTGTCAGGATGAGATACTACCCATGAACTGATTGCCAAAATCAGCAAAGCAGTTGTGACTATTAATATTTTTACGGGAAATTTTACATTCTTCCATTTACCGTAACACTCAGATATAGCGAGCGCCATACTTTTATTTTTCAGGTAAATAAGAAAAGGCATAATCACAATAATTTGTGCATACCATGAGCCCAAAGGAATAAATAGCGATAAGAATTGAGACAAAGCAGCGAGCATTGCCAATCCGCCAAAGCAGACTAAAATCAAAAAATCCGCCCTGCCGGGTAATGACTTTTGATCAAATCCCGGAAATGATATCAATAGTTTTCCCCAGGAAAAAGAAACTATTGTTAGGTATATCCATGCCAGAAGCAGAATGATCATAATCAGGTTATAATTTTTAAGTCACTTTTCACTTTAATTATCACCATGTATCTTTCCTTTTGAAAATATTATATTTCAAAATACACCAGATAGCATATACTCCGTCCGTCCATCTGATCTTTTTACCTTCTTTATATGTTCTGCCGTAATAAGATATGCCAACTTCATAGATACGTATTCCGTTAATGCGGCTTATTTTAGCTGTGATTTCAGGCTCAACACCGAACCTTTTTTCAGTAATTGTAATTTTTCGCAGGATATCGGTACGAAACATTTTATAGCCTGTTTCCATATCAGTCAAATTAATGCCTGTAAAAAGGTTAGAAAGAAATGTCAATATTTTGTTGCCTATGGTATGAAAGAAAAATACTACTCTGTGAGGACCTTCTCCAACAAATCTGGAACCATACACAACATCGGCATGATCATTAACTATTGGTTCCAGCATTTTGCTAAAATCTTTTGGGTCATATTCAAGATCCGCATCCTGGATGACTATTATGTTTCCTGAAGCTTTTGCGACAGCCAGACAAATACACGATCCTTTGCCATCGTTTTTTTCTTGCCGGTATAATTGTAATGGGCGCTCCGGATTTTTGGTAAGATATTCCCTTAAAAGCCGGTTGGTCTGATCTGTAGACCCGTCATCAACAACAATCACTTCTTTTGCTGTATCGTCAGTTAATGTAACGGCAAATATCTTCTCAAGTATATCAATAATTGTCTTTTCTTCATTGTAGCATGGAATTAAAATGCTTAATTTATTCTCTTCTTTCATTGTTGCTGATGTAATTACTATAAGAATATATGGCTTGTTTACCGGGTTTTCTTTATCAGTGCAGAGTCATACTTGTAAATACTATAATGAGTGAAGATAGTATCTGGTTGGTAATGCTGAATGTTGATGCCCCAGATTGATGTTTCGATACTGTTTTTTTCTTTTATGATGAACATTATTTTACCATTTTTAAATCCATCCAGTAGGCCCGAATAGTCGAATATCTTTCCGGGAAGGGCACAGCAGCCTACAGCATCTATATTGGGGACGGCACTTTCCTTAAAAAGAATATTTTTAAAAAAATTAAAATCAGCATTGCTTAGATCTATAACATATTTATCGGTTGTTCCTATAGCGTTCTTTATGTAACTGCTTATTTGCAACTGCTCGTCCAGCTTTTTCTTTGCTTCAGCGCGGCTGTTGATAAAGAAAAAATATAGTTGCGCCATCATGTGGATGAATAAGACAGATACTACAGGGTAAATATATATGGCCGCACTATGGAGAACTGATCTTCTTGTTTTGGGGAAGACTGTGAAGAAAAGAGCAGTTATAGTGAAGGCTAATAAAAAGCTCTCATTGTAATACCCGAGAGAGGAACCCCATTTAAAGCTCAGTGCCGTACTGAAAAGAAATTGTATGATGCAGATAATGCCCAGCCTTCGTAGCAGAGGCGTATTATTTTCTGCAATTGATCGTATAGAAATGATCAATGATAAGGCCAACGGCAGTGTTAAGTAGGAAGGGGTGATTTCTTTAAAAATATAAATATAAAACCATTGCGGATCTATTTTGTTTTTCAAGGCATCTATCACATGCCTGTGAAAAAAATGATCAGTATAAATACATTCAAAATATAAGAAAGTACTTGTTAGAAAGGCTGCTGAAAATGCCAGGTACAAGACCAGGGAGCGGTAGTTTTTGCCGGCGATGAACCAAACAGGTACGATCAGCAGCAGGCTTATGCCGTTTTGCTTGGAAAAAATGCATAATGTTGTTAAGATTGCCGGGAATAGCGATGCCCATACTGTTTTGCTTTCCGACAGCCGTATAAGCACATAAATGGTGCTGCAGTAGAAAAAAAGAAAGAATGCATCAGAGCGATTGACAGTATAGCCAAGAAAGGACACAATACAAAAAAACAGGGAGACAGATATTACAGAGGTAGTTTTATCTGCTCTGAAATGTCTGCGAAGCAGCCTGAAAAGCAATAGGCATGTACCCATATCTGCAAGCAGACAAACAGACCTGCTTGTCCAATAGACTGCAATAGTGTCGGTTGGATTTATTTGAAACAGGGATGCCACCCACTTGCAAACGAAAAAAAACAGAGGAGCATATGGATTTACCGCGTAAGGATAATCTTCAGGATTGGGGTATATAGAGAATCCCGCAAGCGATCGGATAACAGGGTAGTCAAAATTATTGTCAATTCCCGCAATATGCGGTTCGTATGAAAAAATGATCAGAAGCCGTTCTGTAAAGACTATTGCTAATGCGATTGCACAGGTATAGTAAAAGATTTTATTGATATTGACGGAATATGAGGAAAAAGCTGTTGAGATAAAGTGCCGCATTGTTTCTGTAATATTATGTAAAATAAGGAAACAAATGCCTGAAAATGCAATTATGCCTGCACACTGCAACCAAAAAGCCGGAGTGAAATGGTATTTTTACTTTTTAATGAATTGTTTTATAATCTAAGCGCCAAATATATTTAGATGGTACATGCAGGTTCTGAACATCTGGAGAGGGAAGGTATACAGGTCTCAATTATCATTCCTGTATATAATGAAGAGAAAGTCATTCCGCTGCTTTTTGCAAGGTTGTCCGGGTTTATGGATGCAGCGGCATTCAGGATAGAGTGTATTTTTGTTGATGACGGAAGCACCGACGGCACTCCTTCTCAACTGATCTCTATCTGTATGAGCGATGCTCGTTTTCAATATATTTCATTTTCCAGGAATTTTGGGCATCAACCTGCCATCGCGGCCGGTCTTAGGAATGCGCGGGCGAGCGAAGCCATATTCATAATAGATGCAGATTTGCAGGATCCGCCTGAAATGCTTCCTGAATTTTATAAGAGATTAAAGGAAGGGTTTGATGTGGTGTATGGTATCAGGCGTAACCGGAAAGAATCGTGGATAAGGCGCAGCTTTTACTATTTATTTTACCGGCTTATAAATCGTATCGCCATATTAAGATTTCCGGTAGACGCCGGGGATTTTTCCCTGATCAGCAGAAGAGCTGTTAATGTTATCAATAGCTTTTCTGAGGATATTGTTTTTGTCCGGGGTATTAGGTCATGGATTGGATTCAGGCAGATCGGTGTTGAGTATGAAAGGGCACCAAGAGCAAACGGGAGTGCTAAATATTCGTTCTCCCGGTTGATCAGGCTGGCAATGAATGGCTTTTATAATTTTAGCGAAATCCCGATCAGGCTGATCTCCTGGCTTGGAATTTTATCTATTACCATCTCGCTGGTTTATTTAATTGCGACATTGGTAAGTAAATATGTTTACCATACTGTGCCGCAGGGCTTTACTGCTATTTTGTTTACGGTAATTCTTTTTGGGGGGGTGCAATTGCTCTCAATAGGTGTTATTGGCGAATATATAATAAGGACTTTTTTCCAGGTGAAAAAGCGCCCGCCATTCATTATAGATAAAAAAATCTTTGATAAGACTACTGCTGATGAATCCTGAGTATCTTCAGAAATATTATTACTTCGAACGGAACCACTGGTGGTTCCTGATACGGGAAAAGATTATCAGGCAGCAATTAAATAGATCTCTTCCGCTAAATACACAATTGAAAATTTTAAATATAGGGGCTGCTACCGGCAGATCATCACAAATGCTTCAGCAATATGGAGAAGTGATTTCGGTTGAGAAAGACCATGATACCTGTGTTTTCCTTCGGAAAGAATTAGGACTGCAGGTGGTTGAAGGAAGCGTGGAATCGTTGCCGTTTGGTGATAATGCTTTTGATGTGGTTTGTGTTTTTGACGTGATTGAACATATAGAGCAACAGGAAAAAGCTATTGGCGAATTGTTTAGAGTGTGTAAAAATGGCGGTATCCTGTATTGTTCTGTACCCGCCTTCCGTTTTTTATGGAGCATGCATGATGAAGTCAATCATCATAAAAGACGATATACTATAAAGGAGATCCGGGAGGTCATTGGTCATGAATTTATAGTAGAATACAATACCTACTTTAATGCTCTTTTATTTTTACCTGTATGGTTCGCCAGAACCGTCCTACAGCGTCTGCAAAAGCCTCAACAGGCGGTTTCTGATTTTGAGTATGGCAAAACGTTGAATGGACAATTTTTTTCTTGGATATTTAAAGCCGTTTTTTCAATGGAGCTGCTCTGGCTCCGTTATTTTACATTTCCCTTTGGGGTGTCTATATTATTACGTGCCAGGAAGCAGTTGTCATCTTTTTAAGATAATGAACATTTGTGCTGTTGGTGAAAAAAATGACCTGCATATATCAACTAAAGCAAAAAAAATACTTAATACAGGGAAAAAAGAAGATTCTATTAAGGGTGTTTCCCTTAGCCTGATCTTCTTTTTTCTGAAAAGATTTATAACGCTATAGGCCCAGAAGGCTCCTCCCTGGGTAAATTTGATGTTCTGGATATGTAAATTAGTACCGGTCAATATGCGTCTGAAAGAAACTCTGGTAAAAATGATCCAATGACGAGGACTATGAAGGCCTCCCCAATAGGAAGATTTGAATAATCTGGCATCAATGCAATCTGCGTTAGGAGTTTTGATAATAATAATACCATGATCTGCTAATAAGCCGGCCGCTTTTTCAATGAGTTGCCGGGGAGAGCGTACATGCTCAATGATATTCAATAAAAGTATTACTTCGAATTTTCTCTCTGTTTGGTATAATTCAGCCTCTGAACAGGTATATATGTGTCCTTTTTTTTCTGCTGATGAACGTGCGTTTTCATTTATGTCTACTATTTCACTATACTTTATTCTTTTATCAGCTTTTTTTAAAGTATCTAAAACCTCACCGGTACCACCACCAATGTCCAGTACAGAAAGCTTTTCTGAGGGAATGTTTTTCAAAACGGGTTTATAAAAGCGGGTGTCCCATTTATCTTTTAGTTTAAATATGCCGCTCCCGGCTTTTTGAGAGAAAGAATAATAGTTAGGCGGATAAATACATGAAAGGTTATCTTCTTTTAATTCTCTCAGGAATATGGTGTGGCAGGACGGGCATTTCAGGTAGTAATAAAGATCTGTGGCAAATCTGTATTCCCAGTCCCGGGCGGTACACCAGTGTTTCCCGGAAGTATTACATATAGGACAAATCCCCTGAGATTGAAAGAGCATGGTCAGATTTTAAATAATGCAATAAAGGTCTTCCAATAACTTGTCTTGCTTTCTTTGATAATATTGGATATCTCAGGACAATTCAATAAATAATCTTCTATAGCCGGGAGAGATGTATATGATACACTTGGATCCCAATGATGCAGTAAATGCCTGTTAAAGCCGGCTGCACCGAAGCTGCTGTCAATAATACCTTTACCAAATAATCTGCTGACTTTGCCATGATCCGTTTTCTTGTAATTTGTTTTGCCGGAAGCGTGCAGATCACGATGTTCGAGTAATTGCCTGATTGTTGCGAATGAGGGGAATACAACAACTAAACCTATTAACCAGGCTGTCGGCAGTTTCCATCCGCCTGTCAAAAACAGAATGGTAAGCAAAGCCAGATGAAACAAGAAAGAGTATGAGCTAATAATAATGGAAGATCTGTTTTTGTGCGAAAGATCATTCTTCTTCCGCCTGCTTACAATAACAGAAACAGCATGAATGCCAGTGACGCATTTTAATAAGAAGGCTGTGTTTAGTTCATTAAAGTAAGAGTGCTCGGTGTCATCTTTTGTGCCCAGGTTGGCATGATGCATCCAATGGATCTTACGGTATTTCTTTTGCTGTATCCCGAAAAAGACACCGATAGTGTAATCGCTTATACGGTCATTTATATGCTTTACCGGGTGTAAATTATAATGAGCTGCTGCATGAATGAACAAATGAAGATATGCAAGGATATATCCAATTAAAAGCGCAATGGGAAGTATCATGATAGTTGTAAAAAAGCCGGTTTTTATTAATACTGTGCCTGTAATGAGAATCAATATTAAAAAAAAGTGTCCTTTAAGTACATCTGTTATGGCTTTCCTGTAAGCCGGCTTTAAACTTTTTCTAAAGATTGCATAGTTTGTCCCATCCGGGCCTGCCACTTCTTCAAAACTAATATTTTCAAGATTGTCATTCATACAATGTGCAAAGTCTGGGGCTGGGCTAAAAAATAAATGAAGGCTCTAAGAATCGCTTAGACGACTATCGGTTCCCATCACTGCCTGCCTGCCTGAATAAACCAGCTATTCGGTAACCTTTCAATCAGCACCAGTTATTTGTAAAGTTCAGTATTTTAGTATTACAAACAATTTAGTATCTGATTTTTTGCCTGCTTGAGTTGGCTGAATTAGCTTAATAGATTTATTTAATAGTATGCTTCAAAATAATAAAGCTGTTATAGCCATATTGATCTCATTTACCAGTTTCATAATTATTTACCTGTTTTTTTCTCCTCTGTTGCTAAGCCTTGACAGTATGTATGGCTTTTTAGCTTATAAGGGCACGCTGCAGATGGGGGGATTTAATATGATGCAGCTTGTTAGCCCGGAGAATATTACAAATATACAAAAGCATTTTGTGGCATGGTGGTCACCCGGACAATGGATGGCGCCTGCTTTTTTGCAGCTTCTCTTTGGTTGTAGATTGGGGATTGCGTCAATCCTTATTACAATACTTTCATCAGGGCTCGGAATATATGGTTTTTATAAGCTCTATAAATATTTTGGCTTTTCTCTACCTGTAATTATTACCTCTCTCCTTATCCTTTTATTAAGCGATAGCTTTTATAGTTCGTTTATTATATACCAGGGTGGCGAGGTGCTTTCTTTTGGTATTTTTCCGTGGTTCCTGCTGTTTATTGTTAAGTTGAACAAATTTTCCTGGAAAACATCTGTTTTTTTCCTGGCTTTCTTTCTCCTGTGCTTTACCGCCAAAACTACACTTGTTTTGTATTGTTCAATAGTAGTGTTATATAAAATAGCAGAAAAGGAGCTTCACTTTTTGAAGGATCGGACAAACCGGAAAGCGCAATATAATGCTATGCTGTGCCTGGGTTTACCCTGGTTGCTGAGCTGTATCTCTATTAAAATATTTTATCTTCAAAAAGGTCCTCATATATCATTCATTAAAGAGTTTAGCCCTGAGCTTTCAGATATTCTTGTGCCCTTTTCATCTCCTTTATCCGGTATATTATCCGGGCAAACGATAATGCTTAGGATCCAGAAAATGATCACTGGCCACATGCAGGATATGTATATTTCCCTGTCCCTCTATTTTATATCAGGCGTCATTGTTGTTATTGCGATTTACAGGGCATCAAGGCAGCAGTCCATATCTACATCCTATCTCCGTTTTCTGATCGTTTTATACATTGGAATATTTATCTTCTTTATAACCGGATACCTCTTCAGCGCAAATATTGACAAAAATGTAAGGCATTTTAAACTGTTGGGCTTTATGTTTATACCTGTATTTGTTTCTCTTTTCAGAAATATCAATATTCTTAGAGGGATAGTTTTTGTTTTTGTTATTTATAGTGTGAGTGATTTTATATACCTGAAAAACAAATGGGCTAAAAACAGATATGTGAGCATAAATTATTTTTATAGAAATTATTATAACCTGGACGACACAGATGGAATAGATATACAAACATATAGAAAATTAATAGCGCTCGACCAGTCCACGCCATTACAAGAGCAGACTAGGCCAATTGTGTTCTTTTTTGAAGGAAATGCAGATATTGCCATAGATATTAAACATCCGGCGGTTTTTGAAACAGAGCAGGCTAAACTGGGTTCTGTGGCATACAAAGGGAAAGACGCAGATGTTTTTATAATTGTTTCTAAAAAAACCTTTGATTCAGTACCGCATTTTTTAAAATTATTGTTGCCTGATTACAGGGAAATAAGAAAATTTGATGAAACTGATAATTATCTTTTTTTTAAAAACGAATAGTCAGGCTATTCTGTTTTGGTCCCCCATCTCCCTTCCCCTCCCCTCACCACATATTTCCCTACCATATCAAATTCCAGGTTCACCTTTTCTCCCGGGTTTAAGTATTGCATAGTGGTATGCTCATAAGTATAAGGAATAATAGCTACCGAAAATTGATTAGCTGTAACATCAAAAATGGTCAGGCTGATGCCGTTAAGGGCAATTGACCCTTTTTCAATGACAAGGGGGGCGAATTTTTCGGGGAACTCAAACCGGAATTCCCAACTGCCGTCTAATGTTTTCCTGTCAATAAGGGTTCCGGTAGTATCCACATGACCCTGTACAAAATGCCCGTCCAGGCGGCCGTTGGCTGTCAGGCAGCGCTCAAGATTGATCCGTTTCCCGGGTTGCCAGCTACCCAGCGTGGTTTTTTGTAAAGTTTCCTGTACGGCGGTTACGGTATGCGCTCCATTGGCAATTCTTTCTACAGTAAGGCAAACCCCGTTATGAGAAAGGCTCTGATCTTCCTTTAATTCGTTGCTGATAGAAGAGCTGACTGTAAAAGTGCGGTTTGTGCCAGAGGTTTCTACAGCAGTGATCTGCCCTAATGTCTCAATAATTCCGGTGAACATACCGCAAATTACTCCAGGAAACAGGAATTTTGAAATCGGGTTTGATATTTTGGGGATAATGGCTATCTTTGCGCTCCTCAAAAACAGTAAAGGAGGTATATCATTTATGCTTATAATTGACAGCAAAGATTGCGAAAACATTGACAAGGCGCTTAAAAAGTACAAAAAGAAGTTTGAAAAAGCCAAGATTTTGTTACAACTGAGAAGCCGTCAGTCTTTTACCAAGCCCTCTGTAAGACGGAGAGGAGAGGTGTTAAAAGCGATCTACAAGCAGAATATCGCCAGCGGAAAGATCGAGATTTAACGGTCTCAATTAAAATATTTGACAGGGTAGCCGTAGAGTATCATAACTTTATGGCTACCTTTTTTTGTGTTAATGCAAAACGCATACAGTACATACCAGCAGCATTTTTTGGACTATATCACTTTTGAAAAAAGGTACTCCGGGAATACTGCGATAGCTTATAAAAAAGATCTTGACCAGTTTTTTGAATATCTCAAAACCCAGTACGGCAGCCCCCCGCTGGAAGAAATAGCGCCGCATTATATCCGTTCCTGGCTTGCAGGAATGATGCAGGATAAATCTTCTGCCCGCACCGTCACCAGGAAGATTTCCACACTTAAGGCCTTTTTTAAATACCAGATGCGCACAGGTAGCTTGAAAACCACTCCTATGACTACTATCATTTCTCCCCGGGTAAGCAGGCGGCTGCCCGTTTTTATAGAGCAAAAAGATACCGATATGCTGCTGAACGGTATTGATTTTGGGGAGGGTTTTGAGGGGAAAACGCACCGCCTTATCCTGGAGCTTTTGTATACAACCGGTGTCCGGCGGGATGAGCTGATCAATATTAAAGAAACCGGCATAGATCAATCCGGTCAAATGCTGAAAGTGCTGGGTAAGGGCAGCAAGGAACGGCTGATACCGCTAAGCAGCTATATGATGAGCCGGATAAAGGATTATATAGCGGCAAAGCAGGAAGTGAAAAATGCAGACACCACATTTCTTTTGATCGGCGCCCGGGGTAAAAAGCTGTATCCTGAATATGTCTATTTAATTGTAAAAAAATACCTCGCGCTGGTCACTACCATCCAGAAAAAAAGCCCCCATATCCTCCGGCATACTTTTGCTACACACCTTACCAATGAAGGAGCTGACATTAACGCGGTAAAAGAGCTGCTCGGGCATGCCAGCCTGGCTGCAACACAGGTATATACCCATAATACTATTGAGCGGTTAAAAGAAGTCCACCGGAAAGCTCATCCCAAGGCGTAAATCCCCTCTCTGTCAGAAGAAAAAGAGGCTGTTAAAACAATAAAAAATTATTTGAAATCTTATATATAAAGCGTTAACTTGAGGTGGTTGCAGCCTTGCTGTCAATGCGAAGTTCTTTTAATTATTTTTTATCATTATTGTTCACAGATTTTAAATTGGACTATTATGAATGTAAACATTCAAACTGTGCATTTTGATGCAGCATCAAAGTTGTTAGAACATGTAAATAAGAAGATTCAAAAATTGAACAGTTTTCACGACAGGATCACCTCGATTGATGTATATCTCAAGCTCGACAATGTGGTACATCAGATAAAGGATAAAGTGGTTGAAATAAAAGTAAAAATCCCCCGATATGCTTTCTTTTCCAAGGAATGCTCAAAATCATTTGAAGAGTCATTCGACAGTGCCCTTGATTCTATCATCGAACAGATGAAACGAAAAAAAGAAAAACAAATGCAGGCCGCATAATAAAAAGAGACCCCGCCGGGGTCTTTTTTTATTGGAGTAAATGAAAGCTGTTTTGAATGTTTGTTTCTCCCGGCAATACCTGCTAAAAAATTATCTTCATAAATTTTTGCATTTAAAGATTTCCATTACCTTTGCCTTCCCAAAAAATGAGGTGTTCAGTCTTTTGGGGTAAAAGTTCTTTACAGTATTGAGTTTCAACAAAAATGCCAGTGTAGCTCAGTTGGCCAGAGCAGCTGATTTGTAATCAGCTGGTCGGGGGTTCGAATCCCTCCACTGGCTCCAGAGCTTCATTTCGGTTTCAAAAATGACGAACGCTGAATTTTTGGGCAAGTAGCCAAGTGGCCAACGGCAACAGACTGTAAATCTGTCCTCTTCGGAGTTCGGTGGTTCGAATCCATCCTTGCCCACGGATTAATTTGAAAGTGTGTCAATTTGAAAAAGGCGCATTACGCATAGTACAGTTCTTTATAATGTCTGGAAAGTGGATGTGAGCCTTACTTTCAAGTTAGCTCATTTTCAAATTTTCAAATTATAAGCGGGAGTAGCTCATTTGGTAGAGCGATAGCCTTCCAAGCTATAGGTGGCGAGTTCGAGCCTCGTCTCCCGCTCATTCAAATTCAGGTTCGTTGGCTGAAGCAAGTAAATGGAAAGGTTTCTGGGGCTTGAGTTCTTTATGTGAATGAAGTGAGAAAAGGCAGCAACTTGCTCTCACATTAGCTATACACGCCGTTGTAGCTCAGTGGTAGAGCACTTCCTTGGTAAGGAAGAGGTCGTGAGTTC
>CAYWVB010000060.1:0-30973 GCA_964461595.1 uncultured Terrimonas sp. | reverse complement strand
AAAAGGACTTTCTGAAAGTAGCAGCCTGAAATAGCGAAAATTTGGAATACGCCCGCATAATATTATCATTTAATGAAGATGAACAATTAAGCTATTTTTGCAGTTGCTGCATGGCTGTGCTATCGTGGGCATCTGAAAAGATGGTCAAGGAAAGTCCGGACAGCGCAGGGCAACGCACCGGTTAACCGCCGGGTCCCGTGCATACGGGAACAGACAGTGCCACAGAAAATAACCGTCATGCTGAACAAGCGTGATAAGGGTGAAAATGTGAGGTAAGAGCTCACGGTATCATGGGGTAACCTGTGATATGGGTAAACCTTGCGTGCAGAAATGCTATGTATACCCCGATCTTTTGCCTGCCCGGCAAAATTCCTCCGGGATATCGGGGAGGGTAAGCAGATAGATCCCGGCAGCAATGGCGGGGCCAGATAAATGATAGCACCCGACAGAATCCGGCTTACAGGTCATGCAGTAAAAAATTAGAAGGCTGTCTTCAGAGGCAGCCTTTTTTATGGTGAAAGGGAATGGTGAAAGCGTGAGAGGTGAAAGTTTTCATATTTGTCGTTTATCCTTCGGCCATTCACCCCGCTTTTACGATTCAAAAAAATGCCAGGCTGATGGTCCCCGGTCTGAAATAGGCACGAATTCAAACATCTCCACACTGATTTTTACGGGTCTTTTTTCTTTTACCTCTACTTTATCCTTTACTACTTTTTTGTATCCTTCTTTTTCAAAAACCAAATGGTAAGTGCCCGGCTTAAGCATGATAAAATAGAAATTACCGTTGCTGTCTGTGGATACGGTTTTTTCCGTTTTCGACTGCATCACAGCAGTGACATTTACATTCTTCAGCGGCTTGCGGCTGTCTTTGTCAACCACTTTGCCATTTACCAGCGCTGCATCAGCATTATTACAGAGCGGGGTGCCGGGAACATTTGCCAGCGCTGCCGAAGCCATTATCAGGCATATTATGGAGAAAAAACACCTGCGTTTCATTGATATTTTTTTATTTCTTAAAAAGGATGCCGTTAGTAAAACCGATTGTTTCCCCACAGATAAGCCGTTGCGGATCTCTTATGGCTAAATTTATATCTTTTTCAAAGGATTTGCAAGCGCCGACTGATATTCGGTATAAATATTTTGAAGAATGGCAGCGGCAGGCAGTATCTCGTGGATCAATATGCTTGACTGGCCGATCTCCAGTTCGCCTTCGTCCAGATTGCCTTCAAACATTCCTTTTTTTGCCCTGCCTCTTCCCAGCAGTTCCCTGAGCTCTTCCGCATCCGCGCCCCTGCTCTCCGCCGCTTCCACCTCTTTAAAAAACTTGTTCCTGATCAGCCTTACCGGTGTCAGCTTTTTTAATGACAACTGAGTATCGCCCTCTGTTGCATTTATTACCGCATTTTTAAAATTAATATGAGAAGAAGCTTCTTCACTGGCAACAAACCGGCTGCCTATCTGCACCCCTTCTGCACCTAATACCATCGCTGCCAGCATCTGCCGCCCCGTGGCAATACCTCCCGCAGCTATTACCGGCACAGTTACGGCTTCACAAACAGCAGGTACCAGTACCATGGTTGTTGTTTCTTCCCTTCCGTTATGCCCCCCTGCCTCAAATCCTTCTGCCACTACCGCGTCACAGCCGGCGGCTTCGGCTTTGCGGGCAAACTTGCTGCTGCTTACTACATGCACCACGGTTATACCATGTTCTTTCAGCAGCGTCGTCCAGGTTTGGGGATTGCCCGCAGAGGTGAACACCACTTTTACGCCTTCTTCTATTACAAGCCGGATATGCTTTTCAATATCTGCGTAAAGCAGGGGTATGTTTACCCCGAAGGTTGCCTGCGTAGCTTCCCTGCATTTTTGAATATGAATGCGCAGGGTATCAGGATGCATGCTGCCGCTGCCGATAAGACCCAGCCCGCCTGCATTGCTTACCGCAGCTGCCAGCCTCCAGCCGCTGGCCCATACCATCCCAGCCTGGATGATGGGATATCTGATATTGAAAAGCGTTGTGATACGGGAAGACATCAGGATTTGAAATTTGAGATTTGAAATTTGAGAACGGCAAACATAAAACGTGAAAAGACAAACGTCAAGCCAATACTGACTGCTGATAGCTTACCGCTGATGCCTGTGCCTGATAGCCCACCGCTACTTTTCCTCACCCCAAATCTATCTGCGTATTATCTCCTATATTAAGCGAGCGGGTTTCACCCTTTATTTCCGTATCACTGCCGATCAGCGAATCATGTAAAACCACATTAAACAGGTTGGCAAAGGATCCGATAATAGAGTCCCTGACAATAGAATAAGTAATTTTGGCATTCTCGCCCACGGCTACATTGGGACCGATAATGGAATTGTTGATCTCGCAGCCGCGGGCTATGCTCACAGGCGGGACAATAATGACATTCTCAAAAACATGATCGGGGGATATTTTGCCCCCCAGCTTCTTCATAAGCGTGGCATTACTTTCAAGCAGGGTGTCTATTCGCCCGCAATCAAACCAGTTCTGCACTTTAAAGGATTTAAAAGCAACCCCTTTAATGATCATACATTCAAGAGCATCAGTAAGGCTGTATTCGTTTTTGCTGCGTATGCCTTCCCTGATATTGTTTTCAAGACAGGAAAAAAGAAACGCTGTATTCCGGATCTTGTATAACCCTACCAGCGCAAGATTGGACTTGGGTATCTGCGGTTTTTCCACCACTTTTCCGATAAACCCGTTGTCGCTCAGCTCTGCCACTCCGAAATTGCGGGGATCATCCACTTTCTTCACGCCCAGCATGGAATCCCTGCTCTCCAGCACTTCCTTTACATCATACTCGCAAATGGTATCTCCCAATGCTATAAAAATTTCATCCTCACCTACAATATCCTTTGTAAGAAAAATAGCATGCCCCAAGCCCTGCCGCTCGTTTTGTAACACAAAATGACAGGTGAGATGGGAATAATGCTCTTTCACATAATCCTGTATTTTATCGCCGAGATAGCCTATAATAAATACAAACTCTTTGATACCTGCTTCCGCCAGTTGGTCCACAATAATGCTGAGCACGGTTTTTCCTGCCAGCGGGATCAATGCCTTGGGCTGAGTATATGTATGGGGCCGCAGCTTGGTGCCTGCACCTGCTACGGGTATTATTGCTTTCATCCGTATATTATTCGTTACTCAGGGCATACACTCATCAGGTTCGTCATAAACACACTATTGTGTATGCTTTAAAGCGTGAAAATAGCAAAATTCGGGATTGTTGCACTATTTTTGCCTCATGCAAAAAGATACACAGCTATTTGATCTCATACAGAAGGAGCTTGAACGCCAGCGTAATGGCATCGAATTGATCGCTTCAGAAAATTTTACATCATACCAGGTGCTGCAGGCCATGGGCTCGGTGCCTGCCAATAAATATGCGGAAGGATATCCTGGTAAAAGATTTTACGGAGGATGTGAGGTGATAGACGAGATCGAAAATCTTGCCATTGAAAGACTTAAAAAAATATTCAATGCCTCCTGGGCAAATGTGCAGCCGCATAGCGGGGCGCAGGCAAATACAGCAGTATTCCTGGCATGCCTAAAACCCGGCGATAAAATACTGGGCCTCAACCTGAGCATGGGCGGCCATCTTACCCATGGCAGCCCCGCCAACTTCAGCGGCAAAAACTACCACGCCCTATTTTACGGTGTAAAAAAAGATACCGGCACCGTAGATTATGACCAGATGGAAGCAACCGCCAAAGCAGAGAAACCTAAAATGATCATTTGCGGCGCTTCGGCTTACAGCCGCGACTGGGATTATAAACGTATTCGTGAAATAGCCGATTCCATAGGCGCCCTGGTACTGGCAGATATAGCGCACCCTGCCGGGCTGATCGCCAAAGGACTTTTGAACGACCCGTTTGAGCATTGTCATATAGTATCTTCCACCACTCACAAAACGCTCCGCGGCCCCAGGGGAGGCATTATCATGATGCGCCACGATTTTGATAACCCGTTTGGCGTTAAAGACCCCAAAGGCAATACCAGACCCATGAGCGCATTGCTCGACCTGGCAGTGTTCCCCGGCATGCAGGGCGGCCCGCTGGAGCACGTTATTGCAGCCAAGGCTGTTTCCTTCGGCGAAGTACTGACCGGTGAATACACCGGCTATGCAAAGCAGGTAATTGCTAATGCACAGGCAATGGCAGGGTCATTTGTAAAGAGAGGGTATAATCTTATCAGCAACGGCACAGACAATCACCTTATGCTGATTGATCTGCGGAATAAAAACATTACAGGCAAGAAAGCCCAGGAAACACTTGACAAAGCACATATCACTTTAAACAAAAATGCAGTGCCTTTTGATGATAAAAGCCCCTTTATTACTTCAGGAATAAGAGTGGGTGTACCGGCCATTACTACCCGAGGGTTAAAAGAAGAGCACATGGAGCCTATTGTAGACATGATTGATATTGTGCTGAACAATGTTGACGACAGCAAAAAAATTGAGACGGTAAAAGAAGAAGTACATGAGTTCATGAAAGCATTTCCGCTGTATCCCGAAATTGAGGCGGGGGAAGTGGCTGTGGGGTGAAAGGGAAGGTGTAAGGTTTAGGGATTAGGTTTAGGGCATTAATTAAATTAATCTATGTTACAGCGCATTCAAACTTTGTGGCTTTTGCTTGCAGGTGTTCTGGCTTTTCTTACAGTCCGGCTTTCCATCTACAGCGGTACCCGTGTAACTAACGGCATCAATGAATTTGACCAGATCAATGCAGGGAGCAGCCTTTTCCTCCTCATATTCACCATAGCGCTCGGGCTGTTGCCGCTGATTGCCATCTTTCTTTACAAAAACAGGAGCATGCAGATAAAGCTCAGCCTGGCGGCTATCGGGGTATATATCGTCTGCAGCTTATTGTACTATTTAAAAGTGAAATCATTTACCAACGGCACATTTACATTGTGGGCAGGATTTTATTTCCTGATCCCTATTTTTCTTTTACTTGCCATCAGGGGGATATATAAAGATATAAAGCTGGTAAAAAGCATTGACCGCCTTCGGTAGCAGGCGCCTGCACCATCATTTCTCATACCTTCATCGTATTCTACGGCAGGTGCTTCCCTCCATCACAACTATTCCCGCTCATTCTTAAAACGCTTTGAAATGCGCGCACCTGATGTTCCTTAATACCGGCAGTTTACCTATCAGCATATCTCTGCCTGAATGTAGTAGTATTACTTCATTGTAGTGACGAAAGTAATTACAGCCCGCTAAAGTAAAACCATTAATGTGAAAAAATTGTTTTGCTATTTATACACATAAAACAATTTTTCTTTTGGCGGCCGTTACTTCCCCAAAACCAATTCTTTGTCTTAAAAAACCTATCCGTATGAATAAGCAGAATTCACAACCTCAGATTGATCTGAATATGACACTGATCATTTTTGCTGCCGGCTTCCTGGCGATAATTTACCTGTTAGTGCAGCATTAACTATGGGCAAAATCACTTGGTATTATATAAAGAAGGTGCTGACCAAAAAGTTTGTTGAAAGAATAAACTATTGCTGAGTGAATTATAATATATTCGTATTGCCCGGGTGAACAAGGCAATGGTGAATCTTATGTTTAACGTCTCACTATTCACAAAACAATCCGGCATATTATAGTTAATGCAGCACTATACTGAATTAATTTAATACCTCTCCCAGCTTTTTGATCAGATCTTCGCCACGTAAGCTTTTTGCAATGATCTTTCCGTCCTTGTCCAGCAGGTAGTTCATCGGGATGGCTTTTACACCATACAAGGCCGCTGCTTCACTTTTCCAGCCTTTAAGATCCGATACATGAGTCCATGTGAGCTTATCCTGTGCAATGGCTTTTTCCCAGTTTTCCTTTTTATCATCCAGCGATACGCTCAGTATATCAAAGCCCTTGGATTTATAAGTATCGTAGGCCTTCACCACTGTAGGGTTCTCCATGCGGCAGGGCTGGCACCAGCTTGCCCAGAAATCCAGCAATGTATATTTACCTTTAAAAGAAGCAAGCGATACCGGCTTCCCGTTCACATCGTTGAGCGTAAAATTAGGGGCGATGCCGCCTATTGCCGTTGATTTTGCTTTATCCAGCGCATCTTTTACTACTTTACCAAAATGAGATCCTTTTATTTTTTCGTCCAGCCCGTTATACAGGGGTTCCAATTCTGATGGCACCACTTCTTCGGCATAGGCAAATACCTGTGCCAGTTGAAATGCTGAAACGTAAGATGCAGGATTTTCCTTGACAAACTTTGTTACCAGCGCTTTGTTTTCATCCTGGAGCGCTTCGTAAGCCTTCTGGATTGCTCCCATTTTAGCGGCATCTCCGGTAGGCGCTACTTCCTGGTATTGCTGGTATAATGCTTTCTGTTTTTCTTCAAGTGGTTTTACAAGCGCATTGAATTTTTCTAAATCCTTTTGTGAAGCCGTACCTGTGACCTTTCCTGTATAAAGAGAATCCTTAGGCGCCTGCACGTTAATTTTCCCTGCTTCAAGGTATAAAGGCAATGGCGGCTGGCGGGGTCCCTGCTCCTGCACCAAGGCAAGGAAGGCCAATTCCGGCTCCGCAGCAAATCCTTTCAGCTCAAAATGTCCTTTTATGATTTTGGCGGTGTCCGGCTCGCTTTCCTCTCCTTTCTGCACATTGAACAGTATAACAGCGCCGGTGTCCACCCCTTCAATTGTTCCGCTTAATACATAGCTTGAATCGCCGGAACTGGCAGAAGCATTCCCGGATTTGCCGTTACCGCCGCAGGAAGCCATTACAACCATCAGCAGCATGCCGGCACCTAATTTTTGCATAGTCAGATATTTTAAGCCGCGAAAGTACTGATTATCCGGGGGAATGGTGTTACCGGCCTTACAAAACAATGTTATTTCTGGCAGAACAGGCAGATGCAGACCCGCTTATCGTTTGCCGTCTCACGTTTGTCGTTTCCGGTTCAATTACTGGTATTGAATATAAATGGGCTGAGGCTTTAATTTGAGCACTTCTTCCGGTGTCATTATACGGCTTCCTTTTTCACGGAAATCGTTTTTGTAAAAAAGCTTAAACCCGGTGAACTGCACCGGTTCCTTATGTATAAAAGTACGGTAAGTATTGATCTTGCGCGCCTGCATGCCCCAGCCATCCATATCCATTACTACCTGCACTTCCGGCTGTGGCTTTATTTGCTTGTAATTGGTGACCATACCCTGTGTAAAACGATGTACGATCAGTATTTTGGGAGGCAGGTTGTATTTTTTCACGAGACCAGCCAGGTAATTGATCACATAATTGATATCCTCAGCGGTAAATGTCCCGATAACCGTGCCTGGGCGCTCCCCTTTTTTCATAGAGAACTCAGGATCTATCCCTAAATGAACATCGGGCTCCATCAGGTATTTCTCAAGTTGAGGGATCTCCTGCTGCAATGTGCTGAGCGCCACCTGTACATCCACAAAAGTGATCGCATCTATGCGTTTTGCCATATTCCTTACAGAATCAATCTGGTGAAAAGGCATGCGCAACCGGTATTTGCCGTCTCTGCCGGCGCTTCCCTGTGCAGTAACAGCGATATAATGTAATGCAGGCTGAACAGGAGTAGTAGAATCCGCTGCTTCCCACCGCTTTACCTCTTCCTTCAGTTTGGCCAACATCTGGGCCGGGGGCAATTCCCCCAGGATCCCCATCTGTTTTGAATACAGATTTCCATAATACGAAACCACCCTTTTAAAAGGAAGAATAGCGCCCGGCAGCGGGTAAGGCGCCTTCACAGGCCAAAGCCCCGAGCTGTCGCCATTGGTGATCTGCTGCATTTTTGCATCATAAGCTGCGGTATCAAGCGCAATCGCCTTAGGCGCTTCCTGCAGCACTACAGCAGGATCCTGATCTGTAGTATCTTTCTTGGCAGCGCTGCTTTCAGAATACGACTGCCCGCAACTGCTGAAGCTGTATAGCGTAACAAGACCAAGAAACAGACCCGATACACGGGTAAAAAAGGAAAGAATATATTTGCCGGACTGTAAGGGCCGGTTTGTAGTAGTATCAGGAAATAAGCGGCTCATGTTGTATATAAATTCAATGGTTTTTTGAGAATGCAAGGTAATGTGCAATTGATCAAAAACGAGAGTTCCACTGAAATATTATCAACAGTTTTGCATTAATTTTGGGGGTGAGCTATCGGCTATCAGCTTACTCTCTGATAGCTCAGAGCTGATGACTGACAGCCGACAGCCGACACCTTCTATCTCACCACCGTCATCACGCCGTTCATTATTCTCCAATGGCCCGGGTAGGAACATATATAAGGATAATCGCCGGGTAAATCAGGCACGCGGAATTTCAGGCTGAATTTTGCATCAGGATTGACCAGCGGTGTGAAAAACAGCACATCCGGCACCTGAGGCACATATTGCATTCCCGCTCCTTCCGGCGTCTGCGCCAGCTTATCGGCTGCATCCCCTACCCTCTGCATGCTCCCGGGAGACAGTATCAGCAGGTTGTGCTGCATAAAATCTACATTGGTCATTACAATTTCCACTATACTTCCGGCTTTTACGGTGAGCTTTGGCTGATCAAATTTCATTTCGTGGGGAATGGTTTTTAATACGATCACCTGGTCGGGCCTGCCTAGCACTTCCTTTTCTTTTTCTACCAGCAGGGTTTCCAGCCTTGCTCCGGAAATGTCTCCCATTTCATGGGTGCTGTCAGGATAATTGCCGGCTTTGTCCATACCACTTTTCCAGTAATCATTGCCGAACCTCAACCCTGCATCGCGCAATGGCAGCTTAAACAATCCTCCTGCCTTACCCGAAGCCACTTCATGGCCGTCTTTGTATAATTCCATTATACCGCCTTTCTTCAGTCTTGCCGTAACAGTAAACCTGTCTGCCACCGTATCTTTTGATTGTATCACATAAGCATGTTTTGCCTGGTTCACCTGGAAACAGAGATGCCTGTCCTGATCAACATATACGGAATAGCCGTTGGTCATGTTACCCTGTGCTATAATAAGACCTGTGAGTCTTTCTTTGCCCATGCCTGCTTCGGCGGTAAAAAATATTTCCCTCCCGGTAAGATCAGGCAAACGGCTGGGACCATACCCCGTATGCTGCTGAAGAGGCAGTACACTCAATACTGATCCCATCATGATACGGTTCACCAGTTTTACCTCACCCAATTTTACTTCTTCGGTCATACCGGCGGCTTTAAAAGCCTTTTCAAAACCTGCATGTTGTACGGTAGCGGCTATGTATAATGCTTTTTGTATCCACTTATCTTCCGCGCTGCCGCCTTCTTTGGCAGCAATATTGTAGAGCGTTTGCCCGAGCTTATCGGAAGAGGGCAGATCGCAGGTCTTCAGTATGGCAGCCAGCACCACGCGCAGGTCTTTGTCGGCAAAGACACCTGACGCCAGCAATGCCTCCGCAGTTTCAGCAGTGGCAGGCAGTACCCGGATAGCAGCCCTGCGCACACCCGCAGCAGGATGCCTGAGCGCTTTTATTGCCACTTCGAGCGACGGCTTATCATCGCCATCCAGGGCATGCAGCCCCTGCATTGTCCACAAAGCATGCACCGCACCGGGGTTCAAACCCAGCCCGTCCGTTTTTTCGTTTTGCACCACTGTATATAATTTACCCAGCACTTTCTTATCACCTGCATCTACCAGCAGGCGCTGCGCGGTAGTGCGCCAGAACATATTGTCGCTGTTCAATGCTTTTACCAGCGCATCTGTATTGTTTTTGTTGAGAGATTTAATATTATTTGTCTCGTCTTTCTTATACACTATCCTGTAGATGCGTCCTGTGGCAGAATCTCTCATCGGGTTAATATATGCATTGCCTTTGCCATTTTCAAATCCTTCTGGAGTGGGATTGTGCTGGATGATAAAATTATACCAGTCGAGCACCCATACGTTACCGTCAGGCCCTACACTGGCCTGTACAGGCCCAAACCATTCATCAGCGCTTGCCACAAAATTCCAGCCGTCCTCTCCTTCTTTAAAAGAAGCGCCGTCGGGCTCAATAATATTTTTATGGATCACCCTGCCCGTAGGCTCACATACAAACGCTATGCGGTTCCAGTATTCTTTGGGATAGTTGCGCGCCGTATACAGCTCATGTCCCGCCGCTGCGGTAAAGCCGCCATGCACGTCCACCTGCCGCAGGTTTTTGGTAACCACATGCATGGCATAATGGCTTTCTGTTTTTGTAATACCCGTCTCTCCCCTTTCACCTGCCATATCAAAATAACGCTTGGGAATAGTGTAAGATGCACTGTGGGTATTATTGGCCGTGGAAAGGAAAACATCAAAGTCTTCCGAGAACCCTAACCCCCAGGTATTGTTGGAAGTAGCACCAAGAAATTCCAGCTGCTTCCCATCAGGAGTAAAATGATATAGCCCCTGGCTGAAGCGAACAGTATCAGGACTATCCCCTATCACCCCTTTAAAGCCGGAATAGCCCACCGTTCCCCAAATCGTGTTATCAGGGCCGTAGTGAAGATTGGAAGGCCCTGCATGTGTGTCGAAAGTGCCCCAGCCGGTGATGATCTTTTTCCTGACATCTGCCTTATCATCGCCATTGGTATCTTTCAAAAACAGGAAATCCGGCGCCTGCGATACCACTATGCCTCCATTGATGAACGCAAAGCCGGTAGGTATGTTGAGGCTGTCCGCAAACACGGTAAACTTATCGGCTTTACCATCGCCATTGGTATCTTCCAGTATTTTGATCATATCCCGGCCTTCCTTCTTGTTCTCCCGCACCATGTTGGGATAGTCTACTGTTTCGGCTACCCACAACCGCCCTTTTTCATCCCAGTCCATGTGAATGGGCTTATGAATATCAGGCTCTGAGGCAAAAAGCTCCATCTTAAAACCAACGGGCACCTGTGTAAGCTCTATGGATTCCTGTGGTGTCAGCGGCGCCTGGAACTGAGGCGGGGGATCTCTTCTTTCATAGTTAGGAATTTTGGCATCGGTATATTTAGGTTCCGGCCTGGGATAAGCTTCCGCCAGTGAACGGGCATGATCGCCTACCGCCCACATGATGCCATTGTATACCAGTTGCTGAAACCCGGGGTTATTCCAGGTATGCTCATCATGCCCGTAGGCGGTGTAAAACACTCTTCCTTTGCCATAGTTCCTTACCCAGGTATATGGCTCATGATGATCGCCTTCCACCCGCTCGGTAAGCACTTCAATTTTTTTGCTGAGCTTGTCATGCACATAGGTTTCATCTATAGTGGTAAATGCAGGCACATTTTTCATTACAGGATGATCTGGCTTTACTATCACCGCTTTGAAAGAATCGTACTGGTGTGTTTTAAACTGCCCGCCGATCAGGTCTACTACTTCCGGGGAATTGCGAAAACACCAGGAGGCGCAGTGCAGCGGGATGAATCCTTTTCCCGAGCGTACATAATCCAGCAGCGCTTTTTCCTGCGCAGGCGTAATGCTGTCGTGGTTGGCGTATACGATCAACCCGTCATACAATTTAAAATCTTCCCGCAGCATATCGTCGGGATTAGTGGTATAAGTGATATTGATGCCTTTCTTAAAATATTCCTGTGAGAGTATCTCTGCCAGCTTTTCCGAATCATGGTGCTTGCTTTTATGCCCGAGGAAAAGTATTTCAAGCCGGCGGGGCTTATTATCCGTTTCAGGGGTCTGGCAGGAATACAGGTAAACGGCAGCCACAACACAGGCTGCCAAAGCAAACAATATACTTCTTTTCATTTCAGTGTATTTTAAAGCCGTATGACAGCATACAGCAGGGGTAATTCTTTGATGAATATATATTAAACAACCGGTCAGGGTATATTTAGTTTTTAGAATAATTGCCCACAGTCTTTTAATTTATTGCTTTTGCCTCCGTCCCGATCCGAATCGGGGCGCAACTGGAACGCCGCTGCTTTTTGTCCTTTGAAAAAATATGCTTCGCATTTTTTCAATTCCGCCTTTGGCGGAACCGGGCAAAAGGGGCGGCTTATAGTTACTGGTAAACATTAAAACAGATATTGCGATCTCCTTAATTATATTCTAGTATTATGTTAATCCGTGAAACGTCAGAAGTGAGACGTGAAAATCTCACCTTTCACAACCTTACGCCCTATGCCTTACACCCTACACCTTCCCCTTCAAACTAAACTCCGGCAACCTTATGATCTCCCCTCCTTTCTGCGCTGATTCGTGCGCTAATATACCCACGCAGGTAATATTTGCCGACTGCCGGGCATTGGGAAACGGCTCTCTTTTTTCTACCAGCGCCGATACAAATTCGTGCACTAAATGCGGGTGCGATCCGCCATGCCCTCCTCCCTGTGTAAACGAAAGATGCTGATGCTCGTCCGTATCATATACACCGCCTGTGGTAAAGCGCTGAATAGGCTCCGGCAGGCGATGCGCATAATCCGGCGCTTCCACCTCCTCGGGGATCTCCGGCTCGGGCTTCTTGGCAGTATGCACCACCAGCGGTCTGCCTTCGATCAGCGGCCACTCCACAGACTTTTTTGAGCCATATACTTCAAAGCTCTCCCTGTATTGTCGCGCGGTATCAAACAACGACCTGTATACATAAGCGCTCAGATCAGCATCCCGGAACTTGATATGCGTGCTTTCCACTGCATAAGGAGAATGATAATATTTGTGCAGCTCCTCCCTGATAGTGCCTGAGCCAAAGCAGGACACATATTCCGCTTCGGCACGGGTCAGTCCCAACACCGGCCCCACGCAGTGCGTAGCGTAATACATGGGTGGCAGCCCCGGCCAGTAATTTGGCCAACCGTCCATATCCTGCTGGTGGCTTGCTTTGAGAAATTGTAATTTACCCAGCTCACCTTTATCATACAGCTCTTTCATAAACAAAAACTCTCTCGCGTATACCACTGTCTCCATCATCATGTAGGTAAGCCCTGTTGCTTTTACCGTCTCTACAATCTGCCTGCATTCTTCTACTGTCGTTGCCATAGGAACAGTACAGGCCACATGCTTCCCTGCCTTCAGCGCTTTGAGCGACTGTGCGGCATGGTCGGGTATGGGCGTATTGATATGCACTGCATCTATGGAAGGATCTTTCAGGAGCTCATCATAACCGGTATATCTTTTTTCAATGCCAAACGCATCTCCTGTCTTATCAAGTTGCTCTTTGCTGCGCTGACAAATGGCATACATGGTAGCATTGGGATGACGCTGGTAAATAGGAATGAACTCAGCGCCAAAGCCAAGCCCGACGATAGCTACATTAATTTTTTTGTTAGGCATATCAAATGGTTTTGTCTGTAGAAGGTGCTTATATAATCTGTTTAAATGTATTTGTCAAATATCCGGTCTCTCTTCGTGATCTTCGCGCCTTCTCTGCGTCCTTTGCGGTTTAAAAGGGTTCCACGCGAAGCCGCAAAGGAGCAAAGAACGCAAAGAAAATCGGCACAATAGTTTTAACTTAACACTATATCGCTTTATTTCCAAACAACTCCTTCAAGAACTTCAACCCGTTTTCCGCGAACAGATCCTGGCTTTCGGCAAGCTTTTTCCAGATGCATACCGCCCCGGCAAGGCTGGTATTGTCCGGCGTAAAGCTTTCTATGGAAACAGCTCCTTTGTAATTAACTGCTTCCAGTCCCCTGCGCCATGCCTGCCAGTTGATCTGCCCGGTACCGGGTGTGCCGCGGTAATTGTCGGCCACCTGCACATGAAATAATTTATCGCCTGCCGTCAATAATGCTTTTTCAATATCCGGTTCTTCAATGTTCATGTGAAAGCCATCCAGTCCTATGCCCACTGCAGCATGACCGATATCTTCCACCATCCGCATGGCATCGGCGGCAGTGTTCACCATGTCCGATTCAAAACGGTTGAGCGGCTCAATAGCGAGCTTTATACCGGAGGAAGCAGCTACCGCTGCTACAGCACGCAGGTTGCTGACAGCAGTATCCCACTCCTTTTTTCTCTGCTCATTACTTACCATTCTCGCTTTCCCTACGGCGGTATACATAGGCCCTCCAAAAACGGGAGCGCCGATCTGTGCAGCAATATTTATGCAGTCATGTATATAATTGATCGCATTTTGCTGTATGCTTCTATCATCGCCGGAGATATCCCTGTCTGCGCCAAAAGCGCCGCAAACGACTGCCGCAAGCCCGTTCGCTTCGAGCGCTTCTTTTATTTTTGCAGCATCTATCAGCGCCGGGTCTTCTACTGCTATCTCCACCATATCAAAGCCCAGTCCTTTTATTTTAGCAAAAAGCGCCGGGGCATCTTTCGTTGCAAAAGGAGAAAGCCACAGCCAGGTGCTGACGCCGAAAGTCAACTGCATGGATTTTGTATCAGGCTTATGTTCAGTTATGCTCTGAACAGCAGTTGTTGATGGCATAACAATATATTAATGGTTGAAAGAAGTAATAACAGGGCACATTTTAATTAACGCGGCACTAAGTTAAAAAGAATAACAGCAGCTAAACAACAGGATTATATCCAATACTGACTATATTTTATCCTAAAAAATAGCATATCAGCAATTTAGGGGCAAAAAACTATAAAGAAGAAAATGCTCCCCTGTAATCTTTTGGCGTGGTTTTCATAAACTGCCTGAAGATCCGGTTGAAATTGGAGAGTGTGTTAAACCCGCAGGCATAGCTTACCTGGCTGATGCTTTTACGGTCATCTTCCGCCAGCAGCTTGCAGGCATGCCTGATACGGAGCTCTGCGATAAATTCCGAGAACGACTTACTGGTCTTCATCCTGAAATACCTGCTGAAAGAGGTAGGCGTCATATTGAGCAATGCAGCGGCATCATTGAGGGAAATGCCGGACTGAAAATGCTGGGCGGCATAATTATATACAATATTGATCCTTTGTGTTTCGGCATCTTTAAGCTTGTAGTGGTAGTCGGCATTGTGCAGTAAACTGTATTCAGTAGTACAGGACATCACAGCCAGCATACGCAGCAATGCTATAATGCTTTCCACGCCGCGAAGCTCCACTATCTGCTTCATCATTGCCGTAAGATGTTTTACCGCCTCCCCACGGTATTCAATTCCTCTCTTAGCTTTTGCAAACAGCCTGCTGATCTGCCG
Source organism: uncultured Terrimonas sp. (assembly GCA_964461595.1). Taxonomy (GTDB): domain Bacteria; phylum Bacteroidota; class Bacteroidia; order Chitinophagales; family Chitinophagaceae; genus Agriterribacter. The sequence goes on along the minus strand of CAYWVB010000060.1, from coordinate 15,899 downwards.
CATCTCTTCCTTGTCCAGCATACCCGCAATAAGATCATTTTTAAAATAGATCACCAGCCCCGCGGAGGAATGCTTATTACGCCTGTTGAAATATAGACTGTCGCTGCGCCATAAATGAGGTATGCCCGGGCCGAGAAAAGTCAGGTCTCCCCCGGTAAAAGATTTTACGGTATTACCAATGAACCTGGTGCCGGTTCCTTTCAGCACTAAAAATATCTGGTATTCATTATGCGCATGCCAGGTAGGATCAAAATGCTTGTCCTGCAGTTCTTTTGCAACAAATATTCTTGTTGCGGGAATAGATGATTTCTGAACAGCCGATTTCATTAGTGAATGAGCGCGGCAAATATACGGTGAATGGTGAATAGGCAGGGGCGAAAGGTGAGATGTGAAACGACAAACATGAAAGGCCTCTCACGTCTTACAGCTATCAGCAGTTAGCCGTCAGCAAAACTGACACCTGACCGCTGATACCTGATATTACGTAATATTGCCCCCACAAAGCCGTTTATTTGCTGATGAACAGCGCCAAAGCCTTTTTATTATCACTTCTTGCACTGCTCTCTTTTTTTGCATCGGCGCAGCAAAGAGCTGCATTGATCACAGGAAAGGTGGTAGATGAAAATGAACAGCCATTAGGCAATGTATCCGTGGTGATACTTGGCCGTCAACAAGGCACTCTTACTTCTGATGCAGGATCTTTTTCTGTAAAGGTACCTGCGGCAAAGGCGATAGCTCTTATCTTCTCCTGTGCAGGCTTCGGGGAAGTACAAAGAAATTTTTACCTGAATGAAAATGAACATGAAAAAGTAGTAGTGAGGCTTGCCAGATCATCAAAAGAACTGCAGGAGGTGATCATAAAAGACGAAAAGGAAAAAAAAGAAGCAGGGCTTATCCGTGTTGATCCCAAACATGCGCTTACTGTTCCCTCAGTGACGGGCGGAGTGGAAAGCCTGATAAAGATCTTTGTGGGGAGCAACAATGAGCTCTCTTCACAGTATACCGTGCGCGGCGGGAATTACGATGAAAACCTGGTGTATGTAAATGACTTCGAAATTTTCAGGCCTTATCTTGTAAGAAGCGGGCAACAGGAGGGATTGAGCTTTATAAACCCGGAACTTGCCGGCAGCGTAAATTTCTATAACGGGGGATTCCAGGCGAAGTACGGAGATAAAATGAGCAGCGTGCTGGAAGTGCAGTACAAAAAACCTAAGCAGTTTGGAGGTTCTGCCTACCTGAGCCTGCTGGAGCAGGGTTTTCATGTGGAAGGATTTTCCAAAGACCAGAAATTCACTTATCTCGCAGGCGTGCGCAACCGCTCGAACAGGAACCTGCTGAGCGCACAGGAAACAAAAGGCAACTATACTCCCTCATCTTCAGACATACAGGCATTGCTTACCTACCGCATCAATGACAAATGGCAGGTAGAGATGCTCGCCAATTATTCAGGCACCAGGTTCATTCTTGTGCCGGAAGAGGCAAAGCTGACATCATCGGTGCTTTCTCCCCTGTTCAGCGCCAATCTTGGGCTGGATATCTATTTTGAAGGACGCGAAGAAGACAGGTATGCCACAAAAATGATAGGAGTTTCGGCTCTGCAGACTATCAGTCCGCGGCTTAAATTGAAGTGGCTGATGAGCAGGTTTGAAGATGATGAGCAGGAAGCCTATGATATATGGGGCGCATATCTTTTCGGGGAACGCAGCTTTGATAAAAGTAAGGCTGATTTCGGCACTATTATCAATCCGCTTGGCGCCGGAGTATTTATGAACCATGCCCGCAATACGCTTAATATCGCCAACTGGAATATTGCACACAAAGGATATTTCACTTTAAAGCAGCATGCCCTGCAATGGGGAGTAAGCGCAGACCGTACTATCATTCACGATAAGCTGAACGAATGGGAAGCGCAGGATTCCGCCGGCTATAATTTGCCTTACAATAGTGATCAGCTGCTATTAGACAGGGCCATTCATTCTGCAGCAGATCTTACCGTGAATAAAATATCAGGCTATATACAGGATAATATTTTATTTGGCAAATCATCAGATTTCAGCCTGCAGGCGGGTGTCCGGTTTAATTATAATTCGCTCAGCAAAGAATGTATTGTCTCCCCGCGCGCACAAATAGCATGGGTTCCCGGAGAAAGAAAAAACTGGGCATTAAAGCTTGCCGCCGGCGCTTATGATCAGCCTCCTTTTTACCGGGAACTGAGAAAATATGACGGCACATTGAATACCTCCGTCAAAGCGCAGAGAAGCTGGCAGGCCGTTGCAGGAGCGGATTATAATTTCAAAGCATGGAACAGACCATCGAGACTTGCCATTGAAGCCTATTATAAAGGCATTCGCCATCTCGATCCTTATGATATTGACAATGTACGCATCCGGTATTTCGGCAACAACAATGCAAAAGCTTACGCTACAGGTATTGAAATGAGGCTGTTCAGCGAGCTGGTGAAAGATGCAGAAAGCTGGGTAAGCCTCGGGATAATGCGCACCATGGAAAGAATTGACAGCTTTTATTATTACCGCTATAAAAATGCAGCAGGTGAATTCATAACCGCACAAACAGAAGACCAGGTTGTAGCTGACAGTGCGAGATTTGACAAAGGCTGGGTAGGGCGGCCAACAGACCGGCTGATCACCTTCGGCATGTTCTTCCAGGATTATTTAAGCACCAACAAAAATTTCAGGGTGCATCTCAATACCATATTCGGCAGCAATATGCCCTATAATATTCCCGGCAGTGTGCGGTACAGGAACGCATTGATCATAGATCCTTATATGCGTGTGGATATCGGCTTCAGCGCACAATTATTATCCGGCGATAAAGCCGGTCGCCGGAGTCATAGCCCTTTCAGGAAATTTGATAATATATGGGCAAGCTTTGAAATATTCAACCTGCTCGACCGGAGCAATACCATTTCCTATATGTTCATCAAAGATTTTTCGAACACTATCTATACGTTGCCCAACAGGCTAACGCCAAGATTATTAAATCTTAAAATTTTGGCGAGGTTTTAGCATATATCCACATGTGTGCATAAGTAAATATTAGTTATTTAAATGCTGATGCATTAAATTTGAATGTAACGATAGGTTAGTCTTTAATAAATTGAAGACTATTTGTGAACTTAAAACCGAACCTCATTGACAGAAACAATCATTAACCTGGAAACCGTTAACCCTATAGAGTTTTTTGGTGTTAACAATGGCAAGCTCGACCTCCTCAAAAAGAAATTTCCTTTACTTAAGATCCTCAGCCGCGGTACACAGATGAAGCTGAGTGGCGCTCCGGAGCAAATTGAAATGGCAAAAGAGAAAATTGAATTGCTGATTCAATACCTGGAAAGAAACGGCCATGTAAGTGAGCATTATTTTGAACAGATACTCGGAGGCGATGATGCGGAAAGCATTGATAATTTTGTAGAGCGCAATCCCAACGAGGTGCTTGTTTTTGGGCCGAATGGTAAAAGCGTGCGGGCACGGACTGCCAACCAGAAACGGATGGTCACGGCAGTAGACAAGAACGATATTGTGTTTGCGATAGGCCCGGCGGGAACCGGTAAAACCTATACGGCTGTAGCGCTTGCCGTCAGGGCTTTAAAAAATAAATCTGTCAAAAAGATCATCCTGACGCGCCCTGCGGTGGAAGCCGGTGAAAGCCTTGGTTTCCTGCCAGGAGACCTCAAAGAAAAAATTGACCCCTACTTACGCCCTTTATATGATGCGCTGGATGATATGATACCTGCCGATAAATTAGGGTATTATATGAGCACGAGAGTGATTGAAATTGCCCCGCTCGCCTATATGCGCGGACGTACGCTTGACAATGCATTTATCATACTGGATGAAGCGCAGAATGCTACCGACCTGCAGATCAAAATGTTCCTCACCCGCATAGGCGCCAATGCCAAAGCCATTATCACCGGCGACCTTACGCAGGTAGACCTGCCCAAGCACCAGAAGAGCGGGCTGGAGAAGGCCATCCGCATATTGCACAACATTGACGGCATCACCCATATTGAGCTGGATGAAGATGATGTGGTGCGCCACCGGCTGGTGAAAGCTATCATCAGGGCGTATGAAAAGGATTTTGAAAAAGGAAAGGAAGGAATAGCGAAGGGGTAACTGTTATTTTTCTTTTGAATGAATTGGGTTAAACAATTCATTTGGTTTGCAGGGATATTTATTTGCCTTCTGGTATTAAATTGTGTTAGAAGAAAAAACTGCCGTATGCATCCGCTGAAATCCTTTCCTATCATCAACTATACTACCAGGAGGGAACTATCAGCATAACACATGTCTGTGCTCCTCGAAAGACTTTAATATGATTAATCGCCCTTACCGACGTTATTAAAGATTTCTTTCCCGGAATATAATAAGGGGATAAGAAGATACAATATCTCCCAATACTTTATCCTCATGATCACCATGTCGCTCACCAGAAAAACAACAAACAGGAGCACCAGCCACCTGTCGAGCCTGGTAGTAAAAAAGCCAATAATAAAAAGCAACTCTAAAATAGCAGCGCCCAGATAAAGAAAATAACTTACATAAGGATGCTGTACCAGCCAATAATACATATTAGTAAGGAAGTAACCTGGAGAAGTAGCCAGAAAGTCCTTATGCTGATATAATATTATTCCACTCATCTCCTGCAAGTTGAATAATCCTCCATTCCTCATTTTCCATATACCTGCTGATGTAAAGAAAAACAGCGCCACGTACCGGATAAATTTTAACGCTAATCTGAAATCAGGAGGTTTTGGACAAATGAGAACAAGCGGAAACAGCATCCAGCCAATATGTTCTTCAATTGAAGTAGTTACATATAACACAGCGCATTGCGCATACACAAAATTAAATACAAGAATGATCCAACCTGTTGTAACTATCCATCTGCTTTTTTTAAAAAAGAGCAGCATATAAATAACAGGTAACAATAGCAATAGAATATCAAGTGCCAGACAGACATGAAAGTTATCCAAAAAAAAACTTTGAATATTCGTGAACATGAATAGCCACAAAGAAACATCCATCCGGTTGACGAAAAAAGGGGGAATAACCTGACTTAACAACATCTCATTATTCCACCTGTCAAAAAATAAAACAGCAGTAACGATCACATATAGTAAAATGATTTGCCGTTGCTCCCGGAGAATTAGCTGCTGATGCTCATGAGCATTGTTGAATCGGATATGTTTAGTTGACTTCCATTCCACTTATACTTGCATTTATAGATGTTGATATTATGAGCATCTGTCCGGATCAGCTTCTCCACAAGCTTTTTATACCAGTCCTGGAAATCCGCTGCCGGGACATTGCTCCTAAAAGGGGCATTATAGCTTTCGAGGTAGCTAAGATGCAATTTCGCCAACAGCCTGTTTTTGATATCAATCATATCTTCATTTATCGAGTCTTTGGCGAGATACATCTGTAAAGGTACATACAGGCGGTCCCATTCGTGAGAGCCGAAATCTTTACCTTTTAGCAATTGTCCGTCAACATATATATTTATTACTTCATAGTCTTCTTCCGGAGATATTTTTTCTGAGTACATCCCATAGTTATAAAACGGGCTCAATACAGCGCCTTGTTTATAAAATATGACCAATTGGATCAGGCATGCTCCAAGCAGAAGCCAAAATGCAAACTTGTTTCTTTGATGTAACTGGCGAAAATACAAGGAAGTGATTTTAAAAATGACTCAACCTGATCTTTCCAAAAATAATTAATTCTATTTGAAATATTATGCGGATTTCTACCTGTTGAATATATAAAAGCTGCTATCAGGCAGCAAGGATAATTGCTGTCCAAAATATTTATTAATAACGATCCTGAAAGTATTAACGTTGCTCATTGTTGGGTAAAGCAGCTTATAGTCACGATCTGAAAAATAGATGGCTTTATAATTGCTGAATGCATCATTTGGCCGGGAAGCATCCATGTCATCAAGCCCATGATCACTCTGCAGGATTATTACAGTCTTTCGAATTCCCTTAAAATCCAGGATCTGGCTCACCACATCCTTTAATTTACTATTTGTGTATTGTATATATTGTCTTAACCGTCCTCTGTCCATACCTGCAGAATCATACAGCAACAATTTATCGGGAAACGGTCTCCCTGTGGAATCGCGGAAATAAGGAAAGTGAGGTAAATATAAATGCGCATATACAAACCTAGGGGGCTGCATTGAATTGTTAGAAGCAGCAAGCACTTTCAATGAATCAAGAACTTTTGCATTATAAGTTTCATATTCCTTAAAGCGTGCTATATTTTCTGAAGTAATGACAGAAGATTTTGAGGCAGTGAACCGCCAAAGTAGATCATACCTGATCTTCTCATAAAGAGTATTGTGAAAAATCACATACCATTCTGAAGCCTGGATGAAATTATATTTTTTTATAGGCTTATCATCTCCCAAATCAAAAATTGAAAGATTCAGCGTCTCATAATCAAATTTTTTAAGCCATTTATATAAAGCGTTCCTTTTCCCTACATATAAGGCTTTGGAATATTCTATAGACATATGGCTGCTTCCTGTATCAATGTTATGAAGATAATCCAGATCTAAAGTAGATGGTATTGAAAATGCTGTCCGGTTATAATTACTCGTGGAGCTCGATACAACATAAAAACCTTTATCAACGAGCCACTTATCGAAACTACTATTATCGTAGCTTAATATTTCTTTTTGGTATTGACTCGAAGGATAGCAATCAGGCATAATAAAAAAAATATCAGGAAGAGTAGAATCCTTTATAGTAGCACTCTGCCCGATTGTGTTTACAAGTTTATCCTTTTTATCTTCATCTGCTTTAACTGCACTAAACTTTCTAAAGTACTGATATCCTGCAAATACTGTCATCATCACATAAATGAAAAATAGCAGATTCAGATAACGCATAAGTTTCCTGCAATTTTTTAACCTAATTACTTTTAAGCAAACCAGCAGGAAAAAAGCGACTGTAAGCGGGAGAAAAAACATGTATCGTCCGAAAGGGAAAAAGACCATCGCTTCCCAGGCAGCTTTGATTTCACCAAAATACAGATAAAAAATACCGGCGACAGTGGTTATCACCCCGGACTTGGCAGCATCTTTCAAAAAAAATCTGAAAACCCAAAAAACACAAATAAAAGCGACAAATAAAGCAGCAAGAGCTTGATCCATCTCCTGAAAGGAGAGAAGCCCACTATACTGAAAATAAATATTAGCAAGAAAAAGGACAGGTAATAAAAAAGTATGAAATGGAATCTCTTCTAAAACAGGAATAATATATGAGTTTATAAGTCTATGCACGCGCAATTACCTTTTTCTTCATCAAATATAAAACCCGGTCCGTCGGGTCAACCTTTACCTTTTGTTCTATTATAAAAAAAACAGAAAAAGAATCCTCAAACAGGCTTTCCGAATATTCTTCAAATATATCCCTCCTTCCTTGCAGCATCGGCATCACTTTCGGATCATTTTTTGGAACAAATTCTATGATCAAAAAATTACAGAGTTGGCTCAGCTTTTCTGCAATATCCGGTATCGGGATATTTTTTGAGATCGCTATATGATGGATCAATGCCAGCGCAAAAACCACGTCGGCTTTACACCTGGCAAAAAAGCTACCGCGTTCTTCATTATTCCACCCTATAGCGGGAGTAGGCTCCGAAATATCAACGCATAGTGGCAATATATTCGAACGAATGGCCTTCCTGGACTCCCGGTAAAGATCATTGATACACCAGGAGTCTGTATCTATAGCAATTACATTTACAAATTTTCCACAGACCTGGCGGGCAAACAACCCGGTATTGGTACCTATGTCCAATACGGTATTGCCATGAACCAATTCCAGCCACTCTTCTAATATTTTCTTTTTTTGAGCTACATAATCATTACCGGATACCGTGTTGCTATAATAATCGCTCCATGCTGATCTTATCCGTTTCAACTCAAGCCTGCTTATAAGCGCATGCAGGCTGTTAATGATATTTATAAATTTCTGCCGGGAAAATTCCAACTGCTTTTGAGACCGGTTGCCGGGTGGGAGAGAGATATACAACGGTAAAAAAATATGCAAAAGCACATTAAAGTTAAACCGGCTCCGGAAAGGAAGAATTTTTGCGGCTAATGACAAAGGTATCCCGCCAGGATATAACTGGAGAACCCTGATCAGTTCCGGCGACCTGTAAGACGCAAGCAGCAATGGGGTCACAAAACTTTCTATAAACTGGCTGTAAGCCACCCACGGTTTTGTACTATCATATTTTTCAAAAGATAAAGTATCAATGAATACAGGCTTTCCACCCGTAAATTGTATATTAAAAGGAGTAGCATCTTTTAATATCATACCATGTGCAATCGCTTCTGTGACTATATCAAGCGTAAGCAATGCCGCGTCTTTCAACTGGTCAAAGCACCATTCATAAGGGTAGCTGATAAATTCAATCTGTTCCGGCAGCAGGGTTAAGAACCAGTTATCCGACAAAAGAAGATTTTCCTGCAGCTCTGTATGAGCAATTAACTTTCCTGTGCCTGTGAGCCTGCTGTACAACCCGGAAGACCGCAAAAGACGATAGTGATCCGCATAACATTGATTTACCTGCCGGTAAATTTTACCTTCCCGCTCAAATATAAAGCCGGATGGATCTCTAAAAGAAGCGGGATGATGCAATGCTTTATTCATGAGCCTGATCGTCTTTCTCCTGTACTTTCGGCTTTATCCCGAAAATGGACTTTACCCACGCCCAAAGCGATTTAAAATAAAAAGATATTCCCAGGATAGCGGCAACAATTACCTGAACAAGATAACTCCCGCTTCCCGGATCAATGTATGCAAATACATTCATAAGCAATATTTACACCCTTAAAAATAACTCAGCTTCGTCCTGGGTGACAACGCCAGCACGGTTTCATACATCAGCCTGATAGTATTTTCAATATCATCCTTATGCAACATTTCAACGGTTGTATGCATATAGCGCAACGCAATAGAGATCAGCACCGACGGGCAGCCGTCATTGGCATAGGCAAAAGAATCGGTATCTGTTCCCGTGCTGCGGCTGAGCGTCCGTAACTGCACCGGTATTTTATTATCTTCGGCAACACCCTGCACAAACTGGAGCAGCTTATTGTGCACGGCAGGCGCATACGCCAGCGACGGACCTTTGCCGCAGGCAATATCCCCTTCAACAGCTTTATTGATCATGGGGGTAGTGGTATCGTGGGTCACATCTGTTATAATGGCCACATCAGGCTTAATGCGCCTCGCGATCATTTCCGCACCGCGCAGTCCTACCTCTTCCTGTACGGCATTTACTATATACAACCCGAAAGGGATCCTTTTTTTGCTTTCACTCAATAATCTGGCTACTTCCGCTATCATAAAACCACCTACCCTGTTGTCCATTGCCCGGCCGATATAGTAATCATATGCCAGCTCATCAAAGCCTTCTTCATAGGTGGCAACCGCCCCCACATGAATACCGAGCGCTTCCACCTCCTTTTTATTCCTGGCGCCGGTATCTAAAAACAGGTTGTCCACTTTAGGCTGCGTTTCTTTCTCCCCGCCGCCGATCCTGGTATGGATGGCAGGCCAGCCGAATACAGCTTTCACCGCTCCTTTCCTGCCATGTATCAATACTCTTTTGCCGGGCGCTATCTGGTGATCTACCCCCCCGTTGCGTTTCAGGTAAATAAGCCCGTCGCTGGTGATATAATTTACAAACCAGCTTATCTCATCAGCGTGCGCTTCTATTACCACTTTAAATTTTTCATCAGGATTGATGATACCCACCGCAGTACCGTAAGGATCTACAAAATTGGTATCAATATAAGGTTTTATATATTCCAGCCAGAGCTTTTGCCCGCTGCTTTCAAAGCCCGTGGGAGAGGCATTGTTGATATAGTTTTTAAAAAAAGTAAGGGAACTGTCCTTTAAAATGGATTTATGCTTTGTCTTAGATTGTTTTGCCATGAAGATTGTAATTATTTATTCAAAAATAAATAAATCTTCATCAATCGCTGAAGTGAAATAAACCCTTACTCCTTCCCTTATCTGATCTTTTCAACGGTAACCGGAGGAGCAGTCACCGTATCACTTACATTCCCTGCCTGATCTTTGAACCAGAATTTAAAAGTGGCCTGCTCCGTACTGTCCTGCTCATCACATTTCAATGGTGCAGCAAGCAGCCTTGTAATGGTCACTACAATTTCGCCTTTTTGATTGGTCGTTGCCGGCACATCTGTCGGTATTGTATAACTGATACTGTCCGTATAGTAAGGTTCATTCCCGTTTGAACAGGGATTGTCAGGAGATGCAGAAGAGGATAGCTTTTCAACGAACAAATGCTCTCCTGCAATATCGCCGTCGGCATCAGTATACTCCAATGTGAACCGGACAGCATAATCGCCGATGGGGAGATAATTACCGCTCATCTCCTTAAATTTCAAACTCGGTTTACTACTAAACTTATCTTTGCTGCAGGAGACTATTAGCAAAACAAAAAGAGATACCGCTATCCATGGTTTCATATAACTGTATTCAGTGAACAAATGTAAATATTCCCTTTGAATAAACTCCCTGTATATCAAGACATCCGGCAGTTATGGAATGATTTTAACATTTCTGACCTCAAACGTATTGCACTCGATATCTTCCGGTTGCAATACCGGGAGAACCCCGTATACCAAAGCTTTGTGGATGCACTTAAGGTCAATCCCCAAACAGTTTCCGATATAACCGGAATACCATTTCTTCCTGTTCAGTTTTTTAAATCTCATACCGTCACTACTACCGATTTTACGCCGGAAGCGGTTTTTGAAAGCAGCGGCACCACCCAAACCATCAACAGCCGCCACTATATCAGGGAGCTTTCCATATATACGCAGAGTTTTATCAAAGCGTTTGAGCTCTTTTATGGTCATCCTTCCGGCTGGTGTATTATAGGCTTATTACCATCCTATCTCGAACGAAAGCACTCCTCTCTCGTGGTAATGGTTGATGAGCTTATCAGGCAAACGCACCATACAGACAGCGGGTTTTACCTGTATGAGCAGGAACGGCTTGCTGCAACATTGCAACGCCTTGAACAACAACAGCAAAAGACATTACTTATCGGGGTGACCTTTGCCCTGCTGGATTTTGCCGAAAAATTCCCGATGCCGCTGCGGTCTACCACAGTAATGGAAACCGGCGGCATGAAAGGCCGGCGGCATGAAATGACCAGGGAAGAAGTGCATCGTATTTTGAAAAATGCATTTCACCTGAATGATATACATTCCGAATATGGCATGACAGAGCTGCTCTCACAAGCTTATTCCAAAGGGAATGGCAGGTTTTGCTGCCCTCCGTGGATGAAAGTCCTTATCAGGGATACTGAAGATCCCCTGGATGTATCCAAAGCAGGAGCCTCTCCGCTTACGGGAGCGCTCAACATCATTGACCTGGCTAATATGTATTCCTGCAGCTTCATTGCTGTTGAAGATGCCGGAAGGCTTTATCCTGATGGCAGCTTTGAAGTGTTGGGAAGGATAGATAATAGTGATGTGAGGGGTTGCAGCCTGCTGGCAGTGGGTAATGGTGAATAGTGAATTCACGATTCACCATTACCCATTCACCCCATTGAGTATAATCTGCCTGTTTTTCGCTCCTGATGGGAACCACTGAAATATAATTAACCACTGGAAAAGACAGAGGCAAATTAAACCAGTATGAAGAAAATATTTTTATCAGTTGCGCTATGGTTTTGCCTGGCAAACCTGCTCGCCCAGGAAAAAACGGCATCTTTACCCAAAACAAAGTACAACCTCGTTGTAATTGCCCACAGGGGAGATCATACAAAAGTTCCGGAGAATACAATTGCCTCCCTGAAGGAAGCGATCAAAAGCGGCGCCGATTATGCAGAAATAGATCTCCGTACCACCAAAGACGGGTACCTGGTACTGCAGCACGATGCTACAGTAGATCGCATGACCGATGGCAAAGGAAAAATAAAAGACCTGACCCTTGCTGAAATTCAACAGCTCAAAGTAAATAACAAAAATAAGCCTTCAAAAAAGGTATACCGCATACCCACTTTTGAAGAAGTTTTAAAAACCTGCAAAAGCAAGATCAATATATACCTTGATTTTAAAGATGCCGATGTTGCCGAAACTTTCCGGCAAATACAGGCGGCAGGCATGGAAAACCAGGTAGCGGTGTATGTGAACAGCATACCCCAATATAAGCAGTGGCGTGAAATTGCACCCAAAATCCCGCTGATCACAAGTGTTATAGAAGGGATCACCAATAAAGAGCAATTATCTTTTTTCCTGGACCAGGCCTCCATAGAAGCGCTTGACAATATAGATGACACGGGCATGATCGCTACGGCCAATGATAATGATGTAGCCGTGTGGATGGATGTGGAAAGCGATGACGAAAGCCCGGAAATATGGAATACTGCCTTATCCAAGGGGATACAGGGTATACAAACCGACCATCCGAAAGCGCTTATTGAATACCTTGATAAAAACGGGTTAAGGAACGGGCGCGGGCGCGATCTTACACAGGCAGATCCCTACGCAAAATACAGGAGCAGGAGCTACCGTGAATTAAAAAATATTAAGTACGGTGACGCTCCTGACGGCCAAAATACTTTTGATGCTTATATACCCAAAAATATACAGCCGGGCGCTAAAGTAATTATATATATCCATGGCGGCGGATGGAGCCGCGGCGATAAATCGGAGTTTCCCAAACAACTGATAGAAGAGCTTTCCGGTAAGCGGGGTTATGTAGTGGTCTCTATGAACTACAGGCTTGTAAAAGATAACGCGAACCGTTTCCCGGCACAGATTGAAGATGTAAAAAAGCTGGTTGCCTTTATTTCAAAAAATGCAAACCGGTATGAATACAACGGAAATGAATATGCGCTTATGGGCGGCAGTGCCGGCGGGCATCTTGCTATGCTGTATGCCTATGGGTATGATGAAAAGAAACAGGTAAAGACCGTAGTAGATCTCTGGGGACCTACAGATCTTACCGACAAAGCCGTCCGCCCTGACGGCAGCGATGCCGACAATATTGTTATCCGTTTCCTGGGAGAGAAAGATGTCAATGCCCAGATCACCAAAGACGCCAGCCCATTGTGGCATCTCACCAAAGAAACTGCTGTACCCACTATCCTGTTTCACGGTGGTAAGGACCCACTGGTGAATGTAAGCCAGGCAAAGAACCTGTACCAGAAATTACAGGAGATGAATGTACCTTCAGCGCTGGAAATTTATCCTGAAGAAAAGCATGGTGTCAGCCCCGCTGCAGCAGTAGATGTGTTTGCAAAAATGCTCAACTGGCTCGACAAATATTATCCTGCCCGATAAAGGATATATACCGGCAGGAAGTAACATATTTGACAGATAATAATAAAATTATACAAATGAAAAAGATACTCCCGCTTTTATTATTATTATTCCCGTTTTGCCTGTCAGCCCAGCAAAAAACAGGTGGGGAAATAAAAAATATTATCGTCATCACTTCAGACGGGCTCAGGTGGCAGGAAATATTTAAAGGCATGGACCCTGCTTTAGCCAACAACCGCAGGTTCAACCAGGGGGATAGCGCAGGAATATATAAGCAATACTGGGCCGACAGCCCGGAAGAGAGGAGAAAAAAGCTGATGCCTTTCTTCTGGAATGTTATTGCTGCAAAAGGACAGCTTTATGGCAACAGAAGCTTTGGCAATAAAGTGGACAATGCCAACCCGTACTGGTTCTCGTACCCCGGTTACAATGAAATCTTTACCGGCTATCCCGATACAGCGGTCAACTCCAATGAATATATGCCCAACCCGCATGTTACCGTATTGGAATATATCAACCAGCAGCCCGCTTTCAAAGGGAAAGTTGCAGCCTTCGGCGCCTGGGAAGCCTTTGACAGGATATTTAACAAAGAGCGCTGTGGTTTCCCGGTAACGGCAGCCTACAGCCCCACCGGCGGAGCACATCCTACAGACAGGGAGCAGCTGATCAATGCCATGCTCAAAGATTCTTATAAACCCTTTGGCCTTGATGAATGTCTTGACGTATTCACCCATTATGAGGCAATGGAGCATCTAAGGCAAAGAAAACCACGGGTGTTGTTTATTGGGTATGGAGAAACTGATGAATGGGCGCATGGAGGCAGATACAAAGATTATCTGAATACCATCAAACAGGTAGACGAATGGATAAAGGATATCTGGACTTATGTGCAAAGCACCCCGGAATATAAAGATAAAACAGCTATTCTCATCACATGTGATCACGGGCGCGGCGACATGATTAAAGATCAATGGACTGGTCATGGAAGCAGCCATATAAAAGATTCGCATGAAATATGGATTGCAGCGATGGGCCCCGGCTTACCGGCAAAAGGAGAATTAAAAACGTCTATGCAATTGTATCAGAAGCAAATCGCCCAAACCATTGCTTCTCTTCTTGGATTACATTATAAAGCGAATCATCCGATTGCAGACGCGATAAAAGAAATAAAAGAAAAATAACAACCCTTACTCTCCCCCAACTTCTGATATTTTTATTTTGTAACATGTCCCATTACTACTCATGAAAAAAAGACTAAGGAGCATTATTCCAATTATATTGACAATTATTTCTGTTACAGCTTTTACACAGCCCAATCCTTTTCCTGCCGGACCTGACCCTGACAGAATAGTCTTAAACGTTACCGAAGATCCGTCTACCTCTCTTGCCGTTACCTGGAGAACATGTGACAGTATTCAAAACGGCTTTGCAGAAATAATGGAAACAAACGCGGATCCGGCAGCGTCCTTAAATGCCCATAGACAGGCCTCCGTATCAGAGAAATTTCAACTCGGGAATATTTCCGTGTTTTATCATTCTTATGTTTTTAAACACCTGAAGCCACGTACAAAATATATGTACCGCGTAGGCACGGAAAACCACTGGAGCGAATGGTTTCATGTAAGCACAGCAGGGCTGCCGGGCGATAAACTGTCTTTTATATACCTGGGAGATGTGCAAACCGGTATCAAGTCATTTTGGTCCGGTCTTATCCGGTCTGCCTATGCTAAAATGCCCGATGCAAATGCAATCATGTATGCAGGTGATATAGTAAACCGCGGAGAATTTGACAATGAATGGGGAGAATTGTTTTATGCAGGCAGCTTCATTCACAGCATGATCCCGGGCATCATGTCTCCCGGCAATCATGAATATGCTAAAACTAAAGATGATAAGCTTTCTGCATTCTGGCGTCCTCAGTTCACACTCCCCGAAAACGGACCGGAAGGAGTGAAAGAAACAGCGTACTTTACCGATATACAGGGAATGCGTTTTATCTCGCTCAATTCCAACCAGGCCGAAGAAGTACCTGCTGACCTGGAAAGCCAGAAGCAATGGCTCGACTCCGTACTGCAGCACAACCCCAATAAATGGACCTGTGTAATATTTCACCACCCCATATATTCTATTGCTCCGCAAAGAGACAACCCCTGGATGCGGGATAACTTTAAACCGTTGTTCGACAAATACAAAGTAGATCTTGTGATGCAGGGGCATGACCATGCATATGCAAGAGGGATGAAAAAGATCAACGGGGCGACCGCAAATGAATTTTCCGGCACCATGTATGTCATTTCGATGAGCGGCTCCAAAATGTACAAGGAAAACGAGAAGCCCTGGATGGATAAAAACGGCGGCCATCTTCAATTGTACCAGCTCATTACCGTAGAAGGAAATACGCTTGCCTACAAATGCTATACCTCCACCGGGGAATTGTACGATTCTTTTAAATTGATCAAACAAAAAGGAAGAAAGAACAAGCTCGTGGAAGATTAATAATTAACAGTTATTAACATTCATTCCTGACAAATGTATTACATTGCAATTTCCTTTTACAG
>CAYWVB010000059.1:0-30985 GCA_964461595.1 uncultured Terrimonas sp. | reverse complement strand
TATCTGTTGTCCTTACTCTCATTGAGAACTTAAAATTTTAATGCGTCTGCCCTGTTTGCCCTGAAATGTTTTGCGCTCCATTTTCTTAAATTTCCGTAAACGACTAAAGGCGGTCCGTTCAAACCATACGCGCCGCCAAATACTCCCGACAGAAAACCACAGATAAAAAGCCAGAATTTGCTGTCTTTTTGTAAACGGAGGGATGACTTTCCGAATAAAGAGTAAAGCGAATAAAGCACAATTAAAAATCCAAGCCCGGTTTTTACAAAGGTTTCGTTCCCATATACCAAGATCAGCACTCCTAAAGGTATCCCCGGTATGGCATATATAATCAGCCATTTTGCGCTGTTAAAATGGATTTTTGAATGATCCTGAATTACGATTATCAACGCAATTATAATGGATAGCATTACCGATAGCGGAACGGCAACATTTGCCGGTAAAATAAAGAGAAATAACGGCACTGCAATTAGGGATTCACCAAAACCCAAGGTTGACCGGACGAGCGAAGCAATAAAACTGATGGAAAGGATAAATACAATTACCAATGCGAAATATCTTTTGATATTTTTATGAAAGCCTGAATTTACAAATATATGTGATTGCAAATACGCTTATCAAATTATAACTTACATACAAAATAATAAACGCTAAACTCAAAATTAGCATTGCATATGAGCGTAATGGAAAATGATCTGCAGGCAAAGCAGGCAAACAAGCTGATTTTCCTGGGCTTGATATTGTTCTTATTAGGACTTACCATCGCATTGTTCGTTCAAAACATGAAAAACCCTCGCATGGCGCTTTCTGCTCATCTCGAAGGAGTAATGAATGGCATGTTTTTAATGATCCTCGGGCTTATCTGGAAACGGCTGGTGCTTTCAAAAATACTCTTGAACGCAACGTTCTGGCTGGCAGTTTATGGAACATTTGCGAATCTTGTTGCGGTGATCATCGCTGCTATAACAGGCACAGGGAAGATGATGCCGATAGCAGGCGGACATGGAGGGGCGGGGATAACCGATGGACTGGTTTCGTTTTTATTGGTATCACTTGCATTGAGTATGCTGGCTGTTTGCATTATTACGTTGACCGGATTTTACAGGCACATGAAATTGCCACGGTAAATAAAGCTTATCTCTTTTTTTCAATGATGCGCGCACCTTTTTACAAAGTCTTCGGGCATTCCGGCAATACGGGCAGCCTGCCTATCCGAAAGTCTAAGTTCTGTGATCAGGTTTTCAATAACCCCTGTTTTTGCCTTTTTCGATACCTCTTTCCAAACCTTTTTCAATCCCTTCCTCCCGCTCTATTTTCTTTATAAGTTTCTATAATACCCATGGCAATGGTACCTCCTGTTAATTGTTCAATTTGTGTTTAAAAGAGTATCGTCTTTTTTGCGGGGTCTGGTATTGTTATGATCAGCCTTTTTGTTCATAGCAGCATTGTTTTAACGTGGCGTATTTGTAGCAGGTCAAATATAGCATTTCCATGCTCCGCTATTTTAGGCTTTAAACCCAAAAATGACAACAAAATACACTTGGCGATACAAGTTTTATGGCTTACTGTTTGTTACTTTTGCAGGACAAAACTATTGAGCTATGCCATCATTTGATATTGTCAGCAAAGTAGATGCACAGGCGTTGGATAACGCTGTGAATGTAACCCGTAAAGAAATTACCAATCGTTTTGATTTTAAAGGCACTCATGTAGTGCTCGACTTTGATAAAAAAGATTTCCGGCTGAATATAGAAACGGATGGGGAGATGAAAATGGAGCAGTTGATTGATGCGTTGATCAGCAGGGCTCATAAGCAGGGTATCGCGCCTGAAGCTTTTGATCTGTCGAAGGAAGGGCACCAAAGCGGGAAGGTATGGAAAAAGGAGGTGAGCGTTCGCAATGGACTGAAACAGGAAGATGCCAGGAAAATAGTAAAGCATATCAAAGATTCAGGGCTCAAAGTGCAGGCTTCTATTAATGACGATCTGGTAAGGGTAACCGGTAAAAAGATTGACGATCTGCAAACGGTCATCCAGGCTTCAAAAGGATGGAGCCTGGGCATACCCCTGCAGTATGAAAATATGAGATCGTAGCGCTGTATTTTGTGCATAACCTGTTCTTTAAACGATCATTTTGGGAAAATCCGGTGCATAACTATGTGCGTAGCAGGTGCAAATCAAAACAGCAAAAAATTTGCAAAAGGACGGTCTTGTGTTATATCTTTATAGTACAAACGTTATCAATACCTGGCAACAGGAAAAGGTAACAAGAGAGGCAAAGATCCGAAAGGAAATATGCACTTCTCACGAAAGCATCGGGTTATGTAAATGAAGGTGAAAGCCGGAAACTACAAAACTTGATGCTTTTTTTTATAGGCTACCGGCTTTATGTTATCAGCCTGGGCTGTCAGCATTATTTTTCTTTAGCGGTATCTACTTCCCAGTCATCTGTACGAAAAGGGCAAACCGGCAGGCCTTTTTTGCTGAATATATTACCAATAGCAGTATTGCCGAAAGCAAAACGGACAGCCACAGGATCTTTAATTGCTTTATTGGAGAGTATCACATGATCACCTTCAATTTTCACATCGGCAGGTAAAAAGTCCCTGTCTTCTCCTGCAATATAAAATTCGGTTGCTTTTTTTTCTGCTCCTTTCAGCATCAGACCGCTTTCAGCATTATCAAAATACACTGTGATCTTATTTTTATTCACTGCCATATTTTTATATACGGGGCTTTTATATGTCGGTCCTTCTTTATGATAGGTTTCGGCCAATGCCCATGCCGCGAGCCTTTCGCCTACATCATGCTTGTCCTTAGGATGAATATTTTTTATATCATCCACCAGGTCTGTTATTACTACCATGCCTGTATTGGGCACAGCCATTGTTTTGGTTTGTGCTTCTCTCAGCAGGGCGCCAATGTATTTGTTGCCATAGGAAAAGGGAGCAATCTGTACATAATAGAAGGGGAATGCTTTGCCCCAGGCGTTACGCCAGCTATTGATCATAGTGGTCATTAGCTGTTGGTATGAAGCTGCAGTACCGGTATTGCTTTCTCCCTGGTACCAGATGGCACCAGCGATGTTAAACTGGGTAAGAGGCGCTATCATGGCGTTGTAGGTAAGCGCAGGGGCGGTTGGCCACCAGTCTGTTTTCGGCTGTTTTGCAGCGGCCGCTTTTAATACAGGATCGTTGTCAATTGCTTCTGCCGGTGTCCAAACTTCGGCAGGCGTACCACCCCAACTGGTATTGATCAATCCTATGGGGACATGGAGCTGTTCTTCCAGCTTTTTACCGAAGTAATATGCTACGGCACTAAAGCTTTTGAGCGTTTCAGGCCCGCAATTCTTCCAGGTGCCGGGGCAATTATCCTGGGGATGTTCCGAAGTCGTTTGAGGGAGCTGAAAAAAACGGATATTGGTTCTTGCCGCAGCGCCTGCAAATTCCTGTTCCATTTCAGGAAGACCATTCTGATAGCTCCATTGCATGTTCGACTGGCCGGAGCAAACCCATACTTCACCCAGCATCACATTGTTCAGCACAATAGTATTGTGCGCCTTGAAGGTAATGGTATAAGGACCGCCGGCAGCGGGAGTATGTATGGAGGTTTTCCAGTGTGCATTACCGTTAGCGGTAACAGAGTCTGTTGTATTATTCCATGAGGTGGTAATATATATTTTTTCAGCGGGCGACGACCAGCCCCATAGTGTTACGTCCGCCTGTTGCTGCAGCACCATATTGTCTGAAAATATGGCCGGAAGCCTTATATCACCCAGGCAAAAAGCTGAAATGAAGCAAGAGGCGGATAACAATATAACGGAAAGCAGGGTCGTTCTTTTCATGAAAATATTTTGGGAAAAGATAAAGAAAAAAGCAATTGCAAGAAGCTTAAATATTAAAAAAGTAATATCCGGGAAACGACAAACGTCAAACGACAAATTCTCAGTGTAACTCCCTGTCTCCGGGGTTCAAAACTATTGTTGTCCGAATAAAAATATTTAAAATTAAGGAAAGCCTTTGCTGTAGCGGTTTCTGCTCCCTCTCCGCGAGGAGAGGGCTGGGGTGAGGCGATTAACTGAATTTCAAACGATTATTAATATTTGCCGGATAATAGTGGTTCAAAACCTCCTCCTGTTTGCCGGGATGATCGTAAATATTAGATTTGCAGTTATTGTAAACTACAACTATATCAGCATGGCATTAGGCTCAGCACTTACCGGAGAACTTAAACACGAAGCTGCAGGCACAAGAAAATTACTGTCACGGATACCAGAAGATAAACTTGACTGGAAGCCCCATGACAAGAGCATGACCCTCGGACGTTTGGCCTGCCATGTAGCAGAGCTGCCGCAATGGGCAAAGATCATTTTGGAGCAGGATGTATTCAATATGGTGCCGGGTGCATTCAACAGGCTTAAAGCGGCAACGGTGGAGGAGCTTTTACAGCAATTTGACGAAAGGATACAGGAAGCCGCAGATATCCTTTCTGCAACTGCCGATGAGCGGTTCCAAACAAAATGGACTTTTGCAAAGAACGGTATAACAGTGTACGAGCTGCCCAGGAAAATTGCCGTGAGGCAGATGGTGATGAATCATATTGTTCATCACCGTGCTCAGCTTACGGTATATCTTCGGTTACTGAATGTGCCCGTCCCGGGGTTGTACGGTCCTTCTGCCGATGAGCAGTAAGTGATGTATAAAGGAGAACTGTTGCCGGTCTGGAACACACGGAAGTTGTTTGGGGACAGTGCTGTGTCAGAGCGACTCAAGAAATTTAATAAGGGCATTTCTTTCCGTACTGCTCATTGCTTTCACTTTATTGCGCGATTGAAGCGCTTCACCTCCATGCCACATAATGGCTTCCATTAAGCTGCGTGCACGGCCATCATGCAAAAAATTATTATGCCCGTTCACTTTTTGGGTAAGCCCTATACCCCATAACGGGGCTGTGCGCCATTCGTTGCCCGTGGCAAGAAAATCAGGGCGGCGATCCGAAAGGCTGTCGCCCATATCGTGCAGCAACAGGTCAGTATAGGGATGTATAAGCTGGTTGCTTACATCGGGGAAGACCACATTTACGGCAGTGCGCATGGACGGGGTATGGCATTTATCGCAGCCGGCACTCATGAACAATTGCTTACCCTGCTGCACTACGGCATCGGTGACATTCCTCCTTCCCGGAACAGCGAGTGTCTTCACGTAAAATTCAACGCTGTACAACAGGCTGTCAATAAGCTCAGGGTCATCAGACCGCCCGTCATAATGTGGCTGTCCAAAAGTGCTTTCCCGGGGGAAAACAGAATTGGTGATACCGATATCCTGGTTGTATGCCGCTGCTACCTGCTGCAGCAGGTTGGGTTGATTGGCCTTCCAGCCAAAACGCCCGAGAGTGGTGGTATTAGTGGTATAATTCCATACATAATTTGGCTTGCCGCTGATGCCATCGCTGTCAGTATCTTTTTCATCCGCTCTGGAGAGGATATCTTCATCGCTCAATGCTTCAAGCAGCCCAAGACCGAATACCGGAGCCGCAACGCGTGGTGAAAGCATCGCATCAGCAGGGAAGTAAGTATAGGTGTTGGTAACCGTATAAGTAGGGAAACGGAGATTATAAGGTGTGCCGTCATCAAAGTAAAAGGTTTCATCATGATAGGAGATAACGACATCCCCTTCTTTTTGCACACCAATATTACCACGGTTTTGCAACTGTTCTCCATACCCGGGCACAGGATTGGGACCACCATGAGGGCCTTCCCCTGCAATGCTTAGCCTGAAAAGCATCAGCACAGAAATTTCTCCGGCACCAGGCACTTTTCCACGCCCGTCGCCGATATGACAGGAAGCGCAGCCTACATTATTAAAGATCGGGCCAAGACCGGGATTGACAGGAGCGGGCGCCGATACAAAAGTAGAGCTGAATTGTACATCACCTGTTTCATGCACACGCTCCAATGTTTCTGATAAGGTAGGAAAAGGATGCCCGAAAGCTTTGCTGCTCTGGTCAAATACTGTTTGCCTGCCACCGCTTCTCCATTCATCGTCGGGATTACGGTAATTCGCATCGAATTTATTACAGGCAACCAGAATCAATAGTATAGCCGTTACCAGGGCAAGGCAAACTCTATAAGTAGCAGGGATTCTCATCACTCAAAAGAATATTTTCAGGGTTCAGGCACAATGTCAATCAGTCTCATCATAACCGGTGCTATCCTTATTGGCCATATTGCTGCACAAAAAGCTTCAGGTCTTCATTGATCGTTGAAGCCAGGTCATTTATTTTATTCATAGCGGTCTGCACCTGCAACGGTTGGGAAATTATGGCTTTGCCAAACGGATCAGTTATGGCCTGCAAGGCTGCTATAGCCATGCTATGCTTTGTTTTAATCTCATTATCCAGCGACAGGTTATAACTGCGAACCAGGTCTTCAAGCCCCTTACCATCCTCTGTAAATTTGCCCTGGTACATATCCATGATACCCTTGATATTATTAGTAAAATCGGTAATTGAGTTTTGTGCGAACGGGCTTTCTTCCAATTCCGGCCTTTGTGTTTCAAAAGGTTCCTGCATTTTCCCATTGGCGACTTCATCGCAAATCCCACCTATGGCATCAACTATGGTTTCAAATGCAACTCTTGTAGTAGGAAACTCAGTATTACCTGATGCGCCGGCTGTTGCCAGTGATGCAGCATAGCTTCCCGTCCAGCTTGTTTTTACTTCGTCTGCCAGTTTTTTCAGATTTTGGGCAAGTGCAAGCAAATATTCTTTTTCCCTGTTCGTCAGGTCTGAAGCAGCTTTATCGCCGTTTTGCCCCCACAATAAATACTCTATAGGGTGAAAACCTCTCAGTGCATCATGATCTTCATCCAGCGACTCGATGTAATCTTCATCTAATTCATCCGGGCTTGCAAGCACATTGTTAAGGTCGTTAAAATCAACCGGCCAGGTATCAATACGGGGATCAATTTTATCTACATCTACCGGGCCGAAAAGCCATGCTTCAGATCTTTCCCATGTCTCCCGGATAGATTTCCACAGATCACGGCAGGTCAAAAGATTGACATCAGTGGTGGTGGTATTCAGTATATTCACTGCTGCCAGCAACTGGCCTGCTTTATCAGAAAGATCTTCGTAGCTCTTGGTGCATACATTAGTGGCTACGTTCTGCAATATTTCAGATTTAAGCGCAGCAGCGTCTACGGTATCATTGTCATCCTCTTTATTACAGGAAACAGCGGCAGTGGCGGTGATGCACAGCAGTAGCGGCCAGTGCTTTAATTTCAGCATGCGATACGATTTCAGGTTAAGTGAATAATAATAGTATTGTTATCAATAATTTCCGTGTTGAACTTTTTCAGGGGCTTCAGGGCAGGCTCTTTGAGCACATTCCCGTCAAAATCAAAAGTGCTGCCATGAGCCGAGCAGACGATCTGCTTTGAAGTGGGAGTGAGACCATAGCCTTCGTGGGTACACTTCAGGTTGAGCGCGTGGTAATGATCTTCCTTTTTCACCAGCAGGATATCGTTCTCCAGCCCGGATACCCTTACCACTACCATGTTTTTCCCGTCTGCAAAAGCACTAACGGGCACCAATACACTATCATTGCGGGTATTTGTTTTGAACAATTGCACCGAAGTGCCGCAGCTCTGCAGCAGCATGCTTATGCCAAGCATGCCTGCGCAATGCATACATCCCGTTCTGATAAAATCTCTTCTGCTCTTCATATCTAAAAATTATAGGCAATGCCCAGGTTTACAAACCCATTGCTGGTATAGTAAGGAACTGTTTGCGGAAAAGGCGTGATGATCAATGCCGGATTAGGCTCTCCGGTAATATGCTGCACATAATCCGCCTTTATGGCAATACCACGTATAGGCTTGTATGTCAGCCCCGCTACGATATACTGTTGCCGGCTGGCATCATTTTTCTGTGCGTTTTTTGGAATGGAGGCGTTAAGGTCAAGATATTCATATCGCCCGAACAATGCCAGTGTTTTTGCATCCCCGTGTTTTGCATACAACAAATTATAAGCAGCTTCTGCGTATCCTCCGTATATCCCCGAAGGCGTATTGTTGGCGTAGGCAAGGTTGATATTTTTTGCATTGGGAATATTAATGCCGGTAACGATCGCCTTAATGCTCCAGCCATTATTATTATATTGCCCGTTTGCTTCTCCCAGCATCACCGGGTTCCCAAAAGGCCCGGAATTTAACTGCAGGCTGTCAGCCACCCTCTTTTCTACTGCGGTGGAGCCGCCTATATAACCCGAAAGCTGGAACCTGAAATGATCAATATAATATAGCAGCGACCCTGATGCTCCTAACCCGAGGCCGGTAGCGGCAGAACCCAACTGCCTGCCATCTCTTATACCGCTCCCGTTAGAAAAGCCGCCGGAGTTAAGACCATTGGTGAGCGAAAAACTGTAGTTGAGACCGGGAACGCCTCTGATGCCACCGTAAATGCCTACTCCCACTTCACGCCAGGTGGAGGGAATAATCAGTTGCTCTACAAATGGTCTGTCAACACCGTTGAACGTGGTAGGTAAATGATTTTCGTTGATAATGCCCAGCCTGGGAATGAACAGACCTCCTACAAGGTAAGTAGTGGGCGTAAGATTAAATTTTAAAAAAGCCTGCTCCATGCTTATGCCTCCTTTTCCGATAGCAGCCTCATCTCCCTGTTGGCCAACAACCAGTGCATCTTCCAGTTCCATCTCTGTAAAAAGTGAGAGCTTATTATTAAACTTATGACCCACAAATAGTACCACCCTGCTCAGTGTAGCTTCTGCATTTTTGCGGCGGGTGTCCAGGGTATACCTCGCTTCACCATAACCGGAAAGAATAGTGGACTGCTCTTTGGTTACCAGACCGGCATACAGGCTGTCTTCCCCTGTAAGCACCTGACCATAAGATGAAATACAAAAAAGCCCCGTGCTGAAAAAAGTCAGCAATAAACATTGGTGAAAAAATCTCATATATATTTTAATTCGCCGCGAAGTTACGGGCAGAAGGCAGGGCTGATTGTTACGAAATGCGGAAAAGTCTTTACGCAACATGCAAAAAGCCTGTCAAAAGACAGGCTATACATTCAAAATGGTTGTAATGCTATTACGGTAACAATGCTTTTATCATTACCGGCTGGTGATCTGAAGGATACCGCTGGTCCCTGGCATCCGTAAGCACGCCATATTTCAGCACTTTTATACCGGGACTTACAAAAATGTAGTCTATCCGGTGCTTCATGGGCGCATCAAACTTAAAGGCGTTGAAAGTGCCGACGGGACCATAAGGCGGCGCTTCAGTTACTTTATAGGAATCCTGCAAAAGCGTTTGCATTTCCTCTATCTGTTCTGTTTCGGGAGTAGAATTGAAATCACCCACACAAACAACCGGTGTGTTTTTGGCGATCTCTTTTATTTTTTTTACCATCAGCTTGCCCGATTCTTTCCGTGCGATTACGCCCTGGTGGTCGAAATGCACACAGAAAAAGTAAAATTCTTTTTTTGTCTGGAGATCTTTGAATTTTCCCCAGGAGCATATACGGTTGCAGCATTTTGCATCCCAGCCTTTGCCCGGCTTATCCGGCGTTTCGCTTAACCAGAAATCACCGGACTGCAGCAACCGGAACCGGCTTTTCCTGTAGAAGATGGCGCTGTGCTCGCCTGCTTCTTTCCCGTCATCACGCCCCTTCCCGGTATACGCATATTCTTCCAGCTCTGCTATGCCTTTGATCTGGTCTATCAAACCTTCTTCCGTACCGAATATATCAAATTCATGAAAGCGGATCAGCGCTTTTACATTTTCCTTCCTGTAGGGCCAAGCATTCAGGCTGTCGCCGGGATTATTATACCGGAGATTATAGGTGGCAATAATTACCGGTGTATTTTTTTGAGCAATAGCAGGTTGAGCAAATATGCAGACAAGCAGAAAAAAAACGATTTGTTTCATGGCAAATTTTTAAGGTTCAATTTTAGGATTGCTAAGATATACTAAAGAGCGATGCGGGTGGTTAGTAATACTTATTGAAGCCCTGAAGCTGTTTGAACGCCATTATTTTAAACCACAAAGAATGCAAAGGGCGCAGAGATTTTTCCGGCGCCCTTTGCGGTTAAAATACTTCATGGTCAATATCATTGGCGCAAGGCATGCCCTGCATCTACAGCATACCACTTCATCACTACCATCCCGGGTTTTGCCCCAGTGCAGGATTCATGGTCCGGTCATTCTCAGGAATGGGATATAAATATTTTTTGTCTAACCACTCCCGTGGTCCGGGGTTCCAGAGCACTTCCCCGGAAATGCCGTTGGAGAGCTGGCGGCGCCCTACGGCAGACGATGGGCTGACATCTACCAGGGCGGTGGTGGAGTTAGGCGGCGTTGGCTTACTACCCTGGTAAAACAAAACATCTATAATGCCATCGCCGTTCAGATCGTATTGCCCGAGGGCCGGTACATACATGCCATTCATAGGCGCATCCTGGAAGAGCTCGCCAATGTGCCATCTTATCAGGTCGTCGGGGCGAAGTCCTTCAAAAACGAGCTCCACAGCACGTTCACGCATTACTTCCAATAAAACCGGATTGGTAAATTTATTCTTATAGTAATCCACAAGATACGGGTCGGCAGTTGTGGGCATGGTAGTAAGCGTTGACCCGGTAATGCCTGCACGTGCACGCAGTGCGCCAATGGTAGCAGCCCAGTCGGCCGCGGTCATTGTTCCCAATTCTGCCAATGCCTCGGCTTTATTCAGCAGCACTTCGGCCCAGCGCATAATGATATGCGCATTATCATTCCGGCTTTCATCGTCATAGGGGAAGCGCTCATCATAGCACCACTTAATAGGCTGATAGCCGGTATAGGTCTGGTTGAAATTAGGAGGCGCCACTACCGGCACTCCGTTCTCCGTTCTGTGGTAATCTCCCAGGCGTATGGTTTGTTGCAGCCGGAGATCACGGTTTTGCACTTCATTTACAAAAGTTGTGGTTTGATAAGCGGGATCATCTGTAAAAGCTGTCCCATCCAGCTTCAGGTAAGTGTTCACAAAATGGCGGGTCAGGCTCGGCCGGTTGCCGTAGGTTGGACTTATAAAGCGGCGGTTGGCAGAGCTGAACACCTGCAGGTTGGCATCGAGCGCCACAGCCAGTATGGTCTCGTCTGCATAAGGCGTTTTAGTGATGAACAGTTCCCGGTAAGAACGGTTTTTGGTAGCGTTCTCATGTAGCTTGAACGCTGTGCCTATATCATTGGCTGCATTTACTACCTCCTGGTACCATGTATTGGCAGTGCCCTGCATGTTGTATGCAGTGTGGTATTTTCGTAAAGAGGCTTCATACAGGCATATCCTTGTTTTATATGCTCTTGCCACATTTTGGGTGACCCTTGTACAGGACTGGTCTGAGGTAAGCGCTATGTTTTCAATGGCATAATTCAGATCCTCCAGTACTTTATCCATCACGTCGAAACGACTGGTACGGGGACCTTTCAGTGTGGTGCTATCCCTGAAATCTATGGTTTTATCCACCCAGGGAACATCGCCGAAGCGTTTTACTTTATTGAAATAGAACAACGCCCTGAAAAACCGTGCAATGCCAATGTAATTTTCTTTGCCGGCTACCGTACTTTTTTCTGCATTTTCGATAAAGTAATTGATGTTGCGCAGATCTGCCCAACTCCATCCCGAGCTTGTCACGGGGCTTAATACACCTGTTGCCAGGTAATCATCTACACCGTTCCGGGCAACCAGGTCTGAAGCATCATCGTCCTGGAATACCCCTACATCAGTATTGGGGAGAATATCATAAAAAGAGGTAGTATACAGATCCATTCCACTGGTTGATCCGAAGATCGCCTGGTTGCTGGCAGTGGCTACTGGAAGCTCCTGCAGATCGCAGGCCGAAAATAACAGGGCTGCGAATGCCATTGAGGCAGAATAAAATAATTTCTTCATAATATTAATGCTATTAGATTAGAAATTTACGGTCAGCCCTAAAGAAAGGACTTTAAGCATTGGGTAGTTATAGCCATCGCCGCTGGTACCGCCACTCAGATCCCGGTCTGAGCCATAAATGCTCGTCACATCCGTATCCTTTGTCCATTTGTACATAGGCGACCAGGTCCACAGATTTTCCGCGGAAAAATATACTCTTATGTCGGTGGCATGTATCCTTGAGATCAGGCTTTGAGGTAGTGCATAACCTACCTGCAGGTTGCGCAGGCGGATATATGAGGCGTTTTGCAGAAAACGGTCATTGGGTATATTTAATGCACGGCCTGTGCCCTGCGCAATATAGCCGACGAGCCTTGGCAGGTAAGCATCAAAATTCTGAAGCTCTTCCCTGAACATATTGTCTTTTTGCCAGGCCGGGTATGAATTATAAGGCCGGTTGTATTGCCCCCAGAAACGCGCCTCGGGTGAAGGATAATAATCCTGCTTCATCACACCCTGGAAGAATGCTGATATAAATATCCCGTTCCAGTCGCCGTTCAGGCTGAACCCATAAATATAGCGGGGCTCTTTATTACCAATAATTGTTTTATCGCCGGAATTGCCTGCACGGTTCAGCCCCTGGTAGATCTGATCATCCCCATCAAGATTTTTAAACTTGATATCACCCACATAGTTTTTCCTGGTATTGGTATTGGGAATATTTTTCTGTGTAGGTGATTTGGCGATCTCTTCTTCTGAGCGGAACAATCCTTCTACCTGGTAGCCCCATATCTCTCCGATATGTTGGCCTACATAGTAGTCTGTAAGATTTTTGTCGGGGTTGTTATACTTGGTGATCACAGCGCGATAGTCAGATAAAATAAATCTTGCGTCATAATTGAATGCCTTGTCAGCTATCATAAAATCATCTGACCATTTAAGAGATATTTCCCAGCCGGTCGTTTTTAAGTCCGCAAAATTTCCTTTGGGCACTGCAGTACCGTAAATAGCGGGAACACTGGGTCCTGCAGTGAACATATTTTTTGTCCAGCGCCGGTAGAAATCTCCTGTAAACTGGAGCCTGTTATCCAGGCTTGAAAAATCCAGCCCGATATTGCCGGTAGTAGATGTTTCCCATGTCAGTCCGGTAGGAACAACATTGGGCTGACTTGTTTTTTGTGGCCGGATCGAATTAAGAATACGCCCGGACTGGGTTATGGAAAAGTTTTCGGTGAAGGAATAGGGGTTAACATTCCCATTGCCTAAAGATCCGAGAGAGGCGCGGATCTTTACATTCGACAAGGCTTTAGGATTCACTTTCCAAAAGGATTCGTCTGATAAACGCCAGCCTACAGATGCGGAAGGGAAAAAGCCCCATTGCTGGTCTGAGGGAAACTTAGAGGAACCGTCATAGCGGCCGTTGATCTCGAGCAGGTAGCGCCGTTTAAAATCATAGTTCACACGGAAAAATCCTCCGGCGATCGCCCATCTTTCATATCCTCCTGCGATTATTACACTTTGCCCGAATGTAAGGTTGATGTCATCTGCGTCTGCGTAAACAATTCCATTGCGTTGGGCTGTGATGTTTTTATACAAAGATTGCTCATAATTGTATCCTACCAGGAAATGGAAATTGTGCGCTTCGCCTATTGATTTTATATAATCTGCATACACGTTTGTAGCTATATAATCTGTTGTCTGCCTACGTTCCTGTAAGTCGTTGGTATTGGTACCGGTATAGCCGATCACTCCCTCATAACGGCTGTAAGGCACCTGCACCCGTTTTTGCTTGGAACCTATATCCGTGTTCTGGAAAGTAAAGTCGCTGCGGATCGTCAGGCTTTTATCAAAAAACTCTGCTTTGGCGGCTATCCTGTTTTTCAACAGGCGTTGTGCATTATCCACACCGTTCTTCCCGTAATAGTAATCGCCTACGGTATAAGCTGCGGGGAAAGATAATGTTCCGTCGGGGTTCAGCAGCGGAGCCAGCGGGTGGCCTTCATCAGCCATGTTTCTCCATATCCCGCTGCCTTCGCCCACGTTTAAAGGCTGGTGATAGGTCATCCGGGAGAATTCAATATTGTTTTCCACCTGCAGCCATTCAGTAAGGCGGACGTTACCCTTTGCCCGCAGGTTATACATGCCGTATTTATCCGAGTTATAACGGAAAAGCCCGTCCTGCCCGTTATATCTGCCACTAAGATAGAATGTGGCTTTATCGTTTCCTCCGGATACAGAAAGATTATGATCCTGTGCATAGAACCGGTCTTTATACAACTCCTTATACCAGTCGGTGCTGTAGTAATACTGGTATTGACCATTGGACGGATCTACTTCAATTCTTGGTAACGAAGGATCTTCCCAGCGCCTTTTTATTTCCGCAAGGTAGGCCTGTGAAAAGGGTAAGGTCTTATTTATTGCTGTGGGCGTATTACCGTTATCGTTCCACCTTGACCACGCATCGCTGAATCCCTGTGCCCAGGGATAGGATTCCGTGATATTGTCCGGAACAGCAGTGGGGGCTTTCATTGAAATATTGGTCTGGTAGCTAATGGTGGTCTTGCCTTTTGATGCTGATTTGGTAGTGATCAGCACTACCCCGAAAGCCGCGCGGGCGCCGTAAATAGATGCCGAAGAAGCATCCTTCAATACGGAGATGCTTTCAATATCATTAGGGTTCAGCATGCGGGGGTCACCTTGTACACCGTCAATCAATACCAGTGCATCCCCTTTTTGCCCTATGGAGGTGGTACCACGAATATTAAAGGCGGGAGATTGCGTGGGCTTTCCATCAAGCATTTGTATGTTGAGGTTAGGCGAGGCGCCTACCAGTGCCTGGGAAATATTGCTTACCGGGCGGTTTTTAAGCGTTTCCTGGGTGATCTGGTCTACCGCTCCTGTTAAATTCACTTTTTTCTGGGTGCCGTATCCTACTACTACCACTTCCTCCATTTTTGAATCCACAGGTTTCATCACCACATCAAATGTGCTGCGGCCGGCTATGGGCAATTCCGCTTTAATATATCCTACATAGGTAAATTCAAGCACACTGTTGGGAGGCACCGACAGGCGGAAGTATCCGTTCACATCGGTTTTGGTAGCTGCTCCGCCACCTTTTACCTGTACCGTTACTCCCGCCAGGGATTCGCCCAGGCTGTTTGTAACCCTGCCGCTCACATCTGTGTTTTTCGATTCCTCAGCTACGGGGGTATTTATACCTGCAATGTCTTGCTGTGGTGATATGGATATAGAAGTAATATTTTTGCGAATGACTACTTTATCGTTGGATATAATGTAGTTCAGCATATAGGGTTCGAGCAATTCTTCCAGGAGATCTTTCAGCGGTACTTTTTTGGCGGTGATATTCACCTTATCAGAAGGATCAATAATGTTGGTGGCGTAAAAAAACTGGATGTCGGCCTGTCTTCTTATTCTCTCCAGTGCTTCAAACAGCGTTTCATCTTTGAGGGAGATGGATATTTTTTTGTCCAGCAGTTCCTGCCCTTTTACATTTTTTGCCGACAGAGACATAATGGAGCTGCATAATACAATTATTGACAGCAGGGATAATCGCATAAATTTTTGAATTATAGGTACAATCCTGCCTATACAATTTTTTTGCATATTTTTGAAAAGTTATATGTTATAAATGCGTAGTGTCCGTCTGCCTTCCACAACTTTCGGATAACTACAATTTTTTTACAACGCGTATAATACAGCCCGGGCATTTAGCATGTCCGGGTTATATATATATACTCATGTAGGGTGATGATACATCTGCTTCATAAGCGTATTAATGGTTTTATTAAATAATAGGTCTTTGCTCAGTTATTTATCTTTTCCCGGGCAGGCTTTTCCGTCTATAAAAAAGTCTTCCTGCCTTTTTTGGACACTGCCGTTCAGGGAAAGGGCAATAGGCTCCAGGATCTCTTCTATTTTAGTGGATAAATAAAAATTAAAAGTCACCGGGCATTCTTTAATAGCAGCCGCTGCCTGTATTTTCACGCCAAAATATTCCTGCAGATCGTCTATTACTTTCTGTAATTTTTCAGCTCTGTATACAAACTCGCCATTCTTGCGTTTCAGCAAAACCGGCGCAGCAACAGTGTCCGTCTCTTCTTTTACCAGTGTTGTAGTATTGCGATAAAAAACAGCGCGCTGGTTGGCAACAAGCTCTACATTTTCCACTTTAGCCCTGTTGGTCACATTCACTTTGCCTGTTACAACCATTACATTTATTTCTTCCTGGTTGTCGTAGGCTTGTATATTGAAGGACGTGCCTACCACCCTGGTCTCTATATTGCCGCTATGAATGATGAAAGGATGCGCCGGATCATGCGCTACTTCAAAAAATCCTTCCCCGGAGAGATTAATTTCCCTCAGGTCTTTGCCCCTGAATGACGCAGGGTATTCAAGTGTACTGGAAGGGCTGAGCCAAACCTGCGTTCCGTCCGGCAGCTTTATATTTTTCCCCTCCCCTGTAGTAGTGTTGATATGCAATAATGATGATGCGGCAGCCGTTGCTGTTGCCGGTTGATCACCTGTCCTCCCACTTTTTTCAGGACGAAAAATAAAATAGGTAAATAGCCCTATGAATACCACAGCGGCCGCAGCAATGCTCAGCCATGCAGGTTTCGCAGGTTTCCCGGAAACAGGTATTTCAACAGCAGTCCGGGGTATATCTCCAACGATCGCTCTCAGAATCTTATCACCGGCATCTTCCCGAAGCTGCATTTCTGCTTCAGCGCTTTCTATCATCTTATTTAGCAGGGCTTTCAATTCTTCATCAATGTCTTCCCTTTCAATCAGAGAGAACAGTTCCGCTTTTTCTGCCGGCGTATGCTCCTTGTTCACATACCTGTGGAATAAATATGCTAACCTCGATTGGGACATATAGCGAATGTTCAGTTATTGTGATAAGTGGTAAGCGAGATGAACACTGTAGAGGCAAGGCATGCCTTGCGCCTCACATTTCATTCACTATTGCCCATTCACCTCTATCTTCTCACGTTTCACGATCACAGACATAATTTGATTGACATAACATAAGGACTGTCATTTATAGAGACTGACTCAACGGGAAAAAGGGTTAGTCATACTCTAAAAATTATTGCAGCATGGCAAAGGCAAGGATCACTATCGCGGGATTGTCCATGTGGGCAAGGCAATAAGCGCGAATGCTTTTTATGGCTTTTGAAAGATGCGCCTTAACAGTTTCAGTAGAAAGATTAAGCTGGGATGCCACTTCTTCTTTCTTCATGCCTCTCTCCTTGATCAGGCGGTATACTTTATTTTGCTGTGGCGGAAGCGTGTACAGCGCTTTTTCCAAAAGCGCTTCGGTTTCCTTCAGCAGGATAGACTGATCGGCATTGTTATAGAAGGAGGAAAGCTTGCTTGCAAAAGCAATTTCCCGGCTTTCCCGGGCAGCCCGGCTTTTGAGCAAAGAAAAAAGATAATTGCGGATGATAGTGTTGAACCATGCGGTAAAATACTCTATACCGGAAAGGTCTTTGCGTTTTACCCATAATTTCATGAATATATCCTGAACAGCTTCCTCTGAAGTGAAAGCGCACCCCGTCAGCTTAAAAGCTATAGTATAGACTTTATCCTTATATTGATTAAACAGCAAGGTGAATGCAAGCGCATCATCCTGCGATATGCGGAGCAGCAAATTTTTCTCATTATATGTACAAGCAGTCAGCAATGGATTAACATTTTAAAATAAGCGTGAATAAAACTGTGTTAATCGTGTACAATATTAATAAACAAAATACTTGCACAATAATTTTTTTATTGCGGCAAATCTATCCCTGTATTGTTAACCGAATATTAAAGAAAGAAGAAAATCAGATAAACAGGCCCCACTCATCTTCATGATCATCTTTTATAAATGTGGCCACCCAGTTGCGGAACAGCTCCCTGAAAATTTCCACTTCCCGCTCTATGGCCTCCGCATATTTTTCCTCTCCTGCGCCTACGATAGCTGTAAAGCTGATCTGTTCCATCATTTCACGGCAATTGTTGCGCACAATAGAGGCGTTTTCCATTTTAAGAGTATAGGTATCAGCCCCGGCAGCGCCTATGATCTTTGGCGCAACAATAAAAAGATTTTGCCAGATCAGTTCTTTATTTTTTTCGGCATGATCATATTCTTTCGAATCCTGCAGTGTCTCACAATACGATTCTACCAGTACAAAAATCTCCCGCCACTTATTATATAATTGCTCTGCCGCTTCAAATTGCGGCCGCAGCTTCCACTCATCACCCTCAAACCGCTTTTTCAACATCCGGTGATCTTCCCATGCGGGTAAGCTATGCATTTCACTAAAGTCCATGAGCATTTGAGATTTGAAATCATAACCATAAACATCAAACTCTAAACTATAACAATATTTCTGCTATTTCCTGCCAGTTGCGGACCCTTTCATAACCCGTTTCGTCCTTATTAAGGATCGTACTGTAAAGGTATGGCTTCCCTTTAAAATGTACGAGATTACGCACATGGTCATCAATCATATAATCTCCTGCTATCATCCGCTTATCTCCGCACAGCACCAACTGGCGCCACGACAAAAAAGGAAAATACTCATTGAGCCATTCCAGCTTATCTTTTAATGAATTGGGAAACTCGGTTGCAGCAGATACAATGAACACTTCATATTTTTTATTGAGCTCATCCATCACATCAATGCAGCCATCCATGACCGGTAAATGACGAAAGAAACCTTCACTATATAATCTTTCTCTTACAACATCCTTGTGCTGATCCGGAATACCCAGCATCCACGATCCTTTCATTTTGGAATAGTCGAGCGGCAGTCCGTAGTGCTTGCCGTACCATTCAAACATTGCACCCATAGTATCGGCCATTACTTCGTCCATGTCAATGATTATTCTTTGCATGTGAGTGATTTAAAATTTGAGATTTAAGATTTGAAATTTGAAATTGAGAAAGGCTAACGTCAAACCCGTAACCTTCAACCTTACTCCTTATACCTTACCCCTTCCAACCTTGTCTCCCAGCTCCTTCTTTAAATAAACCCCCGTATAGCTTTCTTTACATTTTATCAGTTCCTCCGGCGCGCCCTCAAATAAAATATATCCGCCGCCGTCTCCGCCTTCGGGGCCCAGATCAATGATATGATCCGCTACTTTGATCACATCCAGGTTATGCTCTATCACCAGTACGGTATTCCCACGGTCTGTCAGCTTGTTCAGCACATCAAGCAAATGCTGGATGTCTTCAAAATGCAGCCCTGTGGTAGGCTCATCCAGTATATAAAAGGTCTTGCCGGTATCTTTTTTTGCCAGTTCCGTTGAGAGCTTCACCCGCTGTGCTTCGCCACCGCTGAGGGTTACAGCGCTTTGACCAAGCGTGATGTATCCCAGACCTACTTCCTGCAGCACTTTGATCTTACGGTACAGGTAGGGTACCGCCTGAAAAAATTCCACTGCTTCGTCTACCGTCATGTCAAGCACATCGCTGATGGATTTTCCTTTATAACGGATCTCCAGTGTTTCGCGGTTGTATCTTTTTCCCTGGCATTTTTCGCAAGGTACATATACGTCGGGCAAAAAATTCATTTCGATCACCCGCATGCCGCCGCCCTCACACATATCACAGCGGCCGCTTTTTACATTGAAAGAAAACCTGCCTGCATTGTACCCCCTGATCTTTGCTTCAGGAACTGCAGCAAACAATTGCCTGATCTCCGTAAAAAATCCGCAGTAGGTGGCAGGATTGCTTCGCGGGGTGCGGCCTATAGGCGACTGGTCTATCTCAATTACCTTATCAATATTTTCAAGCCCCTTTACACTGCTGTACTCAAGAGGTTGCATACGTGAATTATAGGCATGTTTTGCCAGCAGCGGATACAATGTTTCATTAATAAGCGTTGATTTACCGCTGCCGCTGACGCCTGTAACCACTATCAGCTTGCCGAGCGGAAATTTTACATTCACCTTTTTAAGGTTATTACCTGAAGCGCCTTTTATTTCCAGGGATTTTCCGTTGCCTTTGCGGCGCTCTGCCGGCACTTGTATATACCTGTGGCCATTTAAATAAGAGGAGGTCAAAGTATCTAATTTCAACAGATCGGAAGGCTTCCCCTGCGCCACTATTTTTCCTCCATGCGAGCCGGCACGCGGTCCTATATCTATAAGGTAGTCGGCAGCGAGCATTATATCCTTGTCATGCTCCACTACCAGCACACTGTTACCGATATCTCTTAAATGCTCCAGCGCTGTGATCAGCCGCTGGTTGTCGCGCTGGTGCAGCCCTATGGACGGCTCATCTAAAATATAAGTAATGCCCTGGAGCTGCGAACCGATCTGTGTGGCAAGCCTTATGCGCTGTGACTCTCCGCCACTGAGGGTCCGGGAAGCGCGATTCAGCGTAAGATAAGTAAGCCCTACATCAAGCAAAAAGCCAAGCCTTTCCCTGATCTCCTTAAGGATATCTTTTGCAATGGTATTCTGCTTCCCGGAAAGCCTTTTTTCTATACCATCAAACCAATGCATCAATGCATTAAGATTAAGATTACCAAGCTCCGCAATATTTTTTCCGTCAACTTTAAACCACAGGCTCTCTTTTTTTAACCTGGCGCCATTACAGGTTTCACAGGTTTTCAGCTCCATAAACTGCTCTACCCATTGCTGTATGCTTTCGCTGGTGCCGCCGGCAAACCAGCGCCTCAACTGGTTGACAATACCTTCAAACTCGGTAGCATATACCGGACCTGCCGTGCTTACATCCTCGAAGCTGATCTCAGATTCACTGCTCCCTTTTTCGTCGCCATACAGCAGTAGGTTCATTACTTTATCAGGCAGGTCTTTAATAGGTTTATCAAGACTGAATTTATTTTTCTTTGACAGTTGCTGCACCTGCTTGAAAATATACGCTTCGCGCTCTTCGCCCAATGGGGCTATACCTCCTTCATTAATGCTCAGGTTACGGTCGGGGATAACCGCATCCATACTTACCTGGTATACCGATCCAAGTCCCTTGCATACGGGGCAGGCGCCATAGGGAGAGTTGAACGAAAAGCTGTTAGGGGAGGGCTCTTCATAAGAGATGCCGGTATCCTCGCACATCAGCATTTTGGAATAAAATGCATCCTCTCCGGGCTTATCTTTGGATATTGCAGGACTGATAAATAAAAGATCCTTACCCATCTTCAATCCCTGCTGCACGCTCTGGCTGAGCCTCACCCGGAATGTTTCGTCTACCTTTAACCGGTCTATCACCACTTCTATATCGTGAATCTTGTAACGGTCTACCTGCATGCGCGGAACCAGGTCTTTTATTTCGCCATCCACCCTTACTTTTAAAAAACCCTTTTTACGGATCTCCTCAAACAGCTCGCGGTAATGTCCTTTTCGCCCGCGTACCAGCGGCGCCAGTATGGATATGTTTTGTCCTTTGAACCTTTTGAAGATATTATCCACGATTTCCTCTTCGCTCCATTTGATCATGGGCTTGCCTGTGTTGTAAGAATACGCCTCGCCTATCCTTGCAAACAACAGCCGCAGGAAATCATATACTTCGGTCACGGTGCCTACGGTAGAACGGGGATTTTTATTGGTGGTTTTTTGCTCTATGGAGATCACAGGCGAAAGCCCGGTTATTTTATCCACATCCGGCCGCTCCATGTCGCCGATAAACTGGCGGGCATAAGCGCCAAAGGTCTCCATATAACGGCGCTGACCTTCGGCATATATAGTATCAAATGCCAGCGATGACTTGCCGCTGCCGCTGATGCCGGTAATAACGGTCATTTTATTTTTGGGAATGCTGATATCAATATTCTTCAGGTTGTGCACCCTTGCGCCAAACACTGAAATATGCTCATGATCCGCGGAGAGGATCTCATCTTCCGCGCTGTTGTCCTTACCCTTTGCCATAAAAGGTAGCGAAGATACTAAAAAAAATAGCAAAGTGAAGTTGGAAAGTTTTGAACGGATGCATGTTAATTTTTCGCAGGCGGGGGTGCCCCCGCCTGTAGAAAGCTGACGGCTATGGTGTCTCACCGACCGGAAAGTTGCACAGAGCGAAAAACTGAAATGCACCCGTTTTGAACCTCGGAGCTACAGAAGTTTGGAGTTTAGAAGTGTATGGTTATTGTTCCGGAGGCGGCGGATCTTTCATAGAAATGAAAGTTATTTATTCAAAAAAACGTAGCATTGTATCAAACCTTTGCACATGATCTCAAAAATTCCCCTATCACTGCTGTTTTTACTT
Source organism: uncultured Terrimonas sp. (assembly GCA_964461595.1). Lineage (GTDB taxonomy): Bacteria > Bacteroidota > Bacteroidia > Chitinophagales > Chitinophagaceae > Agriterribacter. The sequence goes on along the minus strand of CAYWVB010000059.1, from coordinate 8,821 downwards.
TTTTTTACACAATTGCTCACCGCCCAGGATACCGGTAATTATACCTGGTGGAATCCTGCTACAAATGCCTTCCCGGTCATTGAAGGCCAGGCATGGCATGGCGGCGCAGTAAAGGATTTTTATGACCGCCTGCCGGCTAAAGCAGAAACCGTGGTGAGAAAAGAAGTATGGAATTTGTCGAGGCACAGCGCGGGGCTCTACATAAAATTCAATAGTAATGCAAAAAATATAATGGTCCGGTATACCACTACCAGCAGGGGAAATTATGCCATGCCGCACATGCCGGCTACCGGTGTAAGCGGGGTTGACCTGTATGCCGTTGACCATAGCGGCAACTGGGTGTGGGCGCCGGGAAAATATGCTTTTGGTGACACTGTCACCTACCAGTTCATGAACATGGAAGTGGATACCGTTTTCCGGAACCGGGATTGTGAATTCAGGTTGTTCCTGCCGCTATACAACGGGGTGAGCTGGATGGAAATAGGAGTACCCAAAGAAAATACTTTTCAGCCGCTGCCGCTTACCAAAGAAAAACCTGTTGTCTTTTACGGCACTTCTATCCTGCAGGGCGGCTGCGCTTCGAGACCGGGATTAGGGTGGACTTCCATCGTGGAACGCAGGCTTGACTGCCCTGTCATCAATCTTGGATTTTCAGGTAATGGAAGGCTGGAGCCCGAAGTCATTGATCTTATTAATGAAATTGATGCGAAGCTTTATGTGCTGGATTGTATACCCAATATGGTACATGGTAGTATGTTTTCGGATGAAGATCTGGCATCGCGGATTGCTAAGTCTGTCGGCAGCATCAGGCAAAAACACCCGGGTATTCCTGTGCTTCTTGTAGCTCACAGCCTCAGCAGGTTTTCGGGCATGATTGAAGCTTCGCGGTATACCAACAGCGAAATATCTGATGCAGTGCTCACCAGGATTTACGACAGTTTGAAAAAAAGCGGGATGAAGGAGCTTTACCTCCTCGGCAGCAAGGCTATAGGCTTTGATATAGACGCTACCGTAGACGGTGTGCATCCCAATGATATAGGCATGAAATATTACGCAGACGCCTGCACGAAAATCATCCGCTCCATTCTTCATGAGGAGGAAGGCGCTTTCTCTACCATGAAGCCCATTATCCAAACAAGAGATGGGTATGACTGGCGTGGAAGGCATGAAGCTATCAAAGCGCTTAATATAACAGATCCACCGCAAAATATTTTTATAGGCAATTCCATCATTCACTACTGGGGCGGCAAGCCGGAAGCTGCCAGAGCTAATGGCAAAGCTTCATGGGAAAAATACCTGGAGCCGCTGGGCGTGAGAAATATGGCCTATGGGTGGGACAGGATCGAAAATGCCCTCTGGCGGATATATCACGGAGAATTAGACGGCATTCATCCCAAACATATTGTGATAATGCTGGGCACCAACAACCTGCAATTGAATACTGATGAAGAGATCATTGCAGGCCTGGGGTTGCTGCTTGATGCCATACAATTGCGCCAGCCCAAAACAGCAGTGCTTCTTTCCGGGATATTCCCAAGGAGAAATATGGAGCCGCGCGTAGTAAAGCTCAACCGGCAGATAGCCGCGCTTGCAGCAAAAAAGAAAGCGCTGTTTGTGGATCCCGGAAAAGTATTGCTGGCCTCCGGCGGCAAGATCAACGAAGCGCTGTTTAGCGATGGGCTGCATCCCAATGCCACCGGATATGAAAAGCTGGCGCCGGTATTGGCGGGGTATCTGAGAAATTAATCATGCCTGTGATCGTAAAAGGTGAATGGGCAATGGTGAATGCCTGCCCGGCTGAACGTCGAAGAAGGAGATGTATGGGCAGCAGATAACTTTTTATAGGCCTTTGCATTAAGGACGATAGCAATTAATACAACACCTCCAAACAGGAAAACGGCATTGCCCTGCGGCGAATCAATATAATTAACAAGCACACCAAGTACCAATGCAATGCCTGCACCGCTGTTAAGTAGTTTTCCAGTATGAACATTATTATTTATTTTTATTTTCTATTGTAAAAATGAATTAACCTCTGACCTGCCCGGTATTGAACTTTGAGCGCCCATTTTTGTAACCGATAATGCAGCAGCTTTGCAGGCAAAGGCTGTTGCCGCTAACACATCTTTTCCTTCGGCTATGCCCACTGCCAATGCGCCATTAAAAACATCGCCTGCTGCGGTTGTGTCAATCGCCGATACAGGATAAGTAGATACATGCGTAATAGTATCATCATCTGCAACAACAGCTCCGTCAGCGCCCAGTGTTACTACTACTATTTTTACCCCCTTGGCTCTTATTATTTGTGCTGCGGTTTTAGCTGAATCAAGGTTGTTAACCTCGATACCGCTCAACATCTCAGCTTCTTTTTTGTTGGGAGTAATGATGAAAAGGTTTTTTTACAACGCACCTGGTAATTCTAACGCGGGCGCTGGGTTTAGCAAGACCTTCGCTCCTTTTGCTGCTGCAACAGCAGCAATGAACTCAACTGTTTTTAAGGGAATTTCCAACTGTAATAGTACTATACCGGCATTTTCAATTGCCGGCATCGCCTTATCCAGGTCTTCGGGCACTAACGTTCCATTGGCCCCGGCTGCGACCACTATACAATTTTCTGCGTTGCGGTCAACAGTGATCATTGCCACACCCGACGGGTTCTTTGGGTCTGCTACCATATAATCTGTATTGATCCCTTCTTCTTTAAAGAGCTCAACACTTTGCTTACCAAATATATCATTGCCTGTTTTGGCCAAGAAAGTTACACTGCCGTCACTGCCTGATTGGCTCCCTTTCCACCTGGGTTCATAAAAAACGAATTACCGATGATCGTTTCACCAGATGCTGGCAAATGATCTGCTTTAATGACCATATCAGTATTAGAACTTCCGGCAACCACAATCGTTGGCATTTTCGTTTTTTGAATTTTTTCCGGCATAAAAGTATTTTTTATAAAAAGCAAAAAATTACCAGTAAATGCAATAACAGAAAAAGCTAATTTAGCATTTATGCGTCTATAAAGTTATTATTGATGCTTTGCTTCAATTTACAGCAGAAGCTGATAAGCAAAACTTTCACCCTCTAATTACGGGTTGTGGAACGTGAAACATGAGAGGCTGACATGTAACCTGAAACCCGGCACCGGCCTATCAAATTGATTTCGCTTTTTCCCGTCCTGCATTTAACTTCACGCCAAAAGATGTAAGGATGAAACTGAAGGCATTGCTCAAACTTATCAGGTTTCCCAATCTTATATTTATTGCTGCAACGCAGTTCCTGTTTTATTTCTGTATCCTTTATCCTTCCACACATCCCGATGTTTTTTTTGCGGATGAGTTTCATTTGTTTGTGCTGCTGGTCATTTCATCTGTTTGTATTGCGGCGGGTGGCTATGTTATCAACGATTATTTTGACCTGAATATTGACCAGGTAAACAAGCCAGGCCGTATTATAGTAGAGAAGATAATCCCACGGAGGCAGGCGATCATCTGGCATTGGCTTTTTTCTACGGCAGGGGTGGTAATGGGATTTTATATTTCTTTTGTAACACGTAACTGGCTGATAGGTTTTTCCAATGTGATCTGCGTGCTTTTACTCTGGGTATATTCTACTACTTTCAAAAAAAAGCTGCTGTCGGGCAATCTGATGATCTCATTGCTTACCGCATGGGTAGTATTGGTAGTTTTCTTTTTTGTTGACTATGTGTCGGACAATCATTTGCCGGGCTGGAACATGCCTGATATAATGCCGCCGCACGTGCACAACAGGGTCATGCGGCTTGCTTTTTTGTATGCGGGCTTTGCATTTGTCATTTCACTGATAAGAGAGGTGATCAAAGACATGGAGGATATAGAAGGGGATGCCCGTTACGGTTCCAAGACGATGCCGGTGGTATGGGGAATACAGGTATCGAAAGTGTTTGCCGGTGTTTGGCTGATGGCGCTCACCGGGGCGTTGCTGGGCATCCAGGTATATGCGGCATACCTGGGCTGGTGGTGGAGCATATTATACTGCATGCTGCTAATTGTGCTGCCTTTGCTTTGGGTAACAAGGAAATTGTATCTTGCTGCCAATGCATCTGATTTCGGGTATCTTAGCGGGGCCGTGAAGTTTGTAATGCTGACGGGAATATTGTCTATGTTGTTTTTTAAATTGTATCGGTAGGGGATGAGGGGTAAGGTATAAAGCGTAAGGGCTAGGGTATAAGCCAGGGGAAGGCGAACCTGCAACCTGCGACCTGTAACTTGCAACTACAATATGTCCTTGCACCCTATACCTTACTCATTATATCCTAAAAAGGTTTTATGCAAAAAATAGTATTAGCTTCCGGCTCTCCACGGAGGAAACAATTGCTGGAATGGGCAAGAGTGGTTTTTGATATTATTGTTCCGCCGATTGAGGAATCTGTACCGGTTAACGTTCCGCTGCAGGAGGTGCCGGTGCATATAGCCCGGGATAAAGCCTTTGCAGTGAAGGCGATGAATGAATATAAGCGGTATGAGCAGGGAATATCCGTGCTGTCTGCAGATACTATTGTGGTGTGTGACGGGCAGATACTGGGCAAGCCGGCAGACAGGGATAGTGCCATAGCCATGCTTGGACTGCTTTCCGGTAAAAAGCACGAGGTAATGACGGGTGTATTTTTGACCGATGGCGAAAAGGAAAAATATTTTACTGAGGTTACAGAAGTGTGGTTTTATGAGCTGACACAGCAGCAAATACAATTTTATGTTGACGAGTACCAGCCCTATGACAAAGCGGGCGCTTACGGCATACAGGAATGGATGGGCGTGGTGGGCATACAACGGATCGCGGGTGACTTTTATAATGTGATGGGCTTGCCGGTGAGCAGGGTAGTGCGGTTGATCGAAGACTGGTCAAGGTGATGCCTGGTACAGACCCGCCAAAATACTTTTCTTTTATTTTGATATATGCGCAGAGTGCTGTATCTTAACCTGCATTGAATAACATCACTAAGCAACCTATGACAGAACGACTTCTCCAGTTTATCTGGCAGATGCAGTATTTTAATAAGACTGCGCTTTGCACCTCTGCAGGTGAGCCATTAACTATACAGTATCCCGGGCTGCTCAATACCAACCAGGGGCCGGATTTCCTGCAGGCAAACATAAAGATCGGGTCAACATCCTGGGCGGGTAATATCGAGTTACATATACGTTCTTCAGACTGGAAGGCCCACGGGCACGAAGAGGACGCCAATTATGGAAACGTAATACTGCACGTAGTATGGGAAAATGATGTGGAAAGCCCTGATGAAGCTTCCCGACAGATACCGCTGCTTATTTTGCAGGACAGGATATCAAAATTCCTGCTTGCCAGGTATGAAGAGCTCATGTACAATCATACGATCATAGCATGTGAAAAGAGTGTAAGCGCGGTGCCCGCTATCGTATGGGATGCATGGACAACAAGGCTTGCAGCAGAAAGGCTTGAACGTAAGTCACTGATCATACAGAGATATCTGCAGCAGACGAATAACCACTGGGAAGAAGTGTTCTGGTGGATCCTGGCAAAAAATTTTGGCGCTACGGTGAATGCAGGCGCATTTGAGGCAGTAGCAAGATCCATTCCCGTTAATATCCTGGCGAAACATAAAAATCAGGTGCACCAGATTGAAGCATTATTGCTTGGACAGGCGGGCTTGCTGGGCGCAGATCATTCCGAAAGCTATCCTAAAATGTTGCAGAAAGAATACCGCTTCCTCCGCAAAAAGTATACCCTCAGACCTATATACGAGCCTGTTCACTTTCTGAGAATGCGCCCGGGTAATTTCCCCACTATACGGCTTGCGCAACTGGCTATGCTCATTCATCACTCTTCGCATCTTTTTTCCCGGATTAAAGAAATAGCTGCGCTTAAGGAAGTAATGGACTTATTTACCGTTACTGCCAACGACTACTGGCACTATCACTACCGGCCGGATGAGCCATCTTCTTTTCGCCCCAAGATAATGGGAGAAAGTACAGTACAGAATATTATCATCAATACTGCCGTGCCGGCGGTATTTGCTTATGGTGTTGCGCACAACGAGCAGCGATACAAGGACAAGGCATTGCAGTGGCTGGAATCGCTTGCTCCCGAAGAGAACAGGATCACTAAAAAATGGAAGCTCCTGGGTATACGCAATGCTTCCGCACTGGATTCGCAGGCGCTTACGGAACTGGCAAAAGAGTACTGCATGCATAAGCGATGTCTCCAATGCGCGGCGGGGGTGGCAATATTGAAAAGGTGTATATAGGAATAGCACTTAGAAAAGCAGGTGAAACAACAAACGTCAGACGTGAAATGTAAAAATGAATGCTGTAGGCGCAGGCATACCGTACACTTAACAAAGTAACCTGCAATCTGAAACAGAAGTATGTATCAGCACTGCTTATCACTTAATATCAACGAGAGCCGTAGCCCCGGTCGCATTTTGTTCCAATGGGTTTCAATCCGTTGAATGATCACAACCTGCAACCTTTCTCCCGCCACTACGACACCACTTCCACAGAAGGCTGCCAGTTGAAAAGCGTATTTACCTTAATATCGGGATGAATGCTGTATTTTACCGGGCAGGTATGTGCGGCATTTTCAAAAATCTTTTTTTCCCTGTCGGTCAGGCGCATATCTTCCGGGCAATGAAATGTTAAATTTATGCCGCTTATCCGGCGCGGCGCGCTCGACATGATCTTTTCCACTTCTATTTTTATCCCCTCTATATTCACATTCATATCTCTTGCCTTTATTCCCATAATAGTAAGCATACAGCTTGCAAGCGCTGTGGCTACCAGGTCAGACGGTGAAAATCTTTCTCCTTTTCCCTGGTTATCCGGCGGTGCATCCGTTTCAATTACGGAACCGGATTTCAGGTGGGCACAAACGGTTCGCAGCTTTCCTTCGTACAATACTGTTGAGGTCATTGTATTATTTTTGTATAAATTTACGTTCAAAGATCACATAAATTATTCCAGGTGAAAAAAATCATTGCGCTTACTTTGTTTATTGGCATTACGGTGTTAAGCTATGGTCAGGAGATTGGCGCTGCGGGGAAAGCGAAGCAGGATAAGAAGCAGGCAAAAAAGGAAAAGATGAACCGGCTATTGCGACAGGAGGAAGAGGGCATGCCATCCTTCCGTAAGCAGGGGGCTTTTGGCATCAAGCTGAATACTGACGGTTGGGGAATTTCTTATGAACATGGCAGATCAAATTCTGCAACAAGAGCTACCATATACCAGATTGAGTTTAATGAAAAGAAACACCGCAAGGAAGAAAAGCAGCCTGTGGCGGAGCCGGTAGGGGGAGGTTTTGTCCTGTTTGGAAACCCTTTTATTTATGGCAAAAGGAATATCTTTTATCAGTTTAAAGTATCAGGTGGTCAGCAGATACTGATCGGCGGCAAAGGCAATAAGAACGGCGTATCAGTATATGGGATAGGTACCGGCGGGCTTTCATTGGGTATTCTCCGCCCTTATTATGTAGAGGTACAGGATCCTGATAGTAAGGACCGTTTTGTGAAATATGATTCCCCCGACAGTGCATTATTCATAGATGGCCCCATACTGGGCGGTCCGGGTTTAACCAAGGGCTGGAATGATCTGAAATTTGCACCGGGCCTGCATGCAAAGACGGCCATACGGTTCGACTATAACCGGTTCAATACCGTTTTATCAGCAATAGAAGGCGGTATAAACGCGGAGTATTATTTCAAGGATATTAACCAGATGGTATACAGTCCTTCCCGTAAATTTTTTATCAATGCCTATGTTTCCCTGTTATTTGGCAAACGGAAGTAAGAGGGTTATTTTTGCATTCAGAAATCTTCAATCTACACTATGAGCGGATCATGCGCAGGTACAGAACAGGCAGCGCCACGGACAAAGAAACCCGACTGGCTGAGAGTAAAATTACCGATAGGCGAAAGCTATAAGAATGTAAGGAATTTAGTAGATACGCATAAGCTCCATACTATCTGCGAAAGCGGCAATTGCCCTAATATGGGGGAATGCTGGGGCGCGGGCACCGCTACTTTTATGATCCTGGGTAATATCTGCACAAGAAGCTGCGGCTTTTGCGCGGTGGCTACCGGCAAACCGGAAGCGGTAGACTGGGATGAACCGCAGCGGGTTGCGGAAGCTATCTACCTGATGAAAGTAAAGCATGCTGTTATCACGTCAGTTGACAGGGATGAACTGAAAGACGGCGGCAGTATTATCTGGCAAAATACCATAAGGGCTGTAAAAGCGTTGACACCCGGAACAACCCTTGAAACGCTTATCCCTGATTTTAAAGGCGAAAAAGAAAATATTCAGCGTATCATAGAAGCCGCCCCTGAAGTGGTATCGCATAACATTGAAACCGTAGAGAGAATGACGAGACAGGTACGGATACAGGCAAAATACTCCAGGAGCATGGAGGTATTAAAATATCTCAAAGACAATGGCATGCGCACCAAGTCGGGGCTGATGCTCGGGTTGGGAGAAACAAAAGAAGAGGTGCTTCAAACCATGAGAGACCTGAGAGAGAGCAACGTGGATGTCATTACCCTCGGGCAATACCTTCAGCCGACACAAAAACATCTGCCCGTAGTTCGGTTTGTACACCCTGATGAATTTGCTGAATATACTGAAGCGGGATATGAAATGGGATTTGATTATGTAGAAAGCGGGCCTTTGGTACGGTCGTCTTACCATAGCGAAAAGCATGTTTTTGAAGGGATCGGCAGGGAAGGATGGTTGAGGAAGAAAGAATTGATGAACTACTGATTTTTAGATTTAATGGTCAAAAATGGTTGGTAAAATCTTTTGAGAGTTATACTGGATAA
>CAYWVB010000058.1:0-31891 GCA_964461595.1 uncultured Terrimonas sp. | reverse complement strand
CCCATTCATCCCAGATGCTTACTCCTTTCTCTTTAAGATAACCGATATTGGTATCTCCTTTTAGAAACCATAACAGCTCGTGGATAATGCTTTTGAGATGCAGCTTTTTTGTGGTTACCAGAGGAAAGCCTTCGCTCAGATCAAAGCGCATCTGGTATCCAAAGCAACTGATAGTACCGGTGCCTGTTCTGTCGTGCTTCTGCACGCCCTTATCTATAATGTGTTGAAGTAAGTCGAGATATTGTTGCATCGGCCAAAGGTACATGAATGGCAGCTTGCAGGCGGGAAGGGCTCATTTCAAATTTTCGCACCATTTTTCCCCCTTTGCTGCGCGGAGAAGGAATTGCAGGGGAAGGGAAAGATATGTAGGAAAATTTGAAACGTGCCCGCGGAGAAAGCTGGCCGGTGGTTTCTAAAAAATGTGCTTTCAGGTTGACTATTTAATGATTATTGCCGGATATTTACGGCGGTAAAAAAATAATCCGATGAAATATACGCTTGTTGTCTTACTGCTTTTTTGTAACAGCCTGTCTGCCCAAACGAAATTGAAAATACTGACGTTCAATATTTTTCATGGAGAGCAGGCTTATGAAAAAGGAATGCCTAACATTGATGATGTAGCCGCTCTTATCAATAAGATAAAGCCTGATCTCGCTGCTTTCCAGGAAGTTGACAGCGCTACCGGCAGAAGTGCGGGCATTTATAAAACGCCACTCGATTTTATACATGCCCTTGCAAAAAAGACAGGCATGCATGGATTCTTTGGCAAGGCGATGGACTATGACGGCGGCGGCTACGGCGAAGGGCTGCTCAGCAGGAAGCCTGCAACAGCTACTGTAAAAATATTACCTACTCCCAAAGGAGGAGAACCGAGAGCATTGATATATATTACCTATACTGCAGGTAAGAAACAAATTGTGTTCGCCGGTTCACATCTTTGCCACCAGTATAATGAAAACCGGGTGGCGCAGGCAAAAGAGATCAACGCTACTTTCGCTTCAGAGGAAAGGCCTGTAGTGCTTTGCGGCGATCTCAATTTCACACCCGACAAAGAGCCTTACCGTATATTACAAACAACGTGGGAAGATGCAGCAGTGCTGAAAGGCGATCCGCAGTATACTTTCTCTGCCGATAATCCCCGCGTGCGTATTGACTATGCATGGCTAAAAAAAGGAACAAAATGGAAAGTGACAAGTGTGGAAGTTTTGCCTGTAAAAATTTCTGATCATAAACCGGTTTTGATCACCCTTGAAATCGAATAATAATCGCGTATAATGAGAAAAAACAAAAACAGACGGATGAAAAATATCTTTCTTGCTGCAATAGCTTTGTCGCTCGTCAGCTCCGGGTGCTTACACAGTAAAAAACTCACAGACGGTAGTATGCATTTTGCAAAAAATATTGTTGTGGCCCACAGAGGCGCCTGGAAAACAAACAGCCTGCCGGAGAACTCTATTGCTTCACTGGACCAGGCGGTAAAGATCGGCTGTGCGGGATCGGAATTTGACGTACATCTGACAGCAGATGATTCTCTTGTTATAAATCATGACGCTGTATTTGGCGGAAAACATATACAAAAAAGCAGCTATGCTTCCCTGCTGGAAACCAAATTATCAAATGGCGAGCCTATTCCTACCTTATATCAATACCTTTCCCATGGTATTCAGCAGCACACTACCATGCTGGTGCTCGAAATCAAACCTTCGGAGATCAGTAAAGAAAGGGGTGAATATACAGCACAAAAAACAGTAGAACTGGTTCAGCAGTTGCATGCCGAACCCTGGATCATTTATATCAGCTTTGACTATGCTATAATAAAAAAAGTGCTGGAGCTGCAACCCGGCGCGAAAGTTCAATATTTAAATGGAGATAAATCTCCATTAGAGCTTAAAAATGATGGTGTTATGGGATTGGATTACCATCACAGCGTATTTAGAAAACATCCGGAATGGATCAGGGAAGCGAAAGATAATAATATAGTGCTGAATGCCTGGACAGTGAATACTGCGGAGGATATGAAGTGGCTGATAGAAAATAAATTTGATTACATCACCACCAATGAGCCGGAGCTGTTGTTTGAACTTATTAAATAATAACCATAAAAGCTTATTTTTTATAAATTGTATCCTCATTTTATATCACAATAATTGAATAATTATGATCATTCGTTTTTCACATCTAGTAATGAGTGTCTCCCTGGTACTTAGCTCCTTTGCTTGTTTTGCCCAGAAAGCACCAAGAAACGGCGATCCCAAGCTGACGGAGTACTGGGATCCTGCCGTAAGAATTGTAACCCCCGGAAAAACCAATGCTGATCCTCCTTCCGATGCTATCGTGTTGTTTGACGGGAAAGATCTTTCCAAATGGAAATCTGAAAAAGATGGTGGCGATGCAAAATGGAAAATAGAAGGTGATGCCATGGTGGTAGCAGGCGGTACAGGTGGCATTTTGACCAGGGAAGCTTTTGGCGACTGCCAGTTGCATATAGAATGGAGAACTCCTGCCAAAGTGGTTGGCGAAAGCCAGGGACGCGGCAACAGCGGGATCTTTCTTATGGGCAAATACGAGCTGCAGGTATTGGATTCTTATAATAACCGCACTTATTCCAACGGTCAGGCCGGCAGCATTTATAAGCAGTTTCCTCCATTGGTAAATGCCTCCCGCGGGCCCGGCGAATGGCAGGCTTACGATATTATTTTTACAGCGCCCGTATTTTATGAAAACGGCGCCCTGAAATCACCTGCGCGCATCACAGTCTTTCACAATGGCGTGCTGGTGCAGAATAATACTACTATATGGGGAGCTACACAATATATCGGCACCCCTAATTATGAACCGCATGCTGCGAAAGAACCGCTGATGCTGCAGGATCACGGAAATCCCGTCGCCTACAGGAATATCTGGATACGTCCTATCTGATAACTCTTTGTTTCCCTTGCAATCTTTGCCGCTTTGCGTGAAACAAACTCTTTGAGACAGCTTCATCTATCTTTGCACTTATGGCAGAAGACCTATTTATTGCAACAGGAGATAAGAGGGTTCAGTATGAATCGCTTATACCCCAGATCAAAGGGCTGATAGAAGGCGAAACAGATCTCATCGCCAATATGGCAAATATTGCCGCTGCGCTGAAAGAGCAATTCAAATGGTTTTGGGTAGGATTTTATATAGTGAAAAACGGGGAACTGGTGGTTGGCCCCTTTCAGGGACCGGTTGCCTGCCGCCGTATTCGAAAAGGTAAAGGGGTTTGTGGCACAAGCTGGGAAAAAGCATCTACCCTGATAGTCCCCGATATTGAAAAATTCCCGGGACATATTGCCTGCAGCAGCCTCTCCAGGTCGGAAATTGTAGTGCCGGTAATACGCAATAATGAAGTAGTCGCCGTATTAGATGTGGATAGTGAGCATATTGCTGCTTTCGATAAGACTGACCAGCAATACCTGGAAGAAATAACAGCATTGATGACATGGTAATTTTTGGGGGGTTAGCATAGCATAAGCCCTGGCAGAGCTGGACACCATTAACAGACGGGCCCGGACACTGACGGCTGATAGGTTTTATCTTTAATTAGAAAATATTCAAATAAATGAAAACGCAAATCTTACTCAGTGCCTGCCTGGTATCGCTATGGTATTCCACTATTGCCCAGAAAAGCAACTTTATATCCATTTCACCGGATGAATCGGAAGAAAGTATCATTCAGAAAGCTGCTAACATTGTGCCTACGCCCAGGCAATTACGCTGGCAGCAACTGGAGCTAACGGCCTTTTTTCATTTTGGGGTAAATACATTTACAGGCAGGGAATGGGGCAACGGAAAAGAAGACCCGGCTATATTCAATCCTGTAAAGCTCAACGCGGAGCAATGGATCAAAACCGTGAAGGATGCCGGTTTCAGGCAAGTGATCATCACTGCCAAGCATCATGATGGTTTTTGCCTTTGGCCTACCAAAACCACGGATCACTCCGTTAAAAGCAGCCCATGGAAAAACGGCAATGGTGATGTGGTAAAAGAAGTAGCCAATGCCTGCAAAAAATTAAATATCGGTTTCGGCGTTTACCTCTCTCCCTGGGACAGGAATGCAGCCACCTATGGCAGTGATGCTTACAATGATTTTTTTGAACAGCAGCTAACCGAGCTGCTTACCTGGTATGGTAAAGTGGATGAAGTGTGGTTTGACGGCGCCAACGGTGAAGGTCCCAACGGCAAAAAACAGGTCTACGACTTTGACCGCTGGTATGCGCTCATCAGAAAATTACAGCCACAGGCAGTGATCGCCATTATGGGGCCGGATGTGCGCTGGGTAGGTACCGAAACCGGCATGGGGCGCGCTATGGAATGGAGCGTAGTGCCCGTCAACAACCTGGACCAGGATAGTATTGCAGCAGGTTCTCAAAAAGATCTCACCTTCAAACCACAAGGAGATATGCGGGGAAATGACCTGGGGAGCCGCGAAAAAATAATACATGCAAAAGGATTGGTATGGTACCCTGCTGAAACGGATGTATCTATCCGGCCCGGGTGGTTCTACCATGCCGACCAGGACAGCAAAGTAAAGACTTCAAAAACACTAAATGATATTTACTATACTTCTGTGGGAATGAACAGCGTGCTGCTGCTGAATATCCCTCCTGATAAAGACGGGCTGATCAATGCAGCCGATGTAAAAAATTTACAGGATTGGGCTGCCATGCGTAAACGGATATTCGGTACAAACTTATTGACCGGCGCTATCATGACCTGCGGCAATGGAACCGGTACAAAAAATATTACCGATGGCAGGTACAACACCTGGTTTACCACGCGGGGGAATGACACCACCACAACGATTGTTTGCACGTTGAAAAAACCAGCTACGTTCAATGTATTATCTCTCCAGGAAAATATAAGCGTGGGCCAGCGTGTAGAAAAATTCTCGGCATGGTACGAAAATGCCGGCTCCTGGGAAAAATTTACGGAAGGAACTACAATAGGCTATAAAAGACTTTTGAAATTCACACCGGTCACTGCCCGGAAAATTAAAATAGAAATCGAATCCTCACGGCTCAATCCCACGCTTGCAGAAGCGGGATTGTTTTATGATAAAGATTAAGCTGACTGCAAACAACGATTGGTTTTTTTGCATGGAGGGGTATATACATACCCTGCAATCTTTGCAGTCACTCCGCCAACTCCTCTGTCATCCGCATCATTACTTCCGGAGCATCCTTCCCCGGAGACATGCTTTTCAGGTATTTTGAAGCATGCAATGTTGTCCCTTCCTGAAAAAATTCGGGCTTGATAATATATCCAAGCTCATCCATGCCCAAACCGAGAATGAATTTTGGCCCGTTGTTTTTCATGAGCTGTTTTGCACGGAAGGAATATAATGGAGATGTCTCGCCGGGCTGTGTTATAAAAGCTGCATTGCCGATACTGCACCATGCCATTTCTGTTAAAGTGCCGTCTGCAATATCTCTCTTGATAATGCCTGCATAGGCAAGCTTCGTGAGCGCCTGGTTGCGAACAGGCATTTCAAAGGCCTGAGAACGGAACTGTATAGCATTACCCTCAAGCGGCTTTGCCGATTTTAAAGCAGCAATCACCGCTTCGGCAAGATCCCTGCCTTTCTTTTCCGCGGTCTCAATATCGCGGGACACTTTTTCCGGCTGTACCCAGCCGCCGATAGCTCCCTGGAGAAAGAGATTAACACCGCCGAGCTTTGCGCGCATCTGCTTGTAAAACCCCGAGGGATAATCTGCACTGATAAGGGTATTCTTATCATCAAGAATAGTAGGATGACAGGCAAAGTTGGTAAGGGTAGCTATATTTTTCCCCCTTAAGTTCAAAAGCTGCAGTATGGTTGCTTCCCTGTCAATTTCTGTGCTGTCCGAAATATTTTCCACCCAGCCTTCGCCAAAGCTGGTAGTGGCATACCTGGCGGTAACCGGCTGCCTGCGTTTCCATGCACGGGTTATCACATCTGCTGCAGTATGAATAAGGAAAGAAGTATAAGCGCTGTCAACGCCGGTGTGCTGCATATCTTCTCCCCAGATGCCTATTACATCGGGACCGGCATGCGTATGGGTAGAAGAAGCGATGATATGTGTAACATCCAGTTGTGAAGGAGGTACCTTTTTTTCTACGGCATCCCGGATCTGTTGTAACACCGGGTAGGGCAGCCCGATACAATCAAATGTTACAAAAACAACAGCATTGTCGTTATTAGCGATGGCCACTGCCTTCACATATAAGTTATCATGCACACCGGTGCTCTTCCTGTTTTGCCCATAGCCGGCCATATAAGCGCTGCCAGCGGGATTTACAGGCGCCTCATCTGCGCCTGCCAACAATTTTCCCTCCTGTCCCTGTACATATACAGGATAATATGATAGCAGCACCCAAAATATAAACAAGAAAATCACCCGGTTCATAAAATCATTGTTTTGAGCGAATAAAATTACGTCTTACGAAGCAAAAATTACGGGTATTGATTCAGAACATATTGCTTGCATATCCCATATTTTTCAAGTGCGCTTAACGGATGGTTTGAAATGCCCGGCAAATCTTTGTTATAATTCAGGCAAATACCTTATCTTTAGTATTACTTAACTTTTAGATTAGTATTTATTAACACCCGGGTAACGCACCAACATCAGATTTGCAGACCAGCAGCTTATTTTATATCCGCTCCTGATCCGGCAAAGCAGTCATTTACGATCAACAGACAAAAGTTTCATAACCACCCAAAAACAATTTCATGAAAAAGGAAAATTTTTTCATCACAGTACTATTGTTCTTCATAGCATCCTGTACTTCCACTTCAAATGATGCGGGCCGGTATCCCGAAGGGATAGAACATATAATAGTGATAGGGGTAGACGGGCTGAGCCCCGATGGCATAAGAAATGCAAAAACTCCCGTTATGGACAGCATGATAGCCCATGGCGCGGTGAAATGGAACGTGCGTACGGTGCTGACCACAGCCAGCAGCCAGAACTGGGCATCCATGATCATGGGTGCAGGGCCGGAGCAGCACGGAATAACCAACAATGACTGGGAAAGAGATGACCATACGCTGCCTCCTATAGTTGCCGGGGAAGAAGGTATATTCCCCACTATATTCGGCATACTCCGCCAGCAAAGGCCGGATGCAGAGATTGGCGCAGTATATAACTGGAGCGGCTTCGGGCGCCTGTTTGAAAAGAAAGCGGTGAACTATGATAAAACTTTTTCTACCGAAGATTCCACTGCGGCAGATTTCATCCATTATATCAAAGCAAAAAAGCCAACATTCGGTTTTGTACATTTTGATCATGTGGATCATGCCGGTCATCACTACGGGCATGGCACCCCCGAGTATTATGCCGCAGTAGGCAAAACGGATTCGCTGGTGAAAGAAATATTAAATGGCATCAAAGAAGCGGGCATTGATCAGAACACGCTTGTTATCATCACCGCAGATCATGGTGGCGTGGGCACCGGGCATGGAGGCGCCACTATTGAAGAAGGTGAGATTGCCATGATATTGTACGGCAAGGATATTAAGAAAGGCTATAAGATACAGCAGCAGGTATATACGTATGATCTTGCCGCTACTATTGCTTTTGCCTTCCATCTTACTCCTCCTTATGCCTGGATCGGGCGGCCGATAAAACCGGCATTTGAAGGATTTGAGGAGCCGGCGAATCTCTGGAAAGGAAAAGAAGTGATTGCTTCCCCAACTATTTTTCCGCCTAAGAACCTGTACCGGCAGGCAGGAGGGTTATATATCAACCAGCCTGCCACCGTTACCATCAAGCCTGCGGCAGGTAATAATGTGATCCACTATACGCTGAATGGCGGTATTCCTGACAGCAGCTCACCTGTATATAAAGCTCCTTTCACTGTAGACAGCACTACAGTGGTGCAGGCTATTGCTTACGACGACAAAGGGAATACGAGCCTGGTAAAATCTGCCTATTACAGGATTGTAAAACCAGATGCCAATACAGGATTGTTCGTATCCTTTTTCAAAGGTAAGGGATGGAAAAAGCTTCCGGCTTTTGGTGGGCTTGTACCTGCAAAAAAATGGAGCAGCTATGAATTTACGATTGATGAGACACAGCTCGCAGAGGTAAAGGAAAAGGATAATCCGGGCTTCGCCCTTGTGTACGACGGATATATTAAGATTGATGCCCCGGGAAAGTACCGTTTTTTTACCCAGTCTGATGACGGCAGTAAATTATATATAGATGGTAAAAAGGTAGTGGATAACGACAGGGATCATGGTGTGCAGGAAGCTTCGGATGATGTCAGGCTCGATGCCGGCATGCACAGCATCAAAGTAGAATATTTTAACGCCGCCGGGGGTTACTGGCTAGATGTTTTTTACAAAGGTCCTGGTCTTCCCAAGCAAATAGTGCCTGCCAGCCGTTTGTTTAAGCATAAGTAAATATGCATGCCTCTGTACAGCAAGAAGGCATAACCACTAATGCAAGGCTATGGCATTTTCAATTGACCATCCATCGTGCATTACCGGCGTACTTTGCGCTGCATGATAATTGTTATATCCAAAAATCATCCTGGCGGGGAGAGCGATGGTATTTAAAGGCAAACACTCATTAGCCTTCTAATTTTTTTCTTTAAAAAGCATGCGCGCTGCAAAAAAATACATATTTTTAATCCAAGCCTGTTCATCACATCTTTTGATCAACTTATTATAGGCCCGTTCCCCGATTTTTGGAATTATACAAATGAGACTCTGGTCAATTCATCCAAAGTATTTAGACACAAAAGGACTTGTGGCATTATGGCGTGAAGCACTTCTTGCTAAACACGTTCTGGAAGGTAAAACTAAAGGGTATCGCAATCATCCCCAGCTTGACCGTTTTAAACAGTCCGACAGCCCAATTGACAGAATCAACCAATACTTAGCGGCTGTTTATAAGGAAGCATTGACAAGAAATTACAATTTCGACAAAGAAAAAATTGATTGGGATTTTGAACCATCTGTTATGTGCGTAACAACCGGGCAAATTAAATATGAAGCCGGACACTTGCTCAATAAGCTTAAAGTTCGTGACAAAGAAAAATTCAACAAATTGAGTAAACTTGAAAAGGTGGAGCAACATCCTATTTTCAAAATTATTAAAGGTGACATTGAGAACTGGGAAATAACTTAAAGACAGTTTTAAAATGGCACAGACAAAATATTCAGTATGGAAAGCTACCGTAGCATTTTCCAAAACAATAACGGAAGGCCTGTCTGGTAACCATTTTTTACCCAACCCGGTGGTATTGCCGTCCGGTATAAAATATACAAAGAGCCCAAAGCAATAGCGGTATCTCCGTTTCCGTCCATATCGTCCGCATCCATAGCACTGTCATACAAAGTTCTTCCGGCTTTTAGCTGATACATGAAATCAATTACTGAAACTTTATTCAGTTGACCGCCTTAATCTTCCCGGCGGGTTTTATCAATAGCATCTAACAGTCCATCTTTATAGGTGTCTTCTCCCAATTGCCAGAACATGATACCGTTAAGCCGATGCTGGATGGCATACCCGGTTTTTAACTGAACAGAACGTATATTATCGTAGGAGGCCATTAATTTTCTTTGCGCGTTAAACGAATATGGCGCACTGGCCGTATTGTCCCAATATTGCATAAAACCATTGGCTGCGGTTAAGGTATCTCCCTGACGGTTATAAGGCAATCCTTTTAAAAACCTCCCGCTCCTGTACAGCCCGTTATTCAGTGTATCTGTTACCTCAAATATCCTGGCATAAAAAGCCGCGCCAACGACAATTTTACTGGCAGGAACACCTGCGGCCAGCATCATCTGTACCCCATGATCAGTGGATTCCTTTTGCTCCGGCGTGGAATACAAAGGCGTATGATGGCCGCTTTTGGTAGTGTAGCCATTCACCAGGTCATAGCTCATCAGATTAACCCTGTCTACTATTTTCATCACCTTTTTCCATTCAATAGAAGAATCAATAAAAGAGGTAAATCCTCCTGCCGCGAAACTGATCTCATGCTTTTTTCCTAATTCCTTCCGGAGTTGTTTTACCAATTTAGTGAAAGCCGGCTTATCTTCCGGCGTAAAAGGGTGACCGGGGTATCCTTCGATAGCAGGGTATTCCCAATCCAGGTCCACACCATCAGTACCGAAATAATCATTGATCTCTTTTACAGACTTTGCAAATTCTTTTCTTCCTGCTGCGGTAGTAAATACGGGTGAACAGGTTTTGCAGCCGCCCCATCCACCAAGCGACAAAATTATTTTCAGCTCAGGATTGCGGCTTTTGAGTCCTACCATCTTACGTATAGCGGCTGAGTCGCGTGCACTTCCTATATCCAGCCGGTTACCTTTTAAGTGACCGAAGCAAAATATCAGGTGCGTAAGCTTTTCCACTGCGAAACTGTCGAGCCGGCTGGGGTTCCCGGCATAATATGCTATAACCGCTATATCTTTTTTACCATTGCCGGTTTGGGCCAATGCAGAAAAACAAACAAGGTTCAACGCTATACATACTGCCGGAAAGAATTTGCTCATATAAGTTATTAATGTATGAAATGACAGTATAAAAATATAGAGTAATCACTATTGTCCGGCAAATATTAATAATCGTTTGAAATTCAGTTAATCGCCTCACCCCAGCCCTCTCCTCGCGGAGAGGGAGCAGAAACCGCTACAGCAAAGGCTTTCATTAATTTTAAATATTTTTATTCGGACAACAATATAGAGTAATATTTAAAATACATTCCGATTTTTTCCGCTACCGGAGCATACGGCGTAAGGAAATTGTGCGTTCGGGTATAAGCGATCCTACCGGGTAGTGTTTTCTAAAACAACAACGGAAGGCCCGTTCGCTAACCATTTCTTACCAAGCCCGGTAGTATCGCCGTCCGGTATAAAATACACAAAAGAGCCTAAAGCAATATCGGTATCCCCGTCTCCATCCATATCGCCGGCATCCATTACTATCCATCTTCCCCCGGAGGCCTGCGGAAACGAATAATCATCAAATTTTAAATGTCCTTTATTTTCTAAATACACAAAGCTTTCTTCAGGGTAGTGACGATAGTCAGGGAAAAAAGAAATAGCCGCTATGTCAAGATCGCCATCCAGGTCAAAATCCCGTACTATCGCTTTATAAGCGCCATTCAGCGGATAGAAATAAGCCTGCTTATAATTACCTTTCCCGTCATTGAGGAAAATATAAATACCATGATAACTTTTTAGTATGGGAGTTTTATCAGCATTATCCCCGCAAACGTAAACGATATCGTCAAATCCATCTTTATTGAAATCTGCCAGCTCAATATACTGGGAACCATTGACCGGTAAAAAGGACAACAGCCTTTTTTCCCGGAATTTACCGGCGCCCAGGTTTTCATATAAAAAAACGCCTTCATCCGCCTGCGCCATCAGCACATAAATATCCGGCAGTCCGTCGTTATTGGCATCCCTGATTATTGCCCTGATCGCCCCTGGTTTTCCCCGTAAAACGTTTTTCCTATAGCCTCCTTTGCCATTGTTTTCATACCAGGTCAGCTCCCCTGTCTCATTGCCAAATTCGCAGGCCACTATATCTTCAAACCCGTCTTTATTCAGGTCGCCGTATGCCATACAAACGGGGCGCTGCAAACCGGAGATAACTATATTGCCGGAGGTATACGTTTTGCCGGGGCCGGTTTTTACCATTTGCTGTACCGCGCCAAAAGGAGCATCTGTCGGGAATATCCCTCCCCCGGCTATTGTGACGTATGCTTCGTTTGATCTTTCATCAAACTGAACAGGCGTTGATTGCATCGGTATGCTATAATGCTCTTTCAGATCAGGGGTCAGAAATGTTAAGCTGTTGAACCGGGGCTTTGAATCATTAAATATAATACCCCTGTTATCCGGAAGGATTTTGACCATTGTGGTGAAAGGAGGACGATGGGAAAAAGAAGCTTCCCTGTATTTAAAATGTTTAAGTCCCATCCTGATGGGATGGCTACGGACAGGAGCCGGTATGCTATCTGGCGCGTTCTTCACAAAATATTGTACGATGGAATCCCAGTCAGCTTTTGCCAAAACCGGCTTTTCCGGGTAAATATTGGCATTGCGTACAATATCTCCGCTTATACCGGGATCAAATAAGCTATCGGGTCTGACGCCATTGTTGTATATACCCATCCTGTGCCCCATTGCAGGAAGCACATTTTCGCTCCATATTTTTTTAGGCAATAAATCAGGACTTACGAAAGCATGACACCGGCTGCAGTGTGCTGTCGCCAGTTCCCTTCCTGAAAGCCCGGATGCAGGCGGCTCATCAATTTCAGTAGTATCATTCTGTCTTCCGGCGCCACATGAAACAAGCAGGCTTACCAAAATACAAAACGGGATTATTTGTTTTTTCATGTGATCGCAGGAGATAGGGCTTGAGCATGAGCTTTTTAAGTCAATACCCTGGATAAAAGTAAAGAATTAAGTTCAGCTTTAACGAAGTACATTTCAGAGGGCGTCTTTCAATTTTTCGCAAGCGGAAATGTGCAACGGATTGAAATTCGTTGAAACAATAAGGCCCCCTGCCGGCGTTGCTCCGTTATACACGCTGAAATGCGTTTGTGCGAGTGTAGATATTTTACTTATAATGTTGGAAAATTTGTTTTAGAAAATGTTTCCTGCATATTACCTATCGCTTTTGATATAAGGTTGTAAATAGCATTTGTACTGATACACATTTTCCCCGCTATCTCAGGATAGCTGAGATTAGCATAAAATTTCAGATATACCGCTTCCTGCTGCCGCCGTGTCAATACCCCGATAGCCCGCCAGATATTTTCCTGCTGCTCCTGCCGCAACTGTTCAGCAATAATTGCTTTCTCCACGCAAAATACTGTGTTGACCTCATGCAGCGACCCGACAAGAGAGGCATACATATCCAGCTTTCTCCGTTTCAGTTGCCTTATCATTTTTCTTTGAACAGAACGCACAAGATAAGCCTTTACAGAAACAGGTAAAGACAACCGGGACCTGTTCTTCCACATCTCCACAAAAAGATCATGAATGCAGTCCTTTATGATCTCACTGTCAGGGGATATGCGCAGGCATATATTTGTCATTATACTGCAATACCTGTGATATAAAGCAGCAAAGGCCTGTTTATCCCCCTCTCTGAAGTTAAGCCACAAAACCGTATCTGTTGACATGGTAAGAAGTGAATGGTCAATAGCGAATGATGAGAAGATGGATTCAAATGTGAGACGTGAGAGGCGAAAAGTGAGAAGAGATCGTGAATGCCTGATCTTTCACTTTTCGCCTCTCAAGTCTCACCACCCCTGCCTTTCCTGTATGAATACCCCGTTTTTATTCATAGCCAGGATTTTGACCGATGGCTTTTGCATCCAAAGCCGGTATGGGAAGTAAATAATCATTATCATCATACCCTTCGGCATTATCCGGCAGGTTTACATCTTTTAATATTTTTTTTCTTAACACATCAAAATAACGGTCGTTTTCAAAACAAAGCTCAAAGCTCCTTTCATCAATCACTTTCCGGTCAAACTCATCTTTGCTCATCGCCATGGTTGCCCGGGCTTCTGTACCGTCACCTTCATTTGCCCTGTCAATGATCATATTGAGCCTGTCAACGGCAGACTGTGTAGGCCCGCCGTTGGCCATGTTCGCAGCTTCAGCGTATATCAGCAATATGTCGGCAAAACGCAGCAGCTTCATTTCTATGCCGGCATCGCCGCCGCCTACCTGCTGGTCGTAGGTAAGGTTGGGCATATTGTATTTGCCGATATAAGGCACACCATCGGCTGACTGCGACCAGTTGATGATGGGGGCAGAGGGGTCGTAGATATCAGAAGTGAAATCCAGCAGCAGGTAGCTGTGCTTGCGTGGCTGCTCGGGATAGATATTGGTAGCCCAGTATATTTTTACCGGCCCGCTGCTCCAGCCATCCATTTCAGAAGGCGCCCACACATTGCCGGGCATATAGGGAGCGTCTGATGTTTCATGAAAAGCAAACATGATCTCCATATTGCGGTTGTTGGCAGTTTTGAAAACATCCTCAAATTTGGGAAGCAGCAGGTAGGGTCCATTGTTGATGATATCATCTGCCAGGTCACGCGCTTTGGCGTAATTATCCGTTTGATTCAAAGGAGCGGTGGCCCTGGTCAGATACACTTTGGCGAGGAATCCTTTTGCCACCCATTTGTTGGGTTTGCCGGGCACTGATGCATCATAGTCTCCCAGGTGATCAACAGCAAACATAAGATCTGCTTCAACCAGGTCATATACCGCGGCAATCTCAAGACGCGCATCGGCAGTCAGGGGCGTGGATACCGGGTCGGGGGTATCTTCTGTGATATATGGTATCTTACCATACAACCGGACCAGTGTAAAATAATTAAAAGCCCTCAGGAACCTTCCCTGTGCTATCACATTATCAATAGCTTCCCGGGAATTACCCGCAAGGCTACCTGCTTTTACAGCTTTTAATACTGCATTGATATTGGCAATAGCCTTATAATGCCATGTCCAAAGTTCATTGAAAGAGGTGATCCCAAAATCAAGGCTGGTACCTTCATATTGTCCGTCGGGGAAAACAGGGGTATTCTGGTAGCCGCCCCAGGTAACCCATAAAGCATTCATGGAACCGGCATAGGCGGCTTCGCACTGGCCAGGGGTAGCATAAAAATTATCGGGAGTAGAAATGCCCCCAGGCTTTTCATCCAGCTTCTGGCAGGAAAACCCCGCAACGGTTAAAAGCAATGCAACGATGCTTTTAAAGGAATATATAGTATTCTTTTTCATTGTGCTGCTTGTTAAAAAGTTAGATTAATACCAAAGGTGAACGCTTTGGCTGTCGGGTAGTTGCTGAGGTCAATGCCCAGCCCACCGGCGCCTCCTGCATTAAAAGAGCTTACCTCAGGATCGTAGCCGGTATATTTGGTGATAGTGAAAAGGTTAATGGCTGTAGCATACACCGAAAGCCGGTTTATACGCATACTGTTCATCAGGGATGCCGGCAGCGTATAGGTAAGCGTAATATTTTTCATGCGCAGATAGGAGCCGTCTTCCACCCATCTGCTGGAGCGTTGATCGGCCCCCATGCCGGATGTTTTATTAGAACCCAGTCCCAGGAGCGCTCTTTCACGCGTACCTAAAAATACGGGCACATCCGTATTTTGATTGCCGGATGTCCACCGCTCGTTTAAATTAATGCTAAGACCATTAGCTGGATTTTCTGTTTTGATACGCACTGCATTGAATATATCATTACCATAGCTTCCCTGTATGAGAAAGGTAAGGTCAAAATTTTTATAGGAAATATTGTTGCTCCATCCATAAATAAACTTAGGAGTAGCATTGCCGATCACCTCCTGCCCATCGGCAGCTCTTGTTATCTTACCATCTTTATTCACATCCTTCCATTTAGGCTCACCGGGAGCTTGTCCGATAGCCATAGCCGCATCTTTCTCTGCTTCACTCCATGTACCCAGGTTTACATACCCTCGCATCTGGTCTACCGGCTGTCCTACCTGCAGGTATTTTAAAGAAAAGCCGCTTGCATATATCTGGTAGCCGCCACCGGTATTGGTGCGGATAGCCAGCGGCTGATCATCCAGCAAGGCCAGTACTTTACTTCTGTTGAACGAAATATTTACCGAAGTGGTCCATCTCAGGTCTCTTCCGGCAAAAGGTTTGCCTCCTGCCATAATCTCAAGCCCCCTGTTCTGTATAGAGCCTACGTTGGAGAGAATAGTAGAAAAACCGGTATAAGCTTCAACCTGCTTATTGAGCAGCAGGTCTGTCGTTGTCTTTTTATATACATCTACCGTGGCAAACAGCCTGTCGTTAAACAGCCCGAGGTCTATACCCAGGTTGGTTTGTTCGGTGGTTTCCCATTTCAGATTGGGGTTGGCTGCCCTGCCAAGTGCAAAACCAATATTGGCAGCACTGTTCCCGTCGTACGGGTAATTAAAGCCTGATGCAACGGTAGCCAGCGTCTGGTAGGGCTGTATGGCCTGGTTACCCGTTTTGCCCCAACTGGCGCGCAATTTGAGGTTGGAAATCGTTTGAATATCTTTTAGAAAACTTTCTTCCGATACTCTCCATGCCACTGCAGCAGAGGGGAAATAACCCCATTTATTATTGGCTCCAAATACAGAAGACCCATCCGCTCTGTAGCTTGCCGTAACCATGTATTTCTCATCAAATACATAATTTATCCTGCCCAGGAATGAGTTTAAAGTTTGCTTGGATATGGTGCTGGAACGTTCATTGATTTGTGATGCGCCGCCGAGATCATTAATACCCGTTTCATCGCTGAAAAAGCCCTGGGCATTGATATAAGCTCCTTTGGACTGGATCAGTTGCTGCTCGGCAACACCGGTGATAGTCACCGCATGCTTCTCATTAAAAGTAGTGTTGTAGGTAAGAATATTGGAGTTTTGAAAGTATTCATATTTATTGTTGGTCAGGTCGCCCAGCCCGTTCACTCCGCGGCCAGGCTGGGTTTTCGTGCTGTAATAATGCTGTTCATCATTGCTGTTAACAGTAGCGGCGCCCGTAACCCTTAAAGACAATCCTTTCAGCAGCCTGAATTCCAGGAAAGTGCTGATTTCATTGGTGATATTATTCTTGTCTGTTTTCGTTTCCATCGCGGTTGCCAGCGGGTTCCATACATCATTGTCGGCATATATCTTAGTACCGTCGGGCCCGCCTTTCAATGCTTTATAGTTGTAATTGCCATCAGCGTCATATATGGGAGTAGCAGGGTCAAACCTGGCCACGGTATTGATCACCTGCCCCAGTATATCGCCGTAGCGGGTGCCCTCTCCTACAGGAGGCACATTACCTTTATCTTTTATGACATTCAGGTTGATCCCGGCCGTAAGCCAACTGTTCAGTTTAAGATCAAGATTGCTCCTGAGGTTATAACGCACATATTTTGTATTTACCACTATCCCCTGCTGGTTCATATATCCTCCCGATACAAAATAGCGCACCGCTTCGCTGCCGCCGCTTATGGAAAGCTGCTGATTGTGCACGGCGCCATTCCTGTAAATTACATCCTGCCAGTCAGTACCACCACCGGCATCCAGCTCAGCAATCTGCTCACTGGTAAAAGGTATTACCGGTTCTATCGGTGCATTAGGCGTTCCATCCTGGGTGGCGGCCCAGGCGTTGGCTTTCCGGGCATAATCGCCTGCGTTCATCAGGGCCAGCTTATGATTCAACTGCTGGGCACCGAGGCTTAGCCCGTAATTGAAAACCGGCTTGCCGGCATTGCCTCTTTTGGTAGTAATAAGGATCACCCCGTTGGCACCGCGGGCTCCGTAAATAGCGGTTGCAGAAGCATCTTTTAACACTTCCAGCGATTCAATATCATTTGGATTAATGGTGCTGATATTCACTCCCTGGATACCATCCACCACCACGAGGGCATTGTTACTGCCTGTAATAGAGTTCCCGCCACGTATACGGATGATTGCATTGCCTCCCGGTGCGCCATCAGTATTTTGCACCATTACCCCTGCGGCCCGCCCCTGCAGGGCCTGATCTACCCGTTGTGTGGGCAGCTTCGTCAGGTCGGAGCCTTTTACAGAACTCACGGCACCGGTGAGATCAGATTTTTTTTGAACGCCATATCCTACTACCACTATATCCGATAAGCTGCTATTTTCCGATTCAAGCACAATGCTGATATCAGAAACTGACGCCTTTACTTCCCTGCTTTTATAGCCCACATAAGTGATCTGAAGAATAGCAGCGGCATCTTTGACCATAATGGAGAACCGCCCGCTTTCATTAGTAACTACTCCATTCTGTGTGCCCTTTTCCACAACGCTTACCCCTGATAAAGGCTCGCCTTTATCATTCATTATCGTTCCCGACACTTTGAGCTCATTATTTACCGCAATTGTTTCCAGACCGGCATTGATGGCACGGTCCCTGATAATAATGGTTTTATTGTCCAGGACATATTCTACCGGCTGATTGGAAAATACCAGTTGAAGCACTTCTTCCAGCGGCATATCCCTTACCATGATGGTCAGAGGGCGTGTGTCTTTAAAATTTCTTGCATTGACGATAAAATCAAAATCGGATTGCCTTCTTATTTCACGGAGCACCTTTTGAAGGGAAGCTTTATTTTCTGTCAACGTGATTTTTTGAGCCGAAACAGAGGCGCTTGCCTGAATGCAGACCGCTATGAGGAAAAAGGAAATAAGCTTCATTTGCATTATTAGTTTTGAAACAGGCAATGCCCTTAAAAAGCAGCGTATCCTGTTTGAAAGAAGACAGTGCGCTTCTTTTGTATAGCAGGCAAATGAATTGCCTCTTAAAGTATCAAATTGCATACTTTTGTACAGTTTGGGTGAATGATTAATTGGATTGCAGCAATAATCGAATTATGACAACCCCAAAAACTCAACCGGGAGTGCTGCCAGGCATTTCCGGTATTTTTTTGAGTGCCCGTTCGAATGTTTACATCAGGTGGGGCTATACTTTTTCATTACGTTTTTGTTTTGGTTCATTAAAGTCTTGATCATTATTTTTTGAGGCGGGAAATATGCACTGCACCATCCTCTATCCGGAATTTTGTGTCGCCCGATAATTCAAGCATTCTCAATACTTCGGAAAGATTCCTGCTGCGGGAGATCTGCCCGCTTAAACTTTCTTCCGGTATTTCACTATCATATATCACTTCCACATTGTACCACCGCGCTATTTTCCGCATAACACTTTTTAAATCTTCATCGGCAAAAAGGAAATCGCCGTTTTTCCAGTCTATTGACGGTTCTACATCTACTTTTTTCGTGGAAATCCCTTCGGCGCCAAGATTAAACTCCTGGTTAGGTTTTAGAATAACAGTCTCATTTTCGGTAGTCACTTTTACCCTGCCTTCTATCAGCGTAGTTTTAATGCCTGTCTCATCATCATAGGCGTTTACATTAAAGCGGGTGCCCAGCACTTCAATTTTTTGCTTGTCCGTTTCTACCACAAAAGGAACTTTTTTATTATTCCGCCACAGGGAAGCGATCTCAAAATAGGCTTCACCGGTAAGCGTTACCCTGCGCTCCCCGGCATTGAATGCTGCAGGGTAAGTGATGGAAGAAGCTGCATTGAGCCATACTTTAGATCCATCCGGCAGCATCACCTCATACTGCCCGCCTCTCGGTGTTCTGATAGTATTAAAGCCTTTCAGCTTGCTGTTATCAGCAGCAAAGTATACCAGATGTCCATCCGCAGACCTTTTGATAACCGAACTTTCATCACCACCGGGATTGCCGGGTTGCAGGCTGTCCAGCTTCACCTGCCGGCCATCCGACAGCACTAACACCGCTTTGTTGCCCCCCGGCAAAACATCCTCTGCCGCTCTGGCTGCTGTTACCTTCTTTTTCGCCGGGGACCTGATAATTAATATTGCCCAGGCAGCGGCCAATATTAATACGGCAGCGGCAGCCGTTTTTAAGAACGTAAGCCTTATGTTGCGGGATTTGACTTCAACTTCCTCCACACCCTCGTTAAGATTCAGTCTTTGAAATATACGGTCTGTTTGCGGGCGGTACATCCAACCTTTATCCTCACCATCCTGAAGATGATCATCCAAAAGAGACTGAATGAGCTCCCTGTTTTTGGAAGAACGAATAAATGCCATCAGCGCTGCAGCTTCTTCCGGCGTGCATTCATTATTAAGGTATTTTTTAAATAGCGTTGCTATATGCTGGTGCTGGTCCAAATTGTTGCTTTTATATAGTAATACTGTAAACCGGGGGATTACCTCTGCTCCATATCAAATTTTTTTAGTAATTCACCAATTTTTATAAGCCAGACTGATTTTATAAATTTAAACTATGGGTAGCGGTAAAGGATTTACTTTCAAAATATTTTATGGAGAAAGCATCCCGGGAAATGGACAATTTTTTTGAACAACAAGAATGGGCAGATAAAAAATTACAGCAGTGGGTTATGGAACACATGCGAACACCTTACCATAAAAAGAAAGAATGAAAATTATCCTTGATACAAATGTGATGATTTTTTAGCTTTTTTAAAGAGAGGCAAGAAAAATAAAATATAAAAGCGCCCTTGAAAGATAATATGCTTTTATAGACTTGGCTGCTTTTACCATGTGATCGCTGATGGTGGAAACCGATATGCCCAATGCCCTGCTTACATCATCGTAACTCCTCCCTTCTATTTTGCAAAGGGTATATACCAGCCTGCGCTGCGGAGGTAACTGATGTATAGCCTTCTCCAGCAGTTGTTCGGATTCTTTTTCTTCCAATTGATTGCGAAAGGCGTCGCTACTATTCATTTCTTTTGCCTGCAGATAGCGCTCCATTAATTTTTGGCGGGAAGCTTTATTAAAATAGTCATACACCAGGTTCCTGGCAATGGTAAACAAATAGGATTTGAAAGAAAGGTTGACATCAATGGTTTTACGATGTTCCCATACCCGCTGGAAAACATCCTGCAACAGTTCCTCTGTAACGGAAACAGATTTCACGATCCTGAATATGCTGCCATACAACCTTGGGCTATAACTTTTATAAATTCGTTCAAATGCTCTTACATCTCCTTCCCGCACCTGCGAAAGCAATTCTTTTTCGTATCCTAAAGGAATTACAATAGTTTTCACTGTGTTAAATAAATAGCATTGACCTGTAATGCTTAAAATTAAAATATTATCAGATCAATGCTAAACAATTTTTTAACACAACCGATTGTGTGATTTGTGCCGGGGGGCACGCAAAGAAGCAAAGGCTGCAAAGAAAGGAATAAACGACAAACAATCCTTGAAACTCAGTGCCCCTGTCTCCGTGATTCAATCCCCGCATTTCACTTATACGAAAGCACCGGCGTAACAATATCTTCCACCGCATTGCTATCCCCTTCGCCGGGGCCATACCATACACCGCCGCCAAAGGTGATGATATATACTTTCCCGGGATGCACCGGGTCCGGCTCTACCCTTTTGCCCCACTTAAAGTTGTATCCCTGCAGGCGGTGCCATGTTTTGCCGTTATCTGCCGAGCGATAGGCGCTGCTGTTGAAGCCACATGCATAATAGGCATTGCTGCGCCGGTCAAAACTGATATCATGGATATGCTGGTCTTTCTGCATCACCTGTTTCCAGGTCTTACCATCATCATCAGACACAAATATGCCCCCACCGGTATCAGCCGAAAACTTCCCGGCATTCAGCTTCCCCCATGCCGACAGTATCAACCGCTGGGGAGTTCCTGCATCTGTTGCTATACTGGTAGGCGCATTGGTTCCCTCCGGCAATATCATCCTGTTCCAGCTTTCGCCACCATCTGCAGAACGGTACAATGCCCCGTCGCCGTCAGTGCCTGTTTCGCCTTTTTCAGTTCTTCTGCTTACCACCAGGAACAATACGCCGTCTGATGCCCTGCGCGTCAGGCGCCATGCAAAAGGCTCTTTACCTTCAATGCCTTTGTTTTTTTGCTGCCAGGTCTTACCGCCATCCACTGATTTGTAAACGCCTTTACCAAATGCGCAGGCATAAAGCGTGCGCAAGGCTTTTTCACTTGTTGTATCAATCAATATATGCGTGAATGCAGCTTCACCAATACCAGTGCTTACGGAGTTCCAGCTCTTGCCGGCATCATCAGACTCGAGTATGCCTCCTTTATAACCGGTAACCCCGTTTTTCCGCCACATTTTGGGACGTGGCAGATCATGGTTGGCGCTCATCACAGCCCAGATTTTTCCCCTTATCGCGGGGTCAAATACCAGCCAGTAAGTGCTGTTGATCCATTCCCGCGGCACACCGTTATTTTGGGTAGCGCTTTTCCAACTGCGGGCGCCATCCGTGCTTTCCATCAAACCCACATCAGTATTGCAAATAAAAACATGATTGGTATCGAAAGGATCGGTGGCTATATAATAGCTTGTGGTGACTTCCAGCCCGCGCGATGTCCAGCCATCTTTTTCTTTACGTGTATACACCTGCCGCCAGGTTTTACCTCCGTCAACCGATTTCACTGTTCGTCCAAAATCGGTGGCATAACATATATTGGGATCAGCGGGCGAAACCGCAATGGAAAAAGGATTTTCACTCCAGCTTGGCCCGAATCTTTCATTGAGCCAGCCACCGGTGAAATTGGCTGACACTTTACTACCGCCGTCGAATAAACGATCTTTCCACACCAGCGACCAGGTTTTGCCGTAATCTTCGCTTTTAGCAACACCAATGCAGGTAGTATCCCCATGCATGAAATTGTTATACGACACATATACTACTGCCGGATGACCTGTGCTTGTGGCAATTGTTCTCCATTCCGGCGCCCGGGCGCCTGCAGTTTGTTGCCGCACCAATCCTTCCTGCCTGTTCTCCCAGGTTTTGCCGCCATCGGCAGTAAAATAAATGCCCGACTGATCACCGTCAGGATTAAAATAGGATTGCCCGGTGATGGCATATACTACGTATTTCCTCAAGTCGCTATCATATCCGCCCGAATAGGTGGTAATCTTTTTTACACCCGCAGGAGAAGGATGCATGGCCCATTTGCCGTTTTCCCTGGTCAATATACCACCCGCAGCAGTGATATAAATGCTGCGATCCTTCGGCGGGGAGGAGGGTACAATAAAAATATTTTTGGCGGGAGTGTCCATATCGGTCTCTTTTGCCCAGGTATTGCCGCCATCCGCTGATGTATAAAAACCGGTTTTTTGTTCAATAGAAATAACGGCGTATAATTTTTGGGAATCCGAAGGATCCACTGCGAATGCCTCTACCTCTCTTGTAGTGCTGTCTTTGGTAACAATGATCTCATTAGCGTGATCCCCTTTGGAAATAACGGCGGTAATATCAGCAGCAGCAGGATACAAAACACTCCAGGTATTTCCCCTGTCGCTGCTTTTAAAAAGCGCTATGGATCTTGCATATATTGTATTGGAATCCGAGGGATCAAAAACAAAATAGTGAACGGGACCGCGCAGGTTGAACATCCTCCACGATCCGCCGCCGTCATACGTTACAAAAGAGCCGGTCATATCGCAGGCAACAAAAGCAAACTCCGGGTTAAAAGGGCTTACCGCCGGATAAAACATAGCGCCTCCCCCGCCATGCCCTGCATGTCCCCAGGCATCATTCCGTCCATTGGGGTTCTTATAAAATTTCGTTTGGCCGTTTGCGTTATGCTGCTGCCCGCCGGCACAGCCGGTTAATAGTAAAGTGCCGGCAATAATGATCTTTATAAAAATGTTCATATAGTGTAATGTATTGTAGTGCTGTGTCCAATGTGAAACGTGAGAGGCATACTCACATACAGATCGCCATGTTTTGCCATTATCTTCACAAAGAAAAACACCGCCGGGCATGTGCAGCTTTGTCCACGTTTCGGCGCCGTCTGAAGATGCATATACCGCACCGGAATAAAGTTCCCTTCCCTTTACTACCATTACTATAGCAATAAAAAAACAAAAAGGGGATGTTTGAAGTTGCATCCTGTTCTACTTGAAGCATACGGTTTTTCAGAAAGAGACCATATAAGATCAAATCTCACCAAAATTTCACGGCAATTTCTCCAGGTATCAACATACATTCGTGCATTAGCGGCGCACTCTTATACAGTGACAGAAAAAATATCTTTCAAAGCTTTTCTGGCTGCATGATAACCGCTCATGCCATGCACACCTCCACCGGGAGGTGTGGAAGCAGAACAGAGATATAAGCCTTTCCGGGAAGCTCTGTAGGGAGACCATCTGAGCGCTGGCCGGGTAAACAACTGGCGGATGTCAATAACACCGCCGCTGATATCCCCCCCGATATAATTGGCATTGTAGGATTCCATCGCTGCCGTGTCCATCACATGCCGGGCTAAAATGCGCTCCCGGAATCCCGGTGCAAAACGCTCTACCTGCGATTCGATGATAGCTGTCATATTTTTAGCTGAACCACTGGGCACGTGGCAGTATCCCCAGAGCGTATGCTTATCTTTTGGCGCACGGGTATCATCGAAAAGACTTTGCTGCGCCAGCAGAACAAAAGGTTTTGAAGAATGCCCCCCTTTGCTCATTACCTGTTCGCCCGCTGCAATTTCCTCCAGTGTGCCGCCAATGTGCACGGTACCGGCCTGCCTGCATTCCGGGGCAGTAAAAGGCACCTCACCGCCAAGCGCCCAGTCTATTTTATATACTCCCATCCCATAGCGGTAACGGCTCAGCTGCCAGCGGTATAATGATGACAACTGATGTCCTGCGATCTGCAACAACTGGCAGGGCGTAACATCAAACAAAACAGCTTTGGCAGAAGGCAACTGTGCGAGGGAAGAAACATATACGCCCGTTTCTATCTTTCCGCCAAGTGAAATAAAGTAAGCCGCCAGCGCTTCCGCCAGCGACTGTGAGCCGCCTTTGAGAAGCGGCCATCCATGCAGGTGGGCGGCAGACATCAGCACCAGCCCGATAGCGGAAGTGGTGAGGTTGGACAACGGCTGAACGGAATGCGCAGCCATTCCTGCCCAAAGCGCCCTGCCTTTTGCAGTATGAAAACGTTTTGCCAAAGCAGTTGCAGCATACATGGCTTTTGACCCGAACGCCGCCATCTTTAAAGGATGCGAAGGGATATGCAGCGGCGCAAGCACATCCGGGCAAATTGACGGCCAATCACGCACTACCGGTTCCATTAGCTTACGGTAGGCGTTACCGTCAGTGCCAAGATCTTCGATCGTTTTTTCAAGGGAAGGATAAAGCGCTCCTGCACTGCCATCATCCAGCGGATGCGCTGCGCAAACCGGCGGATGGATATACTCCATTCCAAACTGCTGAAGCGGCAGCGCCTGAAAAAAAGGCGAGCCTGCAGCCATAGGGTGAACGGCAGAACAGATATCATGACGAAAGCCAGGCAGGGTCAGCTCTTCGGTACGCATTCCCCCGCCGATAGTTATTTTTGCTTCTATCAGCAGCACAGACAGTCCCTGCTGCTGCATTACTATTGCTGCAGCAAGCCCGTTAGGACCGGAGCCTATTACGATAGCATCAAAATCGGGGGTAGCCATCTGTCAGTAATATTCTTAAGTGATTTTTTATACCAGCTCAATCAACGTGATCTCCGGCAATATGCCTACCCTGCCCGGGTAACCAATGAATCCATATCCCCGGTTGATATATAATTTCTGGGATGCCTCTTCATAAAGCCCGGCCCATTGCTTATATACATATTGCACAGGGCTCCATTTAAATCCGGGCACTTCCACGCCAAACTGCATGCCGTGCGTATGCCCTGCAAGCATAAGATCAACATCACTGTACTTAGGGCGCACTTCAGCATCCCAATGGCTGGGATCGTGGCTCATCAGTATCTTGAAAGGATATTTTTCGCAGCCCGTGTAGGCTTTATCCATTTTACCGTACTTTGGGAAACTGGATTTTGCGCTCCAGTTCTCTATGCCCAGCAATGCGATCTGCTCACCGTTCTTTTCCAGCACTACATGCTCATTCATCAGCAGGCGCCAGCCCATATCTTTTTGCAACTGCTTAAGGCGTTCCAGGTTTTCTGCTTTGGCAGCTTCGCTTGGCCATCTGCGGTAGTCGCCATAATCGTGATTCCCCAGCGTGCTGAACACGCCCATCGGTGCATTGAGCTTTGAAAAAATATCTGTATAATCATTCATTTCGTCGGCACGGTCATTTACCAGGTCGCCGGTGAATAAAATAAGATCAGCATTCTGCTTCAGGATCAAATCTATACCACGCGACACTGCAGTCTTATCCGTAAAGCTGCCGCTATGCACATCCGAAATGTGTACGATCTTTAATCCCTTAAATGATGAAGGCAAATTCGGAAATGGCAGCCTGATCTTCTTCAGTTGATAGCGGTACTTATTGGTAAACCCGTAAAGCAACGTGCTCATCAACCCGCCGCCTATACCCAGCGCTAGCCAGCTCATGAAAACGGAACGTGAAATGCCTGCTGCCCTGAAAGGCTCGTCATGAATGTATTGATAGAACAATTTTCCGCCTCCCCATTGCAACAGCCGTCTCAGATCATCAATGATCAGGAATATAACGGTGACAGCTTTGGAAAGGAACAATCCGATCAATATAGCGAAAAAATAAGTACGGAAGGTTTTGTTCCAGTGGTCTATATGGAAAAAAGGTATCAAAACAATTGCAGCCACTGCAATAGCGCTGAAAGCCCAGTACCCTCCAAAAACCATAAACCTTAATTTAAATGAGGCATTCTGCACGATCACCTTCACCGCCTGGAATACATACAGATCTATCAATATCATGATAACGATAAATATCCATGAACCTGAGACACGCTGCATAGTATGTTTTTTTGATTGAAATGATTTTGAGGAGTTATAGGTTTCAGGTTGCCTGTAGAGGCAAGGCATGCCTGCCTCTACAGCTCACGGCTGTCGTTTCCCCATTCCTCCTCAAAACCGTATAAACTCTTCCAACTGATCATTGATACTTTTCAGGGTTGCCATATCGCCTATATAGTCCTCTCCGTTAAGCAGCTTATTCACTACAGATATAGGCAGCTTGTTGTGATACACATGCATTTTCAGGTATTGCAATACACCGGTCAAATGCTCCATACCGCGCAGATTACCTGCACGGCCGGTAGATACTCCCGTCAGTAAGGCCTTCTTTCCCCACCATACTTTTTCAATGTCGGTATTATCTATCATTGCTTTAAGCACTCCGGGAAAACTGCCGTTATATTCGGGCGTTACAAAAATAAATTTGGTAGTAGGTATGAGTACATCTTTTTCCAGCGCTCTCAGCGCATCATTCCTTTTGTTTACATCCATATCTTCGAGCGACACAAATCTTGCCGCTACTCCTTTTTCTTCAAGTAAACGTAAATACTGCTTTGCCACCCTTATAGTATTACTGCCCGGCCGGTTAGTGCCGGAGATCACTGTGTATATATCTTCCTGCATGTATGATTGATCTCCCTGTATGAATGAATTGTGCCATAAATATTATCCTGAAACTGTATTTTTGTCACTATCCGCCGGAGCATATCCGGCTGATTTTATCCGCAAAGATAAACCTGTTTTGCCCATCAATTATTTATTAATAAACTGTTTAATTATCTGTCATGCATTATACAAGCTATGGTCATTCCTGTTTTTCTGTCGTGGTTAAAGGTAAAAATATCCTTTTTGATCCCTTTATCACTTACAACGAACTTGCCAGGCATATTGATGTTGATAGCATTGAGGCAGACTATATCTTTCTTTCACACGCTCACGAAGATCATATTGCCGACTGCATCAGCATTGCATCCCGTACAGGCGCCAAAGTAATTTGCAGCTTTGAAATTCATGTATGGCTCAATAATAAAGGCATTACCAATACGCATCCTATGAATACCGGCGGAAAATGGAACTTCGATTTCGGCACTGTGAAATGTGTGGTAGCGCAACATTCCAGCGGACTGCCCGACGGCAGCTATGGAGGCAATCCCATGGGTTTTGTATTTACCAGCGAAGAAGGAAATTTTTACTACAGCGGCGATACTGCGCTTACCCTTGATATGCAACTTATACCGCAATATGCCACTTTAAGCTTTGCGGTACTGCCCGTAGGAGACAACTTTACAATGGATGCCAAAGACGCCCTGCAGGCTGCAAAATTTATACAATGCAGGAAAATAGTAGGTGTGCATTACGATACTTTTGGCTTTATAAAAATTGACCATGCATGGGCACAGCAATTATTCGCTGAAGAAGGAATGCAGTTGTTCCTTCCTGCTCCCGGCGAATCCCTGGAATTTTGAGAACCTTTAAGGTTGGCAACCTTGAGAAAAATTGCGTACCTTAATTAAACATGCTTTCAAAACACCCGATAATATTCTACATTTGCCAATTGGCAACAACACATATATTAAATTAGACTTTAGTATAAAGTAATCATCTGAACATAACACATGGCAAGAATAATAGGGATAGCCAATCAAAAAGGTGGAGTAGGAAAAACAACAACTGCCATTAACCTGGCCGCAAGCTTTGCCGTACTTGAAAAGAGGACATTGCTGGTAGATGCCGATCCCCAGGCCAACAGCACTACCGGAACAGGATTCGACCTGCATAACATCCAGAAAAGTCTGTATGACTGTATGGTAAATGATACGCCGGCGCGGGAAGTTATTTTAAAATCAGAGATCCCCCATCTTGATGTAATGCCTTCGCATATTGACCTGGTGGGCGCTGAAATTGAGATGATCAATTACCCCAACAGGGAAAATGTTTTGAAATATATCCTTGAGCCGGTAAGAGCTGATTATGACTTTATTGTAATTGACTGCTCTCCTTCGCTGGGGCTTATTACGGTAAATGCCCTTACCGCAGCCGACAGCGTGGTAGTACCTGTGCAGACTGAGTTCTTCGCCCTGGAAGGCCTGGGCAAGCTGCTGAATACGATCAAGATCGTACAAAGCAGGCTTAACCCCGAGCTGGTGATCGAAGGTATTCTTATGACCATGTATGATGGCCGCCTCCGCCTTTGCAACCAGGTGGTAAATGAAGTAAGGCAGCATTTTGAAGAAATGGTATTCGACACCATCATACACCGTAATACCCGGCTGAGCGAGGCGCCCAGCGTTGGAAAGCCTGCTATATTATATGATGCGGAAAGCAAGGGCTCCATTAATTATCTCAATCTTGCAAAAGAAATACTGCAACGGAACAATCTGACCCGGATACCCCAGGAAGAAAGAATATTAACCATAGATAATGAGCACTCCAAATAATAAGAAAGAAGCGCTGGGCAAGGGGATCCGTTCCCTGCTGCAAAGCATAGATGCTGACCTCAAAACCACAGGTGGCGACCACCTGAAGCCGGCTGTTGCGGATAAGGCAACCACTACATTGAGAATACCGGTAGACCAGATTGAACCTAATCCCAAGCAACCGAGGCACGATTTTGATGAAAAAGCGTTGCAGGAGCTGGCAGCTTCCATAAAGATACACGACATTATTCAGCCGCTCACCGTGGCTAAAGTGGCAGGATCCGATAAATACCGCATTATTGCGGGGGAAAGAAGATGGCGGGCCGCTAAGCTTGCGGGTATAAAAGACATACCTGTATATGTAAGGCAGGCCAACGACCAGCAATTGCTGGAGCTGGCTTTACTGGAAAACCTGCAGCGCGAAAACCTTAACCCCATAGAGATCGGGTTAAGCTATAAGCGCATGATGGAAGAGCTGGAATATACCCAGGAGCAGGTGGCGGAACGGATGGGAAAAGAAAGGAGCACCGTCACCAATTATATACGCCTCCTTAAACTCCCTCCTGACATACAGGTGTCGGTGCGCAATAATGTGATCAGCATGGGGCATGCCAGAGCCATCATTAATGTAGATACTGTAGACCAGCAGCTGTATATCTTCAACGAGATCAAAAGCCGCGGATTATCTGTGAGGCAAACAGAAGATCTGGTAAGGAATTTATACAAGAACAACGTTGTTAAAAAATCGGTAAAAGCCACCCTTGCCGCACCCTTCAAAAAAATAGAAGATAATTTAGCCTCGCATTACGGCACGCGTGTAAAAATGCAGCATAGTAAAAAAGGTCACGGCACGATCACTATTGAATATTTTTCCGTGCAGGATCTTAATGCCATACTCGAAAAAATGAACGTATCGGCGCTTTGATACCATTTCGGCTTATGTTTCGATATTATTTACTTATCGTTGTTATTCTGCTCGCAGGTATTGCCCGTCTTTGTGCACAGGATACCATACCGCCGCCTTCTCCCAAAGACACCACAAAGACTGACAGCGTAGCCGTTGCCACTGTGGTGAAAGCCGCTGACAGCATCAGCAAAAAAGCAGTCAAAGACACGGCATCGCATAAATGGTCTCCTGCCCGCAGGGCGGCAATATTATCGGCAATACTGCCGGGGGCAGGGCAGGCCTATAATAAAAAATACTGGAAAATGCCGATCGTTTATGGAGCGCTGGCTATACCGGTATATACCTTTACCGACAACCTTAAATGGTTTCAGCGGACGCGATATGCCTATAATGTGCTTGCCCGGAAAGATACCGGTAACTATAAAAACGTTTATCCGCAACTGCAGCCTTTCGTAGAAGCAGGAGACCTGTCCGGGCTGCAGAATTACCGGGCAGAATTCCGGAAGAACGTGGATTACTCGGTACTGGCTTTTCTTATTTTGTGGGGATTGAACGTGGTAGATGCAGCAGTAGACGGTCATATGAAAAATTTCAACGTTACTGATGATCTTAGCATACAATTTAAACCAGGCTTCTCCCCTATGGCTAATACCGCCGGGCTGAGCCTTGTGCTTGATATCCGGAAAAATCAATCCTACCGCCCTCTTTCTGCCCCCTGATTCCATTATCTTTGCGCTCATGAAAATAGCATTGATCGGTTACGGAAAAATGGGGCACGCCATTGAAGAGATCGCCATTCAGCGTAAGCATGAGGTCATACTAAAAGTATCTATTGATAATCTCGAGGATAATACTGTAGAAAAAATTCAAAAAGCGGATGTTGCCATTGAATTTACCGGGCCGGAAAGCGCTTTTGACAATATCAATAAATGCTTTGAGGCAGGCGTCCCGGTAGTATGCGGCTCTACAGGATGGCTCAGCCGTTATGAAGAAGCGGTTTGGAATTGCAAAGCGCAAAACGGCGCTTTATTATATGCAAGCAATTTCAGCATTGGCGTGAATATCTTTTTCGAGATCAATAAGAAGCTTGCCCGGCTGATGGCCTCACAGGCCGAATACAACCCGACTATTGAAGAGATCCACCATACGCAAAAAAAGGATGCTCCCAGCGGTACCGCCATTACCCTTGCCGAGCAGATACTGGAAGTGAGCCCCACAAAGAAAAAATGGGTATTGAATGGCAGCGACAATCCTTCTGACCTCCGGATCATTGCCAAAAGAATAGATCCCGCCGCAGGCACGCATATTGTCGGATATCATTCGGATATTGATGACATCGAAATTATACATACCGCCCACAACCGCAAGGGGTTTGCCCTCGGAGCAGTGCTTGCTGCAGAATATATATATGGTCAACGGGGCATTTTCAGCATGAAGGACGTATTGGGATTATAAAGATTATATCCTAATAAATAACCGGATAAGCCCCCGGCCGGAGGCAAAAGCAACAGATTAAAGGGATGTGCCCGGTAAACAAAAGTTTGCACGATCAAAATATCTGATTCTGATGATTTATATCAGTTTTAATTTTAAGAAAATCCGCTATTTTCGGGTGCATTTCAAACTTTCGCATGGGGTTAAAATTCCACGCGAGAACATGTGGTCGGGCCGATGGCTCTGGAACATGGAACTACAAGAGCCATCGGCTCGGTAGCATATTGTTCCAACGGATTTCAATCCGTTGCATGTTTTCGCTTGCGAAAAATTGAAATACACCCGCTATTTTCGTTATTAACTATTTCCCACTAAATTGCTATATGCTTTCCAAAAAGACTCAATATGCATTTAAGGCGCTGATGTATATGGCTCAGGCAGAAAAAGATGGTCCTATTCTCATTGCGGAAATTGCGCGCAAAAAGAGAATTCCCATTAAATTCCTGGAAAACATCCTCCTTGAGCTTAAAAACGCGGGAGTGCTTGACAGCAAAAAAGGAAAAGGCGGGGGGTATTTCTTTAAAGAAAGGCCCAAAGATATTACCCTGGCAAGCATCATGCGTAAGCTTGACGGGCCTATTGCACTGCTGCCATGTGTCAGCTTAAATTTTTATGAGCGATGTAAAAACTGCGATGAAAAAAACTGCGCATTGCGCGATACGCTTATATTAGCAAGAGACGCTACCCTGAGAATACTGGAAAAGAAAACAGTTGCCGACCTGGTATAAGGAACTCTTAAAAATCGGTAATGTGGTCAAAAATGGTTGGTGATTTTTTGAGTTTAAATGCTTAAAATGCG
>CAYWVB010000057.1:0-32988 GCA_964461595.1 uncultured Terrimonas sp. | reverse complement strand
ACTTACGGTGTGGGCATGCTCATAGGCACATGGTTCTCCGGAATAATAGTTGATAACTATAAAATTGCAGAGAACGCCCATAACTGGACAAAGATCTGGCTGGTGCCTGCTTATGTGGCTATTGCGGTACTGGTGTATTTTGTGCTCTTATTTAAAGAAAAGAAAACTTGAAATATGAAAATTTCCATGTTAGGTTCCGGGTTTATCGGAAGGTTTTATGCAGACTCGTTACAAGGATACAGAAGTAAAGATAAAATTGTGAGTATTTACTCCCGCCGTGAAGAAAGCGCAAAGAAATTCGCTGAAGATTATAAGGTGGCTCACCACACGGTGAATATGGAAGAAGCTATATCCCGCCCTGAGGTGGATGTGGTTTGTATTTCACTTCCAAACCACCTGCATGAGGAAGCGGTAATGCTTTGCTGCAAGCACAAAAAGGCGGTGATCACCACTAAGCCGCTGGGCAGGAATGCCGAAGAAGCCAAACGCATGCTGGAAGCCGTTGAAAAAGCAGGTATTTTCAATGGGTATCTTGAAGATCTTGTATACACTCCCAAGTTTATCAAAGCTCATGAAAGCGTAAAAAACGGGGCTCTCGGAAGAATACTCTGGGCAAAATCAAGGGAAACGCACCCCGGTCCTCACAGCGACTGGTTTTGGGATATAGAAAAAGCAGGAGGCGGTTGTATCCTTGACCTGGGCTGTCATTGCGTGGAGATCACGCGCAGCTATATCGGCAAGGATATCAGGCCCGTGGAAGTGATGTGCTGGGCCGATACCCAGGTAAAGCCTATTGATGCGGAAGATCATGCTATAGGGCTGGTGAAATATGAGAACGGCGCTATCGGTCAGTTTGAAGTGAGCTGGACATTCCGCGGCGGACTTGATCTCCGGGATGAAGTAATGGGTACCGAAGGCACTGTATGGATCAATAGTTTCCTGCGCACGGGGTTTGATATGTTTACCAGCGGCAAGGGAGCAGATTATGTGGCGGAAAAAGCGGAGAGCAACAGCGGCTGGCTGTTCCCGGTAGGCGATGAGCTGAATGAGCTGGGATACAATCACATGTTCATGGATATGTTCAATGCAATGGAAGCGGGCACAGCACCACGGGAAACCTTTTATGACGGCTATGTGGTGAATTGTGTGCTTGATGCCGCTTATCGCTCGGCAAAAAGCAAGCAGTGGGAGGCCGTAAAGCTGGATATATGGCGCGGTAAAACCGGCGTCACCAAAGACAGCCACCTGGTGGACTATGATAAAGACCACTATCTTGTTAAAGAAGAGACTACTCACTATGGGGCAAAAAAACTGATCCTGAAAGAAAAGAAATCAGGAAAAATAGTGGAGAAGGTGTTGGAGTAAGAGAAGGTGTAGGGTGTGGACAGGCAATACCTGTTTGGAGAGGCGTTACCTGCAACTTGCAACCGGCAATCTTTTCCTCTTTATCGTCTCACGTCTCACAACAACTACTTACTTCCGACAGGTATCGTTGTGCCAATGTTCAGGATCATCTCGTAAGTGCCAAATGCCTGCTTTGCCTTTCCCTCATAGATCCTCAGGTTGGAATACCGGGCGTAGTCCAGCTTGTTGCAATATTCCAGGAATGCATATTTGAAAAATGTGACCTTAACTGTTCCTTCTAAGCCTATGTTCCATCCGCCAAATTGAAAATGCGGTTTATTCGCGTTACCAAAAAGGCTGTTCTGTACATGGGGGATCACGGGGCCTATACCGGCTTTACCCAGGAAATCAAGCTTTAAGTTTCCTTTTTCACTTTCATACACGCGGCCTCTTTTTACGATATTAAAAAGCAGGAAGTTCGCCCCGTTGTTGAGGTAATAATAAAAGCCATTTGCTTCTGAAAAATGAATAGTGGTGT
The DNA here is from genome assembly GCA_964461595.1 of uncultured Terrimonas sp. Taxonomy (GTDB): domain Bacteria; phylum Bacteroidota; class Bacteroidia; order Chitinophagales; family Chitinophagaceae; genus Agriterribacter. Next base: position 31,106 of record CAYWVB010000057.1, on the reverse strand, counting down.
CAACCTGCCTGCCGTTAAGCTTGCCAGTGAGTGATACGTCCTGTTCATCTTTAAATATAAACTTGGTATGATCGAAATTGATTTCAACCCCCCAGCCTTTTTCAGGATTAAAAAAATACCCGAGCCTGTAGTTGTACTGCGGAATGGAAAGTCCTTTTTTAAAAAGATCATTATCCCAGCCTTTTCTGTCGTGTCCCCTGATATGATTAAAAGTATAGTCATTTCCCAGCTCCGGCTGTTTGACCCTGATATTACTTTTCGTATACCATTCTGTATTATATCCCCATGAGAGGTATAATTCTCTCTTAGGTTTTTTCTTGTTTTGGGCCGATAGCGTAGCAGGCAATGATATAATGATGCTGAAACCAATTAAGGCAAGGGTTGCTGTTTTCCTCCGCATAATGCTGTTATTTGATAATCCTGTCTGTGCGATTTTTTTTGCGCCGCGAAATTAAGTAATTGATATTAATGCTAAACGATTTTATTGAAGGTTCCGGAGGTTTCAGGTTGCTGGTTTCAGTTATGCCGGGGATTTATTATTTGTTGTCTCACATTTGTCATTTCTGCAATTCATAATCGCTTCCTGATAGAGGTGAGTATTACCATTTATCATTTATATAAGCCATTTATCTAATTTGAAATTTTTTTCAAAAAAGCGTTACTCCTTTGAAACCCTTTACAGCATTGGGTTTCGTAAAAATTCAATTATATTTCAGTGCCAGCTACTAAAATAAAGATGGTACTATGTATTGCATAGTATTAAAAACCTGTTTATCTTTGTTTCAGATCAGTAAAACATCCGCCAGGCAGGCAACATTGAAAGAACGGAAATCAGGCGGGCGCAGAGAGTGGCAGATAAACATTATTAACATCCCGATCCTTAACCGGCCGGAAGGGAAAGGGAACAATCTCCGAGATTATGAATATTGAGAACACGCAGAGCCAGATGAGAAAGGGGGTGCTCGAATTTTGTATCCTGTCTATAATTAAGCGTGGAGAAGTTTATCCGAGTGATATTATAGAGGAGATGAAAAAAGCCAACCTTCATATCCTGGAAGGAACATTATACCCGCTGCTTACCAGGTTAAAAAATGCAGACCTGCTGACCTACAGGTGGGTGGAAAGCACAGGAGGTCCGCCGCGTAAATATTTTTTATTAACCGATAAAGGGGCTGCTTTTTACGCAGAGTTGCAGGCCACCTGGAATGAACTGGCAAATGCAGTGCAGGCCCTTACTCAAAACGGAGCAGTTATCAGCAACGACTCCGGCAACTTCAACCAATAAAATTGACAGATCATGAAAAAGGTAATAAATATAAATTTCCAGGGCAGGGTAATACCGATAGAGGAAACGGCCTATGAAGCATTGAAGCAGTATATAGAAAGTCTGCGCCGCTATTTTGCCAGTGAGGAAGGAAGAGATGAGATCATCAATGATATTGAAAACAGGATTGCCGAGCTGTTTGATGAAAAATTGAAAAAAGGATCAGTATGCATTACGGACGAGGATGTGAATGCCGTAATGATAAGCATGGGAAGGCCGGAGGATTTTGAAGAGCAGGACGCTGCTTACGGTAGCACAGCTTCGGAAAATGCACAGCGCTCGTCAACCGGGGATAGCGGCGCTTCACAGCAGATACCTGAAGAGCCTAGGAAATTGTCGAGAGCGGAAAATGATAAGGTACTGGGCGGTGTTTGCGCCGGCATAGCCAACTACATGAAAATTGATCCGGCTGTAGTGAGGATCATATTTGCGCTTATCGCATTTGGCGGATTCGGCTTTGGTTTTATTCTGTATATTATACTCTGGATCATCCTGCCGGCGAGGGCCTTAAAGACAAATGTGCGTAAGAGGCTGTACAGGGATACTGATAACAAAATGATCGGGGGGGTTGCCAGCGGCTTAAGCGCTTATTTTAATATAGATACCTGGATCCCCCGGCTGATATTTTTGCTTCCTTTTCTTTTGAGCTTTCTTCCTAATGTGCTCAGTGGTTTCTGGTGGCACTGGAGAGGTCCGTGGATCGCATTCAGCGGGCTCGGGGGTACATTTTTCGTAACATATATCATTTTGTGGATCGTTCTGCCAAAAGCTGTTACTGCAACGGAAAAGCTGGAAATGCGTGGTGAAAAGATTGACCTGGCCAGTATTAAAAATACAGTGCAGGAAGAATTGCAGAGTGTAAAAAAAAGCGGTGAAAGAATAAGCAGTGAGTTTAAGGCTAAGGCAAAGGAAGCAGGCCGGGAAATATCAGATACTATACAACAGAAATCGCAGGCATTTGCTGCAGAAATAGCCCCGGCGGCAAGAAAGACCGGTTCGGGCATAGGCAACGCCATTGGTATATTGTTCAAAGCTTTCTTTCTATGCATTGCGGGCTGTATTGCTTTTGCCCTTCTGATCGCCCTGATGGCTATATTATATAGCGGTGTTGCAGTATTTCCTCTTAAAAACTTCCTGCTGGAAGGCTTCTGGCAAAACTTCTTTGCATGGAGCGTGCTGATATTGTTCATTGGTGTGCCCATTATCGCGCTGGTGGTATGGATAGTAAGGAGAATGATGCGGGTTAAATCAAAAAACCCTTACCTGGGGTATACCTTTGGCAGCCTTTGGATCCTGGGGCTGATCAGCCTGTTTATTTTGATAGGAATGGTAGGCAGGAACTTCAGGATAAAAACGAGTGTAAATGAAGAAGCCGTTATTACCCAGCCTGCAAGCAACAGCATGTTTATAAAAGTGATGGAGGGGAAGGTAAAATATTACAGTTCGGACTTGTTTAACGGAGATTTCCCTTTTCTTTCCCTGAATGAGGACAGTATGTTCCTGAATACGGTAAGGCTTGAAATTGTAAAAAGCGAAGATAGCGCCTATCATATCAGGTTAGTAAAATTATCACTGGGCAACACGCCTGCTATAGCTGAAAATAATGCGGGCAGCATCAGCTTCCCTATAACACAAAAGGACAGCGTAGTATATTTCCCCAAGGGGTTTCCTGTGTCGAGCGCTAATAAGTTCCGCAACCAGCAGATAATAGCAATAGTAGAAGTGCCCGTTGGAAAAAAGATAATGATTGATGGAAGTGTAGACCGGTATGATTGGTTTAACATCAATTTCAATCGCAGGAGGGGCTGGAACATTGACTGGAATAACAGGTGGGATAATTCATACTCCTGGGATGATAATATATTGTATATAATGAAAGACAGTGGACTGGAAAGGGCAGATAAAGCTACTGACGGCGAGGAAAAAGTAAAGCTGAAGAAAGGGAAATTTACCATGAAAGCCAATGACAGCAGCGTTGAGATCGAAGCGGAAGGTGAGCTTGAGAATGATAAGGGAAATGATAAAGGAACATATCGTTATCATCAGCGTGACGAAAAAGAAAAGACAAAAGCAGACACCACACCCCTGCCTCCGCCTGCTCCAAAGCAGCCTGACGCACCGGCAAAACCGGCAGACAGGAAAATAAGTGTGATTGAAAAAGAGAGCAAAGCCGGCAAGGCAGTAATCCGGCCGGAAAAAGAAGAAAGGCATACTTCATTCCTTTTCCTTACCATGGGAAGATAAGCAATAATTACGTTGAAGATCGTTTCAATAGACAGGTTGAAGTTGAAACAATACAGCCCTGCAAGGTATAATTGCGGGGCTGTTGTATTGTAGAGCATGACAACAAAATATGCCGTTTGGGGTAAACGATTGCTGTATTTCGGCTGATTCAATCTCTGCAGGATAGCACAGGATGAATAAATTATTTTTTGCATTTACTTTGAAGCCGAAATTTTTTGCCATGATGAGACCCGAAAAATTATTGCCGGTTACCTGTTTATTATTGGTAGTTTCTTTTTTTTCAGAAGTACGGGCCCAGCTGCCTCCTGTTTTTGACCAGGCTGCTGCAGCAAAGGCCCAATCGGTTGCTACTACCATACGCTATCTTTCTCCTGAACGCATTATATGGCAAACTGAAAACGCCGCTGATAATATTAAAAATACCTCCCGGTTATTGAAGAAAGGTAATGGGCAGGCTGATCTTGCCAACAAAGACATGTGTGTATTGAAAAGCACATGGGGTATTAAGCCGGCGTTGCTTCTTGATTTTGGCCGCGAGCTTCACGGAGGGTTGCAGATCGTTACCGGTATGTATCCCGGTAATAAACCGGTAAAGCTTCGGGTACGGTTTGGCGAGTCAGCCAGCGAGGCTATGAGTGATATAGAGCCGAAACAGAATGCTACCAATGATCATGCCATGCGGGATATGATCGTGGAAGTGCCCTGGCTGGGAAAACTGGAAGTGGGCAATACAGGCTTCAGGTTTGTGCGCATTGATATGATAGACGCCAATACAGAGCTGCAGTTGAAAGAAGTGAGAGCCATTTTTACTTTCAGGGATATACCTTACCTGGGTTCCTTTCATTGCAGCGATACCTTACTGAATAAGATATGGATGACAGGAGCATATACCGTTCATTTGAATATGCAGGATTATTTGTGGGATGGTATAAAAAGAGATCGCCTGGTTTGGGTGGGCGATATGCATCCTGAAACTTCAACTATTGCGGCGGTATTCGGTAACAATGATGTTGTTCCTAAAAGCCTGGATCTGTCGAGGGACATCACACCTATACCCGGCTGGATGAATGGCATCAGCACCTATTCTATGTGGTGGATCATCATTCACAGGGACTGGTATATGCATAACGGTGATCTTGCTTACCTGCAGCAGCAGAAAGATTATCTTGTAAAACTGTTAGCGCATATCATTACTAAAATTGATGCGGATGGAAAGGAGGCTCTGGATGGCACCCGCTTCCTGGATTGGCCATCCAGTGAAAATAAGAAAGGTGTGGATGCGGGATTGCAGGCAATGATGATATGGTCGCTGACGGCTGGTGCGGAGCTGTGCAAAATTCTAAACGAACCTGCCGCCGTAAAAAATTGTGAAGATGCCATCGGTAAATTGAGGCAAAATGTTCCCGATGCCAATCATTCAAAACAGGCTGCTGCATTGATGGCGCTCACCGGTTTAATGCCCGCCGACCAGGCAAATAAAGATATTCTAAGCGTGGGCGGTACGCATAATTTCTCTACTTTTTATGGCTATTATATGCTGAAGGCTAAAGCCCTGGCAGGCGATTACCAGGGAGCCATAGACGCTATACGCGAATACTGGGGTGCGATGCTGCACCTTGGTGCAACAACCTTTTGGGAAGATTTTAATCTTGACTGGCTGCCGGATGCTTCGAGAATTGATGCATTGCCATTGCCCGGGCAGAAAGATATTCATGGTGATTATGGTGCATACTGTTATGTAGGCTTCAGGCATAGCTTGTGTCACGGGTGGGCGTCGGGACCAACACCCTGGCTGACCGAAAATGTATTGGGGATACAGGTCATATCACCCGGGTGTAAGGTCATTAAAGTAACGCCGCATCTCGGGGATCTCAGTTTTGCAGAAGGAACATTTCCCACGCCCTTTGGCGTGGTTAAGGTGAGACATGTAAAACAGGCTGACGGGAAAATAATAACTACCGTCAATGCGCCCAAAGAAATTAAAGTGATACGCGGCTGATTAATAATTTTCTTTCTCAAATATTTTTTATGAACAGGCGGAATGTTTTTGCCCTAATACTTTTTTCAACAAGCTATTGCTTTTTTTCAGGTAAGGTTTCAGCGCAGTCTGATCTTGTGCCAAAATATCTTCGTACAGAATATAAAGTCAACCCTTTTATTGATACGGATAAACCAAGGCTGAGCTGGGAATTGCAGTCTAAAGTATATAACCAGGTACAAACCGCATGGCAAGTCATTGTAGCCTCCGCACCCGAATTATTAACAGAAGCCAGAGCCGATACCTGGAACTCGGGGAAGATCAGCTCAAATGCTACCAGCCAGGTGGTATACAAAGGCAGGCCGCTTATTGCAGGAAAAAAATATTACTGGAAAGTGCGAAGCTGGGATAAGAAAGCAATTCCCGGCCCGTGGAGCGAACCTGCCACCTGGAATATGGGCTTGCTATCTCCCGGCGACTGGAAAGCCAGTTGGATTGGCTATGATGTGAATGCATTGTCTACCAATAAAACCTATCACCTGCCCCCCGCTCCTTATTTCCGTAAAGAGTCTATGGTAAGCGGTGTGGTAAAAAAAGCGACCCTGTATGTTTCGGCGTTGGGTTTGTATGAATTTTATGTGAACGGGAAGCGGATAGGCAACGATTATTTTGCCCCCGGCTGGACGGACTATACCAAACGCGTATACTATAACGGATATGATGTGACCAGGGTGGTCAGAGCCGGCAAAAATGCATTCGGCGCTATTGTTGCCAATGGCTGGTATGCAGGCTATTTAGGATATGCGTTGCTGGTAGGGTCCAAAACAACACATGCATTTTATGGAGATGTTCCTTTGCTGAAAGCGCAGGTAGAAATAGAATACGCCGATGGGAAAAAGGAAATCGTTGTTACCGATGCCTCATGGAAGGCTGCCGATGGCGGTATAAGGGAAGCGGATATACTGAACGGGGAGACTTTTAATGCAAATCTTGAACCCTCAGGATGGAATACGCCGGGCTTCAATGCCGCTTCCTGGCAACCGGTGCAGGTGCACAATGAAAAAGCAAGCCTGCTTACACAAATATATCCCGCCAACCCTGTAGGTATCTGGGGAGAAATAAAACCCGTCTCTGTTACAGAAGGAGCCAAAGGAAAATATATTGTTGATATGGGACAGAACTTCTCCGGCGTAGTGCGTATGACAGTAAGAGCCAATAAGGGAGACAGCATTGTTATTAAATACGGTGAAAAGTTATTTCCAGATGGAAAGCTGGTGACTGAAAACCTCCGGCGTGCAAGGGCTACCGATACTTATATCAGCAAAGGATCAGCGCAGGGTGAAACCTGGATGCCGCGATTTACCTATCACGGCTTTCAATATATAGAGATCAGCGGGCTTAAAAGCAAGCCGGCGCTGAATGATATTAAAGGCATTGTGATGACTTCGCTTACTCCCGCTACCGGAAGCTTTGAAACGGATAACGCGATACTTAATAAGCTGTATAAGAATATTACCTGGACACAACGTTCCAATTATTTCGATATTCCCACAGATTGTCCCCAACGGGATGAACGGCTCGGCTGGACAGGCGATGCGCAGATCTATATGCGCTCGGCCACCTATAATGCCGATATAGCAGCCTTTCATACCAAGTGGATCAAAGACCTGGACGATTCACAATGGCCGGATGGCACTTATCCCGTATACTCGCCCATGCCGGTGGCAGCCAACGGTAAGGCTGCCATAAGAGCTTCCGACACCTATTCTCCCGGTTGGGCTGAAGCCGGTATTGTATGCCCGTATAATATTTATAAAATGTATGGCGATACCAGAATAATTGCTGAAGCGTGGCCGTATATGGTAAAATATATGCAGTTTCTCGAAAAAAGAAGCGGGGGCAATTATTATTTCGCAGAAGCAAGCTTTGAAGATATTAACCCCAAAGGCGGGTTTGGCGACTGGTTGTCGGTAGGTAAAAAAACACCGCCGGATATGCTGGCAACCATGTACTATAATTACTGCGCATTAATGATGGCGGAAATGGCAAAAGCGATTGATAACGCTGATGCTGCGACCTACTATACCAATATCTCTGAAAAGATAAAAAAAGGTTTTGCGGAACATTATATTGACGCTGACGGAAAACTAACGGCCAATGCCGCTGCTTATGGCAATGGCAATGGATATATTGATGGCTCATTGGGATTTTCAGGACATACCCAAACCGCGTATGCCAATGCCATTTACATGCATATACTTTCTCCGGATAATCTTGTGAAGGCGGGGGAATACCTGAAACAACTGGTAGAGGCAAATAATGATCAGCTTGCTACAGGCTTTTTAGGATTCAAACCATTATTACCTGCATTATCAGCTACAGGCAACAGTAAGCTGGCATATACGCTTGCCAAAGACACGGCGTATCCTTCACTGGGCTTTGAGGTAGTGAATGGTTCTACCACAATATGGGAACGCTGGAACAGCTATATTAAAGGAAAGGGGTTTGAGAATAATGCCGGTATGAACTCTTTTAATCATTATGCATTTGGCGCAATATGCGAATGGATGTTCCAGAACATGGCAGGTATACAGCCCGGGAAATCAGCAGGGTTCAATACCTTTGTCATTAAGCCGGAAATAGCAGCTTCGGATATTAATTATGTTAAAGCCACATATCATTCTGTCAAAGGAGAAATACAATCATCATGGAAGAAAATAAATGGTCAGCTCAGGATCCGGGTTTCCATTCCCGTTAATACAAAGGCTGATATTATAATACCTTCTGCTTCTGAGCACATACTTATAAATGGTAAATCACTGCATGAATTCAGTGATCATAGTATTGTTGAAAATAATAAAGCCATTAGTATAAAGCTTGGATCCGGTAACTACAATATTGTGATAAACGAATGAAATATTTTAAACTCTTATTGCTGTATGCGGTACATAGAAAAAAAGGCTGTTTCTAACCAGCCGTTAAAATTATCTATACTGTCTGCTTTGCTTGTATTGTTTTTTTCGAATGGGCTTTCCCAGCCTTTTCAGCCATTCCAGTACAAAATAGCCATTATTGGTAATCCTTCCAATCCTGATATCAGGTATGATTCGTCAACTTTAAGCAGTTTAAAAAAGCAAGGATTCAATGCACTCCAGTTAAATATTGCATGGGGCGCACGCCCTGCCGACGAGCCTTTGAACCTGGAAGACATATTTTATACCGGTGAAAAGGAAGATACCCTCAGGATCAACCGTCGGTTTGCGGCTGTTAAGGACAGGGCCCGGATTGCAAAAAAATGGGGTTTCAGAACTATTTTTCATTTTGGAGCTCCCAGCGTAGACTCGTTGTACAAATTGCTGAGCCCTGAAAAAATTGACGTGGCTACGGAAATTAACAGCATACAAAAGAAAGAAATAGTTGATAAGTATCGCAATCTGCTGATGCGCTTACGTCGGGGCATACCCGAAATAGATGATATACTGGTTTATACTTTCGACCAGGAAGCCTGGATTGGCAGTGAGTTTGGCAATGACACTCTTGCCCGGGGCATCCCCCTGCATGAAAGGTTGCCTGCTTTCCTGAATATACTTACTAAAACCTGGGCGGCTGTAAATCCGGAAGGCAGGCTTTGGTGGGAACCATGGGAGCTGTCAGCAGGCCAGATTTATGCCTGCATTGACTCGCTTCCCAGATCTAATTTTGGCGTGGCTATGCATTCCAATATAGCGGAAGTGCAATTTACCCGCCCGGTAGATGTTTGGTTTAAAAATATGTGCAACCTGCTTGCCGAAAAAAATATTCCTGTTATTGGTGAGATATTTATGTCGGGTGCAAATGAAGAGGTGGAGCCTTTACAGCATGTTTTTGCCCCAAGATTAGTATTTGAAGAGCTTGAAGCGATGTACGGGCTTCGTAAGCTTACCGGCATTAAAGAATATTACGGCATTATTCCAGATGCATACGACCCGAACCTGCAGATGGCTGGCTTGAAGCTGAATATACCGGATCTGGATATTCAGCTTGCACTGGACCATCTCGCCATTCCCTATGGGGCCTCTAAAAGCCTCGTGTTGAAGGCATGGGAAGCCACAGCAAAGGGATTACAATTATTTCCCTGGGACTGCAGCTGGCGTTTCCGGTTGCTTCCGGCCGGTATGACAGGCATCCAGGTATTTCACCGCTGGGATATCGGGCATATTTCCGGTGCAGTGGCGCCATCGCCAAGCTGGAAATCAACCCGCAGAAGCTTGTTCATGATAACAGAAGAAGAAAAGACCGATCCCTGGTTTTTTGAAGATATAGAATTACGGAGTGCTGCTGCGGCAGATCAATTACTCATGGCAATTACAGCGTACGAACAACTGAACGGATCCCTTCCTGAAAACACCTTGCAAAAAAAATCAATACCGGCAACTATTCTTGATCTGCAAAAGCTTGAGCAGATCATGCGTGCCATACAATGCTATTGCAGGGAAGTAACACTTGCCAATATGATGCGCGAAAACGTTCATAAAAATATTCCTGTACCACAGCATATGATCGACAGGTTCAATGCTATTATGAAAATTGATATCCGGAACCAGCAAAAAGGATTGATTGAAAATAAAGCTAAAGTGGCTACGGCAGAAGAGATGCTGGGCGCATTTAATGCAAACCCGGCTGAATGGGTAATGCAGCATTTGATTATTCAATAGTAATTTAGACATGTCATTCATTAAACCCGGCTTCATCATGTTGAGGATATTTATAGTATGCTTTATAATGGCAGGCCGGCAAATATCTGTTGCACAGGTAGTGGCTCCGTTGGATCGTGTGGAAAAGATGAGTTTTATTGAAAATGAATATATCAGAGTAGGAATTGATCTCAACCTGGGTGGTGCAATCACATACCTTGCAGATCCCCAAAAGAACGAGAACCTCATCAACAATTCTGACTGGGGGCGACAGGTTCAGATGTCTTTTTACAGCGGCCCGGTTCCTTACGAGCCTAATGGTAAAAAATCGCACCCTGCATGGACTTTCATTGGATGGAACCCTATACAGTCCGGAGATGTGGCAGGGCATAAGTCAAAAGTGCTTGATTATAAGAACACCGGTAAAACTTTATATGTAAAATGTATACCCATGCATTGGCCCTTAGATAATGTGCCTGGTGAATGTACCTATGAGTGCTGGATAAGTGTAGATGGGCCGGCGGTAAAAATCACGAGCCGCATTGTGAATAACCGCCCCGATAAAACTCAATATCCTGCCAGGGGACAGGAGCTTCCCGCAGTATATACCAATGCTCCATGGCATACATTGATCACATACCAGGGGGATAAGCCTTTTACCAACGACACACTCAGCCAGATCAAAAATTTTAATCCTGTTACAACCAAAAGCATTCAGTGGGCGCATTGGCAGGCCACTGAATGCTGGGCAGCAAACGTAAATGATCATAACTATGGACTGGGCGTATGGAATGCCGGTGTGCAGCAATTTTCGGGTGGGTATTATGGTGATAGTTCGTTTGCGGGTGGCAGCTACGACGCCCCTACCGCTTATATAGCACCCAATAGTGTTGATATCCTCGATTACAATATCACTTACGATTATAATTATGTGCTTATTCTCGGAACGCTTGAAGAGATCAGGCGCTATGTATATAAAAACAGCAGGCATGCATTGCCCGGGTATCATTTCAACAATTCAAGACGGCAATGGTATTATCAGAATACCACTGATGCCGGATGGCCTGTTAAAGACGGGTTGCTGATACAATTAAAAAAAGGGGCAACAATGATCGGTCCTACCACTTTCTGGAAGGCGGCAGATGCTCCTGTGTTAAAATTTACTGCCAGCTATCCCAAAGGGGTAGCCAAAGCAAAAGTGTGGTGGAAATTGTTCCGGGGCGGGTTTGAAGAAAAGCAAAGCATGGAATTTGATGTGACCGGCGATGATAAAATGCATACTTATAAAGTTCCGTTACATACATCCCCTGAATATAAAGGCGTGGTAACCGGATTAAAAATATTATTGAATGCCGGAGCAGAGATTGATGAGGCGGCTACCGTAAGAGTCAGATCAGTATCATTTAAATAATAATCTTTTGAAAGCATATTTTATAATATCAGGATTATTCCTGGGAATAGCGCCGGTTGTAACCGCGCAACAAACCGTATACAGTGATGGACGGCCTGCCGCCTCTTTAAGGATGAATGCCAGAGATGAAGGAATAGTGATGAAGTATGGCGACGGACCGGATAGCTGTGATACATACGGAGCGCGTGAAGCAGTAGTAGTAAAAGAAAAAGGTACTTACTACCTGTTTTATGACGGGGCAGGCAAAGATGGCTGGATTTCGTGCATGGCAAAAAGTAAAGACCTGAAAGCCTGGAGCAAGACAGGAGCTATTCTTTCGTTGGGCGATTCTACCCGTAGTGATTCTAAAAGTGCATCTGCGCCCTGGGTGATAAAACAGGGAAATGCCTGGCATATGTTTTATTTAGGCACGCCTAATACAACGCCGGCCCCGTACAGGATTCCTGCCTTTCCGTATCTTACCATGAAAGCCAGCTCACCATCCATTACAGGACCCTGGAAAAAGCAATACGATGTGACACCGCTTCCGCCTAAAGCAAAAAGTTATTATACAGTAACATCCAGCCCGGGATTTATTGTAAAAAACGGGAATGAATATATGATGTTCTTCAGCGGAGCTACCAATGATAATAATATTACCAAAAGAACATTGGGCATTGCCCGCACAAAAGATCTCAATGCCTCATGGAAGATAGATGAGACGCCCATATTTCCACTTAGCGAACAGGTTGAAAACTCATCCCTGTTTTTTGACAGTACCATACAGACATGGTTTTTATTTACCAACCATATCGGTATCAATGAACGGAGAGAGGAATATACCGACGCGATATGGGTGTACTGGTCAAAAGATATAAATAAATGGGACGCTGCTCATAAGGCGATAGTGCTTGACAGCAGTAATTGCACATGGGGGAAAGGAGCAATAGGTATGCCATCAGTAGTTAAAGCGGGGAATAAACTTGCATTGCTATATGATGCCGGTGAAGGAAAAGATTTTGGACATATGTTCAGGAGTATCGGTTTGGCATGGTTGGAACTGCCACTTACTCCTCCCCGCCGAAGCAAAGAACAATGAACTGTATTTGCATTTTGATAATATGATCTTATAGCAATTCTTCTTCAATAAATATGGATATGCTGAAACAGTTATTATTTGCCGTGTGCTTTGCCGTGATAGCACACAACCTGGTTGCTCAAAACAACATTATCATGGCAAAGCCGATCATGCAAACGCCCTCTTTCACCAAAATGCATTTTGGTGGTATCATTGGAGAACGGTTGAAAAAGAACCTTGAAAATTGGGAGCTTATTGCCCCCGAAGCTAATCCTGCCATGCTGGCTATGTTTTATGATCGTGAAAAAAAGCCGGCGCGGAATCTTCTTCCATGGTCAGGGGAGTTTGTTGGCAAGTACCTTTGCGCGGCTATTCTGAGTTACCGGATGTTACAGGACAGCAGGCAAAAAAAATTGATAGACACCGTAGTCAAAGAGTTTATCAGCAGTCAGGATGCTGATGGTTATCTCGGAGCTTTTGATAAGCAGCATCGCCTGAAGGGAGGTAATTGGGATGTATGGAATCACTATTGGGCAATAAGGGCATTGCTTCTATATGATGAAACATTCAAATCGCCGGAGGCATTTACTGCATCCACAAAGGCGGCTGACTTACTGGTGGCAACTTTTCTTGATAAAAATTTTCATCTTACCAACGATGGCAGCCAGGGACAAATGAATTATGCCGTAATACACGCGTTTACAAAATTGTATATGCGTACAGGCAAAACTACTTATCTGGATATGGCAAAATGGATAGTGTCAGAATGGGAGCTGCCGGGTGCAGGAAATTATATGTCAAAAGCATTAGCGGGGTATGATATGTATCAATTCCCGGGCAGAAGATGGGAAAGCGTGCATGATTTTCTTGGGATGTATGACATGTATCTTATAACGGGAGAACAAAAATATAAAGATGCATTTATACATATATGGTATGGCATACAAAAAGGAGACAGGCATAACACCGGGGGATTTACTTCAGGCGAGGAAACTACCGGAAATCCTTATGCGCAGGGAGCTATTGAAACCTGCTGCACCGTTGCCTGGATTGATATGTGCATAGATATGCTTAAGCTCACTGCCAATCCGCTTGTGGCCGATGAACTGGAACTGTCCATGTATAATGGTTTATTAGGCGGACAGCATCCCAGCGGTCGTTGGTGGACGTATAATACACCAATGAACGGGCTAAAAGAAGCCTCTGCACATACTATTAATTTCCAGTGCAGGCCAGGCAGCCCCGAATTGAATTGCTGTTCCGTAAATGGCCCGAGAGGGCTTGCTTTATTATCCGAATGGGCTGTATTGCAATCCGGAAAAAAAATTGCCGTAAACTTTTATGGAGAAAGCTCTTTTGATCTTAAAACGCCTTCCGGAAAACCTTTGACCATACAACAAAGAACAGATTACCCCCAATCAGGCATTATAAGTATACATTTGTTACTGAACAGCCCGGAAGTATTTACCATACAAGCCCGTGTACCTTCCTGGTCTGCTGAAACAACTGTAAAAGTAAATGGTAAAGTCATCTCATCGGCTACACCAGGATCTTATCTCGACATCAACAGAAAATGGAAAAGCGGTGACAGCATAGATATCAGCTTTGATATGTCATTACATTTTTGGGTGGGCGAAAGAGAAGCTGAAAATAAAATATCTGTATACTATGGTCCGGTATTGCTTGCTTTTGACCCTGCTTACAATAATACAGATACAGGCAGTGTACGTCCCATCAATATTCATTCCATCAAACGTATAGCGCCGGTAACCCGTCTTGGCTTAACGCCATGGCTATTCTTTTCAGCAGAAGATATAAAAGGCAATAAAATACGATTATGCGATTATGCAACTGCAGGCGTCCTGGGTAACTATTATATAAGCTGGCTGCCCGTGGCTGGTGCAGTCCCCATTTCTTATAGCAGGGAAAAACTGATATGGAATAACAGAAATGTGAACAATCAGAACGCGAAATAGGTCTTATTCTCCCGACTCAGCTTAATCATGTCAATAAGAGTTTGAACTTTTTTACAGGTAGCCGTAAGTACAGGATGGTTGTGTAATTTTGACGTGCTAATTTAGCGCTGTAAGTAACGATGCTTAATTAATATTATGCTTGCTCATAATATCTATACTGAAACAGAACTGCTTGACTTACTGAAGGAAGGTGATACAAAAGCTTTCACTTCCATATACCAGTTGCATGCTCCCGCTTTAATTGCTTTTGCTGCATCACGGTTGTCCTCCGTAGAAGAAGCGCGGGATATTATACATGATCTTTTCACTCATCTTTGGGATAGCCGGAAAACACTTCAGATCAATGGTTCATTAAAGGCTTATCTTTTTGCAGCGGTACGTTACCGCATCATTGACCAGATAAGGAAAAACATTACCCGTAAAGAATATGCCGGGATGCTGGAGCGTCTTTATGAGCATATGGTCGCAGACAGCGAAGCGGAAATTATTTCAAAGGACCTGCAGCATACGCTTGACCATGCCATAGAAGATCTTCCTAACAGAACAAAGGAAATATACAGGATGAGCCGGGACCGTCATCTTGCAATAAAAGAAATCGCATGCCAGCTCGGGCTTTCTGAGCAAACAGTAAAAAACCAGCTCTCTATCGCACTTCATCATCTCAGGCATTCCTGGGAAAAGCTGGCTATTCTCATTATCTTTTTCCTGAACTGATTATTGAAAAAATTTTTTCCTTTCATAGTACCTGTTCCTGTTTCAAACGACTAATTACGGGTATACGCTGCAGGAACAGTTGCAAAACAACATACGAAGAATGATTGATCTCAAAGTTATCAGGGAGTTACTGGATCGCTATAGTGCAGGAACAGCCATGCCTCATGAGCAGGAGTTAATAGAACGCTGGTTGCGGGAAAATGAGCTTGCAGACAATGAATGGGCGCGAATGGATCCGGAGAACCGCGGGCATTGGATAAAAGAGATGGGGGAGGAGCTTTTGAAGCATGCCAATGTGGGAGCCGGATCTCCGGATGCTAAAATAAGGCAGGGACTTCCCTGGCACCGGAGATTTTATTTTCATCTTGCTGCGGCATCGGTAATCATGCTGATTGCAACAGGCAGTTGGTATTTTATGAAGGGAGTGCGGCAGGATATACCGGTTGTAAAAAAAGCTGAAGAGGTCATTAAGAATGATGCAGCTCCGGGTAGCAATAAGGCGGTATTGACATTGGGAGATGGGGGAACGGTAGTGCTGGATGATGCTAATAACGGAGTGCTGACCAGCCAGGGAAGCACCGAAGTACGTAAGCAGGGCAATGAGCTTGTATATAACCAGGGGCAGAAGGACAACGCTATCCATATACCTGTTTTCAATATACTTACCACACCGCGGGGCGGGCAATACAACCTGGTGCTTCCTGATGGCAGTCACGTATGGCTCAATGCGGCCTCTACCATCAAATACCCGGTTGCATTTGTTGACGACAGCAGGCTGGTAGAGGTAAAGGGTGAAGTGTATTTTGAAGTGGCTTCTTTTATCCGTTCGGGTAAAAAGATCCCATTCAGGGTAAAAGTGTTGTCAGCGAAGAATGAGCAGAAAAGCCTGATTGAAGTGCTGGGCACTCATTTTAATATCAATGCATACGATGAGGAAGCGAGCGTGAGCACTACTCTGCTTGAGGGCAAAGTAAAAGTAAGCTCCGGCACGGAAGGTCACGCAGCCTCTGCAGTACTGAAACCCGGTCAGCAGGCGCAGGTCAGCAACCGGGACGGAGTTATTAAAATCATAAAGGATGCAGACATTGAGGAGGCTGTAGCCTGGAAGAACGGTTTGTTTATGATGAGCGGAGCGGATATATCGGTGGTGCTGAGACAGCTGGCAAGATGGTATGATGTGGATATCATTTATGAAAAAGGGATACCGAAGGGTAAAATTACCGGCGACATACCACGCAATATGCTGTTGTCTGAAGTATTAAAAGTAATGAAGCTCAGTGGTATACAATGCAGGATAGACGGAAGGAAATTAATTGTAGGATCATAATTTTTTCACAGGGACGGTTAATCAAAAAAAAGGAATTCCGTGGGGGCGGAATTCCGGAGTAAGGGTTAACCTATGTAATAATCTTGACCGGATCATTCATTAATTAAACCCAAACACAACAAAACTATGCAATTGATTGCGTATTGCAAAGCGCTGCCCGGTTGCCTGCGGGCGCGAGTGCCTTTAAATTCCAAAATCTGGCTGATTATGAGGCTGACCATTATTCTTATGATTGTTGCCTGCCTGCAGGTGAGAGCTGGCGGGTATGCCCAGACCATCAGTTTATCCATGCACAACGCTTCTCTGGAAAGCGTTTTAAAACAAATTAAAAAGCAGTCCGGACTTCATCTGGTATACCGAGATGAATGGATGGATAACGCGGGAAAAGTGGATATACAGTTGAAAGGAGCTACCCTTCGCGACGCATTGAATACCTGCTTTAAAAATCAGGCGCTCACTTATGAGCTTGTAGGTAAAACTATTGTCATCAAAAAGCAGGAGACCATTCCATTCTCTCCCCCGGCTGTTGAACAAAAGGATATTGTCATTACGGGGAAGGTTACGGACGAGAACGGGGCTCCCCTCGCCAATGTGAGCATTATTGTTAAAGGCTCCACTAAAGGAGTATCCTCTGCCGCGGACGGCTCTTTCAGCATCAGCGTTCCCAATGAGAAAGCGGTGCTTGTTTTTTCGTATGTGGGCATGGAAATAAAAGAAGTGCCTGTAGCCAGGGCGCGCGATCTTCAGGTGACGCTGAAGCCTGTAGTGAATGCTATGGAGGATGTAGTGGTAGTGGCCTATGGCGCTCAAAAGAAAATAACGGTAACGGGCGCAGTATCTACTGTGAACAGCGAACAGCTTAAACAAAGCTCTTCGGCAAGTTTGGCCAATGCGCTTGCGGGCCGCCTTTCCGGTCTTACCTCCATTCAGTCCGGTGGCGGGCAGCCGGGGCGTGATGACGCTACCTTATACCTGCGTGGCGCCGCCACGGTAAATGGTAACAGCCCCCTGGTGTTGATTGATGGCGTGCCGAGAGACAATATACGCACTATAGATCCCAATGAGGTGGCGAGCATATCTATATTAAAAGATGCGTCTGCTACCGCAGTGTTTGGGGTACGTGGTGCAAACGGGGTAATATTAATCACTACTAAAAGAGGAGCCCCGGGGAAAGCGCAGCTTACGGCAAGCATTGACCAGAGCTATAGTTCCCTTACCCGTGAACCGGAACGGCTGCATTCAGTAGAATATCTGAAACTACGTAATGAGGCTGCGAAAAATGATGGCATAGATATTCCCTATTCTGACGAACTCATTGCCAAATTTGAAAATCCGCTGGAAGGGCTCGACCCTAATGCGCCTGACTATGCGGAACAGGCAGCATTCAGGAATTATATTTATCCTGATCATTACTGGTATGGCGAGCTGATCAAAAAGAATACGCCGCAAACCCGTGTGAACATCGGTGTTACAGGCGGCACCTCCAAACTTAGCTATTTTATAAACGGTGTTTACCTGCACCAGGGCGGGAACCTGAATACCGAGCCTAAATCCAAATTAGGGTATGATCCTTCTTCATGGATGGACAGGTATAATTTCCGCGCCAATCTTGATTATAAAATAGCTCCCGCTTTCAAAATGTTCCTGAACATAGGCAGCTATATAGAAAGGGTGAACATGCCCTCCGCGGGTACCTATCCGGGTCATGATACACACTGGATGATGACGGACCTGATCTACCAGACACAAACGATACTGCCTGTTACGCCCGGTCCTACCACGCTGGATGGATTTGGGGTTCCGGCAGATGCGGTAGTATATCCTACTTATCTTGACCGTACCGCATTTGAGATCATGAACCGGCAGGGCTTCAGGAATGAAATGCGTTCCAATCTTAACTCTTCTCTCGGCGCCGAGTGGGATTTAAGCGAGCTGGTGACCCCGGGGCTGTCTGTCAAAGGAATGATCTCCTACGATTCGAAAGCTACCAGTGCGATGGACGGCTATAAAAATGAACGTTTATATGCTGCATTGGTGAATTATGAAACCAATTCTCTTTCCTATGCTGTACAGCGTAATGCGGAATCCTTCCTGAATATTGCTAAAGGATACGATTCCCGCTACAATATCAATTTACAGGCGTCCATCAACTACCAGAACGCTTTCGGCAAGCATAGCGTTGGGGCATTGGTACTGGCACAAAGAGATTACTGGGAATCAACGATAGGAGAGATCCCTTTTAATGTAATCGGACTGGCGGGAAGGGTTACTTATGATTATGATAAGAGGTACCTGGCAGAAGTAAACCTCGGCTATAACGGATCTGAGCAATTCGCTCCAACCAACAGGTACGGCTTTTTCCCGGCGGCATCTGTAGGCTGGGTAATAAGCAATGAGCCGTTTTTTGAGCCACTGTCACATACCATTTCCAATTTAAAGCTCAGGGCATCTTACGGCAAAGTAGGGAATGACAAAATAGGAAGCGCAAGATTTTTATACCTCGACAATATTACGGTAGGCGGTGGTCCTTTGGGCACTCTTGGCAGAGGACAGGGCATTAACCAGGGGTTACTGGGTAATCCTAATTTATCCTGGGAGGTTGCCACCAAGCAGAATTATGGTATTGAAGTCGGTTTATTTAATGAGCTCAATGTGTCATTCGATTACTTCTTTGAAAAAAGAACCGATATCCTGATCTCACGTGGTACGGTGCCTGCATTGCAGGGAGTGCCGCTGGGCAATATTCCCAAAGTAAATATGGGTATAGTGAATAACAGGGGCTATGAGATAGAAGTGTCTTACAACAAAGCGCTTTCAAAGAATTTTTCTTTCACGGTAAAAGGAAACCTGGGATTCAATCATAATGTAGTAAAATTCTATGATGAGCCTGTCAGCGATGACACATATGCTTATCGTTACCGCACTACCGGTTTTTCGCTTAATCAGCAATGGGGCTATAAAATTGATTATTCCAACGGTAACGGTTACTTTAATTCACAGCAGGAGCTGGATGCTTACTTAGCTAAAACCACCTATGGTTTTGGCACGCCGCGGGTAGGAGATTTTATTTACCAGGATTTGAACGGCGACGGGATAGTAAACGATAAAGACCTGGCCCCGATAAAATATACCAGGATTCCGGGACAAATATATGGACTGCTTACAGAGCTCCGCTATAAGGCTTTTGAGCTCAGCGTCTTTTTCCAGGGAGTAAGCAGGTATGCGGGCAATTATGCCAACCAGGGGGTATATGAAAACATTAAGCTGGGTACTTATTACAGCTATCACAAAACAGCCTGGACTCCCGAACGCTACGCTGCAGGTGAAAAAATAACTTATCCTGCATTAAGTACCGTTACTACCACTAATCACCGGGCAAACGATTTCTTCATCATGGACAGATCATTTATCCGCCTGAAGAATATAGAGCTGGCGTACAATTTTCCGTCTTCATTGCTGAGCACTTTGCACCTGCAGGGTGTGAGAGCATATATCAGCGCATATAACTTCTTTACCTGGGATAAGCTGAAAATGGATCACCTGGACCCGGAAACCAATGAATCACTGGGTTATCCGGTTACCAAGTCTTTAAACTGTGGTGTGAATATTACTTTCTAAACCTTTAGACACAGCAACAAAATGAATAATCAACAATATATACAATATACCTCCGGGAAACAGCATGCCTCACGTGCCGTGTATTTTATAAGGCTCATCCTGTTTTTATTTACTGCCGTACTATTTGGAGGAGCATGTAAGAAAGCGCTGGATATGGCGCCCGACGGAAAAATTTCATTGGATGATGTTTTTAAGGATAATGATAAAACGGAGGCCTTTTTAAACAGTTGTTACAATAATCTTCCCGGGAAAGGAGTACGTTATTTCTTCTGGTCGCGCGGGCCGGTAGAGTGGAGTGATGAAGCATGGGATACGGATGCGGAAGCGGAATCATGGATCATGTCGGGCAGGTTTTATAACGGCGATGCATCTGCATCCAGCTTTCCGGGAACCGATATTAGCTCTGATGCGGGCAATGGCGACTACTGGAACCGTTACTGGAATGCCATACGTAATTGCAGTTATTTTTTGCAGCATATAGATGCTGCAACGCTGACCGGGATTGATAAAGACGCCAAACGTCAGAGAATGAAAGCAGAGGCGTATGTGCTGAGAGCGTATTATTACCATGAATTATTGAAATGGTATGGCGCTGTGTTGCCTATCATGCGTGAGCCGATGGAATTTACTGCAGACTTCTCTGCATTGGGAAAAGCAAGCTATTATGAGCTGACCAAATTCATCATGGAAGACTGCGATGCGGCGCTGGCTATTGATGCCTTACCCACACGCATTACAACGGATGAGCCTTACCGGGTTACGCGTGCATTGGCAGAAGCCATTAAATCGAAAATGATATTGTTTGCTGCCAGCCCGTTGAACAATGCAGGCGAGGATCACTGGCAGGAAGCTTATGAAGTGAACAAGGCCTCATTACAACATTTACGCGACTGGGGCTACGAATTGTATAATAAAGTGAATTATCCGGCTACCTATCTTTCTGACAATGCTTATATCGGTCCGTCAAAAGACCAGTATTCCGCTTTATATAATGAATATTTTACCCAGTCCGCACAGTATTCTTCAACGGCGGTTGATAAGGAGACCATTTACCAGGGACGTGAAGATCAGGGTAATATCTGGAATATAGATGGCATCGGCTCACAGGATGGTTATAAAAGCGGTACCTGCCCCACGCAGGAAATGGTAGACGCTTAT
This sequence comes from uncultured Terrimonas sp., assembly GCA_964461595.1. Lineage (GTDB taxonomy): Bacteria > Bacteroidota > Bacteroidia > Chitinophagales > Chitinophagaceae > Agriterribacter. The sequence continues at coordinate 9,626 of CAYWVB010000057.1, read as the reverse complement.
GAGACCATAGATGGTCAGCCGGTACTCGACCTGGATAATCCTTATCTTGACGAACAGCATTTACAGCCCAATTATAATCCTGACAATACCATTTACGATCCTAATGACCCCTATGCCAACAGGGATCCGCGTTTTTATGCCTCCATTTATTATAATGGCTCCAAACGCAAAGCCTGGTGGGGATTTGCGGAAGTGCCGGAGTCGTATGAAAATTACCCGGCGCCGGCAGGCAACAGGGTGAGAATAATTGCGACTTATAAGGGCGAACCGCAAACCGGCATTGACCCTGCAGTAAGAAAAGCTACAAGGACCGGATATTATGAAAGAAAGTTTTTGCATCCTAACTCAGGAGGAGATAATGCGGTAGGAGGAGCAAAATGGAAATATTTCAGACTGGGAGAAGTGATCTTAGACTTTGCGGAAGCTGCTGCAGAAGCCGGGCAATTGGAAGAAGCCCGTGATGCAGTAAATGAGATCAGGAGAAGGGTAGGCATGCCTGATATACCTGCCGGTTTAACCCAGGCGCAGCTTATTGCCCGGGTAAGGCATGAGAGAAGAGTGGAGCTGGCTTTTGAAGAGAACAGGTATTTTGATGTGCGCAGGTGGAGCAACCCTACAGATGATCTGTCAAAAACAGCCAAATGGGTAACCGCCATGGAAATTACCCGTACAGGCCCCGATACCTATACCTATACAAGAAGAGTGGTAAGACCAACGGAACGTAAAAATTATACCAACAAGTATTTATGGTTCCCTGTTCCGCTGTCGGAAGCCAACAGGCTGGCAGCCATTACAGGCGATACCTGGCAAACCCCGGGATGGTAAGGAGAAACTTCTTTTTGTAAAGACTTAACGATATTAAAATGAAATACTATAAAATAAAAACTATACTGCTGTGCCTGACTGTATTGTTTACAGCAATGCAGCAAAATGCTTTTGCACAAAGCGCTGCGCCTGCGCTTGCGGGTAAGGTTACTGATCAGTTCGGTAATCCGTTATACGGGGTGGCTGTTAATTCAGGGAATGGAATGAATGGAACATCCACTGATAAAAAAGGAGCATATACACTCTCTGTTGATGATGGCAGCACCACGGTTACGTTCACATATACCGGTTATCTGATTGCAACAGAAACTATAGGGGAAAAAGAAACGATCAACGTACAGTTGCAGCCGGATGCGCACAAATTAGATGAAGAGATACAATTAGGCTATAATAGCCAGCGCCGCAGGTATTTTGCAGGCGCGGCAGCAACGGTTACGGGGTCAGAGCTGGAAAGGGCGCCTGTGGCTAATTTCGGGCAGACCCTGGGAGGAAGGCTGCCCGGGCTTACTACGCTTGAAACATTTTCTGAATTGTCACGTGCTATTACCTCTATGTCAGTAAGAGGATCCAGCTTTGCGCGCAATAACGGGCCATTGGTAGTGGTGGACGGTGTGCTTGTGCCCTACAACAGCAACCAGACGCTGGAATATATTTCCCCTACTGAAATTGAATCCATCAGCGTTTTGAAAGACGCTTCCACGCAGGCTTTATACGGTATACTGGGCGGCAACGGATTATTGGTAGTAAAAACCAAAAGAGGAAGGAAGGGAGAGCTGGAGATCAGGACAAGAATAGATCAGTCTGTACAGCAGGCCACTACTATACCCACGCATTACGATGCGGCTACTTATGCAGAACTGAGCAACCTGGCGGCTAAGAACGACTATATCAGTTCCGCAGATCCCTTTGTGCCGCCTTACAGTGATGCTGCTATCGCAGCTTACAAATCAGGATCAGACAGGTTATTGTATCCTGATAATAACTGGTACAAGATGTTTGTGAAGGACCTGGCTGCAATGCAGCGGGTAAGCGTTAACCTCAACGGCGGCAGTGATAAAATACAGTATTTCACCAATCTGAATGTAATGCACCAGGGTGGGTATTTTAAAACTGAGCAGCCTCGTTACGATGCTAATGCCAATAACCTGTGGGTGAATTACAGAACGAATGTGGATATGAATATCAACAAATGGATCAGGGCTTATGTAAGACTGAGCGGAAATATCAAGCGGGAACGCACCCCCGGTGGCGGCAGCAACCAGGATGTATATAGCAGCATATTTGAAGTTCCTTCAAATGTATACGGACCTCTTACGCCTAAAATTGTAGACCCTGTAACGGGTGATGTAATTGACGAGGGAGGAGAAGTCATAAGTACAGGTTCCAATTATGTGCATAGCCCTGCCTATGGATTGCTTAACCGCAGCGGTTATGTCAGGTATACTGTTACCAACACTACCTCTCAGTTTGGAATAGACCTGAATTTGGGCTTCATCACTAAGGGGTTATCCTTAACCGGGACATTTAATTACCAGACCAATTCGGTAGGCGGACTGTTTACTACTCAAAATTATGCAAGATATGTGCGCGACCAGACTATTGATGATTCACTGGTATTTGCTGGTGATGGGATAGAAATAAATACTCCGCTTGCTTATACCAAGCTCCATTCGTTTTACTATCATCTTACTTACAACGCCTTGTTGAATTATGGGAGAAGCTTTGGTAAACATAATATCCGCGCATTGGGATATATGTTCTACCAGGATTTAACTAAAACAGATGTCAGCGCTCCGTTTTCTTTTCCCTACAAGCGTATACATACCGGAGCGGAAGTAATGTATGACTATAACGGGAGATATTTCGTAAAGCTCGACCTGGGATATTCCGGTTCAGACCAGTATGCAAGAAGCTCCAGGTTTACTGCAACACCATCCGTTGCTGCAGGCTGGATGATCAGCAACGAATCTTTCCTGAAAAATAATAAAATATTGACCTTGTTAAAACTCAGGGGGTCTTATGGCAAAACAGCCAACGACCAGAGCGGGCTCAACCGGTTTGTGTATGAAGATAATGTTCGTTTAACCGGCGGCGGTCCTATAGGTTATTTGCAGTACCTGGTGGTTGAAAGCACTAAAGGCGATCCGAGGATCAGTGCGGAAATTTCTACCAAAGCTAATGCCGGCATTGATATAGGATTGTTGAATGCTATCACCATTACAGCGGATATATTCAGGGAAAAAGTAGATAATATGATTGTACCGGCTACCGGAACAATACCAGCCTACCAGGGTATTCCTTTAGGTAATTATCCTTCTTTAAATGAGGGTAAGTATGAAAACAAAGGCTTTGAGCTGACAGTTGATTATACCAAAGAGTTCAATAAGAACTGGGGTGCGTCAGTGGGTGGTAATTTTTCTTATTCAAAAAACACCGTCATCAGCGCCAACGAAGCAGAAAGAACTTCAGATTATGCTTACAGGAAGCAGCAGGAAGGTTATTCTTACGGGCAGGCATTTGGTTACCTTGTTGATTATAGTAACGGCAATGGTATGTTCAATACGAAACAGGAGCTGGATAATAATACGTTGGATTATTCTGCACTTGTGAAAGATCTCCGCCTTGGAGATTTGATCTATAGAGATTTAAATGGCGATGGAAAAATTAATGACAGAGACGTTGCTCCTATTGGTCATGGTGCATTGCCCCGCTATATATATGGTATTACAGGCAGGCTCAGGTTCCAATCCCTTGAATTGAATGTGTTGTTCCAGGGAATAGGTGACTTTACTTCTATATACAGTGGAGTAGGTGTATATGAAACATCCTACGACGGACTGTTTGGCGCTTTGCATAGCCATTCATGGACAGCAGAACGCTACGCGGCAGGTGAGAAAATTTTGTATCCCGCGCTATCAACCAAACAAAATGCCAACCACCAGGCAAATGATTTCTTTGCTTACGACAGGTCGTTCATCCGTTTAAAAAACCTGGAGCTTTCTTACACATTCCCCAGCAGGGTAGCCAATGCTATTGCTGCCCAGAATATACGGTTGATGCTGAGCGGTCAGAATCTTATTACATGGGATAAAATGAAAAGCAAAGACTTTGGTCCTGAAGGTGGCGGCTATCTTGGCTTCCCGGTATACAGGGTATACAATATAGGGCTGAGCGTAACCTTCTGAGATAATCTTGATTCTTTATTTTTTAAGTATTGGTTCACCCCGGTACAATTAAACTGAAACAGAATGAAAAAATATAACAATATCGTGACAGGGGTCCTGATCGCCTTTATCACTTTATCCTGTAATAAAAAGCTGGATCTGCCTGCTGATGGCAGGATATCACTTGCAAATGTATTTAACGATTATAACCAGGTAAGAGGATACCTGAACTCCTGCTATGGTTATTGCCCTGCTCCGTATATGGACAGGTCTTCCTATACCGATGAAGCGGAAGATGCGGACGATATTACGGCCGGATCAAAATACAGCATATGGTATGGAGGAAATGTGACCAGCTCTGATTATGCTTCCTATTCATCAGATGGCAGTCCCTGGACGAATCTTTACATCGGCATAAGAAAATGCAACACTTTTATTGAAGGGATGAAAACCGCCGGGGTGATAGCCGGTGAAGATGAAAAGCAGGGATGGATCGCCCAGGCAAAAACACTGAGGGCATTGTATTACCTGCAACTGATCAAGAGATATGAAAGTGTTCCTGTTATTACTATACCTTACGAAATTGATTACGATTTTTCTAATGACAAGAAATCAACTTTTTCGGAAGTAGTTACGCAGATACTTAAAGATTGCAGTGATGCGCTTGCCGCACCGAACAATGCCAGTGGATTTTCCTGGGAGATACAGGCTAACCAGTTCGGCATCATGTCACGTGCCGTGCCTTACGCCATCATGTCGCAGGCCGTGACTTATGCGGCAAGCCCGCTATTCAGCGATGGTACATATACATGGCAAAATGCGCTGGATATCACATCTGAGGCGCTATATCAATGTACTGCCAACGGCTACAAATTATTTGATGTATACTCCGGTGCAAATGAAGCGCAAAACGTGTACGCTACTTATTTCCTTACTTCGTCCAACGATCTCCGTGCGGTGGATAAAGAAACTATCTACCAGGGCGGTGTGCAAATGCAGGTTTGGAAATACGCGGGGCTTCCCTCTACAGACGGGGTAGACAAAGCAGGTCCCTGCCCTTCACAGGATCTGATTGACGCTTATGAAATGGCAAATGGCGAACCCGCTATACTTGGGTATAGTGATGCTAATCACCTGGTGCCTGTTATCAATCCGGTCTCCGGTTATGATCCTCAAAATCCTTATGAAGGAAGAGACCCGCGGTTTTATGCTTCTGTTTATTATAATGGCGCATTGCGTCATCTTGATCAGCCTGCCGGATATACTATCGAAACTTATGCTGGCGGAAACGAAGGTATAGCCACAGACGACAGGAAGCATACGCGTACCGGTTATTATATGCGTAAATTCAACAGTCACAGGTCCGGTATCAGCAACCAGTCGGACGGCGCCATCCGTTTGTTCAGGTATGCTGAATTGCTGATGAATTTTGCAGAGGCCGCATATCAAACGGTGGGGCCGGATGAGGAAGTAACCGTGAATGGTGCTTCTTTATCTGCAAGAGAAGCGGTAAACATGATAAGAGCAAGAGCCGGGATGCCGGAACTGCCTGCCGGATTGACCGCAGAAGAATTTGAAAACCGTTACCGCAATGAACGCAGAATAGAATTTGCATTTGAAGAGCACCGCTTCTTTGATGTGCGCAGGTGGAAGATCCTTGACCAGACAGATAAGTTTCTTACAGGCATGCGTATTACCAAATCCGGGTCTGCGCTCACTTACACGCGATTCAGGTTCCCTGATAGAAATTGTTCATCCGCAAAATGGTTATTATACCCGATAGATCAGTCTGAAGTGAATAAAATGATGGGGCGTACCGGTATAAACTGGCAGAATCCGGAATGGTAAGGGACTGTGAGGTATCAGGTATCAGCAGTCAGATGTCAGCTTTCAGCTATCAGTGTCTTGTCCTGTTATAAGTGGTGCATGTCTGCGCTCCGAAGGCTGACTGCCGATAGCTGAAAGCTGACCGCTACAAGCAGTTTTGGGGCTATTTTCATATACCGCTCCTGTAACAGGGGGCGGTTTTTATTCTCTTTTGAATGAATAAGTTTTTATTAGCATGGATGTTGATAGCTGCCGGAAGCTGCGGCAAATCCAATGCAACGGTTGATAATATATCTTCTGCAGATACTTCCTACGGAAGCGTCTTTACCGTGCAAAACGGATGGGATATTTATACCGGCGGCGTATACAGGTATGGGCCTTCCATTATAGAAAATGCTGACGGAAGCATTGATGCCTGGTTTGCTGCGCCCGGTGGTACATTTGGAGAGAAGATCTTATGTTATGATGAATCAGGCGCGCAAACGGCTATAAGCTTAACGACGGGTCATACTGCCGCGCAGCAATTTACCAGTGAAGACCCTTTTTATGCAGTTGCCGTCGCTTGCCCGAACTGGAATTCAACCAACAGCAGCCTTACTTTAAAGCTTTACCAATGGAAAAGGGACTATGCTTCAACGATAGCTTCAGGGCCATTGGCAACAGTAGTATACAACAATTACCGCGATAACCAGAACCTGCAGGTAGCCAGCGAAAATAAATTCCCTGCCGGCATTTATTTATGGGTATTGACCGACCCTGCCGGTACAGCAGGCGTTTGGAAGAAGGATGGCGATGTTGAAGACGTCACTAACTTTAAAGATGGGGTGGCTATTGACGGCTGTTATCAATCTTTCATATTGATCAATAAGTCATCCGGTGCCAGCTATTGGGACCAGGTGGCCTACCGCCGGTCAAAGGATGGCGGAAGAACATGGGCTGAAGATGCTATGGCCTTGCGCCCGACGGAAGGCTCCCGTGATCAGTTATCTGTTTGCGATCCCGGGGTGGTAAAATGCAACGGGTATTATTATATCGGCTATACCTCTACTGAAGATGTGAGAGGCGTTTTTAATCATGCGTATGTAGCAAGATCAACTTCACCAGGCGGACCCTGGGAAAAATGGAACGGCACGTCATGGGGAGATAACCCTCAACCGGTAATAACATTTGACGGAGAAGCTGATGCATGGGGCGCCGGTGAGCCCTGCATGGTAGTAAATAACGATACCATTTTCTTTTACTATTCGTGGAATGGCGTGAAGACTACAGAAACAAGAGTAGCTACAGCCTCCGCCTCTGATAACAATTGGCCGGCGCATTTAATGCTTCACGGTACAGCAATAAATAAAACCGCTGTTAAAGGATCAGACCATTGCGATGTGAAATACAGGGATGATGTTAAAAAATATTATGCCATTCATACTGTGTCGAGGCTCACTGCGGGAAGTTATATTGTTTTGTGGGAATCATCGGATGGCTTATTATTTAATAAAATAGCTGAAATAAAGGCAGGCCTTAAGCCATACCTTCATAACTGCGGATGGAGCGGCGATGAGCGCGGGCATATCAATCCGGGCAAACAACAATACCTTTCCTATGCCTACGGACCGGATTGGGCTAACTGGAACACGGCCTGGCAGCCGATCTCTTTTAAATTGATTTTTAATACTACCAACTAAGAAGCAGAATGAAAAAGTATTGTTTACTGTTATTGGCATCAATCTTATTCTTTTGTGTTACATCATTACATGCGCAAACTGAAAATTACTACCGCGACATATACCCTGATACCTGGGTAGGAGCAGATGCATTGGGAAGAGTTATGCCGGGAATTGAATTCACCGGCCCGGTAAAGAAAGATCAGCGCCGGGTGGTAGGTATATTCTATATCACATGGCATACTGATGATCACATACATCAGAAAAGTCCCTATACGGGAGACGTAACCAAAGTGCTTGCCGCTAATCCCGAAGCAAGATTAGATGCGCATGATCCGCATTGGAAAGAAGGCTCTTATCATTGGGGAGAACCGGAGATGGGATATTTTATAAGCAAGGATAAATACGTGATCCGCAAAGATATTTCCATGCTGTCTGATGCCGGTGTGGATGTATTGATCATGGATGTTACCAATGCGGTCCGCTATTGGGATGAATGGGATACCCTTTTCACTACCATGCAAAAAATGAAGATGGAAGGGAACAAAGTGCCGAAGTTTTGTTTCTGGGCTTTCAATGGCCCGGTGATAACCGTAGTGCAGGACCTGTATGACAGGATATATAAAGCAAAAAGATATGAAGACCTGTGGTTTTACTGGGATGGAAAACCGTTGCTGTTATATAATGCGGACCCATCGGTAGATGCCAATGGCAACGGCGTGAATAATCCCAATCCGCATTTTGACTCTGCGGCGATAACGGATAGGAGCAATGCACATTATAATGACCCGGATTATACCAGCAGATCGTATAAAGACTATACTAAAGAAGTTAAGAATTATTTTACGCTGCGCAATATGTGGTGGGGATATTATAAATGGGCAGGGAAACGATTTGTAGGTACTGAAGACAACTGGAGCTTTGGATATGATCTCGGCAATGAGAAAGTAAAAGCAATGCATCCCGATAGCCTGGTATCTACACACAGAGGCAAAAAAGAAGAGGCTGCGGTCACTCCCGCGCAGCATCCTTCAAGCCTGGTAGGTAAATCATGGACGAGAGAAAAGGGAGAGCCTGTGCTGAACCGGTATGATCTTCCCGATTCCGCCTATGTGCCCTGGCTGAAGAAAACCGTAAAGCATCCTGAAGGCTATGGTATCTATTTCCAGGACAGGTGGGATGAAGCGCTGAAAGCTGACCCGCAGTTCCTGTATATCAACGACTGGAACGAATGGACTGCGGGAAAATATCAGCCTGAAGGAGGAAAGACCACACATTTTATGCGCCGTAACAGCCCCTATTTTTTTGTTGACCAGTATAATGCCGAATTCAACAGGGCCATTCAGCCGATGAAAGGCGGTTATACCGACAATTACTATATGCAGATGGCGCAGAATATCCGTCGCTATAAAGGTGTTCGCCCTGTTCCTGCATTGAAGGGAATATCAACCATAAAGATTGACGGAAATTTTTCTGACTGGAAAAATATAACGGTTGAATACAGGGATACTAAGGGAGATGTCTTCCATCGCGACCACCTGGGTTATGCCGGAATTCATTATACAAATAATTCCGGTCGCAACGATATAATTACCTGCAAAGTGGCAGTAGACAAAACCAATATTTCTTTTTATGCAGAAACAGATAGTGCATTAACCGCTTCTGCGGGTAACAACTGGATGTTGCTGTTGATTGATGCAGATAAAAATCCCTCTACCGGGTGGTATGGGTATGATTTTCTGGTAAATAAAAAAATAGCCGGGAATAAGACTTCGGTCATGCAATACCGTAATGGAGAGTGGAAAGAAACCGCACAGGCAGATTACAGGTATAAAGGCAATGCGCTTGAACTGGCTATCCCGAGAAAGCTGCTGGGGCTGCAGGATAATACGCTCAGCTTTGATTTTCACTGGTGCGATCACCCGGACGATCTGAAAGATCCGGTGTCCTTATGCACCAGCGGCGACAGCGCTCCCAACAGGCGGTTTAATTATCGTTGTATCTGGAAGATGAAGTGAATGGTGAATGGTGAAAATTCAGCATTCACTATTGACAATGCTCATAGCTCAATAAATTCTAAAGCATATGAAATACTTGTTTTGTTTAGCGATCATTACGTGGAGTATATCCATACATGCGCAGGTGGCCGGCA
>CAYWVB010000056.1:0-33783 GCA_964461595.1 uncultured Terrimonas sp. | reverse complement strand
TATCCAGTATAACTCTCAAAAGATTTTACCAACCATTTTTGACCATTAAATCTTGATTTTTAACGCTTCAGATCATTCGATAACAAAACAAAAGTATATGTCCTTATCTTGTTTTAAGTATACGCATAGGAGGTAAGGTTTCGCCTTCGAGGCCCAGCACCTGGATGATATATATTCCCGGGGCAAGATTCCTGCTGTCCAATCCGGGAGACTGTTGTGATATGCCCCGGGGAACATTACTAAGCTCCTTAAGCGCCACAACTCTACCCGATATATCTGTTACCCTGATAACAACCTTAGGCGTATTCCTTGCCAGGCTCAATTTTATCAGCACATCATCCCTGAACGGATTAGGATATACACTCATTTTGCTCTTTTGCAAGCTGCTGTTATTATCGGCTACGTTCGTTCCTGGTGTAGCGGCTGAACCATTGTTTTCCCTGAACACAGGTCCTGGTGCCCCCTCAATAGGATCCGAAGGTATCTTTCCACCCGAGATGATCAACCCGCTCAAATAACCATAATTATTACCTTCCCCAGCTATTATTATCTCTACTTCTCCATTCTCGTCGGGAAGCACATTATCAATGGTGACCATACGGGTCGTATTGGCTGTAGTATTCAGCTTCACTTTCTTACCATTGATAGAATACCCTGATATTCTCATCTCAGTAGGGTCATTGGGGTTTACTGCCTGCCGGCCGGCAAAAAAGCTGAAACTATAGCTTGTGGTATGAGATAGCCCACTAAACTTAATACTGGCGGTCTGAAATACGTCTATCCACCATATGCTTTGCATCACCTTGTCAGGAACAATACCTGAGTTATTCCCGGTATTCATTCCGAAAGTATTTACCCCACTAAAACCTTTTCCGACAGTCATTGTTATACCGGAAAGTACATTCTGGTCATTATAAAAATTCTGGAATACTGTGCCTTCGCCCGGATCAGCGTTCGTATTATTCCAGGGAAGCGCGGCAGGATTGTCATTATTGAAATTGATGAAAACAGAATATGCAAAAGTTGATGCCGATCTTGTTACACTATATGGCGATTCATTTGGCGATACAACCGCTTTCAATTTGTAAAAGTATTCTGTATTGCTTTGCAATCCCCCATCAGTATAAGTATTTCCGGAAACGGTAGCAATAGGAGAATAAGCACCGTTTGCTGAAGCAGACCTGTATATTGTTACATTTCCACCGTTTACCCGGTTATTCCATACCAGCCTGATAGCATCTTTTGCAATTCCGGAAGCTTTAAAGTTGTCTGGCTCCAGCAGAGAGACGCCTGCCGTGTACGACTGAATAACCATCGCGTTCAGGTAAGCTCCGGCAGAGCTGCTCCCTTTGGCAACAGTAAAGGTTATAGAGCCATCCGGTGCAGGTGTAATGTCATTGATCTGAACGGTTGTATCAGTATTATTGGCAGCATTTACAGATACGGTCTTACTGTCCACTGCAAACACGGTGGTCCTGTCGTTGTATGCGGTAACGCTGCTCATAAATACAAGATTATACCTTGCATCCGGATTAGTAGAAAGCCCGCTTATCTTTACAGTTTTAACTCCTGTACCGGTTTCACTATAGTAAGTCTGTAAAACTGTATCCCGGTAAGCACCTGAATTGTTCCCGCTGACAGCTCCATCGGTGCCACTGGCAGACCATGGATTTCCCAGTGTTATACCAACGGAGGTAACAACTCCCTTATTATTCTTTAAGCCGGTTATGGAAGTATTTGCCACAGGAGATTTACTAAAATTATTCCATATTCCATCTGCAGGACTTACCGCATTAAAGTTGACATATAATGAAGTAATCTTATTATCAGTCACATACACTTTTACCACCGATGTAGTAGAAGCTCCGTAATTGTCCGTGGCTGTTATTGTAACATCAAATGCGCCGATATTGCCTGCATAGGGAGTAAGATGAAGCGTGCCGGTCATATCACCCTTGTCAGTAAATTCTGCAAAGGACGGCAACCTGGTCGCAACCAGCTTAACTACATCTGAGGGGTCATCTGACACCTGGATAGTAGCATCCAGTGTTTGCATTGTTTCAATAAGCACTTCTTTAGTAATAAAAACAGGTGTTTTGTTGGGCACGACTACCTTAATTACATCTGTATTAGTGGCTCCGGCGCTGTTTTTACTCCTGACCATATAATAATATGTCTTGTTCCCCTTTACGGTATTATCTGTATAAGATGCGCTGGTTCCGTTGTTAGCACCGGGGTTTAAGAGGGTATATGGCCCCTGAAGAGCATTAGACCTGTACACTTCATGAGTAGTTACAACAGATGTCGTGTTAGTCCATGTCAGCAGTACAGCGTCATTCTGAAATTTGCCGGCAAAATTGCCAACCTTACCGGGGGGAGCTGCAGTAGCAGAAGCGCCGGTAGAAATAACCACCGAATTAAGGTAATAACCGCTTGATCCATTTGTTGAAGCTATTGACACATTTACGACTACAACACCGCTTGTATTGGGAGTAATATCCGAAATTGTTGTAGTATTCTGAGTATTACGATTACTGTTAATAGTTTTAGATATTCCATTAATAGTCACCTGTGTAGATATATCGGCAGAAGCATTAGCATAATTAAAACTACCCAGAAAAGTAAAACTATATTTTTTATTCTGGTTTAACCCCGTAAAGGTCATTGTGTAACTTTCATTATACAGAAACCAATAGCCGCCACTTAATACCGCGTCCGGATAAATACCCGAATTGTTGCCGGTTGTCATTCCCGAATAATTAGATTTAATAGGTGTATTGGATACAGCGCTAAAACTGAACTGTATCCCAGTACCGTTTCCATTTTCATCTTTGAGACCGGGAGTAGCGGTAGCCGGAAAACTTGTTCCAAGTGCCAGCACTTTCCCTACTGAATTCCATTTTCCGCCAGGAGTATACATGGCGTTAGTATTTGGCGAGAAATTGACATATACTGTTTGGGCAGGTACAGGGTTTACGGTAATGGTAAACGCAAGTGTATCTCTTCCCATTTTACCATCATCCGCTTTTGCAATTATCTTATATGTACCTGCGCTTCCCGAAAGAGGAGACACTGTAAGCACTGCTGTTTGATTATTAGGCACCACACTAACAAAGCCGGGTAATCCTGAGAAAGACCAGTTTAAGGCATCGCCATCAGCATCGCTCCCATTCAGCGTAATTGATTTAGTAGCATTCTCATCAACGCTTATTGATGTTTGGTTGGTGCTGACTACAGGAAGAGCGTTATTGTTTACAATCAGGCTGAATGAGCGGCTTGCAGCATTTCCCTGGGGATTGGTAACTGTAACTTTGATATTAGAGAATGTTTTTTGCTGGTCGGCAGCCGGATTGTTAAACAGTATTTCTCCTTTGCCGTTGCCCGTAGGAGTAAAGCTGCCAAAGGCAGGCAGATTATCAACCTGGATATTCAGATTTTCAGCGAGGGAAGATCTTGCAGTGACATATACCTTAAATTGCGTACCGTATTTCATGTACTGATTATCAATAATGTCCACAGAAGGCATTACGCCCAATGTCAAAGCGGTCGCTTCATTGCTAAAATCAGATTTGCTATCCGTTCCTATTGCTCGGACTTTGTAATATACTGTTGAATTGGGGAACAACACCGTATCCGTATAGTATGTATTTGCAACAGGTACGGTAGCATAGGAAATATATTCCTGGTTATTACCAAAAGATCTGTATACCTCAAACTTAGTAATGTTTGGAGCTGTATTGGTCCAGGCAATTTTTGCTGAAGTAGCGGATGTGCTGATAACATGCAGATCAGTGGGCGCATCCGGCGCAGGCGGCGCATCTGGTGTTGTCAGGCTCACATACTCCTGTCCCAGGGCTGTTGCCGGAATGACCTGTTCACTTAAGGTTCCGCCACCACCGCTTGAAGTTTTTTGGTAGGTCACCGTCAGTATTTCACTCCCCCCCCCCTCAAAAAATCTTACACTGATCGGGTACAGCGTTCCCGCAGTCAGGCTTACATTATTACTGGTTACTTTTGCACTACTATGTGCACCGTCATTATTAACAATCCGGGTACCGTTCAAATATAGCTGTGAGCCATCATCTGAAGTTGTAGAAAATTTATAGTTCCCACTATAAGGAACAGTTATGAACCCATCGTATTTCACAGCAAAGTTATCGCTTCGCAACTGCATCCCTAAGGAAAAGTTGCCTACATGCCCTGTCTGAACAGGGATCAGGTTATCAAAATTGGGCAATGCAGATAAAACATCTGTCTCATAATACGCATAATCAACCCCGGTTCCTTTCCTGTCGTAGGCTGATTCTCCGTTTGCATTAATGGCGCGCACCCGGTAATAGTATTTTGTGGAAGGTGCAACAGTGGTGTCCTTGAAACTGGCAGTATTAGCGGCTACCTTTGCAATGGTAGTAAAGCCGGATACAGGATCAAGTGATCTCGACAATTCAAACCCTGTTTCATTATTGCTGTTATCAGTCCATGATAATGCTACTTCTTTGTACGACAATCCCACTGCAGTCAATGCCGAAGGAGCGGAAGGTAAATTAGATGGGTTGGATACCGCTTCCTTAAACACATTATCCGGAATAGTAACAAAAGAACTGCTACCGGGCTTTTTCCATGAAATGGCTACACTTGAACTGCTCGTTTTCTGGAAATAGGTAATAATGATCGGATAGACCCCCTGAGGGAGGTTGATAGTTCCATCCTTAGGTGTCGTTGAGCCATGAGTATTATCATTGTCCACTACTGGCGTTGCATAATAGCTATAGGGCGTATTAATGTATATTTTACTGCCATCATCCGAGTTGCTTCTGAATGTATAAGTGCCCCCAACATCAATATTTATAAACCCTTCCCACATAAAAGCATACTTTTCGGTCTGTGTTTTGTTGACAAGAGTTATGTTAGGTACAAACCCTGAAGACTGAACCGGTATCGTGTTAAAATCGGGCAGCGCAGACCATTCTCCTAAATAATATTTGTATCTCAACCCCATCATCATGGGTTTGGCAGTAACCTGGTTACTGGGCGCAGATTCATTACCGGCAAGATCAACGGCTGTTACGGCAATATTGTACACCGTATTGTAATCCAGGTTGTTTATTGTAAAACTTGTAGTCTTTGAAGTATAAGAATTTACGCCGTTTATATATATGTTATAGCGGTCAATTCCTACTTCATCGGAAGCAGTTCCCCATTTTATGTCAATTGAATTGCGGGTTGTTCCTATGACCTTTAAATTATCGGGAGAACCGGGAGGTGCATCATCAATATCTGTGGTTTGACTGACTTCGTTAGACAAATCAGATCCGGCAGTAGCATTTACTGCCCTCACCACAAAATAATATTTTGCTCCGGAGACAAGCTGGGTCTTATCAAAAGTTCTGGCAGCGCCATCCGTTATTCCTACAAATTGATAAGGTCCACCCGGCTTGGCAGCCATATAAATTTCAAAATTGGTAGCCTGGTTGGCAGCATTCGTGGGGGCTATCCAGTATAGTTTCAGGGAAGTTTTTGAAAGCTTGGAGGCAACCAGTCCTTTTACAGCATCAGGCTTGTTTGGACCGTTTGCACTTATCACGGTAAACGGATTAGAAGCTGTGCTGGTACAGCCAAAATTCTCTTGTACCGTAACCTGGTAGGAGCCGGGCGAAGCTGTGTAGGTATTTGTCGTACTCAAAGGGTCATTACTACCCACCCTGGTCCATTTGTATGATGCATAGTTGTTGGGCACCATTAATTGTACCTGGGTAGTTCCATCGGGAGCGGGTAAGACCTTACTACTGAAGCCTGCTAACTGGGGGTCAGGTGATACAGTAACCGTTTTGGTTTTAAGCTCTACCGGTGTGGGAGACCAGTCTGACCATATAGTTCCTAATCTTACCTTGCAATAGTATTTTCCAAGTGATGTAGCTACAATAGTGTTCGTGTTCGAATTGGGGATAATACCATCATCAGTATCGCCTTTCCTCCATTGATATCCATCCATCCCCGGATCAACGCCAAGGGTAATGTTCACATCTTCACCGGGGCAAAATTCTGTTCTGCCTCCGTCCGGCCAGGGATTAGATTTATATGCCCTTCGCAAATAAGGAAAATAATCAGGCTCAAGCCATGCATTGTTCCAGCAATCGTGCCCCCGGTCAGGGTATTCAGTATAAACCAGATTAGCTCCGGCATTTTTTGCCTGGGCTACAATAGTGCGGGCCCTTACAGGAGGGGGGTTGTTATCTAATGCACCCTGGAATAACCAGATAGGTGTCCACTTATTTTGAACAATATATGGCCCATACTTATATTCTGCATCACTTATAGGTAAGAATGCTGCAAAATACTTTTGGAATCCTATAAAACTATCCCATACTTCACTTCCACCAATAGACAGCCCATTCACAACGATCCGGAATGGATCAACCTGCACCTGGGGCACAAGAAAATTCTCAATCAGATCAATGAGGGTTGCCTTATCGGCGCTGCTAAATACCCCTGATGGACTTTGCGGATATAAAAGGAAGCCGTCAAAATTCCCATAATCCACATTCGTTGCATGCCATGAACCGCCGTGTAATAATTGATACTCATTATCATAAATGGAGCCTTTCTCTCCCGCCCCGTGGAAAAAAAGATATAAAGGATACTTTTTCCCGTTTCCGGCTACATATGTTTTGGGAAATTTTAACCGGAATGGAATACCATTATATATATAACATTTATAGGAGGAGGTACTCCATGTCGTCATTCTTGAAGTCTTCACCCATTTCCCGGGTTGCCCTGCCGGCGGCTGAACAGGAGGATGATTTTTGTCATACTCCTGATTGACATCATTCGGATCAAAAACAGACTGAGCAATAGAGGAATAACCGGCCAATAAGAATAATGGCATTAATCTCAAAACCACTCTAAGTATATAGGGTCTCATATATAACAAATAAAAAATTTCAATGATATTTACAGCTTCTCAGGAAGGAAATCTTGGAATAGAATGAAGCGGTAATTCAAAAGATGATGATTTTAAATAACAATTACCTGTCTAAAAAATCATCCAATATCAAGGCTTAACAAAGAAGATTGGAAATAAAAACTATACGACAAAAGTCCGGTATAAGCAGGGGTGCAAGATAAAAAAGTATTTCTAATTATGCAATAATACGCCTTATTTTAATCTCCATGCCGATCAATTAATTATTTATTATCAACAGTTTCCCTTCTTTTTCTGGGGCCATTAAGCACATTCCCTATAAAAGTATACCTAACAAACCATTGATAAGTTAAAAACGAAATAGCCAGAGGTATGCATAAAACAAGTATAAATCTCCATATACCCGGAATGCTGCTATCCAAAAAAAGCATTTGTAGTGAGAAAACCATTCCCATGTGAACCAGATAAACCCAATATGAAGCATCAGAAAGATATCTCCATAATTTGCTGTCATTATTAAAATACTTAAGAAAAAGACCCGTAATCCCTCCTGTAAAAAAAATGACCTGGAATGCTGCAGCCAATTTACATATCAAGTGCAGTGCCTGGTTCTGAATAAGTTGACCATTCTGTTCAGCACAAAATAGTATAACACATATTAATAATCCTATACAGGATAAAATAACCGCATTTTTTATTAATATATTAAAAACCCCATTTTTTTTTTGAAAAAACCAACCCACGATAAAAAAGTAAGCATAAAAAAAGATATAAGAAAAATGTTCCGGAATTATATCAAAATCAGCAAGTACAAACAATTCTTTTTCGCGAATTAAAATAACCCAGGCAGGAAAGCTAAATAGTGCTATCCAATACAATCTATCTATATGAACAGTATCCCACCATCCGGATATTTTTCTTATTATGTTTTCAATAAATGTAATCTTCCTGGCCCTCATTACAACAATCACAGCTACATAATACATTAATAGATCATATAAAAACCATAAATGAGCAACACCGTTCGGAACAAAAAGTTTTGAAAAACTTTTCTTATAAGCCTCATCCCATGAAAGATGCTGTTTATATACAAATTCATATAGACTGAAGGGAAACATTGTCATAGGTACAATAGTAACCATTCCGACTAAAAACGGCAACCCAATTCGTTTCCATCTTTTTTCTATAAAAGCTTTCTCTCCGCTGCGATAATATAAAAACCTGCAGAAAAAGCCTGCTACCATAAAAAACAAAGGCATTCGAAAAGAATGTATAAGAAAATACAAAAAATCAAATACCAAACTGTTATACTGACTGTCATGCACCCAATACCAGGCATCCTCTTTTCTATAGGCAATAGTAGCATGCAACAATACGCCTAATAACATTGCAACAGCCCTTAACGCATCCAATCCATGAATCCTTCTTTCGTTAATCATTTATAATTAATTTGAAATTAATACAGATTAATACTGTAAAAAATATGATGGTTGAAACGGATAAAAATACAAAGTCGTATCTAACATACAAATTAAATTAACTATCTTTCTTTCTCCGCACAATAAAAGCAAATGCTGTTAATTTTGTTATTCACTCAACCGGCGTTGATTTATTTTCGTAATTACCAAAGGGAGTGCAACGTTCCATAACCTATTGTTCTCAACGTTTAGTTGCTGAAGCAATCAAACTATAATTAATATGAGCAATCTATAATGGCAGGTAAGCGTGTCTTAAGTTTTTTGGTAAGCGTTTGGTTTTTCTTCTCTGCCCATGCACAGAACTGCAGCACTTTGGGGCAGACGCCGGGCACAGCTTTCCCGGTTTGCGGCACGTCTGATTTTAAACAGCAGACTGTCCCTGCCTGCGGAGGCCGCCGGATACCGGTACCCGGATGTAATGACGGGGCAGCATACGGAGATCTGAACCCTTACTGGTATAAATTCACCTGCTTTACCTCCGGAACCTTAGGTTTCACTATCACTCCTATCACCGCTTCTGATGATTACGACTGGCAGTTGTTTGATATAACGGGGCATGCTCCCGAAGATGTATACTCAAATACATCCCTGTATATTACCAGCAACTGGTCTGCAGTACCGGGAGCTACCGGCACCGCAGCTTCTGCCAGCGCGGTAACCAACTGCTCCGGGTATAGCTACCCTAATAAAAGTAAAATGCCCCAACTGGTGGCCGGGCACCAGTATCTCATGCTTGTCAGCCACTTTACCACCGACAATCAGAGTGGCTATAGCCTCAGTTTTGGCGGCGGCACAGCCAATATTACAGATCCCAAAGAGCCTGCAATGGACAATGCGAGGGCCTATTGCGACGGCTCAAAGATCATATTGAAGCTGAATAAGAAAATGCGATGCGGCACGCTCGCAGCCAACGGGAGCGATTTTCGCTTAGCCACGCCCCTGGCTACGGTAACAGGCGCCGCTTCCGCAGCCTGCTCCACGGGCTTTGATATGGATTCTCTTACGGTTATGCTGAGCAATCCGCTTCCTCCCGGCACTTATTCACTGATCATACAAAAGGGGGCAGACGGTAACACCATCCTTGATTATTGTGACCGGGCCATTCCCGAAGAAGACAAAGTTGATTTTACCGTGGCGCCTGTAGCGCCCACTCCTATGGATAGCATCTCAGCGATTGGATGCGCCCCGTCTGTATTAGAGCTGGTATTCCGGAAGCCCATGCGCTGCAGCTCCATATCAGCAGACGGCAGTGATTTTGTCGTAACCGGCAATCCGGGCATTGCAGTTTCCGGCGCACACGGCAACTGTCCTTCCGACGACTTAAGCAGCGTCATTTATGTTACACTCAGCCAGCCTGCCGTTCAAAAGGGCAGCTATACCATTACACTGCAAAGAGGAAGCGATGGCAATACTATTATTGACGAATGCGGTGAGGAAACACCCGCGGGGTCGCAATTGAGCTTTGCAACAGCAGATACCGTTTCCGCCACATTTGATTATGATATACTGTGGGGCTGCAATGTTGATACCGTCCGGTATACCCATCCCGGGGGGAATGATATCAGCCAATGGACATGGACTTTTGATGACAACAGCTCCGCTAATGCTCAACAAACAGAAAAAATATATACCATATTCGGGCAAAAAAGCGCCTCGCTGATCGTATCCAACGGCGTATGTGCCGATACTTCCTCAGCAGTGATCCTGCTCAACAACACATTGAAGGCTGATTTTGATGCCCCGGAATTTGTTTGCCCCAATGATACGGTACTATATAAAGACATTAGTACAGGTAAAATTGCAAGCTGGGTGTGGGACTTTGGCAACGGCGCACGCAGCCTTTCTCAAATCCCTGCACCCCAGCAATACCCTGCACCTGTCACCGACCGGGAATATACCATTATGCTTGAAATAACGGACAGTATTGGATGTTCCTCTCAAAGCAGTCATATCATAAAGGCAGTGAGCAGTTGTTATATTGCTATTCCCACCGCATTTACACCTAATGGCGACAAACTCAACGATTATCTTTATCCGCTCAATGCATATAAAGCAGAAGACCTGGTCTTCAGGGTGTATAATTTATATGGCCAGAAGGTATTTGAGGCAAGAGACCGGTTTGCCAGGTGGGACGGCACTATTAACGGGAAAATGCAGCCGCCGGGCACCTTTGTGTGGACGCTTCATTATATTCATAAAGATACCCGGCGTGTTTTTGACATGAAAGGCACCACCACGCTGATCAGGTAATGAATAAATACTTCCCCCTCTTAGCACAACATCCTGCCTGATATTCCGTTCTCTCCACAATAATTTCCTCTTCAATGAAAAATGCAGATAAATTTTTCCTTGCCTTTGTAGCAGTCGGCTATTTTATTCTTTATGCAACAATTGCTATGTTGAGTTAAATCAACTGCTTATTTTTGCCATAAACTTTAAAAGCCCTTCACGGCTTTTATTCTAAAAATGATTATATGAGCCACAGGATCGCCCGTTGGGGAAAATTGACCATGCTACTTTTTTTAGGGATAGCCTTGTGCCTAACAGCCTGCCAGAAAGAGCAGAAAGAAAACCCTGAGCCAACCAAGAAAGAGCTGCTTGTCAACAAATGGAAGGTTTCGGATGTGCTGGAGCCCGGTGGCACCAGTGTAATTACCATGCCTGTAGCTCAAATCACCTGTTTAAAAGATAATATCTTCACCCTAACTGCGAACAATACTTATACTATAGACGAAGGCACGGTTGTATGCGATCCTTCTTCAGCCGGGAGCGGCACCTGGGCGCTTATAGAAAACGACTCGAAGCTTAAATTTACTCCCGACAGTGGCGCCGACCCATTGGTACTTACACTCAAAGATGTTAACAGCACTACACTCAAAGTTTCTTATGAAATGACAAATATACCGTTACCCGGCATCTATACCATTGTATTGCAGAAACAGTAAACAACCCATTATACCGGCTTTACCTCGTACACAGGGCTGAACAGGTATATCTTACCGGTTTTTGCTTCAAGACATCTTATTCTTTTGCGCAACCGGCTCCCTCTTTTAAAGACCCGGCCGTCATCCGTTTGAAATAACTGTCCTTCTGTTATTTCCTCTACCAGCTTTTTATTACCATCATGATTATCATATTTGCGCAATGCCCTCAATAACCCGTCTTCTGCACAACTGCCGGCTGCAGGGTTGCGCAGCGTTGAGCTCACTTCCCGGGCTATATCAGTCGGAAAAATACCAAGCGCCAAAAATTCGTGAAGAATTTCACCATATACATGTTTCCATTCCTTTCCATGAGAAGCTATTGTATTTCCGTAACGCAAAAAAGCAACCAGGTGGGCCAATTCATGCAGCAGCGTGATCAGAAAAGCAAACTCATTAAGATTACCATTAACACTGATGCGGTGATTTTTACCATTTACGGCAAAACGGTAGTCGCCCAGTATACTTTTTCTTTCCCTTGTAATGGTAAGATGCACCTTGTATTGTACAAGATATTGCATCACCATGTCTACGGCTCCTTTTGGCACAAAAGCAGATAATGCCGTAAGAGGAGCTTCTGTTTTACCCATTTTTCTTACCGCTTTTTATCGCCGCCTGTATTTCAATAAACATATATAAAAGATAAAGCGCCATACAGATCATTACCGAAACTTTGTTTATCCTTCCTGCAAAAGCCGAATAGAGCAAAACCACTATGGCGACCAGCAAAAATTTTGCAATAAAGGCGATATAAAAATACCGTACAAACAGTTGCGGAGCTGCAGGATTATTACCTTTTTGCTGGATAAGAAAAGAAACAAAGCTGAGCACGAAAAGAAAAACATTTCCCCACAGCAACACTTTGATATCCAGCCCGGAGGATACCAGGAAGCCATGTAAAAAAAAGATTACCAGGCTGAGTCCGGCAAACAGGAAAACTACAGGTAAAAAAGACTTCCAAAACCTCATGGCAAAATTTTTAAATGGAGCGCAAAACTACAACAAGCCGGTGCAAACTTTGCCTGAATTACCATTATTATTCGTCATTTATCCCAAATTCTCTTACCTTTGCGAGCCTTAAAACAAAAAGCATGGCAAACCGGCATGAATATGAGATTGCTTTTGTAGGACTTAAGCCGGGCGAACATGAGTTTGTATACGAGATAGATGACAGCTTCTTTGAGGAAATTCAGCCACAGCAGGACTTTACAAATGCCCATGTGACGGTAAAGCTGATCCTTGATAAAAAGTCGTCTTTCCTGATGCTTAAGTTTGAGATAGGAGGTACTGTGCAGTTGCTGTGTGATATATGCGGCAACCCGCTGCAAACAAATCTCTGGGATGATTTTGAAGTGCTGGTAAAGATGGTCAATGACCCGGACGAGATGAATGCGGAAGAAGAGGACCCGGATGTATACTATATCTCAAGAACAGAAAGCCATATTAATGTAAAAAACTGGATCTACGAATTCATAAATCTGAGCATACCATTGCAACATACCTGTGCAAATAATCCTGACGGAAGTTCGGGCTGCAACCAGGAAGCGCTGGAAATGCTAAAGAAGCTGACTAACAGGGATCCGGAAAGTGATAACCCGATCTGGAAAGGATTGGATAAATTCAGAAACAATTAAAATTTAGTGTTATGCCAAATCCAAAACGCAGACACTCTCAGCAGCGCAGTGCGAAAAGAAGGACCCACTATATAGCTGAGACCGTGACGTTAAGCAAAGACAGTGTTACCGGTGAAACACATGTTCGTCACCGTGCACATGTAAGCGAAGGAAAATTGTATTACAAAGGAAAGGTAGTAGCGGAGAAATCTCCCATCAAATAGCTTTGTTTCCTATAAATGCGTTTCCCAATTCTGAATAAATAATTTTTATTTGGACTTGGGATTTGTATTTTTCAGATTTTCCCCAAATTTGCTTATGAATATCGCTTTAGATATGATGGGCGGCGATTATGCCCCCGAAGAAGCCGTTCTTGGAGTGAAAGACTATTTTTCAGGCAATGCAATGCCTGCACACCTGCTATTGATCGGCGACGAACAGCAGTTATCTCCATTAGTGGAGCAGCATCTTTCCCAAATAAAGCATTATTCCGTAATACACGCTCCCCAGGTCATTGACATGCATGAGCACCCTACCAAAGCGCTGAAGGAAAAGCAGCAGTCTTCCATTGCTGTTGGGTTTCACCTGCTGGCTTCAGGCAGGGCAGATGCATTTATCAGTGCAGGCAATACGGGCGCCATGCTGGTAGGCGCATTATACAGCATTAAGCCGGTTGAGGGCGTAAGCCGCCCTACTATCGGCGCGTATATGCCAAGGGAAAATGGAAAGCTCGGCTTATTGCTCGACGCAGGTATAAATGCAGACTGCAAGCCCGAAAACCTGGTCCAGTTTTCCATACTGGGATCTTTATTTGTACAGCACGTATGGAATATTGACAACCCTAAAGTAGCCCTGCTGAATATAGGGGAAGAGGAAGGCAAAGGCAATATACTGGCACAGGCAGCCTATCCCCTGCTTAAGGAAAATAAGCTTATCAATTTTGCAGGCAATGTGGAAGGCAGGGATGTTTTTCTTGATAAGGCAGATGTAATAGTATGCGAAGGATTTACAGGGAATGTGATACTAAAAATGGCGGAAAGCATTTATGACATTACCAAAAGACGCAATATCCGGGACAGCTATTTCGACAGGTTTGAATTTGAACAATATGGCGGTGTTCCGGTGTTAGGCGTAAACAAACCGGTGATCATCGGGCATGGCATCTCGCGGGGGCCGTCTTTCAAAAACATGATCCTGCTTTCGCAAAAGATCATAGAGATAGACCTTATGGGGAAGATCAGGAACAGCTTCAGCCCCGAAGCATAAGACACATCTTGTTATACTATACGGCAGATTATTGTTGACATTGCACTAATATCCCCACCTGATAAGGGTAGCGCCCCAGGTAAACCCTCCGCCAAATGCAGCCAGTACGAGGTAGTCGTCCTTCTTTAGTTTATCCTCCCAGTCCCAGAGACAAAGCGGAATGGTCCCGGCTGTTGTATTCCCGTATTTCTGAATATTGAGCATCACTTTTTCGGCAGGCAATCCCATACGGTTAGCCGTAGCGTCAATAATGCGCTTGTTGGCCTGGTGTGGCACCAGCCAGGCTATATCATCCGCCTCTAAATTATTTCGTTGTATCAATTCGAAGCTTACATCAGCCATATCCCGCACGGCATGCTTGAATACAGCCTGTCCTTCCTGGTAAATAAAATGCTCCTTATTGGTTACCGACTCAATGCTTGCAGGCTTTAAGGAACCGCCCGCTTTCATGTGCAGATGGTGCCCGCCCGCGCCATCGCTTTTTAGTATGCTGTCCAAAACGCCGTAGCCTTCAGTGTTGGGCTCAAGGAGCACAGCGCCGGCGCCATCCCCAAAAATGATACAGGTCGTTCTGTCGCTGTAATCCACAATAGCGCTCATTTTGTCTGCCCCCGCCACAATAACCTTTTTGTACCTGCCGCTTTCTATGAGCGATGCACCGGTAGTAAGTGAGTACAAAAAACCGCTGCAGGCAGCGGCAAGATCAAATCCCCAGGCATTTACAGCGCCAAGTTTATGACAAACAATATTTGCGGTAGAGGGGAACACCATATCGGGTGTTACTGTTCCCACTATGATACAGTCTATTTCCTCAGCCCCGATACCTCTTTTTTTAAGTAACTGCTCAATAGCGGGAACCACCATATCAGAAGTCCCAAGTCCTGCGCCCTTCAATAGCCGTCTTTCCGAAATGCCTGTTCTTGTTCTGATCCATTCGTCATTGGTATCTACCAGTTTTTCCAGTTCCGCGTTGGTCAGCACATAATCCGGCACATAGCCTCCAATGGCAGTAATAGCAGCGCTTATTTTTGAGCTCATGTATATGTCTGTTTCGAAATTGGGCACGAAAATACAATTATCATGATAAATCAAAACTTCCTGCATCGGATTTCTACAGACACAATCCATTATCTTTGCCAACTTTACCATTAAGATGATAGCTTTTGTTACAGGCAAATTTGTGTATAAAGCCCCCTCAGTGGTGCATGTAGACGTGAACGGGATAGGCTACGAGGTCCAGATCAGCCTGAATACCTATTCAAAGATCCAGCAACTGGACAAGGGATCCCTGCATACATGGCTTCATATAAAGGAAGACGCTCATACATTGTACGGTTTTTTTGATTTGGCCGAAAAAAATATCTTTGTGCAGCTCATCAGCGTAAATGGTGTGGGCACATCTACCGCCCGGATGATGCTGTCGGCTTTGCAACCGGAAGAGCTTTCGCAGGCGATCATTACCGGCGATACATTTGCACTGGAAAGAATTAAGGGTATTGGTAAAAAAACAGCGGAAAGAATAGTGCTTGAACTGAGAGATAAGATCAGTAAAAATATCACCCCAACCAATAGTTCTGCACTCATAAACAATACTTTGCAGCAGGATGCGTTAAATGCGTTGGTAGCACTTGGCATTGCACGGAATATGGCTGAGACTGCTATAAAAAAAGCGTTATCATCCGATCCCTCTACTGAAAATCTGGAAATTTTAATTAAAAAGGCACTTCAGCTTATTTGAGAAGAATTCTACCTACTAAACAACAAGGGAAAATTGGCTTTATCTTATTCGAATATCCTTCGCATAACCATATATATTGCAGTTATATGGCTTTGCTGCTTTGATGCAGGTGCTGCGCCTGTATCTGCCAATGCCCTTCTGCAGGTAAAAGATAGCCTCCCGGGCAGTAAAGGAGATACCCTCATCTTACAGGATTCGCTGAAATATCCTATCTCAGACCGGAGAGTGGACAAGATCAGTAATGACGCGGGCAGGGGTTTTGACCTGAACGATCCGTCCAATATCAAAGATTCCATCATCTACGATCCCAAAGAAAAGAAGTACTATATCATTGAAAAAATAGGAGACAAATATTATCGAAAGCCCACTGAGCTCACTTTCGAAGAATTTAACAGGATACAGGCAAGAAAACAGGAGAATGAATATTTCCGCCAGCGGGCAAATACCATAAGCCTAATGAACCGGAGCCTGCTGAGACCCGATCTCAAAGCTACTGATGACCTGTTCAACAGGCTATTCGGGAATGGGAAAGTTGATATCCGGCCGCAGGGTACCGTAGGCATCACGGCAGGCTACCAGGGGCAGAATGTAAAAAACCCTACCCTGCCGGAACGGGCAAGAAAAAATGGGGGCTTTGATTTTGATATGGCTGCCAATCTCAACGTCATTGCAAATATTGGCGATAAAGTAAAGCTTCCTATTTCCTACAATACACAGTCCACCTTTGATTTTCAAAATCAGCTCAAGCTGGAATACACAGGCAAAACCGATGAGATCATAAAAAAGATTGAGCTCGGCAATACCAGCTTTGCTTCCAAGGGTTCACTCATTCCGGGCGCCCAATCCCTGTTTGGGATAAAAACCCAGATGCAGTTTGGTAAGCTCTGGGTAACGGGTGTATTTGCCACACAAAAATCACAGCGGCAATCCAGGGCGCTGCAGGGAGGTGCAGCCACCATGCAGATAGCAGTAAAAGCCGATGACTATGACGAGAACCGCAACTTCCTGCTGTCCCAGTATTTCAACAGGAAATATAATGACGCGATGAAAACAATACCGGTAGTGTCCTCCCAGGTACAGGTGATGCGGCTTGAGGTATGGGTGACCAACAGGACCGGTACAGGTATTACCACAGATACAAGAGATGTGGTAGGGTTGATGGATATGGGCGAACCTCACCCTTACGGGCCCTGGGGCGGTTCAGGCAATGACCTGGATCTTCCCCGCAACGATGCTAATAATCTTTACCGCCAGGTAGTAAATAATGGCAGCAACAGGAATCCTTCCCTGGTGGTAGGTAACCTCACGGGCATGGGGCTCCGGCAGGTGCAGGATTTTGAAAAAACATTTGCCCATAAGCTCGATTCCAACCAGTATACCTATAACCCCCAGATCGGTTTTCTTTCCCTGAACACGCCGCTGCAGGCCAATGAAGTGCTCGCGGTGGCTTTCCAGTATTCTTATAACGGAAGGGTGTACCAGGTGGGTGAATTTTCGCAGGATGTGCCGGTAGATTCCAGCTCCGGCGTGCAAAAGGTATTGTTCCTGAAATTGCTGAAAGCCACTTCCGCACGTACACAGTTGCCTATATGGAAGCTGATGATGAAAAACATCTATACGCTTAAGAGCAGCAATGGCGAATATCTCACGGCGCTCGACAGGGCCGATTTTCAATTAAATGTGCTTTACAATGAACCGGGAGGAGGGGAAAAAAGATACCTGCCGGAAGGCGACCAGGCGGGCGTACCCTTACTGACCCTCCTAAACCTGGACCGGCTGAACAATCAAAACGACCCGCAACCCGACGGGGTATTTGACTTTGTGGAAGGTTATACGGTACTGCCTTACAAGGCCCAGATCATCTTCCCGGTACTGGAGCCATTCGGACGCGACCTGGCGCCAGCCTTCTCTGACCCTGCACTACGGCAAAAGTATTTGTACCTGCCCTTATATGATACCATTAAAGCAATAGCCCAGACCTATGCTAACCTCGACAGGTTCATCATGAAAGGTACAGCCAAGGCTTCCAGCGGAGGACAATCTGAAATATCGCTGAATGCATTCAACGTGCCGCAGGGCTCCGTAACAGTAACAGCCGGCGGCAGAACACTGCAGGAAGGTGTAGACTATGATATAAATTACGTATCAGGCACCGTGCGCATCATCAACCAGGCAATATTAAGCTCAGGCATTCCCGTGGATGTGCAGTTTGAGAATCAGGCAGCATTCGGGTTGCAGCAGAGGAACTATATGGGTCTAAGGCTCGATTATCTGGCCAATAAAAATCTAACTATCGGGGCAACAGCAGTGCGGTTGAGCGAGCGACCTTATTTCACTAAAATGGGATACGGGGAAGATCCCATCCGCAATACCATGATGGGAGCCGATTTCAGCTATCACAACGAGGTCCCCCGGCTCAACAGGCTGCTGGATCACCTGCCATTTTATACTCCTAACGGCGCATCCAGCATTACCGCCTTCGGAGAGGGCGCCCGCATGATCCCCGGGCATGCGCCGCAGATCGGTAAAGGGAGCGCAGGCCTGGTATATATTGACGACTTTGAAGGAACGCGTGCCAGCATAGATCTCCGGTTCCCGCTCATCAGTTGGGCGCTTGCCAGCACACCGCTCGGAGCTACTGATAAAAATGATAATGTCCTCTTCCCCGAAGCGGGGCTGTACAATAATCTTGACTATGGAAAAAACAGGGCAAAGCTCGCCTGGTATAATATTGAACCCATACTGCAGGAAAGAAAAAACTCAAGCAATCCGCTAAGCAGCAATGTAGAAGAGCTTTCCGATCCCCGGGTGCGCGCCGTATCCCAGTCAGAAATTTTCCCCGAACGTACTCCCGAATACGGGCTTAACCAGCTGGTGACATTCGACCTGGCTTATTATCCTAAAGACCGGGGACCTTATAACTATGATGCCACCGGTGTGGATCCATCGGGTAAACTCACGAGCCCGGCTAAACGCTGGGGTGGGATGATGCGTTCAATAGACCAGACAGACTTTGAAACCAACAATGTAGAATTCATCGAATTCTGGGTGCTTGACCCGTTCATTAAAAATCCCGGCGCTGCAGGAGGACAATTGTATTTTAACCTTGGAAATGTCTCGGAAGATATCCTGAAAGACGGTAAACGTTCTTACGAAAATGGGCTCCCTACCCCAACGATCCCTGCCCAAACGGACAATTCGTTATGGGGAAAAGTGCCGGTAAATCCTATCCAGGTTACACAGGCTTTCAGCAATGTCCCGGAAGACCGCCCCTACCAGGATGTGGGCTTTGACGGGCTGACGGATGATGATGAGAAAACACAGCATGCACAATATCTTCAGTCGCTCCAGGCACAAACCGGAGCAGGCTCACCCGCCTACCAGGCAGCGGCAGCCGACCCATCAGCCGATAATTTCAAATACTATCGTGATGCAGATTATGATAAAGCTAATACAGGTATCTTAGGACGGTATAAAAACTTCAATGGCCCACAGGGTAATTCACCGGTATCCTCGGCCAGTTCCGAGTTTTCTTCTGCCGCCACTCTATACCCCGATGCAGAAGACCTGAACAAAGACAATACACTGAATGAAAATGAAGAATACTTTCAATACCGTGTGGACATAAAACCCAAGACAGCGCCCGAAATGCAGATCGGCAATAATTACATTGTTGATAAAAAAGAAGTGAATGTAACGCTGGCCAACGGGCAAAAAGAAAACCAGGTATGGTACCAGTTCAGGATACCCGTTAACAGTTATGATAAAAAGATTGGCAATATTCCTGATTTTAAATCCATTCAATTCATCAGGATGTTCCTCACCGGTTTTGACGACTCTGTTGTGCTGCGTTTTGCCAAATTAGACCTCGTCAGAAATCAATGGAGAAAATTCGGTTATGAATTAGATACTGCAGGAGTATATAAGCCTATCAGCGCTACAGATCCCGTAAACTTTACCGTGGGAGCAGTCAACATAGAAGAAAATGATAACCGCCAGCCGGTGCCCTACCGCATTCCTCCGGGCATTGAAAGAGTGCAGGCATTAAGCAACGGCGGCATCAACATTTTGCAGAACGAGCAGTCAATGAGCCTGCAGATCTGTAACCTGCCCAGCGGACAGGCAAGGAGCGTTTTTAAAAGCACTAACCTCGATATCCGCCAATACCGTAAGCTTTCCATGTTCATTCATGCAGAAAGCGTTACCGGGCAACCAGCTTTAACAGACGGGAAAATCAATGCGGTAATAAGGATAGGCAGCGACTATATCAGTAATTTCTATGAAATTAAAATACCACTGAAAATAACACCTGCCGGCACTACCGTAGATACGGATATTTGGCCGGAAGCAAACAACCTCGACTTTGACCTGAGTGTATTGGAGGGGCTGAAAGCAGAGCGGAACACCCAGCTATTCAACCCCAATAATATTTACAGGAAAGTGGTTGACGGGCGAACCTACTCAGTGATCGGAAGCCCGAATTTCGGAGAAGTACAGGGTTTTCTTGTAGGGGTGGAGAACCCGGGCAACGGTACGGGGCCGCCGGTATGCGCAGAAGTATGGATAAATGAGCTGAGACTCTCACAAATTGATGAAAAGGGAGGCTGGGCGGCAGTAGGAAGAGTGGATCTTACCCTCGCCGACTTAGGCACGCTGACGTTCTCCGGCAACATGCATACTGTTGGGTTTGGTGCGCTGGAACAAAGAGTGAATGAACGTGCCAGGGATAACTATGTGCAATTTGATGCTGCCGCCAACCTGCAGTTGGGTAAGCTTCTTCCCAAAAGCGCAGGCATTGAAATCCCTTTTTATGCAGGGGTATCGCAAACGATAAGCACCCCGGAATATGATCCCTACGACAAAGACATCAAGCTGAAGGACAAACTGAATACTGCCGGGGCCAACAAAGATTCCATCCGTAATGCGGCTGTTGATATTACAACCATTAAAACGGTTACGATCACCAATGCCAGAAAAGTGCTGCCCGAAGGAAAAAAGCAAAGATTATGGAGTATATCCAACCTGGATTTCAGCTATTCGTATACTTCCGTCATATCGCATAACCCGCTGATAGAAAACAATGAGATAAAGAAATATAAAGGCGGTATCGGATATAACTATACCGGACAACCGAAGTGGATCGAGCCTTTCAAGAGCATGATCAAAAATAAATCTGCCTGGTTTGACATGATAAGAGATTTCAATGTCAACCTTACACCTGCGCTCATAAGCATCCGTTTCGATGCCAACAGGCAGTTTGGTGCGGTAAGGGCGCGGGAGGTATATGTGCCCGGTACAGCTCCCAGCCCCTATAAAATACCCGAGACCTATGATAAGTTCTTCACTTTCGACAGGCATTATAATTATCGCTGGGATATTACCCGGTCATTGAATTTTGATTTTGAGGCGCTCAACAATGCAAGAATAGATGAGCCTGCCGGAAGAATAGATACTAAATCCCAAAAAGATACGCTCTGGAAAAATTTCTTCCGGGGCGGGAGAAATGTACTGTATAACCAGCGTGCAGATTTCACCTATAATATACCCACCAACAAATTGCCTCTGATTGACTGGACAAATGCAAACGTGGCTTACAAAACCACTTACAACTGGATCGGCGCTTCCAGGCTTGCTATCAATCTCGGTAATACTATACAAAACAGTTATGCAAAATCAGCTACCGTAGATTTTGACCTCAGCCGGCTGTATAGCAAACTCAGGATACTGAGAGCTCTGGATCAACAGGGTGGAAATGCTCCCAACCAGCCGCCCCGGCCACCCGGAAGACAGAGCAATCCATCTGATACTGCCAGTAAGAAAAAGAGGGACCCGAATGAAGTGCCCGAACTTAACGGGTTTGTAAAAGCCATAGGTAAGATCATCACCTCCGTAAAACGGGTAAACCTCACTTACAGCGAAGGCGCCACTTCCTTTATCCCGGGCTATATGGACAGCACTAAGCTGCTGGGGCAGGACTGGAGCAGCGGCGCTCCGGGTATAGGGTTCATGCTTGGCAAGCAGCCTACAGCACAGTGGCTCGACCGGGCAGCATCTAAGAACCTGATAACAAGAGACAGCCTTCAAAATAACCTTGTAAGGCAAACTTTCGATCAGCAGTTTACAATGACTGCCGAGTTGGAGCCCGTTCGCGATTTCAGGATTGACCTCAATATGAACAAGACCTTTAACCGGACATACAGCGAATTATTCAAAGACACGCTCGGCACAGGGGAGTTTGGCCATCTGAATCCTTATGCAGGAGGCGGATTCAGCATAAGCTATATTGCCTTCCAGACCATGTTTAAAAAGGTAGACCCGAATGTAATAAGTGCCACCTTCCGGCAGTTCCAGGACAACAGGGCGATCTTATCGGAAAGGCTTGGTAAGACTAATCCGTACAGCCAGGTAAAAGGCGCCGACGGGTACTACCTGGGATATTCACGGTATGCACAGGATGTATTGATCCCGTCTTTTGTAGCCGCATATACCATCAAAGATCCCAATACCATATCCCTGCTTAATACCAAAGGCGAAAACGTGCGTTCCAATCCTTTCTCCGGCTATCTTCCCAAACCCAACTGGAGCATTGAGTATAACGGGTTGTCACGGGTAAAACCGCTGGACAAAATATTTACCAAATTTGTATTGCGACATAAGTATAACGGTACATTAAGCATGAACGCCTTTAATTCCAACCTACTTTTCCAGGACCGGTGGGATTTAGGCTTTCCTTCATTCCTGGATACAACTTCAAATAATTTCATCCCGTATTTCCTGGTACCCAATATATCCATTGAGGAGCAATTTGCGCCTTTATTCGGGCTCGATTTCAGCCTGACCAACCAATTGACAGGGGGATTTGAATACAACAAACGCAGGACTTTGAGCCTGAGCCTTGTTGACTACCAGTTGACAGAAATGCGATCTTCCGAGATACGCCTGAATGCATCGTGGACTATAAGAAATATTGTGCTTCCGTTCAATATCGGATTCCTGAAAAGGAGTACCGCAGATTCTTCAGGCAAAGGCACTAACAGCGATGTGAAGATCGGGCTGGTATTAGGTCTGCAGGATAATATTACTGCCAACAGCCGGCTTGACCAGGAAAATGCTTTTGCAACAAGCGGAGAGAAAGTCATTACTATCAGCCCTACAATAGACTATGTATTGAGCAACAGGATACAGTTAAAATTCTATTTCGATCAACGCAGGAGCATACCCTATGTATCGTCTTCCGCGCCTACGGTGAACACCCGGGCGGGGGTAACGGTGAATATATCACTGGCGCCGTAGGGGTGAATACTGAATGGGCAGTGGTGAATAATTCACCATTGCCTAGCTCACTCCCGCTCCCGGCTCAATCATATTCTCAGGATTAATGAAATGAAGCTTACCGCTGCTGTCTTCCGCCATCAGTATCATGCCGTTGCTCTCTATGCCTCTAATTTTTCGCGGCGCTAAATTTGCCACTATCACCACCTGCTTGCCAACAATGTCTTCCGGTTTGAAATGCATGGCGATGCCTGAAACGATAGTTCTTTTTTCAAAGCCCAGGTCAACTTCGAGCTTTAACAGCTTGTCGGCTTTTTCAACTTTTCCGGCGGCAATAATGGTAGCTACCTTCAAATCGAGTTTTGCAAAATCATCGTATACGATTTCCGGCTTGAGAAGACTTACCGCTGCTATCTCCGGCTTTTTTTCTTCGGCCGTTCCCGGCTTAATGGTGTTCGCTCTCAGCTTTTCTACCTGCGCTGTTATCTCTGCGTCCTCAATTTTCCTGAACAGCAGCTCCGGCGCACGGAGCGAATAGCCCACGCTCAGTAATTTCAAGCTGCCCGCATTTTCCCAGTCGAGCATCTTATCTACCACTTTCATCATGTGCAGCATTTTTTTTGCCGTAAAGGGTAAAAAAGGATTGATAAGAATAGCAAGATTAGCAGTAAGCTGAAGACTGAGATGCAGGCAGTTATCAATTTCTTTTTGCGCCAGCTCTCCTGCCGCGCCTCCTTCATTCACCTGCTTTGCCTTTATCCAGGGCTCCTTTTCCTGCATATATTTGTTACCCTTACGGGCAAGATCTATCACTTCAAACAAGGCCTCCCGGAACCGGTATTCTTCTATATTACGGGTAACATTGGCTTTGGCTGCAGCAATATCTTCCATAAGCTGCCTGTCTTTTGCATCAATGATCCCACTGTGCAAAGGCGGCACTTTTCCCCCGCACAATTTATGCATGAGCACAAAAGCACGGTTCACAAAATTGCCGAATATGGCTACCAGCTCGCTGTTATTCCTGTCCTGGAAATCTTTCCAGGTAAAATCATTGTCCTTGGTTTCAGGCGCATTTGCACACAATACATAGCGGAGCACATCTTCACCACCGGGAAAATCTTTTACATACTCGTGTACCCACACCGCCCAGTTGCGGCTGGTAGATACTTTTTCCCCTTCAATATTCAGGAACTCATTCGCCGGCACATTATCAGGCAATACAAAATCGCCATGCGCCTTAAGCATTGCGGGAAAAATAATACAGTGAAAGACAATATTATCCTTCCCTATAAAATGTACCAGCTTTGTATCTTCCCTGCACCAGTAGTCTGCCCATTTATCCGTCAGTTCCTTGGTGGCGCTGATATAGCCTATGGGCGCATCAAACCATACATACAGCACTTTGCCTTCTGCATCAGGCAGCGGCACTTTCACGCCCCAGTTGCTGTCGCGTGTCATAGCACGGCTTTGCAGCCCGTTGTCCAGCCAGCTTTTACATTGCCCGTATACGTTATTTTTCCAGTCCTTATGCTCTTCCAGTACCCATTGCTTCAGCCAGGGCTCATAATTTTGCAGGGGAAAGTACCAGTGTTTTGTCTTTCTTTTTACCGGCACGGCATCACTGAGCGTGCTGTGCGGGTTGATCAGCTGCTCGGGAGAAAGGCTGCTGCCGCATTTCTCACACTGGTCGCCGTAGGCATTGGGATTCCCGCAAACAGGACAGGTGCCCGTAATATACCTGTCGGCAAGGAAAACATTCGCTTTTTCATCAAAATATTGCTCTGTTTCTTTTTCCTCAAACAAGCCCTTGTCGTACAGGTTTTTAAAGAAATCTGCAGAGGTCTTGTGATGTACAGGATTTGAAGTGCGGGAATAAATATCAAAGGAAATGCCCATATCCATAAAGCTCTGCTTTATGATCGCGTGGTATTTGTCCACGATCTGCTGGGGTGTTACTCCTTCTTTCATTGCCCTTATAGTAATAGGCACTCCGTGCTCATCACTGCCGCCCACAAACTGAATATCTCTTTTCTGTGCCCTCTGGTAGCGCACATATATATCTGCAGGTAAATAACAGCCTGCCAGATGCCCGATATGCACAGGGCCATTGGCATAGGGCAAAGCTGCCGTAACTAAAATTCTTTTATAATCTTTCATATCTGTAAAAAGGAAGGCAAAGGTAATCCAATACAACGAGATGACTGCAATTGCACAGGGAGATCAGGTGTGGCTCAGGGTTTTCATTAAGGTCGGCCTCTTGAGAAAATTTGTATGCCCTGAACACTTTACCATAAAATTCCTTACATTTATTGCCTGCTAAACGCACAGATTCACGATCATACATCATCTAAAAAGTTTTTTATGAAAAAACAAACATTTCATTTCCGGGCGCTTGCCGTTATCGTTACAGTCGGCTTTAGCTTTTTTGCTTCTCAATCCATGGCACAGGAAACAGCTAAAACAGTTTCAGGCGAGCTGCTTGATATGGCCTGCTATATGGCAAACGGAGCACATGGCGAAAAACATAAACAATGCGCTGCCGGCTGCATAAAAGGAGGAGCTCCCATGGGACTGCTTACCAGCGATGGCAAAGTGTACCTGCTTGTTGAAAATCACAGCAAAAAAGAAGAATATGCCAAGCTGAAAGAACATGCCGGCGATAAGATTACTGTCACAGGCACCGTTTCTTCCAGGGGAGGCGTACAGGGTTTCATAGTAGACGAACTGAAGGAAAAAAGCTAGAAAAGGAAAGGTATAAGGTATGAATAGTAAGCGCAAGGTATACCTTGCGCTTACTATTCACCTATCATTCACCATTGCTTATTCACCATTCACTCTCTCCCCCGCCCTTTCGTATATTAGCAGATGAACAGAAAATATTTTATTGGTTCTCTTATTACAGCCGGCGCTGCCCTATCATCATTTAAAGATCCTGCCGGTACTGCTCCCAACATTCCTCCCCCGCTCCGGCGGGGCGACACCATTGGCATCACTTCCCCGGCAGGCTATATCACACTGGAAGAGCTGCAGCCTGCAATACGCCAAATCGAAAGCTGGGGACTAAGAGCAAAGATCGGCGATACCATTGGCAAGCGGGATTTCAGCTTTGGCGGCACAGATGCTGAAAGGGCGGATGACCTGCAGCAAATGCTTGACGACCCTTCCATTAAAGCTATCATGTGCGCACGCGGCGGCTATGGCGCCGTAAGGATCATTGACAGGCTGAATTTCTCCAAATTCCAGGCAAAGCCCAAATGGATCATAGGTTTTAGCGATATTACGGTGCTGCACTCCCATATCAACAGCAATTATAATATAGCTACCGTACATTCCAAAATGTGCAACAGCTTTCCGGAAGACTGGGACAAAGCAGAGCAGGTGCAGATAGATTCCATCTTATCTATAAAAGATGCGCTTACGGGAGTAAAGATGCAATACAGTATACCAGCCCATGAGCGGAACAGGAAAGGTATTGCCGAAGCAGTACTTACAGGAGGCAACCTTAAAACGCTTGAAACCCTTGAAGCGACAAAGTCGGAAATTAAAACGGCAGGAAAATTCCTATTTGTGGAAGATACCGGCGAATACCTTTACAGCATTGACAGGATGTTCTGGAATCTTAAACGGACGGGGAAGCTCTCCCGCCTGAAAGGGCTCATTATAGGCGGCTTCAAAATAAAGCCCGACGATCCGGGCGATGAATTCGGGAGAACGCTCTATGATATCGTATGGGAAAAAGTAAAAGAGTACGATTATCCGGTTTGCTTTGATTTTCCCGTAGGTCATCAGAAAAATAATATTGCGCTGAAATGTGGCGTATTACACCGGTTAAGCGTAACTGCAGATAAAGTCGAACTGATAGAGATATAGGGCTAGCGCTATCTTAATCGTGAAACGTCAAAAGTCTGACGTGAAAATCTCACATTTCATCCCTGCCTCGCCGGCAGGCAGGTTTCACGTCTCACGATTGTTTACGGCACAACCACCTGAAACCTGTAACTTGAAACCTGTAATAACTTTCATTTCCAATGATCACTATTCCCCCATACCTCAAAAAAGGAGATACCATCGGCGTTACATGCCCTGCCGGATATATGGAATATAAGAAGGCTGCAGCCTGTATTGCTACGTTAAAAAAATGGGGCTACCATGTACAGGTAGGAAAAACCGTAGGAGGCGGCTCAGCCAATTATTTTTCGGGTACAGATGAAGAAAGGCTTGCCGATCTGCAGGCAATGATGGATGACAACAATATTCATGCGATCCTTTGTGGGCGCGGCGGTTATGGCGTAGGGCGTATTATTGAACAGATCAGCTTCAAAAAATTCATTAAAAACCCTAAATGGATCATTGGCTTCAGCGACATCACCATACTGCATGCCCATATTTTCTCCAACTATAAAATTGCCACGATGCATGCGCCAATGGCAGCAGCATTTAACGACGGAGGAAGCAAAAATGTTTTTGTAGGATCATTAAGAAAAGCATTGCAGGGCACAGTAAGTAATTACAGCATTGCATCCGGCCCGCACAACAGAAAAGGGGAAGCCACCGGTAAGCTCGTTGGCGGCAACCTTTCTTTACTTGCCCATATATGCGGCACTTCTTCTGATATCAATACAAAAGGAAAGATACTTTTTATAGAAGATGTTGGCGAATATTTATATAATATAGACCGCATGCTGTACCAGCTAAAAAGGAACGGGAAATTTGACAAATTGGAAGGCCTGATCGTAGGAGGGTTTACTGAAACAAAAGACACTTCACGGCCTTTCGGGGCTACTATATACGAGATCGTGCATCACCTGGTGGATGAGTATGGCTTCCCCGTAGCCTTTGATTTTCCGGTAAGTCATGGCAAAGAAAATTATGCATTGAAAACAGGTGCCGGATATCACTTAAAAGTGACAAAGCAAAAAGTTGTGCTGAGAGAAAAAGGCTGAGGTTTACGCAAAAGAAAACAGCCACAAATACACGAATAGACACACAGGAAGATATCTGACTGCTCGTATTATTATTATGAGCCCGGCGACAGTGCTACTATGCAGCCCAATTGCGTCGCACACTTCTACGTTCTGCCCGCTATTGAGCACTATGGCAGGTTTGCAAAAAGGTGAATAATGAATGGCAAGCAGGTAAGACGTGAAGCGCCAAAACCTGTGACATGCAACCTGTATCCATATATCACTTAGTACCACTTATACCTCCACTATCGCATATTCCTTTGCAAACAGGACCAATGCTACTTTACTGTTGACGTCAAATTTTTGAAACAAGGCTTTGCTGTAATCTTTTACAGTGTAACGGCTTATATGCATTTTAGCGGCAATCTCACCGTAGGTCATCCCCTTGCACAGGTATTTTAAGAAAGTAAGCTCGTTTTCCTTAAGAGCGGCGATTGTGCGGTACAGGGCATTGCCCGATGCGAACTGCAGCTTTTTATTGACCTCCTCCGGAAAATATTTCCCGTCGGCTGCAACAACATCAAGCGCGCATAAAATATCTTCTTCAAGCTGTGTTTTAAGCACATATCCTTTTATGCCCAGCGTAGCCATCTTCAGTATATCGCTATAGCTATTATGCATGGTAAGCGCAATAACCCTTAAATCCTGGTATTTCTTTTTCAGCAAGTCCATGGTTTTAAAGCCATCCATTACCGGCATGCTGATGTCTAAGAGGATAATATCAGGCAGCCCGGAGCGGTCAAGCTGCTCCAGCAGCTCTTTTCCATTTGCGGCTTCCATGCAGACCCGGTATTTGCCGGTGCGGGCAATGAAGCTGGACACTCCTATTCGCATCAGTGTATGGTCATCTGCAACAGCAACGGTGAATATCTTATCGTCAGGGGCAGCCATAAGCAATAAATCAGGGATAATGTAAAAATACCCCCAATTGGGGGTAAAAAAAATAAAATCTTGTATATACTTTCGGATTGTTATTCAGCTAACGTACCCGCACTTCCGCCCCGGAAAACATTTTTTTGATTGTATTTTCTCTTATTCCTAAACTATCGGTCTATGCTTTGCCGGGCACTATTATTATGTCTTTTCGGATGTCTGTCTGCGGCTGCTGCCCAGGACAGCGCTTCCGGCGATATCTCTCTTTCCCCCGCTTCAGTCCGCAGCATTGACAGGAAGATCAACAGCCTTGATGACCGTCTCACCCGGCAGACCGGGAAATATTTAAGCAGCTTTGCCCGGCGGGAAGAGAAGCTCTGCAAACAACTGGCGAAAACAGATCCCTCTAAAGCCGCTGAACTATTCGGCGATACTAAAAAGACCTATGAAAATCTTTCACAAAAATTAAGCAGTGCAACCGGTAAATTTGATAAGCTCACCTCCGGTGAATATATGCCGGGGCTTGACTCCCTGCAGGGGGCACTGGCATTTTTAAAAGATGCGGCAAATATTGTTTCCAAAACAAAAGACATAAGACAGCAATTGGGCAATTCCCTTAACCAGGTAAACCAGTTGCAAAACAAATTAAAAGCAGCGACTGATATACAAAGCAGCCTGCAGCAAAGACAGGTGCAGCTACAGCAGCTCCTTTCCGGCTATAGCAACCTTCCTGAAAGCGTAAGCAAATATTTGGGGAGATACCGGCAGGATCTGTACTACTACAATAGCGAGGTAACAGCATTTAAAGCAGCGCTGAATGACCCTGACAAACTGGTAAAGAAAACGCTGGAAGCGCTGCAGCACATACCGGCTTTTCAAACCTTTATGCAAAAGCATTCCCTGCTCGCTTCGCTGTTCCCCACACCGGACAACTATGGCACTTCGCAGGCATTAGCCGGCTTACAGACCAGGGCTGATGTGCAGCAGTTGCTGCAGCAACAGATCGGGATACCTGCCACCAACGGGGCAAATGCCAGTCCCGCCCAATACCTGCAGCAGCAGTTGCAGCAGGCGCAGGGTGAGCTGGGCAGGCTGAAAGACAAGCTGCAGCAATTAGGCAATGGCGGCAGCGGCAGCAGCGATATGGCGATGCCGGAGCATGCTCCGAACCCCGAAAAGACAAAATCGGTGTGGAAAAGGATCCAGCTTGGCGCCAATTTCAGCACCCGGCGGTCGAACCAATATTTTCCTACCCGGATGGACATAGCTGTTACGGCGGCTTACAAATTTTCTGATAAGGCGCAGGCGGGCATTGGTCTTTCTTCACAGGTAGGTTTTGGCAAAAGCTGGAAGCAGGTAAGGGTGACAGGGGAAGGGGTAGGCTTCAGAACATTTGCCGAATGGAAAGCGCCTGACCTGTTCAACACCAACAGCCGGTTCCTGGCAGGTATATGGTTTACCGCCGGGGCGGAAATGAATTACACGAGAATAGTGGAGAGCCTTGCGGTATTCAAGAACTACAGCAACTGGACAAAAAGTGCGCTGGCAGGGATCAGCAAGAAGTACAGCCTGTCTTCGCCATTGAAGAAAGGGAAAAAGCTGCAGGGCAATATGCAGGTACTTTATGATTTTTTAAATCGCCAACATATACCGCCTACGCCTGCTTTTGTGTGGAGGGTGGGGTATAATTTCTGATCCGGGTCATAGATAAGAAGGATTATATGGATGGATTGTGCGAAGAGTCAAATGTTATAAGAAGATCAATTTAAATATTTAAACCATAATCATGGAACTGAAGAAAATCATTTTTACCCCCTCGATTTTTATAAAATTTGGGTTATGCGGGATATACTTGATTGTCAATTTTAAGATAGCTGATGCACAAAATTTGCCAACGAGAATTCTGCCGTCTCCCAATGCGGCAAATTTTCAACTTTATCTCGATTATCCCGTAAGTTATTCTACCGGGTTGGCACAAACGGAAATACCATTGCACAATGTAATCATAAAAAACGTAAATCTTCCCGTAAATTTAACTTATCATGCTTCCGGTAGACGTGCTTCTCTCAATCTATCACCTGTGGGTGTTGGTTGGATTATGAACTGTGGAGGAATTATTTCAAGGACCGTTAGGGGTGCAGTAGATAAATCTTCAAGAAATATTCCCTTGTTATCTTTACTCACACCTCTCAACACACTTACAAACTATTCCAAAGTCCTGTCGATGGACCCAACGAATGCATATTATTACAATGTTTTCGAAGATTATCAATATGACATTTTCAGTTTTAGTGTTAATGGTAAATCTGGAACTTTCATTCATAAAGAAAACAACGTTTTCATATTATCGTCTACAGGACAATATAAAATTGAAGGTAATATTGATCCTCCCGGGCCTGCTTATTCAGAGGGATTTACACTTACGGATGAATTTGGTACTAAATATTACTTCGGAAAATATGACACAGATTATGGAGCTATTGAAATAACCTCAGACTATATTTCTTCGTGGTTTCTTGCAAAGATTGAGAATACTCAAGGAGAAGTAATACGATTAAAGTACGAGATAATAAATGCGGGAACACACTCCGGGAACATTATTGGTAACTATAGTAATGTGCAAACTAAAGCAATATATGATGATTTGCTGGGTAACTGGATGGATTTTTCCTTACCACCATTTTCCGAAAACTCATCCCCTCTAGTGCAAGCAATGCAATATTCTCCATTTCAAATGGCTTATGTGAAAGAGGTAGATTTCCCTCTGGGTAAACTCATTTTTAACTATGATTTGGGAAATGCCAGGCTTAGTAGCGTTGTGCTACAGGACATCGCAGATTCTCCGGTAAAGTCTTATGATTTTCAATACGCTACTTTAAACAGTACAATGTTGCCTAACAACAATTCTGTTGCTCCTTCTGATATAATATCGAAAGATGCCTCGGGAAATGAAGTATCTCGATACAAATTTGAATATAATCCTCAGACAATTTCATCCTTAAGGGAGGCTTTTGAAAAATCAAAAGACTGGTGGGGATATTATAATGCTTCCGACCCATCTTCTTTAGTCCATATTCCTTATTTCGATAATATCCCGGTAAGTGGAGGATTTGGTTTTAATATACCATCTACTATAGGAACAGCTAATGTAAAAGATCCGAATTTCTCAGCATTGATGGGGGGAAGCCTTAAGAAGATCATATATCCAACAGGAGGAAGTGCCGAATTTAAATATGAATCTAATCAATATTCCATTGCGGGAGGTCCAACATTGCAAACGGGGCCTGGTATGCGTATTCAAGAAATAAAAATTTTGGATGGAAACAATAATGGATATAGACTTATTTACAAGTATGGAATTAGTGAAAACGGAGCAGGCACCTTAGTTTATTTACCTAATAAGTACGACTATGTTTCTGAAAATAAGGAAATAGAGAGCCCCTATGAAATAACTGATACGTATACCAGCAACAGAGCGTATCGACGAAGAACATATTCATCAGAAGTCAATGATCAGATTGCAAGTGCATATTCTGTTCCTGTTTACTATACTACTGTTACCGAATACAAGTATCCCTTATCAGGAAGCCAGAGTTTGGGCAAAACTGTGTATTCCTATGATATTCCTGAGTTTGACCTTTACACAACCAATCCGGGCACTTTTAGTTTTAACTATGGACATACCGGGCCTTCAACCAATGATCCGTCAATTTCTTTTAGAACGTTTATTAAAAAAGAGGGTACCGATCCAAATTTAGTTCTAAAAGAAATATATAGAACAGATCCTGCTGAGATATCGGGTTATAAGAAAATCTTCTCCAGCTACTATGAATATTCTCCAATGTCAACGGTAACTGTGCCAGAGCTACTTTTTCAGGGATTTATTAGCTATAATTATGGAGTGGTAGTTTCAAGTCTGGAGAATACAAGAAGAGTTGAAGCTCAGTACACTTCGACAACTCTTGCATTTCCTTCTTATGTACTTACCCAAACCTATTTAAAAGGTACTCTCAAAAGAATAAGCAAGACAATAGAAACTACTTACAACAATAATGGCAATATTGAAGTCGGAACTGATTATTTTTATGATAATTTAGGTCATTTACTGCCATCCAGGAAGGTTATTAAAAACAGTGATGGAACTAATAGTGTAACCCACTTTGTATACCCCTCTGACTATCCAGATGGAACAGCCTTTATTGATAATCTTAAAAGTAAAAATATTCTGGACATACCTATTGAGGAGGTAACCGTAAAAACAGTGGGATCTACAAGTTCTATTGTAAGCGGAAAGATATCAAAGTATAAAACCGGTGGTGCAGGTTTATTGGAAGAGGTTCAAAAACTTGATACTCGTACTCCAATAATTAATGCAAACTATAAGTTTAGCAATAGAATAATAGGTCAATTACTTCCATTGGGCACTCAAACGGGATTCGCTCCGGACGCCAGATATCGCAAAGAAACAGAGTTCACTAATTATGATGCCAAAGGAAATCTGCTTCAGTATACTTCATCTGACGGAATACCTACTTCTTACCAGTGGGGATATAACAACTCTTACCCCGTAGTAGAGATAAAAAATGCCGGGAACACGTTAACTACCATCACCACGACCGGCACGATTAATGGCTCCTTAAATATGCCTGGTACAAGTAG
Source organism: uncultured Terrimonas sp. (assembly GCA_964461595.1). Lineage (GTDB taxonomy): Bacteria > Bacteroidota > Bacteroidia > Chitinophagales > Chitinophagaceae > Agriterribacter. The sequence goes on along the minus strand of CAYWVB010000056.1, from coordinate 17 downwards.
TGTTTCCACAGGTTTTA
>CAYWVB010000055.1:0-33889 GCA_964461595.1 uncultured Terrimonas sp. | reverse complement strand
CCTTTACTGTATTACGTTACAGCCGATTTTACCAACTATTTTTCAGTATTATACCAAGTTTTATATGTATGTTATCATGAGACGTGAAAGGTGAGACGATAAAAGAAAGTACCCCTCTCACGTTTGCCTCCTCACTTTTCACACATTATCGTACGATCTGTATTCCTTTACCCAGTGCCATAAGCCGAATGCTGCAATGCCTGTAAAGATCAGGTATTCAAGACTGTAAAACTTTATTCCTTTGATATAGTACAGCCAGGTAGCTACCATGTCTACTATGATCCAGATCACCCAGCACTCAATCTTTTTTTGTATCATGTAAAAGGTAGTGATGATGCTCATTACCATGATAAATGAATCAACATACGGATAGGCGCTGGGTATGCTGAATGCTGCGGGGAACCACTCATGCAGGCGGCTGGCAAAGCTTCCCAGCAGCACCGTTCCGGCAAAGGTAGCGGCAACTGTGAACAGTAACTGTGCCTTTTTCATATAACTTACTTTCAATTCCTGTTTCCTGTCGGCTTCCCCGGGCCGGGGGTGGCTCCATCGCCACCATCCCATAATATTGGTCACAAAAAAGAAGGACTGCAGGAACATGTCAGGATATAGTTGTACCTGGTAGTATAATATAAACGATAGTACCACATTGATGATACCTGCCGGCCAGCTCCAGATATGCGCTTTTGCAGAAAGCCATACTGCAATCAGCCCTGTAAGCACACCAAAAAATTCAATATAGCTCATGGAATACCCCAGCAGGTGAAACAGCTCTGTATGTACGTCGAAAAGATTTTTCAATGAAGAATGAATTTAACGTAAGTTATATAAAGACATCCTGGTTGATAGAAATAGAAGATACATGATTATTACGCACATATATTTTCAGGAACTCATTCACTGCTTTTTTGCCTGCCTCTCCCAAATCAACAGAGAAATTGTTTACATACAAGTCTATATGCCGTCGCATTACTGATTCCTCCATTTCCTGTGAATGAAGCTTTACATACTCCGGCAGTACAGGATAATTTTTATAAGCATATTGAATGCTTTGCTTTATCAGGTTGTCTATGCTGCGTTGTATTTCAGGGGGGATATTTTTCTTAACGGCAATGCCTCCAAGCGGTATGGGAGAGCCTGTTTGTTTTTCCCAATAATCTCCCAGGTCTATAAGCTTATGCAGCCCTTTTTGCTGATAGGTAAACCTGTTTTCATGAATAATTACACCTAATGTGCGTTGGGAGGCTGTTGACAGAAGAAAGTTTTCTATTTCATGAAATACTTTGAATGTTTTGTTTGCCGCATCGGGAAATAGGAGGGAAAAAAGCATATGGGCAGTAGTGTTCTCTCCAGGTATGGCTACTGTATAGTCGTTGATATTAAAGCCTGCTGCATCAATGTCAACCTGGCTGGCAGCAATCAAAAGCGGGCCTACCCCTTTTCCCAGGGCTCCGCCGCTGTGCAACATTTTATATTCAGCAAGAAGGAGCGGCAGCACGCCATAACTTATTTTACTGATGTCGAGCTTCCCTTCAATAGCCCACCTGTTAAGGGTTTGCACATCTTCCAGGATAACGTCAAACTCAATATCGCCTGCATCAATTTTTTTATTTACCAGTGCATCAAATATAAAAGTATCATTTGGGCAGGGTGAGAACCCGATCGTGAATTTCATCGTAATGGTTTAATAACATAATAAAGGCCTTAGCAAAGCTATCAGTTCCCTGTTCAGATTTTCGATAGCTTCTCTCATTTGCCATTTTGTTTTATCTCTTTCTCCCACAAAATTTGATACGGCCCTCAGTTGTACAAAAGGAATATATTCCTGCAAACATACATAATGAAACGCGGCTCCTTCCATTGATTCAACCATTACATTGTATTTCCTCATCATTTGCTGTATACGCTGTTTGCTTGTAGTTATTTCATTAATGCTTACCCCTCGTACAGGTTTCAGTTTTATGGTATCCAGCAGCGAGCCGTGTGTGTTTACCAGCATTTTTGCGGAGAAAGGGAAAATATTATCTGCAAGGTTCATATCAAATACGTCTTTGAACGCCCCGTTTTCTTCTACCCCGAGATCGCCGAAGAGCTCTTCCCGTACAACGACGACCGATCCCGGAGGATAAAAGGGATGAAAGCTGCCGCCTATGCCTGCCTGTATCGCTATGTCGGGCTTGTTCTTCGATAAGTATTTTGAAAGTATGTAAGTAGTGTTTACCAGCCCTACGCCGGTAATTAAAATCTGCACATTGCAATCCCTTCGCTGATATATTTTTTCAGAGAGGTATCGCCTGGTTATAGCTACTTCATGCTCGGTAGCAGCCACGATCAAAATATCCATAAGGCAAATTTCTGTATTTCATTTTGCATAACATACAGGCTTTACTATGTTTTACCGCTTAGTGCAGATGCCCTACCTTTGCGAAAATCCAGAACAAGCATGGTTTACCTTACCCGGATAGAGCATTTTAATGCTGCCCATAAGCTATATAACCCTGCATGGAACAGGGAGAAAAACGAGGAGATCTTTGGCAAATGCGCTAATGAAAACTGGCATGGGCATAATTATGAGCTTTATGTCACTATTAAAGGAGAGCCTGACCCTGAGACCGGCTTTTTACTTGATGCAAAAAAACTGAGTAAGCTGATCAACAGCTTCGTGCTGGATAAGCTTGATCACCTCAACCTGAATGAAGATGTGGACTTTATGAAGGGGATAATGTGCTCCACCGAAAACCTGGCTGTTGCCATCTGGGGTCAATTGGCAAAGCACCTTCCGGCAACGGTACAATTACATTGTATAAAGCTCTGCGAAACTCCGCGGATATTTGTAGAATACTATGGATAACCTGATTGTACGTACTTTTGCCTTCTGATTGTAAGAGGATGAATAAAAAAGTTGCTGTTTTCAGAAGAGAAACATTTAACGCCGCTCACAGATTGAATAATCCTGATTGGGATGAAGCCACCAATTACAGGGTATTCGGCAAATGTAATAACCCGCATTACCACGGGCATAACTATGAACTGGAAGTAAAAGTAGCCGGGGAGCCCGCTGCCGATACAGGTTTTGTAATGGATCTCAAAGTATTATCAGACCTTATAAGAAAGCTGGTGGTGGAAAGGTTTGATCATAAAAATCTGAATCTTGACACCCGGGAGTTTAAAAATCTGAATCCCACTGCAGAAAACATTGCTATCGTAATTTATGATCTGCTTCGCCCGCATATTGATGAGAAGAACAATCTTCAGGTAAGGCTATATGAAACGCCAAGGAACTTTGTAGAATATCCGGCGTGATTGCGCCGTAAAAAATCAAATTGGATTATGGCATATAAGAAATTGGAGCAATATGACCAGGACACTACCGCTGTCCTGGCGCAGGCATATCAGAAAGTATTGGATGCCCTGGGTGAAAATGCTCAGCGGGAAGGTCTGCTGAAGACACCCGAGCGCATTGCAAAGGCGATGCAATATATGACCCAGGGGTATTTGCTGGATGCTGAAGCGATCTTAAACTCAGCTAAATTTCATGAGCCGATCAGTGAGATGATCATCGTGAAAGACATTGAAATATACAGCATGTGCGAACATCACATGCTGCCTTTTTTTGGTAAAGCGCATGTAGCTTATATACCCAACGGATGGATCACGGGGCTTAGCAAGATCGCAAGGGTTGTGGATGTGTTTGCCAGGCGGCTCCAGGTGCAGGAGCGGCTCACCACCCAGGTGCTCGACGCTATAAAAAATGCACTTCAGCCGCTTGGCGTTGCCGTAGTTATTGAGGCTTCTCATCTTTGTATGATGATGCGTGGCGTGCAAAAACAAAATTCCGTTACTACTACCTCTGCTTTCTTCGGCGAGTTTGAAAAGAACGAGACCCGGAGTGAGTTTATCAGGCTTATCGGCTCAACATTGCATTAATGCAAAAAGGATGATTGCGGTGTAATTATAGGGCTCACTGGTTTTGCCGTTGAAACAACTATTAAATTATAATTATTACTATTGCCTGATGAAACCAGTCTTCCTTTTATTGCTACTTGTCAGCTCATTGATAGCTGTTGCACAAAAGCCCGAAATTACCCATGTCATTACGCACAACCGTGCTACTATTATATGCGACCCTAAGAAGGGAGAGAACGCTTATCCTGCATGGGGTGTTTTTCCATCGGAAAATTATCCTGTCCGTAAAATAACGATGAACCTTACGCTCGGGAGTCCCGACAGCCTGCACACTGCTCATTGGGATTACCTGGATCATATTATCCTTCGCCGTAAAGGAGGAGTGAATGGCAGTTCGCCGGCTTATGAACTGGGAAGGATGCTTACTCCTTATGGCAGTATCTACAACAAAGGGTGGAGCTGGAAATGGCAGGTGGATGTAACGGACTTTTCACCTTACCTGCGCGACAGTGTTGAGATAGAATATATACATACCGGTTACGAGGACGCTACGGTAGGGTGGGCATTAACGATTGATTTCGAAATATTATCGGGTCCTCCGGTGCTTGTGCCGCTCGGCATAGTACCGCTATGGAATAAAGGATATAAATATGGAGATACTGCCGAGAGGATTGAAGAGCATCTGTTGCCTGTAGCGTATACATCCGCGCCGGGCGCTGCCATCAGCCGCATACGCATTCAGCATACGGGGCACGGGATGGACAAGCCCCGGGGCTGCAGCGAATTTTGCAGCAGGTGGCGCGATATTAAACTGGATGGTACAACCATTGATCATCGTAATATGTGGAAGGATTGCGGCAACAATCCTTTATATCCGCAGGGAGGTACCTGGATATATGATCGTGCCTACTGGTGTCCCGGAGATCTTCAGATGCCGGACGTAATTGATGTATTTACAAAGCCGGGCAAGCACGAGGTATCCCTGCAAATGGAACCTTATATTGCTACGGGTAATATACAGGCGGTAGAAAATATTTCCGCCTATTTATTTCAATATGCCAGGCTTAAGCAAAAGACGGATGTAGCCATTGAGGCCATAATGGTGCCTAATGATGAGCAGCGGTTTTTCCGTTTGAACCCGGCAGGTTTTACCCCCCGGCTGGCTGTTCGCAACCTGGGCTCTGATCATCTTCATTCACTCACTATTGTATATGGAACGGCTGGTTTTGAGAAAAAAACATTTCACTGGAAGGGAGATATTCCGTTTAACCAGGTAGCTGAAATTTTCCTGCCGGGCGAGATCCGGGCAAAAGAAGGACAAAACACTTTCGGTGTATTGCTTACCAAACCCAACGGGAGAAAAGACGCCTGGACGGGTGACAATGAAATGCATGCTTCTTTTACAGCACCAGGTAAATATCCGTCTGAATTTGTGCTGCAGCTCCTTACTAACAACAAACCTAAAGACAACAGCGTATATCTTGTAAACAGTATGCTGGATACTATTTTTCAAAAAACTCCGGGGCAGCTTGAGCCCCGGACAGTATATACGGATACTATTCGCCTGGCAGCAGGTAAATATGCCCTGTGCCTTACCGATAGTGCCGGAGACGGGCTGGAGTTCTGGGCGGAGCCCCGGAATGGTGACGGCCACCTGAGAATGTTTGATATGAGAGGCAACCTGATACATGCCTTTGAAAGCGATTGTGGCAATGGGGAAATGCTAAGCTTTAATGCAGTGCCCGGCTTTGTTCCGGATACTACACAGGCGAAATATGCATTCTCTCTTTATCCAAGACTTGTCAGTGACAATACACAATTAAGCGTTGTATCTAACAGGGTAAGTGATATGACGGTGCTGATCACAGTAGATGGCGTGGTATGGGAGAAGCATGAATACAAAGGGGTTAAAAATGCCGTCTTTAATTATGACCTTAATCATCTGCCGGCCGGCAGGATAGTGGTAGAGGCGCTGATGGATGGCGTAAGCAAATTCAAAGGAAGGATTAATAAAAGAAGACAGCGTAATGAATAACACTCCGGTTGCTGAATTATTAAATAATGCTGCCATACTATTTGTATTTGCTTTGGAGTCGGAAGCGGCAGAAGCATTCGGAGACTGCAACCTTCTTTTTACCGGTATCGGCAAGGTAAATGCCGCTTTTCATCTTACGCGTCATATTCTCCAACAAAAGCCAGCGCTTATTGTCAACCTGGGATCAGCGGGAAGCAATGAGTTTAAACGAGGAGAAGTAGTATGCTGCACACAGTTTGTGCAACGCGATATGGATGTTACCGGCCTGGGGTTCAGGAAATATGAAACACCGCTTTCGGGGGAGGAGCCGTTGCTTCAATATGGGTTGAAGCTGCATGGGCTGCCGGAGGGTATATGTGGTACAGGAGATAGTTTTGAAATGGCGCATAACAGCTCTGATTATAATGTGCTTGACATGGAAGCTTACCCGCTGGCCTGGATCGCCAGCCAGGAAAATATCCCGTTCCTTTGTCTCAAATATATTTCTGACGGAGCCGATGGGATGGCAGCAGAACACTGGACAGAACAGGTGCATTATGCCGCCGTGGCATTCAGGAAGATCATTGACCGACTTAAAACAGGGGACATGTAAACCGTTTCTCAAACCCGGCTATAAAAAAGCGCTATTACACCTGACGGGAAGGAGCTCGTGTTACGTAATACGAGTTGTGTAGGATTGCGGAGGCGTATTGATTCGAAAAAGCGCTTACCATTACCCGGGATGACAGGATGCATCACAAAAATAAACTCATCGATAAGTCCCATCTCCGTCATCTGGTCCACTACGGAGGGGCTGCCGACGAAAATATTTTTACCGGGCGCTTCTTTTAACTTTATTACTTCGTCAGTATTGAGGTGAGGCATTACTGATGTATTGGGGCTATCTGTCTGAAACCCTTTTTTTGAGAACACTATCTTGTGAATTGCTGTAAATCGTTTAGCAAATGCAATTTCAGCCGGCTTACCGTTTTGATGCTTTGCCATATCAGGCCAGTAGGGGTCCATCAGTTGAAAGGTTTTTCTTCCAAACAGCATGATATCAGCTTCAGCTAAAAGATCGGTATAAAATGAATGGAGCGCATCATCTGCGATTACGGCACGATGATCACAAAATCCATCAGGAGTGGCGTTAATGGCCATAATGATCTTTCGCATACATAAGTTTTTATGGCAAACTTATCTTCCATTGGCCCTCAATACTGTTATTTTCTTGGTAACCTGGTCGTCGTGGGTCTTTTTTACGATATAGTGCCATTGATTTTGAGGCACATCTACAAAAAATATATCACCGAGCTTGTGATTTTTCACTGCATCCTGAAATTCTTTGGGCATCATTTCAGGTCCGAAGAACCATCCGGTATCGCCGTGCGTTGTATTGCCATCCATGGTATATTCGTCGGAAAGCTGTTCGAACGATGCCCCTTTTGAGGCCTTATCCAGTATAATTTTTTTGAGGCTGTCTACTTCGGCATTGCTTAATGAGCCGCCATCAAGGAAAATGTAATTTGCACGATAATTTACCGATTCCGTTCCTTCTACTACTTTATAAGTTACATATCCTACAGAAAATACATCTCCTACATTTTGCTCCAACAGCCGTTTGTCTATGCGAGAACTGTCCTTACCAAGTTCCAGGTGTAAAATCGCCGGTTTCAATGCTGCATTATCATCAATGAACTTCTGGGCCTGCTGCATGTTGGTAATTTTCTCAAATTGTTCCCTTACTGTGGGCTGTGCCATAACGGATGTGGCAGCCAGCAGCAATACACCTAATAATTGCGTTTTCATACTTTTTTGTTTAGAGGCTATGCTTATTGCTCCTGATATAGTAATATAGCTGCATAGCTTGATGAAGATACTATTTTTTACAGACACCGAAGCTATAGCCCTGCGTGCGCTTATTATGCATACGGGTTCTTAAATTTTACCTAAAAAACAGATATTTGAGCATATTATATTTATCATCCCTAAATCTTAACCGGAAATGGCCTGCTTACCCGATTACAGATCAGTCCTGAAAGTCCTGCTTGTATATCTTTGTATTATACCTGGTATTGCAGCGTATGCCCAGCCGGTCAAAATGAAAATAACCAAACAGTATCTCAATATCCCTGTAGGGAAAGGTGCTAGAGTAAAACCTGTTAAAATTAACGTTGACGGTCAAACGAAGATGGAATTCCCTGTGAAGCTGGCTGAAGATACGGTTGACTTTTGGGTATATGCAGATGTATCTGAGTTTAGTGGCAAGAAAGCAGAATTGGTTTGTCCTGCAACCGCTGCATCCCTGAAAAGGATATACCAGGATGACCAGATTGCAGGCAGCGACAGTTTATACAGGGAAAGGAATCGTCCTCGGTTTCATTTTACCGTGAAGCGGGGCTGGAGCAATGATATCAATGGCCCGATATACTATGACGGGCAGTATCATCTTTTCTGGCAAGCCTTTAAGTACGGTCTGGATATTGACATTGACTATATGTACTGGGGACATGCGGTAAGCAATGATTTGATGCACTGGACAGAGCTTCCGCCTGCACTAACAATGGATAGCCTGGGATCTCCCTGGTCCGGCTCGGCAGTTATTGATAGCAATAATTTGAGCGGCTTTGGCAAAAATGCGATGGTGCTTTATTATACGGCGTTTGATAAGTGGTCAGGCAAGCAGGTACAGTGTATGGCATACAGTACAGATGGCGGTAAAACATTTCAGCGTTATGCAGGCAATCCTGTCATAGACAGCAACCGCGAGTGGGATACCAATGATACGCGTGATCCCAAGGTATTTTGGTATGCGCCCTCAAAAGTATGGGTAATGGTGCTGTTTGAAAAGGACGGCATGTCTATCTTTAATGCTACCGATATGAAAAACTGGAAGCGCCAGAGTCATATAAAAGGACTGTATGAATGCCCTGATATGTTCCCGTTGAGCGTAGACGGCGATCCGTCGAATATAAAATGGGTAATGCATGGAGGCAGCTCTGCTTATTTTATAGGCAGCTTCGACGGTAAGGTATTTACACCGGAAACGGAAAAGCTGGAATATGCAGAAGGGAAAAACAATGATGATAATGACCTTCTGTACGCAGCGCAGTCATTTGAAAACATGCCTGATGGCAGAAGAGTGCAGATGGCCTGGGGCAGGATACAGCACTATGGTATGCCTTTTACCCAGATGATGCTGTTCCCCACTGCTTTTTCCATCATTACTACCAACGAGGGATTGCGCATGGTGGCGAACCCTGTAACGGAAATTAGCCGGCTGCATTCAAGTTCACATGTATGGGGCAGATTGAGCATTGCTGAAGCCAACGATAAGCTTAAAGCCATAGCGCCGGCTCCGTTGCATATAAAAATGAATGTGAGCATGCAACCCGGCGCAGATCTTCGCCTGCGTTACCAGAGCAGCGAAATATTGCACTTACCGGCAACTGATCTGCCGGAAGCAGAGAATGATATTGAAATACTGCTGGATAAAACAGTAGCTGAAATATTTGTGAATAAAGGCAGGAGATATATAATAAAGCAACTGGCTCCTCCGGTTAAACCGGATGAGGGGATGGTATTCGAATCTTTTCAGTATGGCCCGCAGATCAATGCGCTGGAGGTATATGAAATGAAATCTGTATGGCACTAATCCGGTGGGGCGCATTTCAATTTTTCGCATGGGATTGAAATCCCAGTGAAATATATGTTATCGAGCCTACGGCTCCGGAATACGGAACAGCAAGAGCCGTAGCCCCGGTAGCATTTTGTTCCAACGGATTTCAATCCGTTGCACATTTCCGCTTGCGAAAAATTGAAATACACCCAATCCGGTGTTGGTCCGATTCCTGATAATGAACTATCTTTTCACTTCAATACTATAGCTGATTAAACGTGAACAGCGATGATAATATACATAGATGCACCCTTCAGGGAAGCGCATAAAGCTATATTGCGCTCAGGTACGCATAATGATGAGCTGATTTTTAAAGATGAAATTGAAAACCCTGAAGATCAGTTGCAGGCTTTATTACGTGCTGATATTCTTTTTGGGAATCCCAAGCCTGCCGACTGGTTAAAAAAAGCTGAGAACTTACAGTGGATACAATTGCACTCCACCGGTTTTGATGCTTATGCAGAAATAAAAACGCCTGCAATAGTGACCAATATGAAGGATTATTATGCCCAACCCTGTGCAGAAACGGCTGTTGCGGGCATTATGGCGCTGTACCGTGGAATGGATCAGTTTGCTTTGCTAAAGGAACAGCATCAATGGGTGGGCTACCCGGTACGCACCGGGTTGCAATTACTGAGCAGCAAAAAGGTTATTATCCTCGGTGCAGGAAGCCTGGGAAAACATGTGGCTAAAATTCTCAGCGCTTTTGATTGTGAGATATTTTTTTACGCCCGTACCGCACCCGAGGCTGTTATACATACTCCTGGGCAGTTGCTCGCAGCAATACCCTCTGCAGATATTATCATTGGGTGCCTGCCCGGAACAGCACAGACCCGTGGATCATTCACTGCCCAAATGATCAGGGGCATGAATCGCGGCGCTGTTTTTTGCAATATAGGAAGAGGTAACCTGCTTGAAGATGAATCGGTATTGGTGGAAGCGCTCCGGGAAAAAAGAATTGGCGGCGCTGTTTTGGATGTAACTGCTATAGAACCATTGCCGGCAGATAGTCCCCTGTGGGATTGCCCCAATACCATTCTAAGCCAGCATTCCGGTGGTGGCAATATCACCGAGAATGAAGGTATTGCACGGTTTTTTCTGAAAAACCTGGATCGGTTCAAAAAAAAGCAGCCGCTGCTGAATGTCATTCACCTGGAAAGAGGGTATTAGGTGAATAGGTAATGGTGAGCCTGAGAGATGAGACGATAGAAGATAGCGCTGACCTGGAACCTGAAACTTTTTCTTCTCCCCTAAAAACCATAAAATGTTACAACAATTAAACCTGCTGCAAGCAATAAAGCTGCCGGCAATGATATTGATCTCCATGATTTATTTGTCTTCTGCTGCCGGTCAAAATCATCAAGTATATAAAAGTGGTGAAAATGGTTACCAGTGTTTCCGCATACCGGCCATTGTTGCTACCGGCAAAGGAACGCTCCTGGCTTTTGCAGAGGCGCGTAAAAATAATTGCGGTGATGCCGGTGATATTGACCTGGTAGTTAAACGGTCTGCCGATGGCGGACACACATGGAGTGGAATGATGGCAGTGTGGAATGATGGCGAAAACACATGTGGCAATCCTGCTCCTGTTGTAGACCAGCGAACAGGGAAGATCATATTACTATCTACCTGGAACCGGGGAACAGATCACGAAAAAGATATCATTGCGCAAACAAGCAGCGATACCCGGAGAATTTTTATGTTGTCTTCTGAAGATGATGGGCTAACCTGGTCGCCTGCTAAAGAGATCACTAACGCTGTAAAGCAGGAAAATTGGACCTGGTACGCTACAGGCCCCTGTAACGGTATACAAATTACCAGGGGAAAATATAAAGGGCGGCTGGTTATTCCCTGCGATCATATTGAAGCTGTTTCCCGAAAATATTACTCTCATATCATTTACTCAGACGATGGTGGAAACAACTGGGTACTGGGTGGAACAACACCGCAGGACCAGGTGAATGAATGCACCGTTGCAGAAATAAATAATGGACAATTGATGCTTAATATGCGCAATTATGGCCCCGTAAAGGCGCGACAGATCAGCTATAGCAGGGACGGTGGAAAGCATTGGTCGGATATACAGACAGATACCAGCCTTGTGGAACCTGTTTGCCAGGCGAGCCTGTTCCGCTATGATCTCCCCGGGAAAAAAACATATCTTGCTTTTTCGAACCCGGCCAGTGCCAGCTCCAGGGTAGGTATGACAGTTAGACTGAGCTCGGATTGGGGTAAGACCTGGAGCGGGAAACATGTGCTGCATGAAGGACCTTCCGCGTATTCGAATCTTGTGGGGCTGCCGGATGGCAACCTGGGTTGTCTGTATGAAGGAGGCGACCTTAATCCTTATGAAACCATCTTATTCCAGGAAATTCCATTGAATGCCTTTGATTTTCACTAAATTGAAAGATAACATTGGAATAGCGATCCGGTTAAGAGATTATTTCCATTTATCTTCTGAAATATTCTTAATGCATGTTATTATTGTACTGATAAAAACACAGGCAATGATTTTTTATAAAAAAACTATAGGGCTTTTTACAGCGCTTTTGCTTTTTGCGGTTGTGCACAGCCAGGACTCCAAACATATTTTCAGCTTAGGCAAACAGGAATTTTTGCTGGATGGGAAGCCATTCCAGATCATCAGCGGCGAAATGCACCCGGCGCGTATCCCGAGAGAATACTGGCGGCACCGCATACAGATGGCAAAGGCGATGGGATGCAATACCATTGCGGCTTATTTTATGTGGAACTACCAGGAAACAGCGCCCGGCGTATTTGATTTCAAAACGGGCAATCATGATGTGGCGGCATTTATCCGTATATGCAGGGAAGAAGGCATGTGGGTGCTGTTCCGCCCGGGGCCTTATGTATGTGCGGAATGGGACTTCGGTGGATTACCAACACGATTGCTCAAGATCCCCGATATTAAAATACGGTGCCGCGACCCAAGGTATATGGAGGCGGTGGCGGAATATGTGTCTGCCATGGCAAAAGAAGTAAAGGATCTGCAATGCAGCAATGGTGGCCCGATCATAATGATGCAGGTGGAAAATGAATACGGGAGCTATGCTAACGATAAGGCATACCTGGAAGCCCTGAGAGATATGTGGGTGAAAAATGGCATAGATGTTCCTTTTTATACTGCAGACGGCGCTACGCCTTATATGCTGGAAGCCGGCAACATTGATGGCGCAGCTATCGGGTTGGATAGCGGAGGAAGCGACCGCGACTTTGCCGAAGCAACAAAAAGAAATCCTGATGTGCCTTCTTTCAGTAGTGAAACATACCCGGGCTGGTTAACGCATTGGGGAGAAAAATTTGCCAGGCCCGATACCAACAATTTAAAAAAAGAAATAACCTACCTGCTTGACCACAAAAAATCATTTAACCTGTATGTGATACATGGAGGAACCAACTTTGGTTTTACTGCCGGCGCCAATGCATTTTCGCCAACACAATACCAGCCGGATATTACCAGCTACGATTATGACGCGCCTATCAATGAGCAGGGACAGCCTACCCCAAAATATTTTATGCTGAAGCGGCTGATCAGCAAGTATGTATCTTATAAAATACCTGAACTGCCTAAGCCTGTAAAAGCCATTTCAATACCTGCTTTTAACCTTCAGCCTTTCACTTCTATCTGGCAAAATCTTCCTCAGCCTATATATACGCCTCAGCCAAAGCCAATGGAAGACTTTGATCAGAACCAGGGATTAATGCTGTACCGGACCAGGCTGATCGGTCATAAGAGCGGCAAGCTGAAAATATGGGAGCCGCATGATTATGCGCTGGTCTTTTTGAACGGGCAGTTTATTGATACGGTTTATCGTGACGGTGGAAAATGGGAGGTCACCCTTCCGAAAACAGACGTTAAGGAGCCTGTTCTTGATATATTGGTAGAAGGGATGGGACATATCAATTTTGCGCAGTTCATGATTGACCGGAAAGGCATTACAGATCGTGTAACGCTGAATGGCATGACCCTGATGAACTGGGAGACATATAAGCTGCCGCTCGACGAACAGTTTATTACCGCTCTCCGCCCAAATACGCAGGCAACCATTTCCAACAACAATGGAAAATTCTTTAAAGGAACATTTTCGCTTTCAGAAACAGGGGATACCTATTTTGATATGGGTGGCTACAGTAAGGGCGTGGTATATATAAACGGTCATAATCTCGGACGTTACTGGGATATTGGTCCGCAATATCGTTTGTATTGCCCTGCATCGTGGTTAAATAAGGGGAAGAATGAAATGCTTGTGTTTGACCTGTTCCGGGCTGAGCCTGCCGCAATATCCGGAAAGACCACCCTTGCAGCAGATTAGAAATAAATTACCGGCAGGTTGACTAATATTGCGCTCCATTGACATCTGTAGTAAGCACTTCACTCATATAATCGAAAAAAGGGCGCATCTGCTTAAATGTCCGGCTGGCTTTTGCAAAAAATGAAGGAGAAGTTATTTCATCGTCTGTGAATTTCCTGATAAGGAGAAATTGTTTATACCGCAGCAGATCCCCGGCTTTATTGTCTGCATCATACCCCCGGGGCATTTTCTTCAGTTGTTTGCCCTGCAGCGCTCCGAATGTTGCGGTGAAGGATCTGCTTTGTAATATTTTTCTCAGGGGGGATGGATCAAAAGCTATATCATCGCGGATGCGTTTCAGATCTTCCGCTGCAGGTCCCCGGAATCCACCCGCAATAAAGCTGCGGTTGTCCGGCTCAATATGAAAATAATAACCGCCGCGGCGGTATTGGGTTGCCCTGCGGAAATGGACATTCCAACTGGTTTTATAAGGTGTTTTGTCACCGGAAAATCGGATGTCGCGGTATATGCGTCCCAGGCTTTTTTTACCCGAAGGCGTTTCTATAACATCATGGCGGTTGAGCGCTGCGAGCAGCGCATCAGCAAAAAGCTCAATTGCCTGTTGCGCCGTTAAAAATGCTTCTTTATGCGTGTTAAACCACTCCCGGTTGTTCTTCTTCTTTAGCAGCTTCAAAAAGCGGATGCTCTGGTAAGGAATTGCGGGTAAAACTTTGCTGTGGGACATAGCTGTTTCGAAAAAAATGAACGAAGCTTCGGGAAGCTAAATTAATAAAGATGATAGTATGGCAGCACTTATGATAGCAAAGATCACTTGCAGCATTTTGAGACGCCTCTGGCGAAAGGAGTAGATAAAAATAAAGACTGCCTGGATATGACAGTCTTTATATATAGATTGAAAGGTATTTTTCATAGGGTTCTTCCATCAATGCACGGTATGATGCACGCCTTCAGCTATCTCTTCTATCATCTTTTTATTGAAAGCTTCCAGATCTTTCGGGCTGCGGCTGGTTACCAGCCCGTTGTCTGTTACTACTTCTTTATCTACCCAGTGGGCGCCGGCATTTTTCAGATCAGTACGGATAGAGGGAAAAGAGGTCATTTCCCTTCCTCCCAGCATCTCCGTTTCAATTAGCAACTGGGGCCCGTGGCATATAGCTGCCACAGGCCGTCCCGAGGCAAGAAAAGCCTTCGCAAACGTTACACAATCCTCATTTCTCCGCATCAGATCGGGATTGATGACGCCCCCGGGAATTACAAGGGCGTCATAATCATCCGGGTCAGTCACTGCAGGTTGTGCATCTACTTTCAGCTCAGTGCTCCAGTTGCCGTCTTTCCATCCTTTCACTTTGTCTTTTCTCGGGCTTATGATATGAACGGTGGCGCCCGCCTCTTCCAGCGCTTTCTTAGGGCTTGTCAATTCAGATTCTTCAAATCCGTTTTCCGTAAGTATGGCTACTTTCTTACCTTTTAAATTTTCCATGTTAAAATGTTTTATGAATGCTTTAAAATGGTGCCGCCAGTATAGCGCTGTCGTCCGGTTCAGGCTCTATATGTTTCAAGCCGGCAAAAAAGTTGAGCAGGTCCCTGTTCAATAACTGCCGGTGTGTATAAAACAGCCCGTGCGGAGCACCATTGTACACTACCAGCTCTGCGTGGGGAAGCATCTCCGCAGTGCGTGCGCTGCTGGCTTCGAGAGGGACAATTTTATCATTATCTCCATGTATAATAAGGGTGGGGACCGTAATGTTTTTCACATCTTCTCTCAAATCCACTCTCGAAAAGCTTTTGATACATTCGATGGTAGACTGTTGTGTGGCTTTTGAAGCAAGGTTTAAAAAGTGCTGCAGCAACGGCGTGCTTACAGGCTTATTCAAAAATCCCACTCCAAAAAAATGCCTGCCAAATTCGTCGAGATAACCAATACGGTCTTCCTGTATCCCGCTGATCATCTGGTCGAAAACTTCTGCTTCAACACCTTCGGGATTATCAGGTGTTTTCAGCATGTAAGGCACAATGCTGCTTATCAGCGCAATCCTTGCGATACGGCCCTGCCCGTATTTGGCAATATATTTCACCACTTCACCTCCTCCCATCGAAAAGCCTGTTAATAGAATATCTTTCAGGTCAAGCTGTATGATCAGCTCATGAAGATCCGTTGCAAGCGTATCATAGTCATATCCTGTCCATGGTTTGCTGCTTTTACCAAAACCGCGCCTGTCGTATTTAATGACGCGGTAACCGCCGTTGACGAGGTCGCCGAGCTGGTATTCCCACATTTCCCGGCTGCTTGGCCATCCGTGAATGAGTACCACAGGCTGCCCGTGGCCGTAATCGGAATAAGCAATAGTTATTTCTTCTCCTGTCTTTTTATCATTGAAACGTATTGATCGCATAATGGTCGTTTTTGTGTGTAAGAAATATGTCTTCCATCCTTGCCACATAAACTATACCATTACATCATTCCACGGGACAGACGCTGATGCGCTTTATTGTTGAGGATAATTTTCCACTAAGGCAGTGGGATTTCCCCCTCCTGAAAATAGATCAATGGGGCAATTGGTTAAGTGCCTCATTGGATACTTTTCAGTTTTGCAATAAATTTGGAATAAATGAAAAACATTTCTGTTTTTGATTATACAGAAGTTGCAGAAGAATTCGGGCAACCGCTTCCTTCATGGTTTCACATCCGGCAGCCCAAAGACAAAAATTATCAAAGCTGTCAGGGGATATCACAATCAGGAAGGGCTTACTGAGGAGAGCGGCAATCTATGCTCTATATTGTTGTATAAGTAAATAACAGTTTGCAAAATATTTTTTGATTAACGATCTTCGTCGGGCGTAAAAATTAACCTCGCACTAACAGAGCACCATGGTATATTGCAAGATTCCGGCAGAGGTTTGAAAAAACAAACGATATACGAATGAAAAAATTACTGTTCTTTTTC
Organism: uncultured Terrimonas sp.; assembly: GCA_964461595.1. Lineage (GTDB taxonomy): Bacteria > Bacteroidota > Bacteroidia > Chitinophagales > Chitinophagaceae > Agriterribacter. The sequence goes on along the minus strand of CAYWVB010000055.1, from coordinate 17,011 downwards.
TCCATACTTTCTGTTGGCAGCGCTTATGCCCAGGATAAAGCAGAAGCAGCTCTGCAAACGCTTTCGGAAAAATACCCACAGGAAAAGATATATATACTTTACGATAAAGACAGGTACCTGGCAGGGGAGACGATGTGGTTTAAGACCTATGTTTTCGACGGGTATAACCATTCCAATATTTCTACCAGCATGTATGTGGAAATGTACAATGCCAAAAAAGCGCTCATCAGCCGGAAGCTGGTACCGCTGTTTGGAGCGGAAGGGCAGGGCAGCATTGCTATCCCCGATTCCCTGTCTGAAGGGGTATATTATATACGGGCATATACCGACTGGATGCTGAATTTTGATGAAGCTTTTCAATACATTCATCCTTTTGCGCTGTACAATACCGCTTCACCTCAAAAGCTGGTGATTGATTCGGCGGCTTCCTGGACAGCAGCGGCTTTTCCCGAAGGCGGAAATTTTATTGCAGGAATAAGTAACCGGGTGGCGGTACGAATGAGTTCTTCCGGCGTCCTCCCTGCAGGATGGGGCGGATACCTTGTAGACGCTTCAAAGCCTGCGGAGAAAATCGTGAGCTTCGATGCCTTTGATAAAAATGTAGGGCTGTTCAGCGTCATACCGGAAGCAGGAAAGAAATATCAGGTGATCGTACAGGACAAGAAGGGGAAAAAACAAACCATTGACCTGCCTGAGGCTGCTGCTTCAGGGGTAAGCCTGCAGGTAAACAGCACGGATAAGACGATATTTTATGCTATCCGGTTCAGGAATATGCCTGCAAACCCCAAGGGATATAAGATCATCGGCACGATGAACAATACCTTTGTATACAAGGCAAGTATTATTAAGGCTGTGCCGGAGATAAGCAGCTCTATCCCGGTGGATAAGCTGATCAATGGCATTCTGCAGCTTACGGTTTTTGACGGTGATGATAACGTGATGGCACAACGCTTATGTTTTGTGCAACCACAACAATTGCTGGTAGGGCGCCCTTCATTTCCTAAATTGTACCTGAGCGATGTGCCGCGTGGCATTAATGCAATTGATCTTATTTCTGATACCAATTATACCCACTATACCGTCCTGATATCGGATGGCAGTGTTAATGATAACCTCAGCTCCGACAATATACTCACGGCTATGTGGCTCACCGGTGATCTTACTACAAAAGTTGACTCTGCGGGCCAGTACCTCGGTCCTGATGCTAATAGTGTAGCCCTTGATGCATTGTTAATGACCGAAAAATGGAAGCGGTTTGACTGGAAATCAATTATTGACGGCAAATTTCCCGAGGTTAAGTTCTCTCCCGCTCCATATCTCTCCTATAAGGGCACCGTGTACGGCGCCACTGGCGTAGTGCCTAATGAAACTGTTAACCTGATCTTTTATTTTGCGGATTCTACCAATCAGTTTTCGCAGGTAACTACAGATTCCAAAGGAGTTTTTGAGCTGAAGAACATGGTATACGAGGAGCCGGTAAAAGTGTATTACCAGGTAAATAATAAAAAAGCTGCTCCCGGGCAGGTTACCATTACTTTCGAGCCGCTTACCAAATCCATTGATTTTAAAGGACAGTTGCCTGCAAGTGAATACAAGCTCGTAAAGCGCCCTGCAAAAGATGTGCTGCCGGGAGATGTGGCGCGGGCGCTCAATACAAAGAACAACCAAAAAGATGCTGAGAAAAGGTTCAAGACACTGGAAGAGGTAAAAATAGTTGCGCAGAAAAAAAGCAATGCGGAAGTGCTTAATGAAAAGCTTAGTTCCGGGTTGTTTCGCAGTATGAATGAAAATGTGTTTGACCTGGTGAATGAAAACCAGGATGCTGCAAGCTATACCAATATCCTGCAATGGCTGCAGGGGCGCGTAGCCGGCTTGCAGATACAAATGCAAAACGGAAATTATGTGCCTATGTTAAGAGGGAGCCAGGTAGGATTGTACCTCGATGAAATGCAGGTAGATCCCAGTGCTATCAGCAGTCTTCCCGTAAGTGATATAGCCATGGTAAAAGTGATAAAAGGGGCTTTTCTTGGTGGCATAGGCGGCGGCGGTGGCGGCGCTGTTGCCATTTACACCCGCAGGGGCGATACCCAACGGGCAAATACCCAGAAGACTCCTTCCCTCCCCAGCAGCAGCCTGGCCGGTTTTGACAAAGCAGCACCTTTTAAAACACTGGATTATACAGATGCAAATAATAAGGGTATACTTAAAGATACCCGCAATGTATTATACTGGAACCCAATGTTAGTTTCTGAAAAAGGTAAACTGGTGAACATACGCTTTTACAACAATGACGATGCTAAACGTTTAAGGGTGGTGATCATCGGTTTTACAAAGGACGATGATATCCCGCTCTTTTATAATGATACTTTCAGGCTGGAGAAGCTGTAGTTTTTTATACTATTTTAACCCGCGGGTCCACCATACTGTACAATATATCTGCGAGTATATTGATGATCACGAACAGGGTGGCGGTCACCAGCACGCTTCCCATCACCACGGGGAAGTCAAGCTTGTCCAGGGCGTCTACTGTTATTTTGCCAACCCCCTTCCACCCGAAAATATATTCTACGAAAAAGGCGCCGGCAAGCAATTCGGCAAACCAGCCGGTGACGGCTGTAAGCACCGGGTTCAACGCATTACGCAATGCATGCCTGAAGACGACCCTTGTTTTGCTTAAGCCTTTGGCATAAGCCGTGCGGATATAATCCTGGTGCAGCACGTCAAGCATGGCGCTGCGGGTAAGCTGGGTAATGATAGCGAGCGGCCGGATGCCGAGGGTAAGCGCCGGCAGGATGAGGTTTTTTAATGAAAGATATTTTTCGCCTGTATAATCGTCATATTCATAATAGCTTCCCGTAAGGTTAAGCCCTGTATACGGGCCAAGCACGATCGCAAAGAAATAGGCGATCAGTATACCCATAAAAAATGAAGGCGCTGAAATGCCGAGCACACTGCCGAATACTGCGGAAGTATCCATCCATGTATTTTGCCTTACTGCTGCAAGCATTCCCAATCCGATACCCACGGTTGTTGCAAAAAGCATTGCTGCTATTGCCAGCAATAATGTACCGGGAAGCGCTTCCATAAGGATTTCCAGAACATCTCTTTTGGATTGGTAGGAGTGCCGCAGATATGGAAGTTTAAAAGCCAGCTTTGTATCACCGCCTATAAATACTCCTTTCAGTTGTTTTTCTGCAATTTCTTCGCGGGTGTGGACGCTGATGGGAGATACATCGCGTACGTATAAGAGGAACTGCTTCCATTTGGGCTGATCTAAATACAGTTCCTTGCGGATATTTTGAATAGTAGCGCTGTCCCCTGTTTGCCCCAATACCAGCCTTGCAGGGTCGCCAAATCCCTGGAAAAGAAAAAACACAATCGCAACCACTCCTGCCAGCACAAACCCTGCATAGGCTATTTTCTTTAAGATATATGGTATCAAAATCTTGTATTGAAAAATTTCTGAGGGCTTCCAACCTTCAAAAGGTTGGAAATCCCGGTATTACCGGTTACTTAATCCGTTTATGCTTTCCTTCGCTTCATCAAAATCCGCGTATCCCCATTTGTCAATGATAGTTCCGTTTTGCAAAAGGTATAACGTAGGGTTAGCTCTTGCAGCGGTTTTAATAGGTACTACATCGCATCTCAGCCAGGTGATATCCGGATCATTCTTGAAATAAGCGCTGTTGTCTTCTATATTATTCGTAATAATCAGGGAAGGGATATGCTTTTGCGCTGCATTGTCTGCAATTTGTTCAAAGCTGGTCCTCCAGTTTCCTTCTTCTGCCTTATCCCGGATGAATAACAGGATGGTATAGCCTTTTGCAGAAAGCAGGGCTTCTGTAGTATCTGCTCCCGACAGGCTGTTGAGCACAAAGTCCTTAATAGGCGCCTCAGCGTTCCCTTTTCTTACCAGCTTATCATACCGTTTCACAAAATGATAAACAGAATCATCAAAATCTTCAGGGAAATTATCTGCAGTAAACTCTATCGTTTGGCCCTGCTTCTCGTATACGAAGGTAATAACAGTGCTGTCGGGAATGGCTCCCGGAGGCATCTTCATTTTTTCCGGGATATTGTTTCCTTTTTTAAAAGGCAGGCAATCCGCAACAGGCAGATGACGAAGCACATGCCACTGCAGCCACAGGCTGAAAACGGCAGCAATAACTATAATGCATACACTAAGGAATGAGGAACGGGGTGGTTGTATGCTGTTGCGCCAGGCAAAGATCGCCAGGATAAATATGGTCAGGAATATATCTTTTACAAAAGAAGCAAGTGGTGTAAGAGGTATACAATCGCCAAAACAGCCACAGCTCCTGAACTTACCGGAGAGATAGGCGTAGCCCGTAAGAAATGTAAAGAAAATAATGAGCAGCAGCAACAGCCAGCTAAAAAGCCTCATTCTCCATCCTACTATTACTGCAACGCCTGCCACGATCTCAAAGCTTATGATGATGATGGAAAAAGGGAGCGCAAGACCATTCAGGGCATGCATCAGCCCGGGCAAAAAGCCTGACTGCGCCCATACTTCAAAAAATTCCTGCATCTTATAGGCAAGTCCCAGCGGATCGTTGGCCTTGACCAACCCGGAGAAAATAAAAAGTATGCCAACAATGTAACGGAGAACGGTAATTAGCGACTTCATGGAATAAAGTTAAGGTACATGCTTCAAATGGCTGCACGACGTAATTCAAATTTCCGCTTAAAAAAAGGATGCAAATGTGCAACGGGTTGAAATCCGTTGAAACAATCCTGGTACGGCTCTTTGTATTTCCCCGGAGCCGGCGGCTCGGTCTTATATTTCTATGTGGAATTTCAATTCAATGCAGCCTGAATAATGAAAATTTTATCATATACGTTTCGTCTTACCTTTACGGGCTTAAATTTGAATGTAATCTAAAGTATGAGACTGTTCCCGGAATCGGCAGTGATGCAGCTTGAATTTGATAAAGTGAAGGCGCTCCTTTCTGCCCATTGCAATACTGCTTATGCAAAATATAAGGCTGATAACCTGCGCATTCATACACATCTTGATTATATTGAGCCGGAGCTGCAGCAGAGTAACGAATACAAGCAATTGCTGCTGAACGGTCAGTATTTCCCCAATGATATAGTGCCTGACCTGTCGAAAGAATTAAAGCTGCTCTCTATTCCCGGGGCTGTGCTGAAAGAGGAAAGCCTGGTGGAAATAAGAAAGCTGGCGGAAAACACCAGGCAGGTATTTCACTGGTTTGATGACGAAAGGCGCACAGCATGGCCGGCACTGGTAAGAATTGTTCAGCATAGTCGTTATGAAAAAAATATTGCCGCACTGATCAGCGTTGTGCTTGATGAAGGGGGCAATGTAAAAGACACGGCTTCCGGTGAACTGGCACAGATACGTACCAGCCTTATAAGGAAAAGGGCAGAGCTGAGGCGTGTCTTTGACAGGGTAGTGGCTAAGTGGAATAAGAGCGGCTATGTATCTGATATTGAAGAAGCTTTCCTGAATGGCAGGAGGGTAGTAGCCGTGCATGCGGAATACAAACGCCAGGTGAAAGGCATATTGCTGGGAGAAAGTGACAGCAGGAAAACGGCCTTTATAGAGCCCGATGAGACCATAGAGCTGAATAACGAGGTATTCGGGCTGGAGCATGAAGAAAGCCGTGAAGTATACCGCATTCTCCGAACGCTCACAGAGCAGCTTTCCATATATGCACCGCTCCTGAAGGAGTATCATACTATTATGGGGGAATATGATTTTATCAGGGCTAAAGCAAAATTTGCCATTGATACGGGAGGCAATTTCCCTTTGCTGCATGACAAAGCCATCATACATATCATCCGGGCACATCACCCCCTGCTTTTTTTATATAACAGGAAAGCCGGTAAACCGACAGTACCCGTTTCCGTTACACTCGATGAAAAAAACAGGATACTGGTAATATCGGGCCCCAATGCCGGCGGGAAAACAGTTACGCTCAAAACCGTAGGCTTACTGCAGATGATGCTCCAGAGCGGGCTGCTTGTGCCTGTGCATCCCGATTCGCAGATGGGGATATTCAAACAACTGATGATCCATATAGGAGACACTCAGAGCCTCGAATTTGAACTTAGTACCTATAGTTCGCATCTCAAAAACATGAAGTACCTGATAGAGCAGGCGAACGGAAGGACTTTGTTTTTTATTGACGAGCTTGGAAGTGGCAGTGATCCCAATCTCGGAGGGGCTTTTGCAGAAGTAATACTGGAAGAGCTTGCAAAAAAGCATGCCTTTGGCATAGTCACTACGCACTATCTCAACCTGAAGGTGATGGCAAATAAAACGCCCGGCATTATTAACGGAGCGATGGCTTTTGATGAAAAAAATCTTTTGCCCCTTTACCAGTTGATCATTGGCAAGCCCGGGAGCTCCTATACTTTTTCTATTGCCGAGCGTATAGGTATGGATCCCCGCCTCATTGCCCGTGCAAAAGCGATGGTTGATGAGGAACATTTCAGTCTCGATAAGCTGCTCAACCGCGCCGAGCAGGATATGCGGCGTATTGAGCAGAAAGAAAAAGAGCTTCAAAAGCTGCTCTGGGAAAATGAGCGACTGAAAAAAGAAATGGAGCATATTATCAGCAGGGAAAAACACCTGCAGCAGGTGGAATTACTTAAGCACCAGAACAAAGTAAGCGAAGAGCGCATTGCTTATCTTAAAGACATGGAGCGGAAGCTGAAGCAGATCGTTTTTGACTGGCGCAGGACAGAAGGCCAGGAGGATAAAACGGCGCTTATTAAACAGATGCAGGCATTGTTGTTCAGGCAAAAAGAAAAGCAGGTAAGGGAGAAAACGCGGAAGAAATTTGATTCAAAATATATAGAAACCAACGAGGAGATCAAACCCGGGGTTAAGGTAAAGATGACTCAAAACAACCAGGTGGGTATCGTAAAAGAGGTCAGGGATAAGAAAGTCATTGTTCAACTGGGGGTAATACCTATAACCGTTGATCTAAAAAACCTTGTAGCTGTAAAAGAAAAGTTGCCTGAAGCAGCGGATGAAGAAAAATCTTAGTCATATCAAATATTTTTGAAGGAAACACCAGTTTCTTTTAATCACATAAAGAAAGAATTATCTTTAATTGTAAGTTGGCTTTTTAATATATGATAGTGCGGAGCTAATTATATTATGCCGTATTCCCATGGTGAACAGTGAATTATGCACTACTCACAAAATGATGCGGCATATTATGGTTAGCAAACACTTCCTGTTAAAATGCCGGACGATATATAGCGGAATTGATAACAACCTGTCCTATTTGATATATGAAGAGATTCTGGCTCACAGTACTGTTCTTTATTATTGCTTCGGCAATCCTCATTTTCGGTTTCCGGCAAAAGTCTCTTCATACTACCGAGCCTGCATTAAGGGGGGTGCTCAACCTTTCAGATGATGACATAAGCTCGGGGAATTTCCTCCTGGAAGGGCAATGGGAATTTTACTGGTCGCAGTTGCTCCGCCCCGGCGATACCCCAAAGTTCACTCCTTCTTATATTAACATACCTTCTCTCTGGAATAATATTGAGCTGAACGGCACACCGCTCACCGCCGACGGGTATGCTACTTACAAGCTGAAGGTTATATTGCCTCAGAAGCGCCCTGAGCTTGGGCTTAAAGTTTTTGATACCTACTGCTCATACAGGTTTTATATCAATGACAAACTGGTAGCCCAAAACGGCAAACCTGCCGCCTCCAAAGCAGAGGCTATTCCTTTCTGGAATACCAAAACGGTAGCGGTGCCGGCTGATACTGACACGCTGGATTTAACTATGCAGGTGGCCAACTTCTGGCATTCAAAAGGAGGCGTATATAAGGCGCCGGTACTGTCTGAAATGAAGCAGCTTTTGCACGCCAACGATATAGATTGGGGAATGGATGTTTTTTTGACAGGCTGTATTTTTATGAGCGGGCTTTTATTTTTCGGATTATACCTTTTTGCCAAACATGACAGGTCTATTCTTTATTTTTCCATCTTTTGCCTCATCTATTGTTACCGCATTATAGGTACGGAACCGTATATTTTTCACGGGCTGGTAAGCAATATCAGTTGGTTTGTTACCATACGCCTGGAATATGTGTCACTTGCCCTGAGTGTGGCATTCTTTATTTTATATATGCAGCATCTCTATCCTGAAGAAACCAATAATATGCTGGTAAAAATATTATTCTGGATATGCGCAATATATACCGGCATCATTACGGTTGCACCTGTAAAGCTGTTCACGGCTATCTTACCGGTATACCTTCTGTCCATGTTTTTTTATATCGGCTATGCCTTTTATGTTTTTATGATGGCTTCGAGGCATAGCCGGAATGGATCAGACTATGCCTTTTTAAGCTCAGGAGTGGCTTTAATACTCTTTTTCACTATAAATCTTCATTATTTTGGGGTCATTTATCCTATGAAAGCTGCGATCTTCACCGGATACATTGTTTTTCTTTTCCTGCAATCGCTTATTCTTTCTTACCGGGTTTCCTTCCGGCTTAAAAAAGCAGCGCATGATGCGCAGCAGGGCTTAAAAGTAAAATCAGAGTTCCTGTCTACCATGTCGCATGAGATAAGAACGCCTCTCAATGCGGTAATAGGCATGTCGAATATGTTGCTGCATGACAACCCCAGGAAAGACCAGAAAGAAAATCTTGAAGTATTGTCTTTTTCTGCCAACAACCTGATGTCGCTTGTAAATGATATCCTTGATTTCAGTAAACTGGATGCCGGCAAGATGCGTTTGGAGCAAATAGAGATGGATCTGAGGCAAATAGGGGAAAATATAGTGAGGGCACAGCAGAGCTATGCAGCCGGAAAAAACATCCGTCTGAAATATGAATCAGATGAAAACCTGCCTCTTGCCGTTATAGGCGACCCTACAAGGCTTACACAGGTTATTAATAACCTGGTGCATAATGCCATTAAATTTACTAAAGAAGGCTGGGTGCGGTTATGTATACTCAGGGATGGGCAGGAGGATGAAAATAAGGTGTCTGTAAGAGTGATAGTAGAGGATACAGGTATCGGTATTGCGCAAGAGCAACAGAGCATGATATTTGACCGGTTTACCCAGGCAGATTCCTCTACCTCACGCAGCTATGGAGGTACCGGACTGGGACTGGCGATATGCAAAAAGATCCTTGAACTGCAGGATATTGTCCTGCATGTAAAAAGCGAGCCGGGCGGCGGATCCGTATTTTGGTTTGTACAAACATTTCCTATAGCCACGTCACCTGCCCCGGGCAGGCCGGCAGAAGCAGAATTGTCATCTCTCAGCGACAAACCTCTTTATGGTTGTCATATCCTGCTGGTAGAAGACAATGTTTTTAATACTATGGTGGCAAAATCCATACTCGGCGAATTTGGCGCAACGATAGACACTGCTCTCAATGGCACGGAAGCCGTAGAAAAATTTGATCCTGCAATACATCATGTTATTCTGATGGATCTTAATATGCCTGTAATGGATGGTTATGAGGCCACAAGGCGGATAAAAGAAAAACATCCTTCTGTTCCCATTATCGCGCTTACTGCCACTGCCCGTGAGGAGGTGCATGCAAAAACAGCGTCTGCCGACTTTGCCGATGTAGTGAGCAAGCCATTTAATCCTGACAGCCTTTGCAGGAGCATCATGATGCAAACGAACAGGCTGCAGTAAGCGCTATCCGCCGGCTTTCAGCGTTTGCAGCAATTGCTCATCTGTGATATCCATAGCGCATTTAAAATGTTGTAATGGGCATGCTTTGTATCCATGCAGGCCACAGGGGCGGCATGCGAGCGTTTCCTTTACTTCCACGATATGACTCTCATCAGAGAGCGGGCCATAGCCAAAAGAAGGCACTGTGGAGCAATATACCGCCGTAACAGGGGCATTCATGGCCGAAGCAAAATGCATCGGCGCCGAATCGTTCACATAATTCATTACAGCATCCTTCATTAAAGCCGCTGACTGAAGAAAGCTTAGCTGCCCGCACAGATCAGTTACTTTGCGGCCGGCACTTCCTGCAATAGCCGCGCACAATGCCTTTTCACCGGGAGCGCCCAGCAGGAAAACCTGAATACTGCCGGATATTCTGTTGACAAAGCTGACCCATTTTTCTGCAGGATATTGCTTGGTAAACCATACCGAAGCCGGCGCTATGCAAACGTAAGGATGTGTTTTAAACGGTTGTACATGATCATAATCATCAGCGGCAGGATATAATTTTGGCTTATATATTTGTTGATCGGTAAACCCTTCTATCAACGACAGGTTTCTTTCAATCTCATGGGGATTTTTGCCTGTGCCCATCTGGTGTGGAATGCTGATATCAAAAAAATGGCTGAAGGGGTTCTTGTCGAAACCAATACGCTGCCTGGCGCCGGAGAAAGCGGTAAGAAAGCCGGTAGCCCCATACCGCTGTATATTGATCACTTTGTCGTACCTGTTTTTCCTGATTTGCCGGAGAAGCTTCCACAATGATTTGTATTTGCCGTTTTTTTTATCCCATATCATTACTTCATGTATGAAAGGATGGGCTTTCAGCAGGTTTTCATTTCCTTTCCGCAACAGGAAATCTATTTGCACTCCGGGATAAAAGGCGTGCAGTTTTTCTGCCAGTGCTGTTGCCAGTACCACATCACCGATAAAAGCTGTTTGTATGATAAGGAATTTTTGCATAATATTTACCCGCGCAGCACTTTAACCGTTCCGTCGTTATTCCACAAGACCACTGCAGACGGCTGGCGTATAGTAAGATCCTCCCGGCGATAGTGCACCACATAGTCTGCTTTGCTGATGATCTCTTCAGATATTTTGGAAAATACTGCCGGCGCGGGCTGCCCCGATACATTAGCGGAGGTGGATACAAGCGGTTTGCGGAAACGTTTTATAAGATGCCTGCAAAATTCATCCTGTACCAGCCTTATGCCAATGCTGCCGTCTTCCGCTATGAGATTATCAGCCATACCCATGGCGTCATAGTAGATCACCGTAGTTGGCCGGGAGGTTTGCTGCAGATAGTCAAAAACGCGCAGATCAGGTTGTGCTACATACCGGATGATATCTCTTTCTTCGGCCAGCAGAACGATCAATGCTTTTGATTCCGGTCTTTGCTTGATAGTATATATTTTTTGTACCGCTTCTGCATTGGTAGCATCGCAGCCCAGCCCCCATACTGTGTCGGTAGGGTACAATATCACTCCCCCTGCCCTGAGCACACGAAGGCATTCCTCTACATCTTCTGAAAAATTCATGCTGCAAAAATAGTGATGCGCCGCATAAGCAAACTGATTATGTTTGCAGAAATAATTGTTTAAGCAATGGACCTACAAAATTTAATTGCAGCAGCCTGGTCCAACAGGGAACTGCTGAAGGAAGAAGAATACAAAGAAGCTGTAAAATCAGTTATTGAAGATATTGATAAGGGGCGGCTCCGTACGGCAGCTCCCACTGAAAACGGATGGGTGGTGAACGAATGGGTAAAACAGGCCATCCTGCTGTATTTTGGGATACAAACCATGCAAACCTGGAGCGTAGGCCCGATGGAGTTTAACGATAAAATGCTTTTGAAAAGCGGGTACAGAGATCTTGGGGTAAGAGTGGTGCCGCATGCCATTGCCCGCTATGGCGCCTATATATCAAAAAATGTAGTGTTGATGCCGAGCTATGTAAATATCGGCGCTTATGTGGACGAAGGTACGATGGTAGATACCTGGGCCACCGTAGGGAGCTGTGCCCAGATAGGGAAAAACGTGCATCTCAGCGGCGGGGTAGGTATTGGCGGAGTGCTGGAACCTTTACAGGCAAGCCCTGTGATCATTGAAGATGGTTGTTTTATCGGCAGCCGCTGTATAGTAGTAGAAGGAGTGATCGTAGAAAAGGAAGCTGTGCTGGGCGCAAATGTAGTGCTTACCAAAAGCACCAAGATCATTGATGTAAGCGGGCAGGAGCCGGTGGAACACAAAGGAAGAATACCCTCTCGCAGCGTAGTCATTCCCGGCTCCTATAATAAAAAATTTCCTGCAGGCGACTATGGGGTGAGCTGCGCCCTGATCATTGGGCAGCGTAAAGCCAGCACTGATCTCAAGACCAGTCTCAATGATGCCCTGAGAGATTTTGCAGTGAGCATATAAGGCATAATTTTTTATCCGGGAGAAATTTAGATCAGAAATCATTATTCCCCTTATATTTGCACCCCGCATTGCAAACCGGATGCGAATGCCCGGGTGGCGAAATTGGTAGACGCACCGTCTTCAGGTGGCGGCGCCGCGAGGTGTGCTGGTTCGAATCCAGTCCCGGGCACACTCAAAAGGTTGTAAGTTATTGACTTGCAACCTTTTTTGTTTTAGTCATGTGTCATTTTTCCGCACTTTTTCCCGCTTTCTACCACCATTTCTGATACATACATGACACACGACATGACATACAGATTTTGCTGGATTTCTATCAGCACACAGCAGGCACACCTCATTATCGGTGTGTGTGAAAACGAGGTTTGCAATCCTGCCATGACACACACTTTTTTTTCATTTGATATGTATTAGTTTTTCGATTGTCAAAGATAACTCAGCCGGTTTCTCCTATTTCCCAAACACTTCCTCTAGGGTGGTTATCCACTGACAAGTGATAATATAATGATTCTCTGGTTTTAGAATCATTTACTAAAACTAGTGTTTTATTTCCAAGCTTTTTTTCGCCGCCGGGTGTTCTGACATCTTGGGGTTCGTAGCCGGGTCTCACTGTATAGCCTTGTGCGCGGGGCGGACCTGGCGTTTGCCTGGTATACTACGCCGAGTCCTGCCTGCCTCTACCATTTGGCCGATGCAGAGACTCGGCTGGGAAGGAAAGGTGATAAGATCCTTTACTTTTATGATTATGGACGCGGAAAAGGGCAACGACCTTCTACCGGTTTGTTTACCGCCACTGGCGCAGGTTTGGTAGCATTGCCTTGTGCCAAGCCAGACCTGCTGCCTTGATTTTGCTTATTTTAATTTCTTAAACAAGAAATGTATAAAGTAGTACGGTCATAAGCTTACATCTAATTATTATAGCGAAACAAGTAACATATAGGCAGCAGGTCAGCTATCGCACAATGCCAGTGCTACAGAATTGTCTTTTTTTCAACAGGAAAAGGCGATTGCTTTAGCATTTTGCTAAAAAATATTTTACAATTCAAGGGAAATTTCCATTACTTTCTCTATAATTTGTTTCGCACATACGGATTGATATGTAAAGTATCATTCCGAGTAGATGAAGAGTTAAAATAAATAAGTATGACCAGGTCTATGCTTATATTAACCGATTTTTCTGAAACGGCTTTCAGAGCAGCGGAATATGCTTGCTATCTCACCCGGTTTCTGAATACCCGCTATATGCTTATACCATTCTTATCAAATATATGTAAGTGATGGAGAATTTTCCGGGGCTGCATCGATAGATTATGAGCAAATACATATGGAAAATATGGAGGAACTTGGATTACTGTATGACCGGTTGAAATCAATGCTCGATCCTGATATAATAATTGAATTAATTGCTGAAGATGTAAATATGTCGAATGCCATAAACCAAAAATGCGCGGATAAATTAATTGACATAGTAGTTGCAGGAAGTCCTTCGGGAAAATCAGAAATAGAAAAATGGCTTACCGGAAGTATAACTGCCGAGTTAATCAAAACCTGTAAAGTGCCTGTTCTGCTCGTTCCCCTAGATGCACAGCTTGGAAAAAAATAGAAACTATTGCCTTTGCTACAGATCTTGATGAATCTTCAATAATACCATACAACAAAATTGAAGAATTGCTTAATGCATTTAACGTCTGGCTAATAGTCCTTAATATAAAGCTAAAATCAAAAGAAAATTTTTCTCCGGGCATGGAAGCCGCAATTGTAGAGTTGCACCGGATTTTCGATAAATATAATCCTGAATTTCATTATGTAGAAGGAGATGATATTGCGCAATCTATTTTCGATTTTTCAAACGAGCATAAGATATCTTTAATAATAGCCACGCCTAAAAGGCACGGGGTGTTTTATTCTATGTTTCACAAAAGCACTATTCAACAACTTGCCAATTTTCCTTCTATTCCCATATTGAGTTTACCCATGCAATTCAAAGCATAACGTCAATGAACAAAACCAAAAGTATTCAGCAAAAGAAATCAAAAGGGTTTTACGCATTTTAGGGCCGGGATTTATCACGGGGGCTAGTGATGATGATGATGATAATGTTATCCTGTATTACTGTTCGGTTGAGGAAGAGTATTGCCAGGAACTGGAAGAAGCGATCTTGAGTTTTAAATGGAAGTAAATAGGAATACGACAAATAGTTTCTCAGGATCAATTCCCTCAATGACGATTACAAATAAATCACTTTTAGTCTCTTTTTTGAAAAGCGATTTAGAACCTTTTATCAATTCATTACGTTTCTTAAAGCTATATTCTTCCCCCGTAGTTCCTGAAGCATCAATCAAAATAGCTAACTGTGCCCAATACCCTTTTAAAATAACACAGGGAAATAGGGATATAATAAAATAAGAAATCCAAGTTTAATTTAGTTTCTTATGAGGTATACATAATCTGTAAAGGTGCGACATTCTGCTCTGGGTTAAAGGTTCATAAAATTGTCACTTTTTTTTACTTCTATTTCTAAAATAATTCCTATTTTTAATCAGTTCCAATCCACTACATCTTCTGACTTACCTAAATCCCGTTACCTGTTTTATTTTTTCGTGCTCACATGTTTTGACTTATCCATATGGGAGGGAGTGGGACGAAGTCGTGCAATCATTAGAAGATAGCACGTTCAACATTCCATGTTGATAGGAAAAATGTTATTTAAGGCTATACCTCGCTGTTTAGCAAACACCGTTTAGATTTTGTGTTGATCGACTTTAAGTTTCATTTAAAATTAATCTTCTTAATATTTATTAGCTCTCTAAATCATAACCTACCAATGGAAAAAATAATACTGCCTTCTCAAGATTTTATACGGATTGTTAATAAATCAGATATCATCTATTGTAAGTCGAATGACTGCTACACGAACGTACATCTACAACATGAAGAAGTCATCATTGTATGCAAGCCGCTTGTGAAAGTATCGGCAGACCTTAAGTCTGAACAATTTATTCGAGTGAACCAGTCGTATATTGTAAACAGAAATTGTATAAAGATAATTCATAAAAAGCGAAAGGTAATCGAATTGGAAAATTGCGTAGAGATACCGTTTACCTGTACCTTACGCTACCTGTTATCAGGTGTAATAGACGGTATTTAATCTCGCGGTTAGGAATTTTTAGTTTATAGAGTTAAAACGGAGGGTTAATAAATTTTAGTTGGACTTATCGGGAAATTAAAAAAATTAAATGATACTCCAAATAAAATATCGACCAGAATTGGTGCCCCAACTGAAACGGCTTTCTTCAAGAAGGATTCTTAAATGTTCCGGTGTTATTCCATCATTTCCATCCGGCCATTTAAACTTATCCCCTTCGAAACGGAGTATATCTACCTCCTTAGCAAACCAAGTGGTGTTTAGAGCCGGAATTGCTAATCCCAATATTATCCCAGGAAGTCCACCAAACGACTCCGGACCAGTCGGTGCGGAAATAGTTTCTGAGTAAAACGCAATTACATAGAGTGAGTCAAAAATAATACTCTCGGCCCTCTTACAATTATATCCAGCGATCTCCCTAATCTCTCCGGTATATTTCCATTTCATTTTGGGCCCTCTATCAACAACAGTAAAGACTTGTCCAAAGATATCCTTTATCGTAATCCTAGCTTGATTCTTAAAATCGTTAAAAACCATATTATGTAATCCAGGAACGATGAAAAAGGAGGACATAGGATCCACCACATTCAAAGTATAAACGGAGCGCCCATTGCCAAAATGAAGATCAAATAGGTCCACTTTTAAATTAATATTCTCTCTTATGAGTCTTTCCTGGAACGACGACTCTTCTGACTGCTTTCTCAAATATATTTTGCGCTCAAAGACTACCTTTCCAGATTTAATGTATTGAGCATCTGCAGACATTAATATCATACTTGAAAGGCAAGTACCGATAAGAACCTTTATAAGCATAGATTATTCTTTATTCTGATTATTAAAATTTAATATAAATGACAGTATCCAGTATCTACCAAGCGTCTCCCTTACTCTTTCAGAAATTCCTGATCTCGATACGAGCCGAGAATATCCTACATTTTGATCGAGGATGTTGTCTATAGATAATTTTAAAATGCCATTTTCTTTTTTAAATATTCTTTTGCTGAAAAAGGAATTCCACAGAAAGATGTGATTCCGCGTATCCAGAGGCGATAATCTGCGCTGTATTAACAATCTTCCATCACTTTCCAATTCCAGTTTACCGGGTAACTGAATATTTAAGGTTATATAACACGACCCATCCCAAAAATTAATATTCCGAGATTTAACAACCGAATTTTTCAGAACATTATAAGAAATATTCGATCCTACTTCCAGAAATATTTTTTTACTATTCTTTGAGATCGATGTGCTGTATGTGTATACGGCATCGTCAGTTTTGTTTCTCACGTCATTTATAAAGCCGGTCCTCTTATTATAGGCGACGGTAACATCATTAATCCAGTTGGCTTTAATATCCTTTAGTTGTAAAGAGTAATTGACATAGCTGAATATATTAAAAGCACCATCCGTATTAACAGGCTGAATGATACGTTTCCCACTATTATCTAAGTAATCATTGTATCCGATGAAATCACGTATTTTTGTAAAAGAGAAAAGAGAGTACAGTTTTTTTTGCGATATCAAATTTAAACTATTGAACACTACACTATAAGCAGAGCGAAATTCCTGTCGCAAATCAGAATTTCCCTTATGAACGACCGCCGGATTAGTATTATCTGATACAGGTTGGATTTGTCGTAATGAGGGTGAGTTACTAGCTGCACTGTATCTGAAAGATAGATTGGTCGTATCCCATCGGCGAACCCCATCACTGTTAGCTGAGGGTAGCAGTATAGTTTTG
>CAYWVB010000054.1:0-34280 GCA_964461595.1 uncultured Terrimonas sp. | reverse complement strand
CCTATGGAATACAAACAGCTTTAATCCTTAACTAAACGACATTGGATTTCAATCCAATGCGAAAAATTGAAATGCGCCCAATACACAATAATGTTTAGTCCTTCCATAAAAAAGGAAAAAGAATGACTGACATCAGCACCACTAATATATTCAGCCCTGCGAGCAGCCACACCATATCCGAAAGGGCCCCTCCTTTGAAAGTTTCACCCAGTCCAGCCTTGGAGATACGCATCAGCAGCAGCAGTTGCGGAATGATAACAGGAAAACCCATAATAGCCATAAGCGAAGCCTGCTGCTGCGCTTTGGCGGCAATAGCCGCCAGCATGGTAAATACAAAGCTCAGGCTGACAGAGCCAAGACAAACTATGGCAACAAACTGCCCGAAATTGATAATGGGACTTCCCAGCATAATATTGAATAAAAGCAGGCTCACCAGGCTCATCAGCAGCATAATGAGCGCATTATAGATCAGCTTGGCAATAATGAACTGCACGGGACCTGCCACGGAATAAAAATACAGCATACGCCCCCTGCTTTCCTGCAAAAAGCTTTTGGCAACTGCATTTACACAGATAAACAGTTGTATCATCCAGAATATACCATTCCATACATTACTGTCGGGCTGCTGAATGGTGAGATACAATACAAAAACCGTAGAAGCAATATAGAGCAGTACCCCGTAAAAAGTATACTGCTGCCTCAATTCAAGCAACAGGTCTTTCTTCAGTAAAGTAAAAATATGTTTTGATGCACTCATTATTAAAATAGAATATTCCTGTAAAAACATTTTATATACCCTATACCCTACACCTTATACCTATCCCTTACCTCTTATTCCTTCAACTGGTAGCAATACCTGCAGCGCGGCTCATATATATCCCGTTCTCCAAGCACCACCTGGCCCTCCCGGGGTATTTTCCGGTAAGAAAAGCCGGCGATATTACCGCACTTCACGCAGATAGCATGCAGTTTTGTAATATAGTCGGCTATTGCCAGCAGATCGGGCATCGGCCCAAATGGTTTACCCTGGTAGTCCATATCAAGTCCTGCCACTATTACCCTGATGCCACGCAAAGCAAGCTGATTGCATACGGCTACGATGTTATCATCAAAGAACTGCGCCTCGTCAATGCCTATCACATCCACATCCCTGCTTACTAATAATATACCTTCGGAAAGATCAACCGGCGTAGACAAAATGGAATTTTCGTCATGTGATACGATCTCCTCTTCATGGTATCTTTTGTCAACAGACGGCTTGAAGATCTCTACTTTCATATTAGCAATGCGCGCACGTTTCAAACGCCGGATCAGCTCTTCCGTTTTGCCGCTGAACATAGACCCGCATATCACTTCAATCCAGCCTCTTCGCTCTCCCTGAATGTGCGGTTCTATGAACATTTTGTGTTTATTTTATGGCAAGGTGTTTGTAACTTCACCCCCAAAAATAAATTATTATAACCAGTGCTGTGATAATAGTAATATGTCGTTGGAGGTGAGAAGGGGCTGACCAAAAAATTCGTTGAACGTCTTTGCGAGGAAGGAACGACCGAAGCAATCTCATTGAATAATAGGTTTAAGTATTGAGATTACTTCACTTCGTTCGCAATGACGATCTTTTTGGTCAGCCCCGGGTTTATCTTCCCACTTTTCATGTACCGGTACGGCATATGACTATTAATGTAACACTGTGATCAAATTTCTTCAGACGCTCAAAAATACCATATTCGGATGGAACGCATCGGGCTTTTAATAGATAAATTAGAAGAATTACATCGGCAAAACGCTTCGCCCGATCAACTGCTTCATGTGCTCCAGATGCTGCAGACGGAGCTTTTCCTGGTAAACCAACAGTCTAATACAACTGTCCGAAGGAAGATCGCAGTAGTAATGCCGGCAGGTATTGCGGGAGAAATGAGCGTAACTGCAGACCAGGCGTCCAACGCCGGCGATACCGGTATACCTATTCCAAAAGAAGAGGAAGCACCTGTATCCTTACAGCAACGTAAAGCGCCTGCTAATGCAGAGGAAGCGCAGGTAAAAGCGCCTGCTTTTAACGTGCTGGAAGAAGTGCCTACCCTTGCACATCAGCCACAGGTACAGGAGCTGAATGATGTCATCGGCAAATGGGGCGAATCACTGAATGAGAAATTATCTGAGAAAAAAACAGAGCTGGCGGAAAAGCTGAAGGAGGAGCCCCTGAGAGATATTAAGAAAGCCATAGGACTGAACGACCGCTATATTTTTATTACCGAATTGTTCCGGGGCGATGAAGCCATGTATGAACGCTCGCTCAAAACCATCAACCATTTCTCCATATATCCCGAAGCCGAATTCTGGATCCAGCGGGAGCTGAAGCTGAAGCTGGGGTGGAAGGAAGATCATCCATTTGTAAAGCAGTTTGATCAACTGGTAAGAAGACGGTTCCTGTAGATATACGATAAGATATGCTCCGTGGCGCCCGCATTCCGGTATACATAATCTTTAGCTGCTTCACCCCGTTGTTTTAACAATGCAGCGTTATTCCACAGCTCATTGAGCTTTGCTTCAAGCTCCAGCGCATTTTCCACACTAACGGCTCCGCCTGCCGCTTCCATATCTGCCGCTTCATAATGGCGGTCGTACACCGGCCCGAAAAAAACAGGTTTGCCATATACTGCCGCTTCGAGTATATTATGCAGCCCGTCGTCACCAAAGCCGCCTCCCACATAAGCAATATCCGCATAGTGATACAGCCTTGACAACATGCCCACATTATCAATGATGAGCGTATTAACGTCACCGGGAAATCTGTCTGTATTACCGGCCGCTGCGAGCTCAGAATATAAAACAGAGCGCGGAAACTCTTTTTGAACATCCCTGATATTTTCAATATCTGTTTCATGCGGGGCAATAATGAAGCGGGTGCCGTTGTTTGCCCGCACATAATGTGTCAGTTCTTCTTCATCTTCCGTCCAGGTGCTGCCTGCCACCAATACGCGGTGACCTTCACAAAAAGCGGCAACGGGCCCAACAGGTTCAAACTGATCGGCTATTTCAATAACCCTGTCAAACCGGGTATCTCCCGAAACACTTACCCTGTCGGCAAACCCCATATTCCTGAATAATATTGCAGAATCCTCCGTTTGCACAAAAAAATGTGTAAATGCATTATAAAGCCTGCGCCGGTAAGCATTATAAAACCCGGCAAAATATGACGGGTCTCTCAATAAGCCCGATATCAGCAGCAAAGGGATATTCCTGCGCTTTAGTGCTTCCAGGTAATGCATCCAGAATTCATACCGGATCCAAAGCACCAGTGTCGGTTTGATGATGTCAACAAACTGCTTTGCATTGGCAGGAGTGTCCAGCGGCAGATAGCAAACAATATCCGCCAGAGCATAGTTTTTACGTATCTCGTATCCGGATGGGGAAAAAAAGCTCACTATGATCACCGTTTCAGGATATTTTTCTTTAAGCTTTTCAAGAACGGGGCGCCCCTGCTCAAATT
Organism: uncultured Terrimonas sp.; assembly: GCA_964461595.1. Classification (GTDB taxonomy): domain Bacteria; phylum Bacteroidota; class Bacteroidia; order Chitinophagales; family Chitinophagaceae; genus Agriterribacter. The sequence continues at coordinate 30,790 of CAYWVB010000054.1, read as the reverse complement.
CACCCAGCGAGGCGCAATGCATCCATATTCTCCGGCGATATTTATCATTTGGTAATTGCGAAACCCTGTCCGATAATTTTTTGAACAGCTCCATTCTTCCCTTTACCCACAACCGTGCTTTGGGATTCCAGAAAGCAGCTAGCCTGAGCCCGGCAGCATATAGTGCAATAAAGCAATTGTAAAATATAGTTATCACTAAGTGATGAATTAAAATATGTTACAAAACTAATGTGTATTACTCATCCAATACATATTTTGCTATTTTTGCAGCCATTAAAAATAATACTACCCTTTATGACGCCAATCCAGATGGTTGATCTAAAAAAGCAGTATCTCCACATTAAACCGGATATAGATGCTGCCATTCAGAGTGTGCTTGACAGCTGTGCTTTTATTAATGGCAAACCTGTCCAGGATTTTGCGCTGCATCTTTCACAATACCTGGGTGTTAAACATGTAATACCCTGCGCTAATGGTACAGATGCGCTGCAAATTGCGCTGATGGCGCTCGGATTGCAGCCCGGCGATGAAGTGATCACGCCTTCATTTACTTATATAGCTACTACGGAGGTGATCGCTTTACTGAAGCTGAAGCCTGTTTTTGTGGAAGTGGATCAGAAGACCTTTTGCATAGATCCCGGCGCCATAGAAAAGGTCATTACCCCTAAGACAAAAGCCATTGTTCCTGTGCACCTGTACGGGCAGGCAGCCAATATGGAAGCCATAATGGGTATTGCAAAAAAGCATAATCTTTTTGTAGTAGAAGACAATGCCCAGGCTATAGGCGCTGACTACAGCTTTGCGAATGGTGAAAAGAAAAAGACCGGCACCATCGGCACTATAGGCTGCACTTCATTCTTCCCTTCCAAGAACCTGGGTTGCTATGGAGACGGGGGCGCAATATTTACTGACGATGACGGGCTGGCGGCTCAGTTAAAGATGATCGCCAATCACGGACAGCGTGTAAAATACTACCACGATGTAGTTGGATGCAACTCAAGGCTGGATACCATACAGGCAGCTATCCTTGACATCAAGCTGAAAAAGCTTGACGAATATATTGCAGCCAGACAAAAAATAGCTGCATATTATAATAAAGCCTTTGCCGGGCATCCCAATATCACTACACCTTCTGTTGCACCGTTTACAACGCATGTGTTCCACCAGTATACGCTTGTTCTTGACGATGCCGACAGAGACGGGTTGCATAATTTTCTTGCAGCAGCGAACGTTCCTTCTATGATCTATTATCCTGTTCCTGCGCACAGGCAAAAAATGTTCGCTTCTTTCGGGGGCGATGCATACCAGTTGCCCGTTACTGACTGGCTTACGGAAAGAGTAATATCACTTCCTGTGCATACGGAAATGGAGGATGAGCAGCTTGCCCTGATCACGACAAAAGTGCTTGAATTCTTTAAACATTAATTTGATTTACGAATGAAAATTGCAGTTGTAGGTACCGGCTATGTTGGATTAGTAACGGGCACCTGTTTTGCCGAGACGGGCAATACCGTTACCTGTGTTGACATTGACGAAAATAAAGTGAATAAGCTTGCCGGGGGCGAGATCACTATTTATGAGCCCGGGCTTGAAAAAATCTTTTTGAGAAACCTGAAGGAAGAACGGCTTTTTTTCACTACAGATCTGGCTAAAGGCGTGGAGAACGCAAAAGTCATTTTCCTGGCGCTCCCTACACCTCCGGGTGAGGACGGGTCTGCTGACCTGAAATATGTGCTGGGAGTGGCAGCGGAGCTCGGCAAGATCATTCAGCCGGGGCAGTACAAAGTAATTGTAGATAAAAGCACCGTACCTGTAGGCACCAGTGAAAAAGTAGAAGCGGCGATTATCGAAAGTTCAAAAGCCGCTTTGGGAAACGGGCAGGACTTAAAAGCACTGGGAGCATTTGACGTAGTGTCTAATCCGGAGTTTTTAAGAGAAGGGGTAGCGGTAGATGATTTTATGAAACCGGACAGGGTGGTGATCGGGGCAAGCACCGACAAAGCGAGAAAGCTGATGAGCGACCTGTATGCTCCGTTTGTAAGACAGGGAAATCCTGTTATTTTTATGGACCTGCGGTCGGCAGAACTGACTAAATATGCCGCCAATTCTTTCCTTGCCACCAAGATATCCTTTATGAATGAAATAGCGCAATTATGTGAAAGGCTTGGGGCAGATGTGGACATGGTAAGGAGAGGCATTGGCAGTGATGAAAGGATCGGGAAACGTTTTCTTTTCCCGGGTATTGGATATGGCGGAAGCTGTTTTCCCAAGGACGTGCAGGCATTGGTTAAGAGCTCCGGGGAAGTGGATTACGACTTTAAGATCCTGAATGCCGTGATGGATGTTAATGAAAAACAGAAGCTGCATCTTTTTCACAGGATCCGCAAATACTATGGCGATGATCTTTCCGGCAGACAGTTTGCCCTGTGGGGGCTTGCCTTCAAGCCCAACACAGATGATATCCGGGAAGCCCCGGCACTCTATATTATAGATGCGCTTACCCAAGCTGGTGCATCAGTAACTGCGTATGACCCCGAAGCAATGCCCAACGTGAAACGGCTTATCGGGGACAAGATCAGCTATGCAGAAAATCAATATGATTGCCTGAACAATGCAGATGCACTGATCATTGCTACAGAATGGAATGAATTCCGCACTCCTGACTTTTTGAAAATTGTGCGCAACCTGAAAAAGAAAGTAATTTTCGATGGCCGCAACCTGTTTGATGTGGTTGCCATACATGAGCTTGGGTTTTATTATGAAAGTATCGGGCGCCCCACACTAACCGTAAATAAGTAAACAGATGAAAAAAAGGGTATTAATCACCGGGGCAGCCGGGTTTCTTGGTTCACATCTCTGCAACAGGTTCATAAAAGACGGATATCATGTCATAGGCATGGACAACCTGATCACAGGTGATCTGAAAAATATTGAGAACCTGTTTCCGCTGGAAGATTTTGAATTCTACCATCATGATGTTTCGAAATATATTCATGTGCCCGGCGAGCTTGATTATATTCTTCATTTTGCATCGCCCGCCAGCCCGATTGACTATCTGAAAATCCCGATACAAACGCTGAAAGTAGGCTCTCTGGGGACACACAACTGCCTCGGGCTGGCAAAAGCGAAAGGCGCCAGGATATTAGTTGCTTCAACTTCAGAAGTATACGGGGATCCTTTGGTGCACCCCCAAACGGAAGAATACTGGGGAAATGTAAACCCGGTAGGTCCCCGTGGGGTGTACGACGAAGCAAAACGCTTCCAGGAAGCCATCACCATGGCATATCATACTTTTCACGGGGTGGAGACCAGGATCGTAAGAATATTCAATACCTACGGACCCCGTATGAGGTTGAATGACGGACGGGCTCTTCCTGCATTCATAGGGCAGGCATTACGCGGGGAAGATCTCACTGTGTTTGGCGATGGATCTCAAACCCGTTCTTTCTGCTATGTGGATGATCTTATAGAAGGTATATGCAGGTTGTTATACAGCGATCATGTGCTGCCGGTTAATATCGGCAATCCTGATGAGATCAGCCTCAAAGATTTTGCAGAAGAAATAATAAAGCTCACAGGTACGAACCAGAAAATCATTTTTAAGCCATTACCTACGGATGATCCGAAGCAAAGGCAGCCGGATATTACAAAAGCAAAAAAGATTTTGGGCTGGGAGCCTAAGGTGAGCAGGAGCGAAGGCTTAAAGATCACCTATGCATACTTTAAATCGCTGCCCAAAGAAGAGCTCTATAAACAACCCAAAGAGTTTAAAAAATAAATCATTATGTTAATCTACCAGGACATTATTGACAAAAAATCAAAGCTGGCTGTTATAGGGCTTGGCTATGTAGGATTACCTATTGCATTGGAGTTTGCCAAAAAAGTAAGCGTGATTGGCTTCGACATCAATGCCAAAAGGATCGAAATGATGAAAAAAGGCATTGACCCCAGCAATGAGCTGGAATCATCAGATTTTGAAAATTCGGATATACTCTTTACCAACTCCCTGGAAGCATTAAAAGAGGCGAAGTTTTTTATCGTCGCAGTACCTACTCCTGTAGATGAACATAATGTACCTGATCTCATTCCTGTTACCAGGGCATCTGAGACAATCGGTAAGGTCATTAAGAAAGGAGATTATGTTGTATTCGAATCTACAGTTTACCCGGGTTGTACGGAAGAAGATTGCCTGCCAATTATTGAGCAGCTAAGCGGTTTGAAGGTAAATACAGACTTTAAGCTTGGATATTCTCCCGAACGCATTAATCCCGGCGATAAAGAACATACCCTTGCTAAAATAATCAAGGTAGTATCCGGATCTGATAAAGTAGCGGCGGAAGAGATAGCCAAGACTTATGAAATAGTGGTAAAAGCAGGCATTCACAGGGCATCTTCTATTAAGGTAGCGGAAGCAGCCAAGATCATTGAGAATACCCAGAGAGACCTGAATATTGCCCTTATGAACGAGCTGTCCATCATATTTGACATGATCGGCATCAATACCTACGAAGTGCTTGAGGCCGCCGGCACTAAATGGAATTTTCTGAAGTTCCAGCCCGGGCTCGTTGGCGGGCATTGCATTGGCGTTGATCCTTATTACCTTACTTACAAGTCGAGCGAACTTGGCTATGAATCGAGGGTAATTCTTGCCGGAAGGGTAATCAATGATGAAATGCCATTATATGTAGCCAAAAAAATAGTGCAGCATATCATAAAACATGCAAAGGATGCCATGGGAGCTAGAGTACTCGTTATGGGTGCAACCTTCAAGGAGAATGTGAGTGATATACGCAACTCCAAGATCATTGATATGATCAGGGAGCTAAGAGCATTTTCATTAAATGTGGATATTGTAGATCCGTATGCCGATAATGAAGAGCTTCAGCATGAATACGGTTTTCCGCTCTCTCCGGCGGTGGGCAAAAATTACGACGCGGTTATCCTGGGTGTTCCGCACAATGAATACAAAGACCTCTCTGAAGATTATCTCCTTGGTATTACTAATCCAAACGCTATTTTTGCGGACCTCAAAGGATTATACAGGAATAAATTAAAAAAGCTGAAGTATTGGAGCCTCTGATAACCGATATGGACAAAACAATAGGAGTAACGGGAGGAGCAGGATTTATAGGTTCGCATGTGGTAAGGCTGCTTGTAAAAAAATATCCCCAATACCGCATAGTCAACATTGATGCGCTTACTTATGCAGGCAACCTGGAAAATATAAAGGATATTGAAACTTACCCCAATTATATTTTTGAGCGCGCTGATATATGTTCGGAAGAACATATTGACCGGTTATTTTCCCGGTATCAGTTCGACGCCATCATTCATCTTGCCGCCGAAAGCCATGTAGACCGTTCCATTATGGATCCGCTTGCTTTTGTTAAAACGAATGTGCTTGGCACTGGCGTTTTATTGAATGCCTGCAGGAAGCACTGGCACCACGATATGGAAGGAAAACGTTTCTACCACGTTTCTACCGACGAAGTATATGGCTCGCTGGGAGATACAGGCTTTTTCACTGAGGAAACCCCTTATGACCCACGCTCTCCATACTCTGCATCCAAGGCATCATCTGACCACCTGGTAATGGCTTACTATCATACCTACGGGCTTCCGGTAGTAATGTCAAACTGCTCCAACAACTACGGCTCACACCATTTCCCAGAAAAGCTGATCCCTTTAATGATCAATAATATCATAAACAATAAGCCGCTGCCGGTGTATGGTAAGGGAGATAATATAAGAGACTGGCTTTGGGTGGAAGATCATGCCAGGGCTATTGACATTATTTTCCATAAAGGAAAGACCGGCGAAAAATATAACGTGGGGGGATTTAATGAATGGAAAAATATAGACCTGGTGCGCCTGCTATGCCGGATCATGGATCAAAAGCTGCATCGCCCTGCCGGCGAATCTGAAAAGCTGGTCACTTTTGTAAAAGACCGCGCCGGGCATGATTTACGTTACGCTATAGACGCTACCAAATTAAACCGGGAGCTGGGCTGGAAGCCTTCTCTTCAATTTGAGGAGGGGCTGGACAAAACAGTAGACTGGTACCTGGAAAACCAGGAGTGGGTGAATCATGTAACATCAGGACAATACCAGCAGTATTATACCAAACAATACGGCAAACGATAAGGTTACTTTCGCTACTTTGCATCATTGCAGGCGATCCATAATAACAAAATGTTCAGATGCCTTTTACAAAAGCAGATATTCCGGGCCTTATTATTTTTAAACCGGTAGTCTTTGAAGACCCGAGGGGAAGTTTTTTTGAGAGCTTTAACCAGGCAATCTTTGAAAAACAAGGGCTGAATTATTCCTGGGCGCAGGATAATCAATCTTTCTCAAAATACGGGGTGGTACGCGGTCTCCATTTTCAAAATCCACCCCATGCGCAGGCCAAGCTGGTAAGAGTACTATCGGGCAGGATATGGGATGTTGCTGTTGATATCCGTAAGGGCTCACCCTCGTTTGGAAAATATTTCGGGATAGAGCTTTCCTCGGAAAATAACCTGCAGCTATTGATCCCGGAAGGCTTTGCTCACGGGTTTTCGGTATTGAGCGAAGAGGCGACAGTGTTATACAAATGCAACAAGTTGTATGATAAAGCATCGGAGGGAGGGATAATGTATAACGATCCTGCATTACATATAGACTGGAGGCTGCCGCAAGAAGAAATGATACTTTCTGAAAAAGACAAAAAAAACCCATTATTTTCAACGTGCCAGAACTTATTTGAATATTGAAGTATCCATGTCAATCCCGAGCATACTTATCACCGGATCCACAGGGCAATTGGGAAGCTCACTGAAGCAGGTGGAGCATTTGTTCCCCGGCTATGATTTCATATATACCACCCGTGAAGATCTTCCGCTGGATGATACGCAAAAAATGCGCGGGATATTTGCATCTGTGCAACCACGTTACTGTATCAATTGCGCCGCATATACAGCCGTAGACAAAGCAGAGTCGGAAAAAGAGCTTGCCTTTAAGATAAATGCAGATGCTGTAGGTAGTATAGCAAAGCTCTGCAATGAACATCATTGCCGCCTCATTCATATTTCAACAGATTATGTTTTTAACGGCACTTCCGTTATGCCATACCATGAGGAGGACGATATCAACCCGCTCAATGTATACGGCGCATCAAAGGCCGCGGGAGAAAGATCGGCCTTAAAGTACTGTCCGGATACCATCATTATACGCACTTCCTGGGTATTCAGTGAACATGGAAAGAATTTTGTGAAAACGATGATCAGCCTGATGCATAACAGGGAAGAAATAAGCGTGGTGAACGACCAGACAGGAGCTCCTACCTATGCACCTGATCTTGCATCCGCAATTATGAAAATCATCAGCAGCGGTCGCTGGCTGCCTGGCATATACCATTATTGTAACACAGGAAAAACCACGTGGTTCGGATTTGCGGAAGCCATCAGACAAATGATCTCTTCCAACTGCAGGATAAACCCTATTCCGTCTTCCGCCTACCCTACTCCTGCCCAAAGACCACTATATTCTCTGTTGAGCACCGATAAGATCATCAGCACTTTTGGGCTGCAGATGAGAGACTGGAAAGTAAGCCTGCAGGAATGCGTGCAAAAATTACAGGCCGGTTAAGAACTGGCTGTTGATATATTGCGCTACGGCAAACATTTGCTGCGTCTCGTTATACACTGCTATCTGCCTGTCGGCTCCTGTGCCCTGTTCTATTATTTTATGTACATGTGAAAGACGATGTCTCGATCCCAGGTGATCTACCACATCATCAACAAAATCCAGCAGCTCATATATCAGCACCCGGGTATTCACTTCTTCTTCTTTTCCGAAATCTATCAGGTGACCGTCGAGACCATAGCGGCTGGCCCGCCATTTGTTCTCATTAACAAGCGCCCGGGAATACTGGATAAAATTGAGATTCTCCATCCGGAGCTTATATAGCTTGGCACAAATGGCCTGGAACAAAGCGGCGATGGCAATAGTTTCGTCAATGGTAAGCGGAACATCACATATCCTGAACTCAACGGTATTGAAGAAAGGATGCACCCTGAGATCCCACCATATTTTTTTGGCATTGTCTATGCAATTGGTTTTAACAAGCAGGTTCACATAATTGTCATAGGCTTCAATGCTCTCAAAAAGATCCGGTATCCCTGTACGGGGAAATTTATCAAATACTTTTGTGCGATAGGATTTAAAGCCGGTATAACGCCCTTCCCAAAACGGGGAATTGGTGCTTAATGCAAAGACATGAGGCAGAAAATACCGTGCAGAGTTAGCGATATGTATAGCCATCTTACGGTTTTCCATCCCTACATGCACATGCAGACCAAAGATCAGGTTGCTCCTGGCAGCATCCTGCATTTCATTTACAATCTGATGATAGCGGATATTATCTGTAATTAGCTGGCTTCTCCAGGCGCTGAAAGGATGAGTGCCCGCGGCTCCCAGGGCAAAACCAAGCCCGCCTGCAATTTCAGCAACCGTTTTCCGGAGCAGCCCCACATCATTAAAAGCAGCATCTATATGATCACAAATATCTGTGCCCACTTCTACCACAGCCTGGTGCATCTCCGCCTTTACTTTATCGCGGATCATTTTTTGCCCTTCCGACACGATCTTTTGTTCATGACTTTTTAATTCAAGCGAAACAGGGTCAAGCACCATATATTCTTCTTCCACACCAAGCGTGAACTGCTTAAAATTCAGATTAGCCATATCAAAGCAATATTGTTTTAGAAAAATCCGGGATTTTATAATTTTTTTTAGATAAAACGCATATAAATCACATTATCAGCTTAGTGAAAGCTTTTCAACGCTCCTCTTTATATATTCTCCCCAGGTAAGATTATCCACTCCTTCTTTCCAGTCCTTTGCACGCTCAATAGCATAGATTGCGGCAGTTTCTACTACCCATTCAAAATTTTCTTCGCCAACGCTGGCGATGTCGGCATCGGGGGCCGGATTGCAAAAGTCAATGGCATATGGCACGCCGTCTCTTACCGCAAGCTCTACGGTATTAAAATCGTAACCGAGGTATTTATTGATCCGCAGCACTATGTCTTCCATCAGCTTATACCTCCCGGCAGAAGGCTTGAAATCGCCCGCATAACGCAGGTGATGAGGATTGCGGGGCTCATAAGGCATTATACGCACATACTTCCCGCCAATACAATAACAACGGTAATATTCTTCAAAAACGATTTCCTCCTGTAGGAGCATTACCAGTTGTCCCGTTTCTCCATGCTTATCAAAAAACTCGTCCATATTATGCAGCCTGTACACATTTTTCCAGCCTCCCCCCGCAAAAGGCTTCATATAGGCAGGAAACCCGACATAGCTGAAAATGCCTTCCCAATCGAGCGGGTAAGCCAGGTTTGAAAAGGATTCTTCCGACGTATCTTCGGGCAAATCTCTTGATGGGAGTATCACGGTCTTAGGCACCGGCACTCCTATTTTAGTGGCTAATGCATTATTAAAAAACTTTTCGTCGGCGCTCCACCAGAAGGGATTGTTAATAACCGCTGTCCCGCTGATGGCGGCATTTTTAAGAAAGGCACGGTAAAAAGGCACATCCTGTGAAATGCGGTCTACAATAACCGTATACCCGGTGCTTCCTCCCTGGATCACTTTGTCAATAGACACCGCTTCGGCGATAATGCCATCAGGTTTTTTATCATTGATCCGCTGCACAAATGCGTTGGGAAAAGATCTTTCCCTCCCGTGAAGAATGCCGATTTTTTTCATCTGTATATTTATTAGTGTTTTCAATCGCCCGGGCGATATTGTAACAGGTTTACCTGCTACAATAGTAAGCATATATCAACATAATACTTCACTTGAGCAAATCTATTTTTCCGTTATATTTGAGCTTATGCTTATGATTCCCGAAACACTGGTCCCCATACAGCGTCTTACCCTCTCTTCTGTATTTCTTGAAAGAGAAGTAAAGGTTGATCTTTATATGCCTCCTCCCTCAAGCAACAACAGGCAGGTAAGCCTCCTGCTGATCAATGATGGTCAGAATATGGAAGAACTGGGACTGGAAACTATACTTACCGCATCTTACACCCGTCGTGACATTACTCCATTGCTCTGCGCAGCAATACATTGCGGCACCGACAGGAAAAACGAATATGGCACTGCATCCACTCCCGACTATAAAGGACGCGGGGCAAAGGCCGGGTCATATTCGCGCTTTGTAATGGAGGAGCTGATCCCTTTTATCAGCCAAAGCTCCGGCATCAGATCCTTTAAAGATAAATCTTTTGCAGGCTTCTCCCTTGGCGGACTGGCGGCACTGGATATTGTATGGAACCATCCAGGAGAATTTAAGATCGCAGGCGTGTTCAGTGGCTCTCTGTGGTGGCGCAGCAGGGCGCTTGATGACGGGTATGACGAAGACCGTGACCGGATCATGCACAGTCAGATACGGAAAGGAAACTTCTATCCCGGGCTGAAATTCTTTTTTGAGGCAGGCACACTGGATGAAACGGAAGACAGGAACAACAATGGCATCATTGACGCTATAGATGATACCGTTTCATTAATAGAAGCGCTTGAGCAAAAAGGATACAACGCCGGAACAGATATCTGTTACCTTGAAATAAAAGAAGGCAGGCATGATATCGCCACATGGGCGAAGGCTATGCCCGCCTTCTTAAAATGGGGTTGGCCTGCTGCGTAAAACAGGGTGATGCCTGGTTTATATTACTCTTCCCATTACAGGATCTGATATGCCATGCCGCCCTGTTTCCACCCGTCCTGCATATCGTTTTTCAAAACGATCATACCCACCAGCTTTAACGCTTACATCATACCAGCCTGAGGATTTTTTCAGATCCACTACAATACTTGCCACAGCTCCCGCGCTCACTGTTTTGGTTTGAGATGCTGCTTTATAAGCATTGTCGGTAACAGTAAAGGCTAACTGGGAAGACGAGTTATTCTTAATCTTTATAACTATGTTCCCGGATAGGTTTTTCCGGCCTGCATTCCCCTGCTGGTATTCACAGGCAACTTCTGCAGCCGGATCCTCAGCGTTTCCTTTAAATTCCCTGAAAAAGCCATTGGGGCCATATACCTGCAGGTGGTAATCACCATTCTCATCCAATGTCCAGCTATCAGTAAGGCTGTCGCCTGCAAGCACTGCGTAGTTGCGTGGCGCATCATCTTTTGAAGGCGTATAGATATTGAAAGGAGCGCCAATGGCTTTTGCACCAAATACATCTTTCTTTGCCGACAGCCGGATGGTGAATTGCTTCTTATCGACAGATAATTTTCCCTCGCTATACAACTCGTAAGGAAGGGCGCAGGAAGAACGGGTACCTTTCTCCTGCTGAGGCATATAAGGGGATGCGAACCGGTTGGTATTGATCTGTGCAACCTCTTCAGCCGTTAATAATTTATACCCTGAAGGCATATCTTTAAACTGTGCCTTATGTATCCCTTCGAGGAAGGGAATACGCTCAACAGGCGCAGGCGCTTCAATCTTTTCACCATTATACGGGCGGAATACCGAAGTAAGGTTACCGCTTACGGCCCGGCGCCAGCTTGTAATTTCAGCCGATCGTATTTTTTTCCCTGTTTTATGGGAGAGAAAATGCTCCATAAACCGGATAGGAGAAGTAAGGTCAAATACTTCCGAGCACACCCATCCTCCCCTGCTCCAGGGAGAAGCTATTACCAGCGGAACCCGAAACCCTAATCCTACCGGTCCTTCACGGTCGTCTTCATCATAAGCTTTTGTCTCCAGCCATTTCTGATCCCGGCTTACATAGTCTGTTTTGGTATAAATACCTGCAGAAACTTTCCCGCTGTTTTCTTTATAAGGATTGGGAGGCACAAAAGGCGGCACATGATCAAAATAACCGTCATTTTCATCGTAGTTCAATATGAAAATAGTTTTTTTCCATACTTCCGGGTTTTGGGTAAGGATATCAAGCACTTCACTCACATACCATGCCCCGTACCACGGTGAACCGGGGTGATCAGAAAAATTAGACGGCGCTACCAACCAGGATACCGCAGGAAGCTTTCCGTCTTTTACATCCGTCCTGAACTGATGCAGCACATCGCTTTTAGGGATCTGCATAGTGCGCTCTGTGCCGCCGTCATCATACGTTACCGCAGTGAGGCTGCGATAATCAGGATCAGTGCGATTGTCTGTAAAGGCCTTCTCATGAAGGTTTTTGGAATGTTGCGATAATTTCCGGTAATTCTCAATATTATATTTTTGCACAGCTTCCTTTACATACGCATACTGCGCTTTTCTTTGCTCCAGTGCTCTTTGCAGCTTTGATAGTTCATCGCTCTCCACAGGCGCCTTCTTTATCTTTTCTTCCAGGTCGCTGATCATTGCCGGCAGCTTTTTTTCAGCTTCAGGGAGGAATTTCATGTGACCATTTGAAAAGCGGATATTATACTGTTTGAACCATTCCATGGGATTATCCGTAAAATTTGCCAGCCAGTCCTCTTCCTCTCCCTGGAAACCGGTTTCTATGCTCACTTCATTCTGGTATATTCTCCATGAAATACCGTTTTCCTCAAGGTATTCGGGAAAGGTCTTCCATGAAGCCTCACTATCATAGGAGACATTTGAATTATACACATTGGCAACTACATTCTCATCATGTTTCTCCCGTATAGTACCGGTCCAGAAATACAGGCGGTTGGGCGTAGTGCCGGTCAATGACGAACAAAAATGCTGGTCGCATACGGTGAAAGCATCTGCCAGCGCATAATAAAAAGGAATATCTTCCCTGTCATAAAAACCCATAGTAAGCGGCATATCGCGGCATTCCTTATGCCCCGACTTTTTTGCATCAAGCCACTTATCATGCCTGCCTTCATTTCTTGCATCCGTCATGTTGTCCCAGGAATGCGGCAAAGAGCCCAACCAGGTAGACCTGCTGTCCCTTATATTCAGACGGAACGGAGCGTAAGTTTCTCCCCTTGCATTGGTTTGCGCCCACACTTTGTTTTTGTTTGGCAGTGTAATGGCGCGCGGATCGTTATAGCCTCTCACCCCCTGCAGCGTACCATAGCAATGATCGAAAGAGCGGTTTTCCTGCATCAGGAAAACAATATGCTCTGCGTCAAGATAGGTAGAGCCTGCTTTAGGGTCAATAGCAAATGCCTTCTGAATAGAAGCGGGTAGCCCGCCCAATAATCCTGCACCCCCGGAAAGAAGGGTAGCTTTCTTGATAAATTCTCTTCGTGTATCCATGATAGTAAGTGAATAGGGTGAATAGAGCGCTCAAGTTAACAAATTAATCATTGAACTCCCATTAAAGCTCCTGCTTTTTCAGCTCCCTACTTTATGGCGCTTATTGGTTGAAATATTTTCAATTGTCCACTCCACGGTCTCTTCGAAAGGAAATTTTCTTACGGGGCAATCTTGCTTCGGGCATATCCTGCAGGAAAAGTCGAGACAGGCGTCCGCATGCACAAAAAATTCTACGGATTCCCCAAATTCATCCTGCACCAGGGCGACAAGGGCGTCTATTTCCGCATGGGCTTCCCGCACATTCAGGTACCAGGGAACGGTGAGATGGCAATCTATATGAATAATATTCCCGAACTTGATAATGCGGAGGTTATGGAGATCAATCCAGTTGACGCGGCGGTTACGTTCCAGGAGCTTTACCATTTTCTCAAGCAGCTCACGGTCTGCTTCATCCATGATCCCTGCAATGGAGCTTCGCAGGATATTATAGCCGGTAAAAATGATAAAAAAAGCAAAGCCGGCTGCGATCGCAGCATCAAGCCACTGCAGCTTTGTGAGCCATATCAGCAAAAGCCCGGCGATAATGCCAAGAGTAGACCAGGTATCGCTTTGCAGGTGTTTGCCGCTGGCTATCAAAGCAAGAGAATTATTTCGCTTGCCGACACGGATACAGTATTTCCCGGTAATAAAATTAATACCTGCCGTAAGCGCTACAAGCAATATGCCCCGGTCCAGCTTCTGCAATTGATGAGGATGTATAAGATTATTGAGCGATTCATAAATAATGATTAACCCTGCTACAATCACAAGGCTCCCTTCCAGCGCTGCTGAAAGAAACTCGGCTTTACCATGTCCGTAAGGATGATTGCTGTCTTTAGGCTTGGCTGCAATATATAAACTATAAAGTGTAACAAATCCGGCGATTACATTTACTGTGCTTTCCAGCGCATCGGTAAGAATAGCTACGGAGGAAGTAAGATACCATGCAATGATCTTGATGATAAATAAAACAACGGCTACAACTGTCACCACTTTTTGTACCCGCAAATTGACCCTGGCGCTTTGCAATAGAAAAAATTTCGGGCAAAGGTATTTTTTTTGATTAAGATACTGTCATTCGCTGCCGCTAAATACAAAAGCCCGGCAATTGCAATTGCCGGGCTTTTGATTGTAAAACCCTATATACCTATTGCTGCTTGTTGCCTTTAAACCGTTTGTCAGGGGTTCCGTCTTTTTTAAGGTGCTTGTTTTGTTTGTAACGTTTGTCGGGTGTACCATCTTTCTTCACGGGAGTTGCGGCTGTTGCTGCTGTTGCTGCAGCTGGCTGGGTTGAAGCGGATGCTTTGGTCTTCGCAGCAGTCGCTTCCTTCTTTACGTGTTTTGTTTTTTCCTGTTGCGTTTTGGCCGGGGCCTGCTGTGCAAAGCCAATACCGGTTCCGAATAATAAAACAAGAGCGGCAAGAATAATTTTTTTCATATAGTTTGTTTTTAACTTTCCTACATAGTTAATCACAGCACAGCGATCTTTTTGATAAGCATTCGTTAATCTACATTGGTTAACAAGTGATTTACAATGTGAGGTATAGGGTATAAGGTATAGGGTGTAGGGTATAGGGTCTTCTACCTTACTCCTTATTCCTTACTCCTTACCCCTTCTACCTTACTCCTTATCCCTCACCATTTAAACGGCTTCCCTTCGGCCATTACTTCCTGTGTCTTTTCATCAAAAGTCACTCTTGTACCGGTATGGGCGGAAGCTGTGGTCATAATATTTGCAATAGAATGGCTATAACCGGCTTCTACAGGCGCATTAGGCTGTTTGCGGCTTCTTACACATTCCATCCAGTTGCGTACATGCGCCGAGGTAAGATTGTCACCTCCTGTGTCTGCAGAGGCAACCACTTTTTCGGTCTGTGCAAGGCTCAGTTCGGGCAGCAGGTTAGCCGTCATTCCCATGGCTTCCGCATGCTTTTTCGATAACCCGCCTTTGGGCGACACCATATTGGTAATGAGATTAAGCTCGCCTCCGTTGGAATAATAAATTTCCCCCGGATCGTCATCTCCGTTGTGCATACGAGATGCAAATGTTACCTGGAATCCTGTGGAAGGGTCATTCAATGGACCATAATCAAATACCGCTGTGATAGTATCCCAGTTCCTTCTTCCGTCTTTCCACTGGTAGATCCCGCCGTTAGCCGCTACAGAGCGCGGGTGAGGCAGACCGCTGAACCAATGCACCGTATCTATCTGGTGGCTCATCCATTGTCCCGGCAGCCCGGAAGAATATGGCCAAAACAACCTGTACTCAAGATATTTACGGGGGTCAAAACTTTCGTAGGGGCGGTTAAGCAGGTATCTTTTCCAGTCAGTGTCTTCTTCTTTCAGTTGGCTGACCAGATCTTTTCTTCTCCACCGCCCGGGCTGGTTTACATTCCATGTGAGCTCCACCATGGTGATGGGACCGAATTTCCCGGATTTTATAAAATCAGCAGCAGCATGATAATTCGCCCCGCTTCTCCGCTGAGAGCCAATCTGGATGATCCTGCCGGATTCTTTTACCGCTTTGAATGCAGCCCGGTTATCTTCCATGGTTTCTGCAAAAGGTTTTTCCACATACGCATCACAGCCCGCTTTAACCGCCTCAATAGTATGCAAAGCATGCTGGAAATCGGCCGTACTGATAAATACTGCATCCACTACCCTCTTACTATACATTTCTTCGTTGTTCCTGTAAGCAGTTACATCATGTCCCATTTTACCTTTCCAGATCGCAGCACCGTCTTCCCTCCTTTTCTTCCAGATATCAGAAACTGCGACCACATCAAAATTCAGCTCCTTGTAATGATTCATAAAGCTGGGTATATGAGATCCCCTATGGCGGTCTGAAAAGCCTACAACGCCCACACGTGCCCTGTCGTTAGCGCCTGGTATTCTCCGGTAGCTTGCTGCGCTGAAGGCCGAAGAGCCAACATATATACCTGCAGTGGAAAGGGCAGCCTGCTTAATAAATTTTCTTCGTGAATGTGACATACGAGATTATATTGTTAAGTGAAAAATATCAAACTTATATCATTTTATCCGTTATCCTATTGAAGGAGAAGCCGACGCCTGTAGCATACTTATCCTCTAATATATTTAATAATATTTAAATTCAGCACAGGAAGGGAGGAATCCGCAGCGGGGAGCTATAGCGGTGAAATAAGAATGAATGCAGTTAACTATTCTAAGATTAATTATGAATTACGGTAAACGATAGGCGATAAACAGCCCTGCGCTGCCCGGACTTGGTAATTCAGTTTGCCCAACTGCCCGTATGCTGCGCACTGCCCAGGATCTTTTCCAGGGTGCTCCTGAATTCCCTGCCGGTGCAGCTTTTATTTAAACAGGCTGCAGCGCCCGCCATCATCAGCCCGGAATGCAATAAAGGGTTAACGGATCCCGTCATCACCAGCAGAGGTATCTCTTTGAAAGATTTTCGATAGTATTGTAAGAAGTCCATCACTTCGCCGTTCATTTCTTTCACGTCTGTAATGATCAGCGACCAGCTATCTTGCGCAGCAAGAGCAAAAAGCTCCTCCAGTGTGGCCGATTCAACGATATGGGATAACGGAAAAAATTCCCTGATCAATCCGGCGATGCCTTTGCGGTAAATTGCGTATTCATCCTTAATCAAAACATGTAGCATACATGCACATTAAAATGTATCACAATAAAAGGATGAAGGCTTGGATCGGAATAAAAGCAACAGAAAATGGAAAGTAATTTAGGTCATAAAGGAATTACATTGATGAATATTATTTCATCTGAGCTCCATTTTCTGTTGCTGTAAATCTTGCAATGTTTTAGCTGGACGGTTAAAATACATTGCTGTTCTTGCTTAGGTATTGGATTTAGATACGGATCTTGGATTTTACCAGCTTTTACACTGATAGCGGTTTTCACAGATATTGGTTTAGGAATTATTGGATTTGTTACACAAAGAAACAACATCACTGCATCGTGGAAAATAGGCGCTTCTACTATTGTTTTGTAATGCGATCACTACACTATTAGGAAAACTACCATACAGATTGTTTTATATAAGTTATCATACTATAATAACGAAAGGAGGCAATATCTATATGATTTAAAATCAGAAGGATAGAATTAACAGAGCAAAGAATATATTGCAGAGATTTACCGGGTAAAAGTAATTTTACGAATGTCACCCTTTTATTGTGACGGACAAAAAAGAAGAATAAAAGAGAAAAGATCCCGATGAAAAAGCCCGCTCTTAGCAAATGCTAAAGCAAATCATGGATATTGCTTCGTTATACAGGGCATTTTTCGTGGTAATTGACAAGTTCAATGGGGGTTTTTTCAAAAATATAACCGTCGTACCGCGCAGCTACCTCGTTCAGCACCTCATCAATTTCTTCTATGGTATTCAATACTACAAGGCGCTGCCTGAATTCCCTGATATTGGGCAATCCTTTGAGATAATTTGCATAATGCCGGCGCATTTCAAGTATCCCTACCACAGGGCCTTTCCATTCAACAGATTTGTAAAGATGTTTACGGCATACCGCAATACGCTCCTTTAGCCCGGGAGGTGCAGCATGGGTACCGGTCTGCAGGTAGTGCCTGATTTCATTAAATATCCAGGGATAACCGATAGCCGCCCTGCCGATCATTATACCATCAACGCCGTAGCGGTTCTTATATTCCAGCGCCTTTTCAGGAGAGTCAATATCACCATTCCCGAAAACCGGTATTTTGATGCGCGGATTGTTTTTCACTTTTCCGATCAGTGTCCAGTCTGCAGATCCCTTATACATCTGAGTGCGTGTTCTGCCATGTATGGCGAGCGCCCTGATACCCACATCCTGCAGGCGTTCGGCAACCTCTTCTATATTCCGGGTATTATCGTCCCAGCCCAGCCTGGTTTTTACCGTCACGGGAAGATGTGTTGATCTGACCACCGCCGATGTCAGCCTCACCATCAGGTCAATATCTTTTAAAACGCCGGCGCCGGCGCCCTTCATCGCCACTTTTTTTACAGGGCACCCGAAATTGATATCAAGCAGATCTGGATTGGTCACTTCCACAATTTTGGCTGCCAGCGACAGGCTTTCTTCATCGCCCCCGAATATCTGTATGCCCATCGGCCGTTCATAATCAAAAATATCCAGCTTCTTCCTGCTTTTAATGGCGTCGCGTATCAGTCCCTCACTGGAGATAAATTCGGTATACATAAGATCAGCGCCATTGTCTTTACACACAGCACGGAACGGGGGATCACTTACATCCTCCATCGGAGCAAGCAGCAGGGGAAATTCCGGAAGTGATATGTTGTCTATTTTTACCATAATTGACCGCCCGGCCCAGCAGCCGGGAACTTATGCATTTTTTGAATTTGCAAATGTACAACTAGTTAGAATATGACTCATTGCAGAGTGTGCACGGATTGAAATCCGTCGAAACAATATGTTACCGGGGCTACGGCTCTTGTAGTTATACGTTCCAGAGCTGTAAGCTTGATCACATATATTTCACTGGGATTTCAATCCCTCTGCAATTTAGATGCGTTTGTCCTGACACGCATTGTTTACCTTCGCAGGAGCTTTTTAAATATGGATAAACTCTTTATAAAAAATATGGTTTGCGATCGCTGTATAATGGTGGTGCAAAATGAAATGGATAAGCTTGGCATAGCTGTAAGAAATATCACATTAGGCGAGGTTACCGTTGAAAATGAATTGCCTGATGAACAGAAAGAACGGGTAAGCAAAGCTTTGCTGCCTTTGGGCTTTGAACTGATTGATGACCGTAAAAGCAGGATCATCGAAAAAATAAAGCGCATTATCATAAGCCTGGTACATCACCGTGAGGGTGAAATAAGCAATAATCTTTCTGATATCCTGAGCGGGGAGTTGCATCATGATTACAATTATTTGTCCAACTTATTTTCCGATGTGGAAGGCAAAACCATTGAAAAATATTTTATTGCCCAGAAAATTGAAAAAGTAAAAGAATTACTGGTCTATGATGAATTGTCGCTGAGCGAAATTGCATTCCGCCTGAATTATTCGAGTGTGGCTTATCTTAGCAATCAGTTCAAAAAGGTTACCGGGCTTACGCCCAGCCATTTCAGGCAGATCAAAGAGGGTAAAAGAAAGCCCCTGGACAAGGTGTAAATCTTACAAATCAATTCCATAATTGCACAATAGCTGCCACTGATATTATTGCCAGTTTTGCATTATAAAATAAATCAGCGGATATGTCGGCAAATAATAACAGCGGAACTATTTATCTTCCTTTGGAAGACGTGGAAAGCGAGCATTGTGCCTTGATCGTAGATAAAGGGCTTGCACAGGCAAATGGCATTGAAAGCCATCGTGTAGAATTAAACAACCACAGGGCGGTCATTACTGCAAATTCTCCTGAAGCAATAACAAATGCCGTTAAAGTCATCAAAGACCTCGGATACGGCGTTACTACCATAAAAAAAACGTTTCCTGTACTGAATATGAGCTGCGCTTCCTGCGCAGTAAGCGTAGAAAGCATGATTGCCTCTCAGGAAGGTGTTATCAGCGCTGCTGTAAATTTTGCTACTGGCAATCTTACCGTGGAGTATCTGCCGAATATGACGGATGCTGCAAAGCTCCAAAAAGCGGTGCAGTCTGTGGGGTACGATTTACTGGTAGAAGATGAAACGAAACAACAGGAAACATTAGAGGCTGCCCACGCTCAAAAGTACCGGAAGCTGAAGGTCAAAACCATCTGGGCAGTACTGTTGTCCCTGCCGGTTGTGGTTATAGGTATGTTCTTTATGGATATGCCTTATGCCAATGAAATAATGTGGCTGTTTGCCACACCTGTTGTATTATGGCTGGGCAAAGATTTCTTTGTAAATGCCTGGAAACAGGCAAAGCATCGTTCGGCTAACATGGATACATTGGTGGCACTGAGCACGGGCATTGCCTATATTTTCAGTGTATTCAATATACTGTTCCCGGATTTCTGGCATCGGAGGGGATTGCACGCTCATGTATATTTTGAAGCGGCAGCCGTTGTTATTGCATTTATTCTTTTGGGTAAGCTATTGGAAGAAAAAGCCAAAGGAAGTACCTCGTCCGCCATTAAAAAGCTGATAGGCTTACAGCCTAAATCCGTGACAGTGATACAACCCGGAGAAACAGAACAACAGGTAGACATTGAAGAGGTTGACCCTGGTGATATCATTCTTGTAAAGCCCGGTGAAAAAATTGCAGTGGACGGTATAGTTACATCCGGCAGTTCGTATGTAGATGAAAGCATGATGAGCGGCGAGCCTGTGCCGGTATTGAAAAAAGAAGGCGAAAAAGTATTTGCAGGAACAATTAATCAAAAAGGGAGTTTTCAGTTCAGAGCGGTGAAGGTAGGCAAGGAAACGATGCTGGCCAGGATCATTAAAATGGTGCAGGACGCACAAGGCAGTAAGGCGCCTGTACAAAAACTGGTAGATAAGATTGCAGGCATTTTTGTTCCCGTGGTTATTGGTATTTCAATCCTGGCATTTATGATATGGCTGATTGCAGGTGGCGGGAATGGCATAGTGCATGGTTTGCTCGCAGCCGTTACGGTATTGGTTATTGCCTGCCCCTGTGCTTTGGGACTGGCTACACCTACGGCTATAATGGTAGGTATTGGGAAAGGCGCTGAAAATGGCATTTTGATCAAAGATGCAGAAAGCCTTGAATCAGCTAAAAAAGTAAATGCAATTGTACTGGACAAAACGGGGACCATTACCGAAGGCAAACCACAGGTTACGGGTATCCGGTGGTTGAATAATGAT
Source organism: uncultured Terrimonas sp. (assembly GCA_964461595.1). Classification (GTDB taxonomy): domain Bacteria; phylum Bacteroidota; class Bacteroidia; order Chitinophagales; family Chitinophagaceae; genus Agriterribacter. The sequence goes on along the minus strand of CAYWVB010000054.1, from coordinate 9,737 downwards.
GACTCAACCAGGGCTATTTTACTGAGCATCGAAAAAAAGTCGGAACATCCATTGGCAGAAGCGGTGGTAAAACACCTGGAAGATGCAGGGACCATATCTCTATCTGTCTTCGACAGTATTACGGGCAAAGGAATAAAGGCTGCTCACAACAATGAAGTCTATTTTGCAGGTAACAGGAAATTGTTAGCTGAAAATAATATTGCCATTGGAGATGAGCTGTTGGAACAGGCCGAGGAATGGGCTAAACAATCCAAAACTGTTATCTGGTTTGCGGATAGTAAAAAAGCGCTTTCCGTTATTGCTGTTGCTGATAAGATCAAAGCAACATCCGCAGCAGCCATTAAGCAGATGCAAGATATGGGCATAGACCTGTATATGCTCACCGGCGACAATGAGTCCACTGCCAAAGCCATCGCACAGCAAACAGGCATCAGGCATTACAAAGCTGAAGTATTACCACAGCAGAAAGCCGGCTTTATAAAAGACCTGCAACAACAAGGCAAAGTGGTAGCGATGGTAGGTGACGGCATCAATGACAGCACAGCCCTTGCAACGGCGGATGTAAGCATAGCAATGGGCAAAGGAAGTGATATAGCAATTGACGTAGCCAAAATGACCATTATCTCCTCAGACCTGACCAGGATACCCCAGGCAATAAAGCTGTCAAAACAAACTGTTGCCACTATTAAGCAAAACCTGTTCTGGGCATTTATTTATAATGTAATCGGTATCCCGGTTGCAGCAGGTATTCTTTACCCGGTAAACGGTTTCCTGTTAAACCCTATGATTGCTGGAGCAGCAATGGCTTTAAGCAGTGTAAGTGTGGTAAGTAACAGCCTGCGGCTGAAATGGAAGCAATAAAGGCTGCCGATATCCGCAACACCAGAGACAGCCAAACGTAAATCTTACAAATCAAATCCAAAATAACATAACAAACTCAGCGCCAGACCGTTCAACTTTGTAGTATCAATCAACAACAAAATTTAAGAAATATGGAAAATAATAATCAGCAGCTCCGGTTTAAAACCAATATCAATTGTGGAGGATGTGTAGCTTCAGTGAAACCACATTTGGATAGTGCAAAAGGTATTTCCCATTGGGAAGTAGACACTACCGGCAAAGACAAGGTGCTTACCGTGGCATCGGAAGGAGCTACCGAACAGGAAGTCATAGCAACCGTGCAAAAAGCCGGTTTTACCATAGAAACATTACACTTTTAAAACAAACAGTCATGAAGAAGAAATTATTGATACCGGTCATATTGCTGTTGGGATATTCGGCAGCAGCCCAAAATACAGACAAACTCTTGAATGAATATTACAGTATAAAAGGTGCGTTGGTGAATAGTGATGCCCGGGCGACTTCCGCAGCAATTGCAGCCTTGCAGCAAACCGTAAAAGCAGAAAATGCTTTTTCGCAAAAAGATGCGCTGGCCGGCGTTGTAGATAAATTAGCAAAGGCGAAAGCTATTGAAAAACAAAGAGCAGCTTTTAATGACGTTTCCACTATCTTATGGAAAATTGTACAGGGTTCAGATAAGATAAGCGAGACAGTTTATTACCAGTATTGCCCGATGAAAAAAGCCTATTGGCTAAGTGAAGCGCCGGCAATAAAAAATCCTTACTACGGTTCAGCAATGCTTACCTGCGGCAACATAGCAGATATCAAAAATAACAGGGGACAGGAATAGTATCAACAACTTACGGGAGTATTTCAAATTGGCCGGCAGTCACGCCTGCAAAATATGAAATATACTCATCGGGGTTCGCAGAGACATGCGGGAGTATTTCGTTTTTGTAACTGGCGTTTTGCGAAAAACTTTGTATTTCCTTTGCGGTTATATTTTACCGCAAAGTGCGCCAGGGATTGTACAAAGGGCGCAAAGCGGGCTATGCGTCCACAACTACAGATCAATGCTAAAATCAATCTTTGAAGTGGCTATTCGCCATTTTTTTCTCAGAAAGCTGTTTCCGGCAACTATAATTTTATTATTGATGTCACAAAGCAGTTATGCACAAAAGGTAGTTCATTACGATCTGTATGTCAATGATACCATCGTGCAGTATGCAGGTAAAAATAAAAGAGCGATTGCGGTGAACGGGCAAATACCCATGCCCGACCTGATATTTACGGAAGGTGATACGGCTGAGATCGTTGTACATAACCGGTTAAAAGAAGCCACCTCGCTGCATTGGCACGGCGTATTTCTGCCCAACAAAGAAGATGGTGTGCCCTTCCTTACCCAGATGCCGGTTGCACCAGGCGCTACTTATACTTATCGTTTTCCCATTATTCAGCATGGCACACACTGGTATCACAGTCATTCCGGCTTGCAGGAGCAGATAGGTATGTATGGCAATTTTATAATGCTAAAAAGACCAGGGGATAAAACGTTTAGGAAAGGCATTGACGACCTGCCTGCCATACCCATTATCCTGAGTGAATGGACAAACTTAAAACCTGAAAATGTGCACCGGATGCTGCACAATGCCAGCGACTGGTTTGCCATAAAAAAAGGAGCCACACAAAGCTATGCTGAAGCCGTACGGCAGGGATATTTTAAAACCAAGCTTACCAATGAATGGAAACGAATGCTGGCAATGGATGTAAGCGATGTGCATTACGACCGCATCTTAATGAATGGCAGCCCGGTTACCATATTATCAGATATTGACGGTACCCCTTTAAAGGCTGGCGATAAACTGCGTTTGCGTATCGCCAATGGTGGCGCATCTTCCTATTTCTGGCTCAGGTATGCGGGCGGCAGGATCACTGTAGTTGCCAGCGACGGTAATGATGTTGAGCCTGTCGAAGTAGACAGATTGATCATAGCCGTTTCCGAAACCTATGACATCATTGTAACTATTCCCGAAGACAATAAGGCCTATGAACTTTCAGCCACTACCGAAGACCGTACCGTTTCTGCAGGCTATTTTATAGGCAATGGTACAAAGCAATACGCCACCCCGCTCCCGCGTCTTACATATTTTGAAGGAATGAAGATGATGAATGGCATGATGAAAATGAACGGCGACCTGGATGACAGAGAAATGGGTATGAGCCTCAATCAAATGGATATGAACGCGGTGATGTATCCTGAGCTTGACGGCGAATCGGCAAACAATGCCATGCACCATGATCACGATATGAATATGGAGCATTCCTCTGCAGAAAAGACCAGTGGTGAGAAGGGCATTGTTACACTCAACTATACCATGCTTACATCTCCCCGCAGCACTGCTTTGCCAAAGGAAGCACCGGTAAAAGAGCTGAAGTTCACCCTCACAGGCAATATGAACCGTTATGTGTGGAGCATGGACAATAAAGTGCTGTCTGAAACAGACAAAATACCCGTAAAGAAAGGTGAGATACTGAAAATAATACTCTATAACAACTCTATGATGCGGCATCCCATGCACTTACACGGCTTTGATTTCAGGGTATTGAACGGGCAGGGAGATCATGCACCGCTCAAAAATGTGCTGGATATTATGCCTATGGAAACAGACACCATAGCGTTTTTGGCAAATACCGAGGGCGACTGGTTTTTTCATTGCCATATCCTGTATCATATGATGGCGGGAATGGACAGGGTGTTTTCTGTCGGCGACTATAAAAATCCTTTGTTGCCCGACAGGCAGGGCGCCTACAAAATGTTGCAAAGAGAAAGTAATATACTTCATTTTATGGTGCAGAATGATTTTGCTACCAACGGCAATGACGGAGAAGCCATGTTGCAAAATGCAAGATGGAGCATCGGAACGGAATGGCGTTTGGGATATAATAATATGCACGGCTATGAAACCGAAACCCATATCGGGAGGTATATCGGTAAAATGCAATGGTTCATGCCATTTGCCGGGCTGGACTGGAGGTACCGGAAAATGGGAATGGACAAGCAGGAAAAAAATATATTCGGGCAAACCAATTCAAAAGACAGGCGGACTGCTGTAAGCCTCGGGTTTAACTATACGTTACCCATGCTTATCGTATTCCAGGCGGAAGCGTTTCACAATGGTATTGTCAGGCTGCAGCTTATGCGGGAGGACATTCCTGTCGCCAAAAGACTGAGGGCCGGTTTTATGATAAATACCGACAGGGAATATATGATTGACCTGCGCTATATCCTCACCAGGAATATTGGCATCCGGGCTCATTACGACAGCGATATGGGGTTCGGCGCAGGCTTGTCGCTGAACTATTAAACAGGGTGAATGAGCAATAGGCAATAGTAAAACTGTAGTTGAATTATTGAGTAGCGGAAACACCAGGTTTTAATATATTCAACACTTATTTCGTAATGTCCATCTTATACCGGTTTTCTTTTCTTTCTGCCGGGGTTGGACGACGTACCCAGGAATTGTTGTATGCCTTGAAACAGGGAGCAGCGAGTATGTCGTCTAAAGACAGCTTTCCATCTATGTAGCGGCACAACGCTGAAAAAGCCGGTTTATTTTCGTTCCTGAGTATCAGCAACGCTGCATTAGTACCTGCCTTAGCGGCAATAGGCACACCACCGCCAAGCTCAGCCCAATGTCCGCCGAGCAACAGGTTTTTCACCGGGGTTTGATAATGGGCAATTTTGCTGCGCATATTTTTCTGCCCCGGCTTGGCGCCCATCATAGTGCCGTTTTTATTGCCGGTATAGCGGTAATGTGTAACCGGAGTGGCTACATCATAAAACAGGATATGGGATCTAAGTCCGGGCACAACAGCCGCTTCAACGCGGTCAATAATAGCTTCCGCTGTTTTTCTTTTCAGCTCCCTGTACTCCTCCCCTCTTATGTAGTTGTCATTTTCATCCTTTACAGTATGCCAGTTGTTGCAATAATCCATTACTGCCGGCATAAACAATGTCAGTGTACCACAACCGCGGGGAGCAAGTGTTTTATCACGCACAGAAGGCGGTAGTATACTTATTTCTGTAGTTGCGGGGTCGCCATCCTGGTGCGCATTGAAGCTGATGTTTTCATCTACAAGATGAATAAGCTCTTCACCCAGTCCCAAAGCTTCTGTAGGGCAATCCAATCCGATAGATATAGTGAAGGAAGAACTGTAGAGATCAGCATTGCGCAATTTTTCCTTAAGCGTTGCCGGTACGGCGGATGCCGGCAGCATTTTTTCGTAAAGCGTTTCTATATCGCAGGCGGCCACAACGTATTTGCTTTTGATCCCGATCGTTTGTTCTTTGTAGGTACACTGCACGCCCACACACTTATTTCCTTCCACCAGTATTTTTTGAACGGCGCAGCGGGTCACAATATCATTTTTATAATATTCAACTATATGCTTCAGCCATTCGGGTATCACTTGTCCCCCGCCTTCCGGCGGGCATTGAAAATCATCTGCATAAGACCAGCCTATGGGCACCATACAACCGATCAGCTCTGTTTCCGAAGCAAATAATTTATGCAACCCGGGATCCTTGAAAAAAAGCCCAAGCCCTTTTTTCACTCCTTTCTCTCCGCTGTAAAAAGCATAAGGAATAAAAGGGATCAGCACACCCAGCGTGCGCAGCCGGCTTAATACCTTCTCAGAAAGGGTCATTGTTTCTTCTGCACGGAATATCTGGTTGAGCTTACAAAGCGAATTCCCGATCTTCCTGGCACGCCGGAAAAATTGTAATAAACCTTTCTCCTCATGAGGAAACTCGGCGATCAGCTGATCCCTCAGTTGGTCAGGATCATTGGTAAGAAGATAATTAAAGGCATTGCCTTTATAACGTCGGGTATGCTTCAGCGATATAGCCCGTGGATGATCGCTTCCCAGCATGTCAAACAAGCGGGTCACTATGCCGCGGCAATTGTATTGATTGAGCCAGTGGATAGCAGTATCAAAGAGAAAGTCTTTTCGCCTGAAGCCGGCCAGATAGCCGCCTACATGAGGCTCCTTTTCAATGACACAAACAGACAGCCCGGATTTACTCAGCAAAGCAGCAGCCGTAAGCCCTCCTATGCCGGCGCCAATCACAATGACATCGTAAGATTCTTTCAGTGTAAGATGGGGCATATACCTGCTAAAAATTTGGTTGCTGATAAGATAGCTGATCGCTTCCCGGCAGGAAATTACTACACAACACCGGTATTTTAACCTGTTTTCTAAAAATTATTACGGGCGGGGATTTATTATGTACTTTCCGGTATGAAATATTATATCGGTATTGATATAGGCACTACTTCTGCCAAAACAGTAGCCTTTTCCCGGCAGGGCGAAATTATTGCCAGTAAAAATACCGGCTATAAAATTTATCACCCTGCGCAACACCAGAGTGAGCAGAAGCCTGGTGAAATACTGGAAGCTGTTATTGAAGGCATCTTATCGGTAACCGGCAGCTTAAAAAACGATGAACCTGCATTTATAAGCTTCAGCGCGGCAATGCACAGCATTCTTGCAGTGAATGAAAATTGCGAGCCGCTCACAGACTGTATTATATGGGCCGACAACCGGGCAGGAGCTATTGCCAAAGCATTATTACAAACTCCTGAAGGCAAAGCTTTTTATGAAAGCACAGGAGTGCCGGTACATGCTATGTCTCCTTTATGCAAGCTGCTGTGGCTGAAGGAAAACGCTCCCGGTATATTTGCTTCGGCACATAAATTCATCGGTATCAAGGAGTATATTTTCTATCATTTCACCAAAGCATTTTTTGTAGACACTTCCATTGCATCCGCAACAGGTTTTCTTAACCTCTCCACACTGTCGTGGGATGAAAAGATACTTGCCTATGCAGGTGTACACAGCCACAGGTTTTCAGAAATTGTCGGGCCGGCATTTACCATCCCTGTTGAAGCACAAAACTTATCCCGGCCTATGCAAAAATTACAATACCTGCAGAATGTTCCGTTGATTATAGGCGCCAGCGACGGCGGGCTTGCCAATCTCGGGAGCAACGCGGTGAGTGAAGATACTATTGCCGTCACTATTGGCACAAGCAGCGCTATCAGGAGCATAACACCGGATATCTATATTGATGACCAGATGCGTACCTTTTGCTATCATTTAAAAGACCGGTTATACATCTGCGGCGGCGCAGGTAATAATGGAGCGATAGTGCTGCAATGGCTTCGCGATGCTGTGTTGCAAACATCAGATACTCTTGAGACATTATTTTCCGGGGCGGAAAGCATAGCGCCCGGCTGTGAGGGTTTATTATGTATCCCATATCTCCTGGGAGAAAGGGCGCCGGTATGGAATGCTGGTGCCCGTGGCTTATTTTTTGGAATGGATATCATGCATCGGAGAGCTCATTTTGTAAGGGCAGCCATGGAGGGAGTGATATATAACCTGTATGGGATCGGGCAGGCGCTGTTGCAGAAAAATAATATTACTGTCATACGGGCTACGGGCGGGTTCACCCATAGCCGGCTGTGGCTTCAGATACTGAGCGATGTATTCAATACTACCGTAGAGGTATCGGGCGCTGCCGAGAGCTCCGCATTAGGCGCTGTCGCGATCGGTATGGAGGCTTTGGGAATACATAAAAACTGGAGCGCTGAAATAACAGCAGTATATCATCCGGATGAAGCCAATCATGCAATATATAAAGATAGGTTCGCGCAGTTTGAAAGAATATACCGGTTGCTGTCCCCTGAAATGAGCCTGTTGTGACCCTGCCGTCAGCGTTGCGGTTCGTTTTGGGCCTCCTGCCTGTTTTCATATTCTATCTTCAGGTGCCTGATGCTTACATTCAGCTCAAATCCTATCAGCAATATCAGGGAGTTTAAAAAGAAGGAGGACATTATGATGATAAGTGTGCCGATAGAGCCGTATACTTTGTTATAAGTCCCAAAATTATTTACCCAAAAGCTGAAGAGCACTGTGAGCAGTATGATCAGGAATGTTGCTAATATAGTACCTGGGGAATTGATGCTCCATTTACGGTGAACAGAAGGGGCAAATCGGTATATAAGACCGATGGCAAAATATATCAATCCTATTATTACTACCCAGCGCAATGTGCCTATCCACCACCGTATAGAGGCATTTTCGATGCCCATCCAATGCAGGAGCTGTCGCAAAAGGTTGCCCTGTAATATAAGCAGCAGTATGGAAGCCATAAATATAAGCGCTATGAAAAAAGTGAGCTTCAATGCAGTACCCCTGATCTCGAAGAAATTCCTTTTACGCCTGGAATGAGCATGTAATGAACGGTTAAATGAATTCATAATGCCAATCATTGCATTGGATGCAAAAAACCCGGCGGCAATAAAACCAAAAGATAATAACCCGCTGCGGGGCTTGGTAAAATCATTGATGAAATCTCTTACCCAGATAAAAGTATCCCGGTTAGGAGTAATATCTCTTATCAGGCGCAACAACTCGTGTGTAAAATTTTTTTGCCCGGGCAGGTATGGTACAAGCGTAAACAAAAAAATCATAAAAGGAGGAATAGCCATTAGCATATTGAAAGAAATGGCTGAAGCACGTATTTTCAGCCCTTCTTTTTTAATCTGCCGTTGAAGGAAGCGCACTACGTCGTACAATGGCAAGCCTTCAAAGCCAGGAAGAAAAATATGCTTCGACTTATCAATGACAAATGCTACAGGTCGCCAGTTTATGATCTTTCGCTCCAGATTGGTCATAATACCTGAACGATTTTATTTAATTTGTAATCTATTCAGCGCTTTCTGATATTCCCTCGCATTCTTCAGGTGCTCGGCATTAGTGGCTGCAAAAGCATGATATCCTGAAAAATCAGCCCTGGCACAAAAGTACAGGTAATCAGTGGTGGCAGCGTTAAGCACGGCATCAATTGTTTTAACGGATGGTGTGCAAATAGGCCCCGGCGGCAGGCCTTTGTTTCTATAAGTGTTGTAGGGAGATCCGGCACTTTCCGATATCATTTTAAGATTTACTCTTTTTGCCGCAAAATTTCTCAGCGCATATTTGATCGTTGGGTCTGCACCGAGGAACATCCCTTTATTCAGCCGGTTGATATATACACTTGCCATTAACGGCATCTCATCATATTTATTGGTTTCCTCTTCAATGATGGAAGACAATGTATACACCTGTTCCGGAGTGAGCCCGATATTGCGGGCTTTTTGCCTTCGATCTTCCGTCCAGAATTTTTCAGTTTCGCTTAAAAGACGGCGGAATAATTTTGGCGCCGTGGTATTCCAGTAAAAAGTATAGGTGTTCGGCATTATTGCTGTCATTACTGCATTGGAATCAAGACCAAAAGCCCGTAACGAGTCGTTATTGGTAATATAACTGATAATAGCAAGGGAATCACACTCCAACTGACGCCCGGCAAGCCGTGCAAAATCTTCCTTGGTCCTCAGTTTCGTAATAATAAGATTTACGGGGGACTGCTTCCCGTTCTTCAGCGTGCGCACAATATTGAGCACACTTTCCCCCTGCTTAATTTCATATTTGCCGGCCCTGATCTTTTCAGGCAGACCAGCCTTACGGGCGATCAAAGCAAAAAAGCCGGGGCTTTTAATAACATGGTCTTTCTCCAGCGTTTGTACAACATCACTGTAATTACTGCCGGTGTGGATATAGAGAAAATATCTTTTACCCTCAAATGACGTGCCCGGGCCTGCTATTTTCCATACCAGGAATCCCGTTGTTAACAACAGTATCAGCGTCACTATCAACACGATTTTTTTTATCATCGTCCTGCCTGTTTATACGGTAATTGAAAATAAACAAAAACCCTGTTGCTGAACAAGGGCGCATTTCAATTTTTCGCAAGCGGAAATGTGCAACGGATTGAAATCCGTTGGAACAAA
>CAYWVB010000053.1:0-37571 GCA_964461595.1 uncultured Terrimonas sp. | reverse complement strand
TTATCCAGTATAACTCTCAAAAGATTTTACCAACCATTTTTGACCATTAAATCTATTTTTCCGAATTCAGATTTGATATTGATTTTTGAAGCGCCGGCACCGGTGGTTGCAGAATAATGCTTGTCGAACCTGATCCCGTTTTTCTTGTCGCTATCCTTTTCCGTTATGGCATAAGATGTGTTGTTGTCTACATCTCCAAAGCTTGTTTTTATGTCAAAACTGGCAGAGATATTATTGCTCAGGTTAATTTCCAGCTTGGAGTAAGATGATTTCACATCAAGCTGATCTATTGAATTGTCCAGCCTGATATTTACTGCATCACAGAACTCAAAAACAGAGCTGATATCCCCGCTGAACCTCCCCATGGTTGCTTTAGAAAACTTGACGCTCACTTTACCGTTATTGACGGAGCTGATATTCGCTTTTCCAAACTCTACGTGCAACTGCTTTACATCACTGAGGTTGCCGGCAGTAAGGCTCCCGAATTTACTCTGCAGCGTCACGGGGCCTTTATAGTCTCCAATTATCAATGCCCCGAAAGAGTTGGAAGCATCCAATGGATTTTCTGCAGGGAGAAAAACATTGTAATTGATCTCCATTCCTTCCTCTTTATAGTTTTTGCTTTTTTTGTTTCCGTTATTACCGGTATTAATATTGTCCGCTTTGGTTTTGAAATAAATGCCTTCTGCTGTTTTGCCATCTTCAATGTGGATCTTATCCAGTATCTCCTGCGCCTTTTCTGCAGAGGCAGCCTTTGCCACAATAGTAACTTCTACTTTTACTTCCTGCTTACTCCAGGTGTTCAGCTTCATTTCTCCAAAAGAGTTTTCCAGCTTTATCTTGTCGTTTTTGCTTACAGTATAGGATTTGAAATAGGTTTTTGTTTTTTCGATTACGGGGTCGGTAATGGCCTTTGCGGCAAAAGTAAAGGCCAGCAGGAACCCCATAAGCAGTGTAAATGTTTTTTTCATAATGATGCGCTTTTAGCTTGTTTGATTTTCTGAATTACATTTAGTTGCTGGTTCAGCAGGTCAATCTGCAATTGCAGGTTGTATATCATTGCCTGCAGTAATTCTTCCTTGTTTGGATTTACCGGCAGCTCATATTTTAATACATGGTAGGTACTGTCGAGGCGTTGTATATCCCTGCTGAATTTTCTATACAGGTCGGGCTGATCTGTACGTATGGCTTCAAGCTCATGTTGCTTTTCTTCTATCAGTCCCGAAAATTTTGCTGCCCGTGCTGCATAGTCAGGGTCAATAGCCGCAATTACCGGGTCTCCGGTGTTGTTTTCCGGTGTATTGCCTGTTGTTTGGTTTTGGACTACCGGCATTTCTTCATGGCCGGGAGACAGGAAGATATATAAGGATGATGTTAGAACGATCGCCAGGATGGCTGCGGCCATTAACCGCCATTTCTTCCCGCTCAGACGGTATACAGCTGATCTTTGCTTTGTCGCATTCAGCGATTGCTCTATTTTTTCCCAGCTTGCAGGTGATGGTTGACCTGCATCAAATTTTTCACGGTTATCCCTGATAAAGCGCTCTAAACTTTTACTCATGTAATTGGTCTCCTTTTAGTATTTGCAGTAGTTTTTGTTTACCTCTTATATATTGTGTTCTGGTTGTTGACTCTGCCACACCCATTATCTGGGCTATTTCTTCATGATCATATCCTTCGAGCAGGTAAAGGCTTACTACGGTTCTGTACCCCGGCGACAATTTCTTTATACTGTCCAGTATCAACTGTACCTGCCACCGGATCTCGTTTTCATCGTGCACAGGCTCAAAAGCCGTTTCATATTGCTGCCCGGCATCTATCTCTACAATATCTATTTTCTTTTTCTTTAATTGATTTATAGACTTATTGATCACAATTTTTTTTATCCAGGCTCCAAAACTGCTCCTGTTCTCAAAACTTTTGATATTATGGAACGCTTCAATGAATGCCTCCTGCAATATATCTTCCGCTTCTGTTCTGTCATTTACTATTCTCAGGCTGGTATTAAACATTGCACGGGCATATTGTTCGTACAATTTTTTAAAGCTTACTGTATCTCCTTCCTGGCAGCGGGCCACCAGGTCTGTATGTTGTTCTTGTGCTACAGGCAATTCCAAAAAATGAGGTTTTATACGTCAGTATAGTATTAAAGACAAGCGCCCGGCTGCTATGTTGCATCCGGACATCTTTTTTTGAAAAGAAAGATCAAATCGCCTTCTTTGCGCTTTCTTTGCATATCCCGGGGCTCGGATTGCATCTTTAGGGTTAAAAATAAGTTTAATCAACTTCATTTCTGAAAAATGATAATACCGGCATAATGAACATACTTGGACAATTTAAAAAGATCACCACATTTGTTTTTGATGTGGACGGGGTAATGACTGACGGAAGCATTGTAATTGTGCCGGGGCTGGAATACCTCAGAACGATGAATACCAGGGATGGCTATGGGCTGCAACTGGCTGTAAGGAAGGGGTATAATGTAGCGGTGATCACCGGTGGGTTTGCTCCGCCGGTAACGGAGCGGATGAACAGCCTGGGCATTACCGATGTATTTCAGTCGGTGAAAAACAAGCTGGAAGTATTTAACCGGTATATAGCAGAGAAAGGTATAGCTCCCGACCGGGTATTATATATGGGTGATGATATACCGGATTTGAGGGTAATGCAGGAAGCAGGCTTAGCCTGTTGTCCTGCAGACGCGGTGCAGGAGATCAAAGCCATTGCACATTATATATCCCCGTTCAGCGGGGGAAAAGGCTGTGTGCGGGAGGTGATTGAAAAAGTGCTAAAGCTGAACGATCACTGGGAAATAGTCTCCGAAATAAGAAGCATCTGAGCGTATTTCCACCGGCTTATCCTCACACCAAAAGATAGAAGACGTCTGCGTGTGCTGCTTATCTCTTCTGCGAAAGCAACCAGGGAAGCAGGTCAGGCTCGGAAAAAGCATTGACCCAACTGTTATGCTTTACTCCCGGGTATTCGCTGTATTTTACTTTTGCGCCGGCGGCTTTTAATGCAGCTACCATAGAGCGGGAGTTGGCTACAGGCACTACGTCATCGTCTGCACCGTGAAATACCCATATCGGGAATTTCCTGCCATATAATTTAACGCTTTCCGGATTACCGCCGCCGCAGATAGGAAAAGCAGCTGCGAAAAGTTTTGGCCGCCGCCAGAGGATCTCGAATGTTCCAAATCCTCCCATTGATAGTCCGCCAACATAGATCCGTTTAGGGTCTACCATCCCATTTCGGATAAGCGTATCCAGGAAATTCATCACCAGGTGCAGAGGCTTTGTAGGAGGCTCATCCATAGGAAACCTGTATGCCACACTGTCTCCTGCTTTAGTTTTGGCACGCACGCTCCAGCTCGAATCTGCAGGGCATTGCGGAAAAACAACGATAGCCGGAAATTTTTCCCTGATGGCAGAATCAAGAAAAAGATCGCTCCCCCATTTGAGCTGGGCTTCATTATCATTTCCCCTTTCTCCTGAGCCATGTAATACGAGGATTAAGGGATATTTCTTTTCTGCCGAGAAATGTGCCGGCGAGAGTATCCTGCAATACAGCGTATCGTCGCCTTCAATGAAAAACTGCCGTTCATAAAGAGCCGGCCCGGATGCCTGCGCTCTTATTACAATGGGCGATATGCCGGTAATGATAATGGTAATAAAAAAATATAAAAAGCTGAAACTATTGTGAATTCTTTTCATTTTAGAAAGATACAAAGTTCTGATAACAGTTTTAATTTACTTTTGCCCCTACTGTACTTTTAACATATATGGCACAGGTAAGGCATGAAAAAGATTGACTGGTACATATTTAAAGATTTTATTTTTACTTTCTTTTATTGCATTATCCTGTTTACGGTCATATCGGTTGTAGTGGATATCAGCGAAAAAACCGATGACTTTGCCAAGGCTAATCTCTCCGCCGGTTTTGTGTTAAAGCATTATTATATAGGATTCGTTCCCTTCATTGTTGCCTTCCTGTTCCCCTTATTTACTTTTATTGCTGTCATTTTTTTTACCTCTAAGCTGGCAAACCGTTCGGAGATCATTGCTATTATTGCCAGCGGTACCAGCTTCAACCGGCTGTTGAAGCCTTATGTGCTGGGAGGCCTGCTGCTCTCAGCGTTGCTATGGATTGGTAACAGAAAAATAGTGCCTAAAGCCAACGAGATACGTACAGCCTTTGAGCAGCGGTATATTGATACGCGTCCGCTGTCCTCAGGCAACAATAATAATATTTATATGCGGATTGACAGCATATCCTATTGCGGCATCCGTTACTATGATACTGCTACCAAAAGCGGTAATGGTTTTTTTATGGACAGGTTAAAGGGAACACAGGTATCTTATAACCTCCGTGCTGACAATATTTCATGGGATAAGACCGGGAAAAAGTGGAAACTCTCAGGTGTTATTGAAAGAAAAATAAACGGCCTGCATGAAGAGGTAAAACAGGATACGGTAAGGAGGCTCAATTTCAATTTTACGCCTGAAGACTTAAAAAAAGATGAGTATATTAAAACGCGGCTCAGCACTAAAGAACTGCGGCGGATGGTGGATATGGAAAAGCTGAGAGGTTCGGAGGGGATCAATGATCTTGAAGTAGAGCTATACCGGCGCGACGCTACCCCGGTAACAGTGCTGATCCTTACTTTGATCGGCGCCATACTTGCATCCCGCAAGATCAGGGGAGGAAGCGGTATACATCTCGCAGCCGGCTTTGCCATTGCATCTTTGTTTATATTACTTGACCGCTTTTCCACCATATTTAGTGTAAAAGGGAATTTACCTCCTGTTATTGCTGCATGGTTACCTAATGTGCTTTTTGGGTTGCTTACTTATTATCTCTACCGCAAAGCCCCCAAATAGGAACCTTCAGGGCCCGGCATTAAGTCATTAAGTTATCGGGAGACGTGAGGGTGCAACGCGAGGTGTGGCTTTCACGTCTCATGTTTCACCTCTTCCTTTCGCTTATTAATCCCCACTTCCCAGGTGCGACGCTGCATATATGCCAGTGCTATTTGGTGATCAAAGGCAAATTTTGCCTGAAACTCTTTTTTTTACCTGTTATACTGCTGTTTTTGGCTAACTTTAGCGCGTTCGCTATCCTTTATTCTTCAAAAAGAAAAATATCTAAATGATGTAATATGGCTACTATAAAAGAAAGGTTTAAGTCCAAGGCTGATGAGCAATCTGCGGAGATCAGGGACATTTTGAAAAAGCATGGTAATAAAAAGATAGGGGAAGTAGTGCTATCCCAGATTTATCAGGGAATGAGAGGGATAACGGGTTTAGTAAGCGAGACCTCTTTGCTGGATGCAAAAGAGGGCATCCGGTTCCGGGGCTATTCCATTCCCGAATTACAAAAAAAGCTGCCTAAAGCGGGAAAAGGCTCCCAGCCTTTGCCGGAAGGGTTATTTTACCTCATGCTGATGGGGGAGCTGCCAACGGAGAGCGATGTGAATGATATTACCAATGCCTGGCAAAGAAGATCGCACGTTCCCAATCACGTGTTCGATGCTATTGAATCGCTCCCCAAGGCTTCGCATCCTATGACGCAGCTTGTAGTAGGTATCATGGCGTTGCAAACAGAAAGCGTGTTTGCGAGGAAATATGCTCAGGGGATGAACAAAAAAGACTATTGGGATGCTACGTTTGATGATGCAATGAACCTTATTGCGCGTTTGCCGAGGATAGCCGCATATATTTACCGTCGTAAGTATAAAGATGAAAAGCATATCCAGCCCGACGGGCTTTTGGACTGGTCGGGAAATTTTGCGCACATGCTGGGCTTTGAAGACGAGAGTTTTAAGGAACTGATGCGGCTGTATATGACTATTCATGCCGACCATGAAGGGGGCAATGTATCCGCTCATACTACCCATCTTGTCGGCTCGGCGCTCAGCGATCCTTATCTCAGCCTTGCTGCCGGCATGAATGGGCTGGCCGGTCCGTTGCACGGACTGGCAAACCAGGAAGTGATCAAATGGATATTTGAGATGAGGGATGAGCTTGGAGTGAAGCTTCCTTCCAAAGAACAAATAAAAAGATATGTAAAGAAAACGCTCAGCGAAGGTAAAGTGGTACCGGGATACGGGCATGCAGTGCTCCGCAAAACAGATCCCCGGTTTTCGGCGCAAATGGAATTTGGCAAAAAACACATGCCGAATGACCCGCTGGTAAATACTGTCTGGAGAATATACGAGGTTGTGCCCGATGTTTTGAAAGAACTGGGGAAAGTAAAAAACCCCTGGCCCAATGTTGATGCGCACAGCGGAGCGTTGCTTGTATATTATGGTATGGTAGAATATGAATTCTATACCGTATTGTTTGCAGTGAGCCGTGCGCTGGGGGTACTGGCAAGCCTGTGCTGGGACCGTGCATTAGGCTTCCCGCTTGAGCGCCCTAAGTCTGTAACTACAGATGCGGTAAAAGAGTGGATAGAAGGAAAGGGGGAGATTTGGGGAGATTAATGATTTTATTGTCATTATTTATATTATTAAAGGCCCGGCTGCTGAAAAGCCGGGCTTTCTTTTTTGGAGAAAGCCGGAGAGGACTTTATATTTGCACTCCTGAAAAAAGCAACAGGGGAACTAGCTCAGTTGGCTAGAGCGCTTGCATGGCATGCAAGAGGTCAGGGGTTCGACTCCCCTGTTCTCCACCATCAAAGGTTATCAAATGTTAATTTGGTAGCCTTTTTTAATTTCAGTTAACCTTCGCTGTTTTTATAATTGTCCAAATTAACAATAAAGTCTTTAGCATGCTTATGAGACCAACACTCCGGGAAGAAGACAAGGTCGGAATGTTATTAGGTTATTGAATTTCGATAGCCCTGGTTCTTTACGTCAGCAATATTGATCGTTACGGAAACATTCTCCTGATACCTTCCGTAAAGCCTATAGGGATAAAACCAAGCTCTTTTTCTGCCTTTGTTATTATAAACCCGGTTTTCAAAGGACGTTGCGCGGGCTGCGAAAAAGTAGCGGCATTTACTTTTTCCATCAATGCCTTATCCAGCGAAAAATAATCCGCTACCTGCACCGCCATCTGGTAGGGCGTTAATACTTCCCTGCCCGAAATATGATAAATGCCTTCAGCATTATGCTGTATGATCAGCAATATGCTTTTGGAAAGATCTTCCACATAGGTAGGTGTGCGTACCTGGTCATCCACTACTTTTATATTCTTTCCTTGCTCCAGGTTATCTTTTACCCAGGTCACTACATTGCTTCTTGTGCCTGCAAGAATATTGCCGTATACCAAAACGGTTCTGACAATAGCCCACCGGGTATTGCTTTGTTTTATGATCTCTTCGGCTGCAAGCTTGCTTTCCCCGTAATAATTCACGGGTGCAGGAATATCATCTTCCTTATAAGGACCTTCTTTACCATTGAATACGAAATCGGTAGACAAATAAATAATTGCGCTTCCTGTTTTTGCAGCGGCTGCTGCCAGGTAGGAAGTGGCCAGCACATTGGTTTTCCGGCATTCTTCTTTGTTCAGCTCACAGGCGTCAGGCTGTGTCATTGCGGCGGCGTGCACAATAACATCCGGCCGCACTGCTCCAATAACCTGCGCCACTTCGGCTTTATTAGTAATATCAAGCGGAATATAAGTATAGTGTGCTTCCGCATATTCCGGCAGTCTTTTATGGCCCCGTCCTGTTGCCGTTATGGTATATCCTGCCTGTGACAGATCCCTTACTAAATATTGCCCGAGTAATCCGTTTGCGCCTGTAATTAGAATATTCATATTTGCCATAGTATCAATGTATATTGACGGGGAGGATGCTAATGTACAAAATCATTAAACCGTAATCTAAAATTGTGAAATGATTGTAATTATGTATTTTTGACGCTCTCAAAAAATGGAATGATTTTCTTTCAACGAAAAAGTTTGCCTTTTGAATGATTTTTAATCATTTGGATTAAGCATTAAATAAAATGGAAAAGAAAGTTTCGAAGATAGGATTGTTGACGTCAGGAGGCGATGCCCCCGGTATGAATGCTGCGATACGTGCAGTGGTACGCACCGGCAATTATTATGGGCTTGAAGTATTTGGCATAATACGGGGCTATTCCGGGATGATAGAGAACGATATCTTCAAAATGGAAAGCCGCAGTGTTGCCAATATCATACAAAGAGGCGGCACTATATTAAAGACTGCGAGATGTAAAGAGTTTTATACACCCGAAGGAAGAAAGAAGGCCTACGAAAACCTGAAAAAATTAGGTATAAACGGATTGGTGGTGATTGGCGGCGACGGCTCATTCAGAGGAGCGCAGATATTTTCAACTGAATTTGATATCCCTTGTATAGGATTGCCCGGCACTATTGATAAAGATATGGCCGGCAGCGATTTTACAATAGGCTTTGATACTGCAGTGAATACTGCCGTAGAAGCTATTGATAAGATCCGTGATACCGCCGACGCCCACGACAGGCTCTTTATTATTGAAGTGATGGGACGTGATTCAGGTTATATCGCTTTGCATAGCGGGATAGCTACAGGTGCTGAAAACATTCTCATCCCTGAGCATAAAACAGATATAGAAGAGCTGATCCGCTCGCTACAGGAAAAGGAAAAAAGGAAAAAGCTGGTGAATCTTCTTGTGGTGGCCGAAGGAGATGAATTTGGAGGCGCCAACGGGGTTGCCAAACACATAAAAGAAAAGTTGCCGAATGCCGACGTAAAGGTGTGCATACTTGGTCATATACAGCGTGGAGGATCTCCTTCCTGCCTCGACAGGCTGATCGCAAGCCGGCTTGGCTATGCTGCAGTGGAAACGCTGATCAAAGGCGACAAAGTAAATACCATGATCGGCATCGTAAATAATCACTTGCATTATACTCCGCTTGACCTGGCTGTAAAGGCAAAGCAGACGATAGATCCCGAATGGCTGAAAATCGTAAAAATCCTTGCATCATAACATCGCCCTCTCCCTGTTTAATTTAAAAGAAAAATATGTCAAAAAATATTTCAAAATATCTGCACGAAGAAATGGATAAAAAAGCAGGTATAGAACATACATTTCACAGGACCAAGATCGTTGCTACCGTTGGTCCTTCAAGCGATACCTACGAAAAACTGCTGGAGCTTACACGCGCCGGTGTTAATGTTTTCAGACTGAATTTCTCTCACGGATCTCATGAAGACAAGCTCAAAATAATAAACCACATCCGCCAGATCAATTTAACAGAACCCTATGCGCTCTCCATTCTTGCCGATCTGCAGGGACCTAAATTAAGGGTAGGTGAAATTGAAAACGGTTCAATGGCGCTTGCACCCGGCGATATCCTTACGTTTACCAATGAAAAATGTGTAGGCACCAGGGAAAAAATATATGTATCCTATCCTGATCTTGCTGCAGATGTTGAAATAGGCAATAAGATACTGATAGATGACGGGAAGATAGAGGTAAAGGTAATTGAGATTACTAAAGATAAAAATGTAAAGGTAGAAGTCACTATGCCGGGTATACTCCTTCCCAAAAAAGGAGTCAATCTTCCCGACACAAAGATATCTCTCCCGGCGCTCACTGAAAAAGACCTTGCAGATCTGGATTTCATGATTGAACAGAAGGTTGACTGGATAGCACTTTCTTTTGTAAGAAAAGTGGATGATATAAAGATACTGAGAAGCATCTTGCAGGAGAGGAAGAGCAAAAGCAAGGTAATGGCCAAGATCGAGATGCCGGAAGCGCTTACCAATCTCCGGGAGATCATTCTTGAATCGGATGGTGTGATGGTAGCCCGTGGCGACCTCGGCGTGGAACTCCCGGTGGAACAGGTGCCGTTGATCCAGAAGGATATTGTACGTAAGTGTATTCATAGGGGTAAGCCGGTAATTGTAGCCACACAGATGATGGAGAGCATGATGGACCGGATCAAGCCCAACCGCAGCGAGATCACAGATGTTGCCAACGCAGTGCTCGACGGGGCAGATGCCGTTATGCTCAGCGGCGAAACCGCCATGGGGCAACATCCTGTGCTGGTGGTAGAAACCATGCGCAAGATCATACTGGAAGTAGAGAAAAAGGAATATCGCTACAACAGGGAAGAAGACCTTAAGCCCCAGCCACATTCACCATCCTTCCATAGCGACGCTATATGCTACAATGCCTGTAAGATTGCAAGAGATGTAAATGCCGAAGCAGTAATAGCCATGACGCAAAGCGGTTATACCGCATGGGTAGTAAGCAGTTATCGCCCCAGGTCTTCCTTGTATATCTTTACCAAGGAAAAATCGCTGGTGAGCCAGTTGAGCCTGAGCTGGGGTGTAAGAGCATTTTTCTACGACGAAGAAGAAAGCATTGACCAGATATTGTTTGACCAGATACAGATCCTGCGATCAAGAGGTTTTTTAAAGCCAGGAGATACTGTAGTAAGCACAGGAAGCATCCCGGTGCACCTACATTTACCCACTAATTTGCTTAAAATTACTAAGATCGAGTAAGGGAGACAGATAGCCATAAGCCCTATCTCACCGGGGCGGGTATACTTTTTGAGCAATCTCATGTCACCACAATTGCATTGCGTGGCAATGCTATCCACTGCTGTGGAAAAAAAAATCTTCAAATATCAGGGACGGCACCGATATTTATTCCTGGTAAATTGCAACAATAAAAAGGATTTTCTTTCGTCTTATTTATAACAAAGATCACCCATGGAAGAAACCCGGGAAATATCAGCTTTGATGAATCTCATTGACGATCCGGACAAAGAGGTTTTTGAAACGGTGAGCGACAGGATTGTCAGCTACGGGAAAAATATAATTCCCAACCTTGAAAGCCTCTGGGAAAATACGCCCGACGGATCAGTGCAGGAAAAAATAGAACTGCTTATTCACCGGCTGAATTACCAGGACTTACAGGAGGAATTTGCCTGTTTTGATAAATCCAAAGAGCACGATCTTCTTGCAGGCGCACTGCTGGTGGCGCAATACCAGTACCCCAACCTGATTACTAATACTGTCAGCCATGAAATCGAAAAGATCAGGCGTAATATTTGGCTGGAACTGAACAGCTATCTTACCGCCCTGGAGCAGGTCAATATTGTTAACCGGATATTCTTTACCTATCATAAGTACAAAAGCGTTGAGGTTTCCTACCAGCATCCGGAAGAATTCCTGATCAACAAAGTGATTGAAACAAAGAGAGGTAATGCTATAGTGAACGGGATACTCTACCAGATGCTCTGTCAAATGCTTGACCTACCCGTAAGAGTGATCAATATACCGCGCCAATACCTGCTGGCATATTTTGATACTTCTTATGAATATTTCAATGCGCATAAAGACAATGCCAACAACAGCATACATTTTTATATTGATCCTATCAACGGGCATGTATATACGCATAAGGATGTAGAGAGTTATTTCAAAAAAATTGGCGTTGCATATTCTGCTTCCTACTTCAAGCCCATGCCAAACAAAAGCATCATTCGTTTTTTGCTGGAGGAGCTCGCAAAATGCTTTAATGACGACGCCAGCCAGTATAAGCACACAGAATTGGTCATGCTGGCAGATATGCTTTCATCCATCTAAATTTTTTTCATGAAAGGGAAGCGTTCGCCCGGCTTTCTTATTGTTTTGGTCCTGTTGGCGGGAGCATTGCTTTTCCTAAAGCAATATCAGGATAATAGCGCCAGTGATCATTTCCGATTTGACCGCAATATAAGCCCGCTGATCTATACCCGTCATGCGAAGTGCCGTATGGACTGCCGGCATATAGATGAATCGGAAATAAAGGAAATTCTGCATAATGGTAAAATCAACTATGCCAAAAGTGAGCCTGATGCTAAGCCGGATCCGAAATTTGCATTGGAAGGCGCAACACACGACAATCAGCAGGTCAGGGTCATTTTTGCTCCTTCTGAAAAGGGAATGGTGGTGATAACCTGCATTGACCTGAATGCAGAATGGCAGTGTGATTGCAGGTAGCCATTTGAAATACTGGAAAACAACCGGTCGCCACTACATGAAGAATATTGCGAAAATAATAGCTGCTCCTTTGCTTTGGCTGTATAATATATATGCCATGCTGCTGTTTGTGGTGCTTATGCTTATTATTTTTCCTTTTGTAATACTGGTTTCCTTTTTAGACCCTGTTCGCAGCGGCAATATTATTTACCGCATTTGTATGCTTTGGGGAGATATTTGGTTCCCGCTGGTAGCTATACGTCACAGGAATATATTTGAAGCTCCCCATACCAAAAGCAAATCTTATATTTTCGTAAGCAATCATCTTTCTTTTCTGGATGCTGCTATAATTGTAAAAACCTTTCGCCAGCCTCTTCGCCCCCTGGGAAAAAAGGAAACGGCAGCCGTTCCGGTCTTTGGCTTTATTTACAGGAACGCTATTGTAACAGTAGACCGTGATAGTGCCGCCGACAGGATGAAAAGCGTAAAAAAACTGAAAGCGGTGCTTGGCAAGGGCATTTCTGTATTAATATTCCCTGAAGGCACATTCAATGAAACGGGGCGCCCCCTGAAATCGTTCTATGACGGCGCATTCCGGATCGCTATAGAAACGCAAACCAATATCAAGCCGGTATTGTTCCTGGATGCATACAACAGGATGCCTTACGGAAAATTGTTTACGCTTACTCCCGGTATCAGCCGCTCGGTTTTCCTGCCGGAAATAGATGTGCAGGGCTTAGCAACAGATGATATTGATGCTTTAAAACAAAAGGTATATACGATCATGGCAGAAAAGCTGAGGGAGTATAATGCAGCCTGGATACAGGAATAAAGCTTTCTCTTCTTACAGGAAATATTGTAACGCAAGTTCATAGCCTTTCATTCCCAGCCCGGCAATTGTTCCTTTACTTTTGGCGGATATATGGGATATTTTCCTGAAATCCTCACGCGCATGCACATTCGAAATATGCACTTCAATAACAGGAGTTGTAATAGAAGCAATAGCGTCGCCAATAGCAACTGAGGTATGGGTATAGCCCCCGGGATTCATAATGATACCATCATAGTCAAAGCCGGTACGCTGCAATTCGTTGATCAGCTCCCCTTCCACATTGCTCTGAAAACAGGAGAAAGAAACAGCAGGATATTTTTTTTGCAGGGTGGCAAAGAAATGCTCAAATGTTTCACTGCCGTAAATGCCAGGCTCCCTGGTACCCAGAAGGTTCAGATTTGGCCCGTTAATGATAGCTATTTTCATGTATATTGATTGAATTAACGGCAATCAGGATTAAGCTCTCTGTCGCCCCGCCCTGGTTCCCCCGCCCTGGTTCGTGTCTCACGAACCAGCTTCTGCTACTTCATCATCCCGATGAAATCGTCAAACAAATAGCGGCTGTCATGCGGGCCCGGCGTTGACTCAGGGTGATATTGTACAGAAAACGCTTTTTTACCCTTCAGCCTT
This sequence comes from uncultured Terrimonas sp., assembly GCA_964461595.1. Lineage (GTDB taxonomy): Bacteria > Bacteroidota > Bacteroidia > Chitinophagales > Chitinophagaceae > Agriterribacter. The sequence goes on along the minus strand of CAYWVB010000053.1, from coordinate 24,178 downwards.
ATGCCTTCAATAGAGTCATCATTCAGGTTCACGTGCGTGATCTCTACTTTATCGGATTTTCTCACTGCTTCGGGGTCAATGCCGAATCCATGATTCTGAGTGGTGATCTCACTGCGTCCCGTAATAATATTTTTCACCGGGTGATTTAATCCCCTGTGCCCGTGATGCATTTTAAAAGTCGGGATATCATTGGCCAGCGCCAGCAACTGGTGGCCCAGGCAAATACCAAACATGGGTATATCTTTTTTCAATATTCCTTTCACTGTTTCAATGCCATAATCCATAGGCGCGGGATCGCCGGGACCGTTGGAGATAAAATATCCATGAGGCTTAAAATCTTCGGTGTCTTTCAGAGGGGTTTTAGCCGGGTATACTCTTATATGTGCACCACGTTCTGCCAGCGAGGTAAGGATATGCTTTTTTACGCCAAAATCATATACTGCCACCCGTATCGGGGCATGCGGGTTACCTACTTCATATACTTCTTTTGTAGACACTGCCGATGCCAGCTCAAGCCCGTCCATAGAGGGGACTCCAGCCAGTTGTTTTTTCAGCGCTTCAATATCCAGGGTTTCTGAAGATATAATGCAGTTCATAGCGCCGCAGGTACGTATATGCGCCACCAGCGCTCTTGTATCCACTTCGTGAATAGCTACTACCTGCTGTGCCTCAAGGTATTGCTGCAGCGAGCTGTCGGCCTGAAAACGACTGTATTTTTCCTCCAGGTTGCGGCCGATCAGTCCCCTGATCTTTACCGAGCTGCTCTCCACATCTGCCGCTTTCACCCCGTAATTCCCGATATGAGCCGCATTCATAATGATCACCTGCCCGAAATAGCTCGGGTCTGTAAACACTTCCTGGTAGCCGGTCATGCCGGTATTGAAGCATATTTCGCCGGTAGTGGTACCGGTCTTACCAAAGGCTTTTCCGTAAAAAACATTTCCGTCTTCGAGAAGAAGTACCGCTGCAGACGATGTAGAAGACTCAGACATTGAATAGTAAAATTTTGCAAAGAAAAGAAATTCGGGTGGTTTTGCAAGGGGTTTTTGTGCACATTGTGATACAATGCGGGGTTACTCCCAATTATTAGTATCAGGTGTTGAAATGCACCCCTGTTGAAACCTCAAATAAAAATCTCAATTTTATAATGCTATATTAAACAAATCTGCTTATATGAAGTGTGCATCTCTATTACTCCTGCTTTTTTCCCTCATTGGTTCGGAACCATTGTTGTCCGATTAAAAATTACTTGAAACTAATGAACCTTTTTGCTGTAGTGGTTTCTGCTCCCTCTCCGCGAACCTGCCTGCCGATAGGCAGGGAGAGGGCTGGGGTGAGGTAATTAATTGAACTTCAAAAGCATATTAATATTTGCCATACAGCGGTGGTTCGGAACTCTGCCAGACAATGCTTACCTGCAAATTTCCGGTTGAAGACGACATCCAAAGGTTTTTGTGCGCGGATTATTTAAGTGGATTTATTTATATTTTAGCGAGCGTAGGTAATTGTTACCGTAGTTGTTCTGAACATAAATGCAGATAATACCATTCTATTAGAAGTCAGGCTGTCTAAATCCCAGGAATTACCATCAAGTGTTATTTTTTTTTCATTGTCAGAGAATTCCCAGTTATATATAAAATATGGAGGTGAATTGGGATTACACTTAAGAATATTATCGTCAATGAAATATATGCCGTCAGACCTGAATGTATAAGTATTATCTGCTGCGCAATCTTCGTAATAGAGAACAGAAGGAGATAAATCTCCAATGCTTATCTGTTGATGATGAACAATTTTCCACGGCCCTGCGGTTAATAGCTCTGTGTTTGTTTTCCTATCTTCTTTTGAGCAGGATGTAAATAATAAAGTGGCTACTGATGTAAGTAAAATATTGAAAAATGAATTTTTAAATACCCGAACCATTGAACTCATACTTAATTATTATAAACGCAAATGACATAAAACTGCTCTATCTCCACTAGAAATATACATACACAGGTTGCTGGTAGCAAACCGTCTTTCAATAAAAAAGGCAGTACCTTATAAGTACGGCCTTTTACAACATACTATGCTTATTACTACTCAGGCTTCGCCTCTTCAGCGGCCTGTGTTGTTGTTTCTTCAGGGTTTACTTCAGCGGGTGCTTCTTCCTTCACTTCCGCTTTCTTCTTACCACCACCTGCACGGCGTGTTCTCTTGGAAGTTGTAGCAGCCGCTTTTTCAGTTCCTTTACCGTAGATTTCGTTAAAGTCAACCAGTTCAATTAAAGCTGTTTCTGCATTATCGCCTACACGTTTGCCTAATTTTATGATACGGGTATAACCACCAGGACGACCAGCCACTTTGGGTGCAATTACTGTGAACAGTTCCTTCACCGCTTCCTTGTTCTGCAACTGGCTGAACACCAGGCGATGGTTGTGACTTATCTGATCTTTACCGTCGTTCTTTTTTGTTTTGGTGATCAATGGCTCTATATATACCCTGAGCGCTTTTGCTTTTGCCAGGGTAGTAACGATACGCTTATTTACCAAGAGCGCATTGGCAAGATTACTCAGCAACGCTTTCCTGTGCGCTGTGGTCCTGCTGAGATTGTTGATTTTGTCTCCGTGACGCATGACGTTTAGTTTGAAATTTCAAATTTTAGGTTTGAAATTGGTTAATGATACCTGCTGTACCGTTGTCAGGGATTTACAGCCGGCTCTGTGCTTTCGCAACAGATTATGTAAAAATGTAAATGTTTATTTTGCCTGTTGCAGGTACAAGTACGTTACGCTTCACTATTCACTCCCTACACCATATTTCTTACCCCTTATACCTTTCCTCAGAACTCGTCCTTATCCAATCCTAATTTCTGCAAATCCATTCCAAAATGCAGGCTTCTTTCACCAAGCACCTGCTCAATTTCAGCCAGTGATTTCTGACCGAAGTTGCGGAATTTCATAAGGTCTTCCTGCTCATACTGCACCAGCTCGCTTAAGCTGTTGATCTTAGCGGCTTTGAGGCAGTTGAATGCACGCACGCTCAGGTCGAGGTCTTCCAGCGGGGTCTTCAGCACTTTGCGCAGTTGAAGCACCTGCTCATCTACCACATCGTCTTTTTTCTCTTCCTTGCTGTCGAAGGTAATATTCTCATCTGTGATGATCATCAGGTGCTGGATAAGGATACGGGAAGCCTGTTTAACGGCTTCTTCAGGATGAATAGTACCATCGGTAGTTACATCCATCAGCAGCTTTTCGTAGTCCGTCCTTTGTTCAACACGGAAGTTCTCAATAGAGTATTTTACATTTTTGATCGGGGTGAAGATAGCATCGGTGGGGATGTACCCGAAAGGAGCATCTTTTACCTTGTTATCTTCAGAAGGAACATAACCGCGCCCTTTTCCGATGGTGATCTCAATATTCAGCTTTGCAGAAGGATCAAGCGTACAGATCAGCAGTTCAGGATTCATCACCTGGAAAGATGCTGTAGCTTCCCCAATATTTGCAGCAGTGAACTCACTTTTCCCTTTAATGGATATGGAGAGCTTCTCCTGCGGAATATCTGTATCCAGTATTTTTTTGAAACGAACCTGTTTCAGGTTGAGTATGATCTCCGTTACATCTTCGGTAATACCTTTCAGCGTTGCAAATTCATGTTCCGCTCCTTCAATGAAGATACCTACGATAGCATATCCCTCCAGTGAATTCAAAAGCACCCTGCGGAGTGAATTACCAATGGTAACTCCATACCCCGGCTCTAACGGGCGGAATTCAAAAGATGCTTCAAATTCATTTGCTTTTTGAAGTATGATTTTGTCCGGCTTTTGGAAATTTAAAATGGCCATATTTAAATTTCAGTTTTAAGTTTTTATACCCGGTCTGTTAGGAGCAGGGTACTATTTAAAATAATAGAAACGACTATATTGACTCCAGTAATGAAGTATAAGCAATTACTTGGAATACAATTCCACGATCAATTGTTCCTTGATATTTTCAGGAACGCTTTCTCTTTCAGGATAAGCAATGAAAGTACCTGTCAGTTCAGCTTCATTCCAGTCGAGCCAGTTGTATTTTGGATTTTTTCCGCGTACCTGGCTGGTAACAGCGGTATTACCCGCGCTCTTCTCTTTCAGGCTTACAATATCGCCGGCTTTTAGTTTGAATGAAGGAATGTTCACTACTTCACCATTTACAGTTACATGCTTATGTGCCACCAATTGTCTTGCAGCAGGGCGTGAAGGAGCGATACCCAGGCGGAAAACAGTATTGTCTAAACGAGATTCCAGGAGCTTGATAAGGTTTTCACCGGTAACGCCGCCAAGACGTGAAGCTTCTTCAAAAGTTTTACGGAACTGGCGTTCCAGCAAACCATAAGTATATTTTGCTTTCTGCTTTTCTTTGAGCTGGAGTGCATATTCACCCGGAGCTTTACGTTTTTTGGAAGGTCCGTGCTGACCGGGAGGGTTGCTGTTTTTGGTAAGATATTTACCATTGCCAAGAATAGGTTCACCAAATATGCGTGAAATTCTTGTTTTGGGGCCTGTGTAACGTGCCATAATGATTATAATTTGATTTTTTAATTACAGCGCACGATCATTAAAAATCTAAAATCAATCGTGTGCCGGTTATTTTATTGAGTGAATGGTCAATAGTGAATGGTGAATCATTGCCTATTCACCGCCATTCATCATTCACTGCTATTATACTCTTCTTTTCTTCGGGGGGCGGCAACCATTGTGTGGCAGCGGCGTAACGTCTTTGATCATGTTTACTTCTATCCCGGAGTTGGCGATAGCGCGTATGGCGCTTTCACGTCCTGCTCCCGGGCCCTTTACAAAAACGTCTACTCTTTTCAGTCCTGCTTCAGCAGCTACTCTTGCAGCATCAGAAGCCGCCATCTGGGCAGCGTAAGGTGTATTTTTCTTTGAACCCTTAAATCCCATCTTGCCTGCGCTGCTCCAACTGATCACCTGACCTGTTTTGTTGGTCAGGCTTACAATGAGATTGTTGAAACTTGCAGTAACATGAGCATCGCCATAGGCGTCCACTTTTACTATTCTTTTCTTTGCAGCCGCCTTTGCGCTGTTTTGCTGTGCTTTAGCCATAAAATCCGAGGTGATCTTTAAATATTAAAAAACAGTTGCCCCTCCCCGGGAAGTAAAACCGGATCCGGCGGCAATTTATCTACTACTTCTTGGTTGCTTTCTTCTTACCGGCAACAGTCTTACGCTTGCCTTTACGTGTACGCGAATTGGTACGGGTACGCTGGCCGCGGAGCGGTAATCCTTTGCGATGACGCAAGCCACGGTAGCAGGCAATATCAAGCAGGCGCTTGATGCTCATCTGCACTTCAGAGCGCAACTGACCTTCTACCTTAAATTCGTTGGTGATGATATTACGAATGGCATTCAATTCATCATCGTTCCACTGGTTTACTTTTTTGTCAAAGCTGATTCCAGCTTTTTCCAAAATGTACTGTGCATTGGAACGGCCTATACCATAGATATAGGTTAATCCTATTTCCCCTCTTTTGTTTTTTGGTAAATCAACACCGGCGATACGAGCCATAAAAATTTATAATTTAAAATTTCAAATTTGAGATTTCTTATCCCTGTCTCTGTTTGAAGCGGGGATTTTTCTTGTTGATTACATACAATACCCCTTTTCTCCTTACGATCTTGCAATCCACGCTGCGCTTTTTTATAGATGCTCTTACTCTCATTTTATTGAGTTTTATGTGTAAATATTATTTATACCTGAATATGATCCTTCCCCTGCTTAAATCATAAGGGCTCATTTCTACTCCTACCTTGTCCCCCGGCAAAATGCGTATATAGTGCATCCTCATTTTTCCCGATATGGTAGCCAGTATCTCATGCCCGTTTTCCAGCTTCACCTTGAACATCGCATTGGATAAGGCTTCCAATATTATTCCGTCCTGCTTAATGAGTGTCTGTTTTGCCATACCGTTTTTGGGTGCGCAAAGATACGATTATAATGTTGATTTATACAAAAAAAGACTATTTTTTCCCGTTTCACGGGGAAAAAATTATAATATATTCTTATACGAGGCGCGAAGTTACACCAATTCCAGATGAAAATTGGTCATGGAATGATAATGATTTTGCAATTGATGCAGGAAAATGTCCCCGTTCACATCCCGGTGCTCATCCCGGTATATAAGATGGATAGCTTTATGGTCGCCGGGGTGGGGAAACTGGATAATAAAAGGTCCTTTGACATAAGCAGTCCCGTTTCCTTTGATCAATGGATCGTCGGTTGCCGTAAAGCCAAGCCTGCCGAGGCTTTCCAGGGTAAAAGGGACAGGCGAAAGGTCCTCAACATCATACCAGAACTCCTGGTCGCCATGGGATACGAGCACTTTACGCTCCGTGTGATCTACCTGTTGTACCTCTCCTGTATTTACCACATCCTCGAAACGGGCATTTACAATATCGCCGGTTTTAATTTCATTGAGCTTGATCATAGACAAGAATGTTTTAATTGTCATGGAAATGTAAGAAAAATATTGGAATATTACCTTTTGCACAAATTAACAATTATGCTTTTAGCTGTGATCATGATCTTAATTGTACTGATCATTTATCTCTTCTGGCGGCAGCCCTCATTGGGAAAGCTGCCGTCGGGAAAGCGGCTGGAAAACATCCGGCAGTCCGCCAATTTTAAAGAGGGAAGCTTTAAAAACCTGTCCGAAACAGCAATGATGGCGGATAATAGCAGCTTCTTAAAGGTGATCAGAGAGATATATTTCAAAAAACATACTGATGTGTCGCCCCGTTATACCCTTCCTTTTGTAAAAAAACCGCTTGCTGTCATTCCGGAAACTGCCCCGGCAATAACCTGGTTTGGACATTCATCATACCTGCTGCAATGGAACGATACCAATATACTGGTAGACCCGGTTTTCAGCGAACGGGCTTCCCCGGTATCTTATCTTGGTTCAAAAGCTTTTGACGGCAGCAATGTCTTTAGTGTAGATGACCTTCCTGCCATTGATATATTGCTGATCACACACGACCATTACGATCATCTTGATTACAATGTCATCCGTAAGCTGAGAAACCGCGTTCCGCTTTTTATTATGCCGTTGGGTGTGGGCGCCCATCTGGAATACTGGGGTGTTGACCCATATAAAATCAAAGAGCTCGACTGGTGGCAGGGTATGGAAGTCCTGCCGGGAATACATATCACCGCTACCCCTGCAAGGCATTTTTCAGGGAGGAGCTTTAAGCGCAACAGGACGTTGTGGGCTTCCTATGTTTTAACTACAGGCAATTATAAATGGTTTATCGGCGGCGATTCGGGCTATGACAGTCATTTTTCGGCAATAGGTGCAAAATACGGTCCGTTTGACCTGGCAATTCTTGAAACAGGTCAATACAATGAAATGTGGCCTCATATTCACATGTTCCCCGAGGAGAGCATACAGGCTGCCCTTGATGTAAGAGCAAAATCGCTTCTCCCTGTGCACTGGGCAAAGTTTGCATTGTCTGTACATCCGTGGTATGAGCCTGCAGACAGGGCAGCGCGCAGGGCTAAAGAGAGAGATTTACCCATTATCACCCCCCTGATCGGCGAAAGAATTATATTGAGAGCGCCTGTTGGAAGCAAGCCCTGGTGGGATCATTATTGATATGCCGGCAATAAGGCATCATATAATATTTCCACAGGGTGACAGGCTTTTCTGGCAGCGCCATCTTTTATCTGATGCCTGCAGCTTGTGCCCGGGGCTGCAATAATATCATTATCCTGCGCTTTTCGTACGGCAGGCAGCAAAACCAGTTCTCCGATCTTCATAGAAAGGTCGTAATGCTCCTTTTCATAGCCGAAAGAACCGGCCATGCCGCAGCACCCGGAAGGAAGCGTGTGAACAGAATATCCGCGCGGTATGGAAAGGATCTTTACGGAAGGAGCTACTGATGACAATGCTTTTTGCTGGCAATGACCGTGCAGGATGACTTTTCTTGTATCGGTAGTGAATACAGCACTGTCTATTTTACCGCGGTCAAATTCCATGGCAAGAAACTCATCTATGGTCCATACATTTTTTGAAAGCGACCTGGCAGTCTCAAGAAGTTCGTCATCAGCGAGATCAATATATTCGTCGCGGAAGGTGAGTATAGCCGAAGGTTCAACGCCTATCAATGGCGTTTCTTCCGTGATCAGCGGTGCCAGGCTCCTGATGTTCTGCCGGGCAATCGTTTTTGCTTTACGCAGTAATCCCTTGCTCAGCCATGAGCGTCCGCTTTCTATATGCTCCGGTATTATCACTTCATAGCCCAGCCGTTCCAGCAGCAGGATGGCTTTAATGCCTATCTCGGTATCGTTGTAATTGGTAAATTCATCGCAGAAGAAATATACCCTTTTTGTGTCAGCAGTAACTTTTCTTTTTTTATTTTTCTGATGCTTATTATACCAGCTTTTGAGTGTAGTTGTGTATAGCGTGGGCATCGAGCGATCGGGGGCAAAGCCGGTGAATTTTTTTATCAGCCTGCCAAAGAAAGCATTCGTCATAAAAAAGTTATATACTCCCGGAACTATTGCACCCAGCCTTGAGAAAGTGCTGAAGTTGGCTATCATCCTGCTGCGCAAAGGCACTCCGTTGGCATCATAGTACTGTTGCAAAAACTCGGCTTTCAGCTTTGCCATATCCACATTGGAAGGGCATTCTGATTTACAGGCTTTGCAGCTCAGGCAGAGATCCATTACCTCATAGATCTCTTTATGATCAAAACGGTTGGGCTTGGTGGAATGCGTTAGAAATTCCCGCAGAATATTGGCTCTTGCCCTGGTAGTATCTTTTTCATTACGGGTAGCCATATACGACGGGCACATGGTACCTCCCGATAAATGTGTTTTACGGCAGTCGCCCGACCCGTTGCATTGCTCTGCATGCTGCAGCACATCCTGGTTATGATACCGGAAAACAGTTTTGAATGCAGGTGTCTGCTGCCCCGGGATATACCGGAGCATAGTGTTCATGGATGGGGTATCTACGATCTTGTTAGGGTTGAAAATATTATTAGGATCCCATGCTTTTTTGATCTCTTTCAGCAGCCGGTAGTTTTTTTCACCTATCATCTGCCGTATAAATTCGCCTCTCAGTCTTCCGTCGCCGTGCTCGCCGCTCAAAGAGCCATTGTATTTTTTTACCAGTGTAGCTATCTCTTCTGCAATGCTGCGGAACAGCTTATTGCCCTCTTCTGTTTTTAAATTGATAATGGGGCGCAGGTGTATCTCCCCGCTGCCCGCATGCGCATAGTGTACCGAATATAATCCATACCTCGCAAGGATATCATTGAAGTCGCGGATAAAAGCAGGAAGATCATTTACATCTACAGCAGTATCTTCTATTACAGGCACGGCTTTGGCGTCGCCGGGCAGGTTGCTCAGTAAGCCGAGACCAGCTTTGCGGAGCGTCCATATTTTCTTTGTATCCTCGCCAAACAGGAGGGGGAAATGGTATCCCAGCCCGGCTTCCCTCATTTCACGCTCTGCTGCTGCTGCTGTGGCTTTAATATCTTCCCTGTTTTCTGCGCGGTATTCTATTACCAGTATGGCGCCGGGATCACCCTGCACAAAGAAACGATTCTTCCGCTGCTCGATATTGTCTTTGGTGCATTCGAGTATATAGTGATCAATCAGCTCGCTGGCGGAAGGATGGTATTTCAGCCCGATAAGATTTGCCCTCAGCGCTTCATCAATCGTATTGAAGTGCACACAAAGCAGCCCTGATTCTTTTGGGGGAAGCGGCACGATATTGAGCCTGATCTCCGTAATAAAGGCCAGTGTGCCTTCTGACCCGGCAATAAGCTTGCAGAAATTAAAATCAGGTTCGCCTGCCGTAAATGGCGCAGTGTCCAGCAGCACATCTACGGCATAACCGGTATTTCGCCGTTCAATGCTTTTTTTGGGGAATTCTTTGCGGATCTCCTGTTGGTTGTCGTAATTACCAAGCAGGCTGCGAATGTTTTTATATATATTCCCTTCCAGTGTGGGCGCTTCGCATTTGGCATGAAATGCATCAGGGTCGAGCGACCTGAATGTGGCCTCTGATCCGTCGCTCAGCAAGGCTTTTACTTCAAGCAGATGTTCTCTTGTGCTGCGGTATACTATCGAGTTGGAGCCGCAGGAATTGTTGCCCACCATTCCTCCCATCATAGCGCGGTTGGCTGTGGAAGTCTCCGGTCCGAATAAGAACCCGTATGGTTTAAGAAAAAGATTGAGCTCATCCCGGATAACCCCAGGCTGCACCCGCACCCATCTTTCTTCAGTATTCAGCTCCAGTATCTGTGTGAAATTTTTTGATACGTCCACCACTATCCCGTTGCCTACCACCTGCCCGGCGAGGGATGTTCCCGCAGTGCGTGGGATCAAAGACGTTTTCTGCTCATTGGCGAATGCTATCAGCTTTTTTATATCATTGACAGACGCGGGAATAGCTACTGCCAGAGGCATTTCCCTGTAAGCCGACGCATCTGTGGCATAAAGCGTCCTGATCGTTTCGTCAGTAAAAAAATCACCTTCCAGTTCAATAGCGAGTTCATGTAGTTTGCTCATCATCATATAGGCGGGTAGATACTAAAGTAATATGCCTTTCTAATTGCAGCGCAAAGTTAGGGCTCATTTTTTAAAAGAAAACATTAGCTTTATCACTCACGTCTCACACCTGCCTGCCGGCTGGCAGGTATTACGTTTGACACAACAGTAGTATATTTGGTACATTATGATCTCCTGACCTGATATACCTGCGGTCAATAACCGGCGGGCGCCATTTTTAAAAGTCTTTTTATTATGAAAAAAACATTTTTGCTTTTCTCCTTTTTCTTTTGCCTTATTACTAATGAAATGTATGCACAGTCCTCAAAAAAATTGCAGGCTTATAATATTGAGGTTGCTCCGTCGCCAGAAAGCAGTAAGATCGTTGTTACTGCCGGTGGTAAGCCTTTTACGCAACTGATCTATACAGATACGCTGGAAAAACATTTTCTTTATCCGATATATGCGCCCGATGAACAGATAATAACCCGGGGTTTCCCTTTTGCCCCGCGCAAAGATGAGCCTACAGACCATCCACACCACACGGGCCTGTGGTTAAATTATGAAAGCGTGAACGGGCTTGACTTCTGGAATAATTCTTATGCCATTCCTGCCGACAAAAAGAATAAATACGGCTGGATTAAGCTGGATAAAGTGCTTAAAACCAAAAGCGGGAAGCAAGGCACCATAAAAGTTTCGGCCAACTGGGAAAATCAAAAAAAGCAGGTGCTGATGCAGGAAACTACCACTTATCTATTCAAGGCAGATGAGGAAAAAAGAATCATTGACAGGATTACAACGCTCACTGCCAAAACGGATGTTAACATGCCTGATATTAAGGATGGTATGCTGGGCCTTCGTGTAGCGCATGAGCTGGAAATGCCTTCAAAAGAAAAGAAAGAGTTTAAAGATGATAAGGGAAATGTGACGGTAGTAGATGCCAGCGCCGATACTGCGCCCAACGGTAATTATCTTACCAGTGAAGGTATAACCGGCGATGATGTTTGGGCTACAAGGGCGCAATGGTGCATGCTGTACGGGAAAATGGGTGATGATACGGAAAGCATCGTTATCATTGATCATCCTGCCAACCTGGGGTATCCTACTTACTGGCATGCAAGAGGATATGGACTGTTTGCCGCTAATCCTCTCGGGCAAAAAGTTTTCAGCAAGGGGAAAGAATCGCTGAATTTTTCCTTAAAGCAGGGACAGTCTGTAACCTTCAGGTACCGCATCGTAATTGCATCCGGTAAAGAAAAGCTGAGCAATGAAGCTATCCGTCTCATTGCCGGGGATTTTTATAAGAGCACCAAATAGTTTGCTTAGGGTGTATTTCAATTTTTCGTAAGCGGAAATGTGGAACGGATTGAAATCCGTTGGAACAAAATGCTACCGGGGCTACGGCTCTTGCTGTTCCGTATGCCAGAGCCGTAGGCTCGATAACATATATTTCACCGGGATTTCAATCCCATGCGAAAAATTGAAATGCACCCTTTGCTTATTATGTAGATTTAGATACGTATTTTTACCCCTAATAAAACACTACAATATGAACACAAAAACGCTCACAGTAATTATTGTAATTGCAGCTATTTTATTATTGGGCGGATGCGGATGCAGTGGTTATAATAAAATGGTCAGCCTTGATCAGAATGTAAAAGGCAAATGGGGAAATGTGCAGAGTGAATACCAAAGAAGGGCCGATCTGGTGCCTAACCTGGTGAATACAGTTAAAGGCGCCGCAAATTTTGAGCAGGAAACACTTACAAAAGTTGTGGAAGCCCGTGCAAAAGCCACATCTGTAAACATAAGTGCAGGCGACCTTACCCCTGAAAAGCTTGCGCAGTTTCAGCAGGCCCAGGGCGAATTGAGTGGTGCGTTGAGCAGGCTGCTGGTAACAGTGGAAAGATACCCGGAGCTCAAGGCAAATCAAAATTTTTTGAATTTGCAGTCACAGCTTGAGGGAACAGAAAACAGGATTAAGGTATCGCGTAATGATTTTAATACATCCGTACAGGAATACAATACTGTAGTGAAATCATTTCCCAATACCATATTTGCCGGCATGCTTGGCTTTAAGGAAAAGGGTTATTTTACCTCAGAGCCCGGCTCGGACAAAGCGCCTGAAGTTAAATTCTAAACAGGATAGTATACATTAGTCAATGAGGCTTTTTCCATCCAGGATAAAACATTTTTTCTCCCAGGAGGAGAACGAACGTATTGTTGCCGCTATCAGGCAGGCAGAACAGGCCACAAGCGGTGAGATACGGGTGTATATTGAAAGCCGCTGCCGGTTTGTAGATCCTTTGGACCGTGCCGTAGAACTGTTCTTTGGCTTGAAGATGGAAAAGACAGAACAGCGGAATGGCGTGCTGCTCTATATTGCGCTGAAAGACCGGCAGCTGGCGATATTCGGCGATGAAGGCATTCATCAGAAAGTGGGCACGGCATTTTGGGACAGAGAGATCAGGAATATGCTGAATGCTTTTAATGTTGCTCATTTTGCAGACGGGATTATCAATATTGTGACCGAAGTGGGGAATGCGCTACGTGAACATTTTCCATACGATGCCGCTACCGACAGGAATGAGCTGCCGGACGAAATTGTTTTTGGAAAATGAAGAAGCTATTATTTATCATATTATGTTTTGTATCCCTGGCAGTTACAGCGCAGGTTGAGAAGATCGTTCCTGCTCCGCCCAATCCCCCGCGCTTGGTAAACGATTATACCGGTACGCTGACCGGCCTTCAGCAGGAAATGCTGGAGCATAAGCTCAAGAATTACGACGATACTACATCGAACCAGATAGCTGTGGTAATTGTTGAAACGCTCAATGATTACGATCCTTATGAATATGCAACGGCGCTGGGGCGTAAATGGGGTGTGGGCAATAAAGAGTTTAATAACGGGGTTGTTTTCCTGATTGCAAAAAACGACCGGAAAGTATTCATTGCTCCGGGCTATGGTCTTGAAGGCGCTTTGCCTGATATTACCTGCAAGCAGATCGTTGAAAATGAAATATTGCCCAATTTTAAGGGAAATGATTTTTACCGTGGTATTGATAAAGGCACTGATGCCATCATGCAGGCGGCAGCAGGAGAATATAAGCCGCCTGAAGGATATGCCGGCAGGGGTCGCAAGCAGGGAGTACCTTTCTTTGTAATTATTGTTGTAATTATTATTGTTGTCGTTATAGTTTCTAAAATCGGTGGTGGAGGCGGAGGCTCTTTCATGAGCCGGCGGGGATACCGCGAAACAGGCGTACCGCCCATCTGGTGGTTTCCCGGTGGAGGAGGCAGCAGCCGTGGCGGCTGGGGTGGCGGCGGAAGCTCCGGTGGCGGAGGCTTCGGTGGTTTCGGTGGCGGAAGCTTTGGCGGAGGTGGCGCTGGGGGAAGCTGGTAGGGGAGCGGAACAAGTTACAGGTTTCAGGTTGTGCGTTGTGCGTGCCTAAAATAGGTCGACATTTTTTTTATAATTGTTTACCACTTATCGCTTATCACCACTTTTATCTGTCACGGCATTCTTCAACGGATTGAAATCCGTTGGAACAAAATGTGACAGAGCTTATGGTTGTTGCGGGATACATGGTAAGGAGTAAGTGCCTTCTTACTGTCTTTCCTTTGTCGTTTCACCCGCATGAAGGTACGGACTTACTCCTCCTCATTCTCATTCTATCATTCCCAGATATCTTCCCATCCAGTACGGAAGGAGCCAGAATACCGGCTCACGTTCGGTATTGGTTTGCCCGTTCACTGCTCTCCATGGGTTGTTGTCCCAGCGTACAGTGGCACGTATACTGGCCGGAGGTAATTCACTTATCTGTGCTTCGCCGAGTACCGGGATATGTATAATATAGATATCCTCGCGCTTCCGGTGATCTATTCCCCAGTTGACGAGATCAAGCGGCGTATCTCTCAGGAATTCCACTGAGGCTGCCAATCCTGCTTTTTTGTTCCTCGCAAAGCAATAGAAGAAATTAATGATAGGACTTTTATCCGCCTTGTGCTGCTCCATCCAGTGATCCATGTGATCCTTATAAAACTTAAGCAACGCCGGATCAGTTTCGCAATGCAGGAGGATAGGGTAGAGGTACATCTGTAGTATCACATCAAAATAAATGAACCATGCGGGGTTTTGATCTGCAATGTGCGACATGTTTTCCAGGTAATGCTCCTCTTTTATCAGGTGCAGGTACCGGTCCTGGTATTTATGATCGCCTGTCATAAAATAGGCCAGCTTCATAAAAGTCAGCAGCTCCATCGAATTTTGACAGCGGTCGGGAGCCCATTCAGGATCATGGTTCAGTTTGCCGGGGTTCCAGACAGACCAGCGGGTAGGTGTTCCGTCAATATCCATCATATTAAAGCTGTGGGCGATCAGGTGATCTGCCAGCTTACTTACATGATCAGCTACTATCTTTTTTTCTGCATCATCGGCTACCAGCAGGTAATAAAAAAAATATCCCATCATGTGCCCGCACCATTCGTCGCTGCTGGTATCTCCTTTCCAGAGCCATTTTCCGTCTTTGGACAGGTGCCAGCGTATTGCTACCGGCTTAAAACGTGGCTCTTTCACCAGTTCATCGGCGATCTCTTTTTCTGTATAGGTTTTGTTGGGATCATGCACATTGTTACCCCAACTCACGGGCACAATTGTTCTTGCAAAGAATCCGTCAAGCCCGGTAATTTCCCTGAGCATTTTTAAGAACTCAAAAGATCTTTTTGCTTTTTCTTTTGCGTCTTTGTCTTTGGTAACGGCGTAGCGGAAGCTTTCCATGGCAAGATAATTGCCGCCATATTCGCCGTCGTTGTCATCATCTTCAGGTTCCCATTTAGTCAGATCCTCAGGGTCGGGCAACCGGCATTGTCCTACGATCCAGGGCTCACGCACATGGCGCTTCATAGTGACATCATAAAAGAAATCTGCTTTCTGTGCCAGCGTCATGCGCTTTTTTTTAATGGCGCTTACGCCTTTGGCGGTAGCTATCCATGCCGTACCTGCTGCATCGAAGCAGATATCAATTACCTTATCGTCGAGCAGCCACCGGCGGCTGAAACGTAAGCTGTGCTCCCCGCCAGCCTCGTATCTCACTATGCCAACATCTGTGCCTATCCACATTGATCCTCCGGGAGAAGCCTTAATACAATTTACATTGACAGAGGGAATACCATCTTCCTGTCTGAGGAATTTTACTTTTTTCCCGTCCTGCAAAATACTTACGCCTCCCAGTCCTCCTGCCCATACCGTTTTATCGTCTTTTATTGCAACGCCTTTGATATAGGCGCTTACCAGCTCATTTGTTTTTTGAAAATATTGTGTAAGAGATGGTGTGCAATGATAGAGCCCGACATCTGTGGCGATCCACAAGCCGCCTGCATTATCTGATATTGCATGGCGAACGGAGCGTGCAACAGGATAAGGCTGCTTTATAAAATGACTGTTCTGCCACAGCCATATTCCTTTGGGACCAAGCGCATATACGCCCTCTTTTGCAGCGCAGAGCACTGCAACAGGACCTTCTGTGCCTTCTGCTTTCAGCATTTTTGTTTCCTGCATGATATATACGCCGTTCCAGGTTCCGCACCAGATATTCCCTTTGCTGTCTTTGGCAACGGCATAAGAAGGACCATTTGTGCTGTCCGGCAAAACAGGTGACCATTCCCTGGCATTAGCATGTTTGACGAAGATACCTGCAGCCGTTGCTATCCAGATATTGTTGTTATTATCGGCAACAATGCTTCTTACTTCATTGGCAGCTGTTTGTTTGCTCACAGGATATGGTTCGTGATATTCCTGCCAGAAGGCGGTATCTTTTATCGTTTGAGGAACGCGCCAGGATTGGGTTTGGGAGAGTGAGGGAGTGCAAATGATTAAGAGCAAAAGAAGTATGTTATGAGCGGCTTTGATCATCTTAGATAATACATTTCTGTTTCTAGAATGGATGAAGGAAACAAATACCTGAATAACAAAACCTATAAGGCTTACTCTATGCACCTTCATGGTAAGTCTTATAGGTTTTGTTTAAAAGAACTTTACAGTTATCCGGCTACCAGGGTTTATTAGTTCCCTGTAACAGCCACATTTTACCCCACTGGGTATCGTCCCCGGGTTCCAGCCTGCCAACTGCGCTGGTAACATTGTCGCTATTGAGATTTTTTTCTTCAGTAGGATATATAATACGTACCGGGATCTTTTTCCCATTACTTCCAAGTATCAGGTTAGCTCCAAGATCGGGAAGACCTGTTCTGCGCCAGTCAAACCAAAATTCGGGTGTCATAAAACAGGCGAGCCACTTTTGGGTCATCAGCTGTGTCAGGCGTTGTGTATTATCAGATCCTGTGAATGTATTGGCCAGGTTGGCAAGAAAGCTAGTCTTATTCCAGCCAATAAGTGCATCGGTAGCCGGGTCGTAAACTTTCATGCTGCCATCGGTAATATTATATTGGTCCATGCTTGCCGCTATAGCCGCCTGGTAGTAATCTACTGCCGTGGAGTTACTGATCCAATCCTTTAAACGCGCCTCTGCCAATATAAAATTGAGCTCGGCATAGCTCATAAGCACTGCTTTTACCAGGGGATTTGTATTTGCAGCATAGATGTCGGCAAGGTAAGAAACTCCAGGGTTAGCTGCTAAATCGGTATAAATGTTGGGTTTTAAAGCTTTAATAGCATTAAAGTCTACGCCGCTGTAAAGGTTATATAAATTGGGATCCTGGAGCGCCGGTGGTAAGCCTACATACCGGTATGTGTTGATATCACTGACTCCTGGCGTGGAAGCAGACACATTTCTTATTATTTGCCCGTCGGGAAGTTTTACATAAGCGGGAGTTTGCTCACTGATCTTCAATTGCGTATCTACAGGGCGGATAAAAGTTGTTAACCGAGGATCCATACCTTTTCTGAGCTCATCAACAAAGGTGGCGCATGGTTTGCGCCGGTAGAACTCAGACCTGTTTGTATACCAGAGCGGACCACCATACCATGAATTTGCCGCAGCGCTGCCGATGTATGATATTGCTGCATTATCAATATTGGAGGTAAAAATAGGGTATGTTGAACTGTTGCTGACAATCTCCTTAAATTCGGCTTTAATGTCAATGCCTATAGCGCTCATATCAGATTGTTTTTCTGACAGCCTCAGCAGGTATCTCAATCGCAGGGAGTTAGCAAATTTCCTCCATTTTAAAACATCGCCCTGAAACATAACATCACTTGACGAGGCTCCATTAACGGATGATACCTGCGACAGCATATCGTTAGCAGATTTTAAATCTTCCAGCACTCCTTTAAAAATATCTTTTTGATTGTCGTAAACCGGCATAAAATTTCCCGTTTCAGCCAGCATTGCTTCCGAGTAAGGAATATCGCCATACAATGAGGTTAAATAACCATACCAGAAGCTGCGCATGATCTGACCTGCGGCTGTGTAAAACTTCTGATTGCCTTCCAGTGTTTCCAACCGGGCATTCTCAAATATGTACTGGCTGTTTTTGATCATGGAGTAAGGACCGCTAAAGCTCACGGGCGTCCATATAAAAGTATTGGGGCCCTGAAAATCAATATAGTCGCGCTGGAGATATTGTATTGCCTCTGAAATTGTTGCTCCACCCGGGTAAGTATAGTTATAAAGGTAGTTGTATCCGGTACCTGAAAGAACGGAAGTTAAAACATACTTTATGTTTATTTCACTTGCACTCAACTGGTCAGTACTTTTGTTAATCTCTGTAAGGTCTTCGCAGGAACTTGCCAGCAGTGTGATTAAAACACAAAAGGATAACAACTGTGTCCTAAGTCCCTTTATATTTTTCGGTATAAAACGATTATTTTTCATCCTTGATAATTTTAGAAGGTTACATTTAGCTTAAGACCTACCGGCATAACAATTGGCGAAGCGTTCCAGATGCTCCTTCCCTGCTCAGTAGTACCGGTCTGTATGTTTTGATTATAAATTGATTCCGGGTCCTGATGGGTTTTGTTTCCGGAATATAAAACAATATTCTTCATGAACCCGGAAATGCTGATGTTTTGGACAAAAAGCTTCTGCGCAAACAAATCGGGCAATGCGTATGAAATAACCACTTCCCTTAGTTTTACGAACGAAGCGTCGTAAAACCATTTGTATCTCATCGCAGCATCCCAGTATCCGCCGGACGGCTGAAATATATCGTACGCTTTAACATATTTCGTGCCTGCAGCGCCGAAGTTTTCAATATAACCGCCTTGTCCATCGGAAATCACGCCTGGGAAAAAAGCGCCTTCATATACTCCGTTAGAATAAAGAAACCCTCCAAGGTCCTGTGTACGTCCGCCTACCCAGGTGTCCTGCTGATAAATTTCAGGATGTGATTTGATTTCATTTGCCAGCGCATTATTATCGCTATTAAATGAATTGTTGTTGAGAATGCCGGTAAAGGTACTTGAGTTGGCATTGTCGTGGAAGTATTCAACTTTTCCTGCTCTTGCCAGTCGCATCATGGTTTGATCGTAATATGTTCCGCCCTGCCTCCAGTCAACACTTAACGAAATGGAGATTTTTTTGTATGAAATGCCTGTTTGCAATCCTATCATGAAATTGTGCATAAAATTGCCCACCTTTACAAGAGCTGCATTATCGTTGTTGCGCTGTAGTTTTCCGTTTGAATTGAGTATAGGCCATCCATAGTAAGGACTGGCTTTATCCTGTACCCGTATCATGTCGCGCGTATAAATATCGCCAATGTAATCGCCTACTTTGGAAATTGCAAATACCTGTGTGCTCTCCCAGAATTGAAATTGTTCTATACCTTTTGTCAGCTCTTTTAGCCTGCTTCTTTCACGGGTGAAGCTGGCACGGATATCCCAGCTCCAGTTTTTGGTTTGTACAGGCACGGCATTCAACCCTATTTCAATACCTGTATTTTGGATATTGCCTGCATTGATTGTTGCTGCGACATAACCTGATGCAGCCGACGTTGATGCATTTAATATCTGGTTGGTATTTTGAACTTTGTAATAGGTAAAATCAGCGCCTAACCGGTTATTAAAAAAGGAAAGGTCTGTTCCTATTTCGAATGCTTTTGCAATCTCCGGCTTTAAGTTAATATTGGGTAAGTTGCCAGGTACTGTATACATGGTATTGTCTCCCCATGTTCCCTGGGTTAGTACCGTGGCTATAACATAAGGATCTGTGTCTTTACCTACCTGGGATAAGCCGGATCTGAGCTTAAGCATCGAAACCCACGATGGAAGACGGAGCATATCATTAAGTAAAACACTAAGCGAAGCAGAAGGATAAAAGTAAGATCTGTTGTCCTTCGGTAAGGTGCTGGACCAGTCATTTCTTGCCGTTACATTCAGGAAGATCATATTATCATAGCTCATATCCAGCAGCCCGTAAGTGCTATAAATATTCTTCCTGTAGGTAAGGTCGGAATATGTCAGCCCGTTCCTGTTAACATTTGAAAGCGTATAGAGCCCGGGAAGGACAAGAGGATCTCCGCCTGCGTACGTCTTGTAGTTGCGCTGAGCCATAATATTGCCCCCAACAGACGGCGCAATCTCAAACTTGCCAATCTCTTTTTTATAAGAAACAAGGAAATCGGAGTTTACCTCTTTTTGGTTGCTGATCGTTTGATTGTAAGTTCCCTGGGGCTTATTTTGTCCGCCACCATCACCACCATAGCTTGACCAGGCCTGCCTGTACACTCTTTTTTCATTATTACCATTATAAGCAAAGCGTCCCATTAATTTTAAATCCTTAAGGATCTGATATTCCAGCTTCACATTTCCAAACGTTCTAAGCCTGTTAAATTTGTCTTGAAGTTCATAAGCCGCAAACCAGGGATTATCGTGAGCCGCATTAAAGTTCCTTTGCAAAACACCCGGAGTTATCCAGTAGTCTTTAAGATCGTTAATATTTATATGAGGAGGTACCTGGTATATAGACATATATTGTGTTTCTCCCCCGTTTTTTAGCGGATAGTTATCTGAGCGCGGGTTTGAAATGTCTATATTGGCAAAAATTTTTACCTTCTTGGTAATATTGTAAACCGTGGATAAATTCACTCCGCTTCGTTGCAATTCAACCCCGGGATAAACACCATCGGCGTCGAGGTAGGAAACCCCGAGTCTGAAACTTCCGCGGTCGTAAGAACCATTGATGCTTACATCATATATTTTTTCAAGACCGGTCCTGAAATAATCCTGAAGTGAGTTGTCGTAAAAAACAAGGGGCTTGGATTCTCCATTTGTATTCCATTGAACGGCAGACTCTCCTTCTTCGGGACCGTTCCACTGCTGATATGAATTTTCATTCAGCACCCCGCTTATACCGGTGGTAAATCTTCTTTGCAGATCAATAAACTTATAAGGCACGGTATAAGTATAGCCGATATTTGCATCAACACCTAACCCTCTTTTATTTTTACCCGACTTACTGGTAATAAGTATTACACCATTACCCGCTCTTGAGCCGTAAAGCGCTGCAGCACTTGGGCCTTTCAGCACTGTGACACTCTCAATATCATCCGGGTTTATGTCTTTCATCACTTTGGGATCACCGGTAGGTACTCCGTCAACAACAACCAGTGGGCTATTGTTACCAGCGAGAGACGAAATACCACGTATGTTAACATAAGTGTCGCTGTTCACATCATTTGATGTATTTGTGATCTTTACCCCCGACATTTTTGCAGTGAGTGCACCAAGCAGATCTTTCTGGGGAACGCGATCCATCATACCAGATTTTACTTCTCCTACAGAATAACCTAATGCTTTTTTGGCCTTTGTAATACCCAGGGCCGTCACAACTACGGCGTCCATTTCCTTGCTCGTTGTTTGTAGCCGGACACTAATATTTGTCCTGTTACTTACAGCAACTTCCTGAGTATTATATCCTACTGAAGTAAATACCAAGACCGCATTCCCGTCGGTTACCTTTATTGAAAAATTTCCATCATTATTTGTTGTTGTCACATTGCCTTTTCCCTTTTCAGTTATTGTTACGCCAGCCAGGGGACCCCTCGTATCGCTTACATATCCTTTAACAAGGAAATCTGCCTGCGCTGTTACTTCAAAAGCCGCTGCAGGGTGGGAGTTTGTTCTTATGGCGGACGTACCGGAGTTTTCAGCAGCAGCGTTATCCGGAGTGGAGGGCAGGATTGCATCATCCTGCGCCCGTGATACTGTGGCATACACCAGCAACAGTGCAGACAGTAACATTGCGAAGTAGTGTTTTGAAAAAGATGGTCTTCTTTTCATAACTGGTTTGATTGGAGTTAATAAATAAAAGTTTTACCGAATAGATGATCAATTCATTGTTTGTTTCACAATGATTATATGCAGCTTTTTTTCAATTACTTGAATTATTTAATCTTGGAAGATTATATGACGATAACACGACAGTTGTGGCAAGTTTAGCGCTGTTACGGTTGTGCCACAGAACTGTTGCATTAGCCTGGCCGTTGTTCAAGGGGTACAGCATTTAAAATGCCATCGTAACCTGCTATGTTTTTCTCAATAACATTTGATTAACTAATCTTGGAGAAGGAGAGTGTCAGCACATACTCATAGCTCAAAATATATTTTGAAAATAACAGAAGAAAGATTGGTTTCGGGATAGCTCTGCCAGGGAGAAAAGGCTGCCGGCAACAAGTAAAAATACTGTATAATGATGAGGTCGTGATAGTCTTGGGTGTATTTCAATTTTTCGCAAGCGGAAATATTCAAGGGGTTGAAATCCGTCAAAAAAAACAGCGGGCTGGAAAATCCAACCCGCTGTTTTCATACTAACTATACAAACTTACCTCACAAAAGCTTATTACTGCAATATCCACATCTTAGTAGAAGGCAGATCTTTACCCCCTAATGCAGAAACGGCAGCATCGTATTGCTCTTTATTGTTGCTTGATTCATCAAGCGGATATACATACCGCAATGGATACTCGTATGTTGAAAAGGATTCAACAATTTTTTTGATGAATGCAGGTTTTCCTGTTCTCTTATAATCAGTATAGGCTTCTGTATGATTGGTAACCAGCAGCGAAAGCCATTTCTGCGTAGCAATCTTGTCTAAGTCGGTAGCAGTGCCATCCAATGCCACACCCGCTTTTGCATAGTAATCGCTGAAATTATCTACTATCTTGTCAGAACCGGTATGCGTTGGCGGTTTTGTTCCGTCTTCTATGCCCCACCTTTCAAATGATAATCTTATACCATTTTCGTAGTAGTCTTTAACCGTTCCGGAAGATATCCATCCTTTCTGACGGGCTTCGGCAAGAAGAAACATCATTTCGCTCGACTCCATCAACACAGCCTTTAGGCGGGGATCAGTGGTTTTGGCAATCAATTGAGAAAACCCGGTAATACGGCGGTTGTCATAAAAACTATTGGTACCGGGCAAACTGGTAGAGCTTGCATACTGTGTATTGATGGTTATCGGATTAGGCGCCCCAAACCACATCGCATCAAGGGTATAAGGTACGGATATTATTCCTCCATTGAGGTCTCTGCCGGCAGCCACCAGTTCTGAAGCATCATACATTGTAGACGGATAATAGTCTATCTTATAAGTATATCCGTTTATCTTGACATTTTCACTTGACGGAGTAGCCCTGGAAGATATTGGAGAAAGTGCAGGTGCAAAGATGATATACATGCGTGGATCGTCTAATGCGGCCATCTGGTCAATCAGGTATTTGGTAGGTTTCTGCTCGGTAAAGTCGTTGCCGGTGCCCCAGTTCCTTTGCAGGTACCAGGACTGATCCTGGTCTGATCCGGAAAATGCAAGTCCGGCATTATCGGCTACAGACGACATATAGTTACCGCTGCCGGCGATGGTCTGCATCTCGCTGCTCAGGTCTTTACCGGCTTTTTTGAATGCCTCATAGGAGTGTACCATTAGCCTGAATTTAAGGGAATTGGCAAATTTTATCCATTTGGTTCTGTCTCCATTGAACAAAACATCGTGATTGGATGGTAAGCCTTTGCTGGAGGGGTCAGACAAAATAGAAATTGCATTGTTCAACAAGTCAAACATCTGCTCGTACACGTCTTTCTGTGCATCAAATTTTGGGAACATATTACCTTCTCTTCCCTGGATGGCTTCGCTGAATGGAATATTGCCATACTTTTCGGTGAGATACGCGCCAACCACACATTTTAAAATATCGGCAGCGGCCATATTGGCCAGATTGTTCTCCTTGGTTGCCAGTGGGGTGATGGATGCCAGGTATCGCAACTGGTTGGTATAAGGGTTGCTGGACTCGTAATTCCAGTCCTGGGCTTTGCTGCCGT
This sequence comes from uncultured Terrimonas sp., assembly GCA_964461595.1. Lineage (GTDB taxonomy): Bacteria > Bacteroidota > Bacteroidia > Chitinophagales > Chitinophagaceae > Agriterribacter. Next base: position 367 of record CAYWVB010000053.1, on the reverse strand, counting down.
AAAGAGAAGCGGTCGCCGAACTGGCCCTGTAGCAATCCATAAAGTACAATGCTGCTTCGCTTGCCGGCTCATTCAGTACCGCCCTGCCATATTGCTGGGCAACTCCCACAATAGCCGTGGTGAGCAGATACCGGGAATAAGTAAAGTAATTAACATCAAGTGAAGTTTCCCGTTCGCTCACTTTCAATTGGTCCTTACTACAGGATACACCGGCTAATAGCAGCGCCCCGAGTGTAATATACTGTATTGATCTTTTTATCATAACATTCGTTTTATAGATTTTGTTTGATTAGCCTTAAAAATTAACGCCAATTTTTACACCCATAGTGCGGATTGGCGGTAATCCAAAGTCTGCAACACCCATACC